>JABAAB010000078.1 GCA_014238945.1 Lysobacterales bacterium
GTCCGCTTCTCTAATCGGGCCTTGATGTCAAGCTCCCATGGTTTATAGGATAATACTGGTCGCGTCTTGGCGTGGGTCACGCTTCTCTTCGCAGTCGGCACTGGATACTAACTAGCCGCTGCAGGCATAGGTCGGACGGTTTGGAGAGCCAAGCTTTTGGGCGTGTTTAAAACACAGCGGACGTTTACGGCTTCATCCAGACCACGTCCACGCCGGGACGCATCTTTTGAGGATGGAGGCTGCTGTTATTTCATGACCTTGCTTCCTCCAAACCCCAGCAGAACTGAGTGTCATCAACCCACATACGGTGCAGGATGACGGCGAGTTTGCGGGCCACGGCGATAACGGCACGCCGGTGACCACGGGTTTTTGCTTTTTGCATGCCCCAGACTTTCAACGAAGACCACCTGGAACTGCGTGTCATGAGTGCATTGGCGGCGGTGTAGAGCGTGCAACGCACATCTCGGTCGCCACATCTGGAGATATGCCCGTCGATGTCGATCTCCCCGGACTGGAAGCGCCGCGGGGTGAGACCAAAGTGGGCGGTCACTGTTCTGGAGCGTTTAAAGCGAGCGGGATCATCAACGCCTGCTTTATAGGTCAGTGCGGTGATGAAGCCAACGCCCGGCGCCGACATGAGTCGCTGACAAACAGGATCAGCACGGGCCATGTTGCGGCTACGGTTATCCAGTTCCCGGAAGCAGTGATACAACACCAGTCGTGCTTCAAGCAGCGGTAACAAGGTAAAAGACAAAGTCGCATCGGTTTTAATGATGCCGCGTACTGCAGCATCGAAGGCGCCATGACCCAGCTTGGCGGGAAGTTTGATGCCGAACACCTTGAACAGGCCACGGATCTCGTGTTCCAGATCAATGCACTTGCTTAATACCGCTTTGCGACTCGATAGCAGCGCCCGGATCCGGTGACTGGCCATGCTTTTGATGTGCACCTGGCTGTACCAGCCGCTGCGCAACAGCTGGGCGATGCCTCTGGCATCGTTCTGGTCTGTCTTGTTACGCATCGCCGACAGTGCTGCCTTGACCTGGCGCGCTTCCATGCACACCACCTCGAAGCCGGCAGATTGCAGTCCGTAGGTCAGGTACTGGCAAAGCGTTCCGGCCTCGAGCCCAACGCTGGCGATCTCCAACTCGAGACTATCGAGGCAGGCAATGATGTCGGTGACTTCCGAGTCGAGCTTGGTCTCGGCTTGAATCTCGCCCTCATCATCAATCACACAGATATGGACAGAACGCAGTGATACGTCGAGTGCAGCATAATAAGTCATGGCTTTCTCCCTGGTGGATGTACCACCATGGTAAGGGAGCAGGGCTAATATGAGCCCGCCCGATTACTAATGCTATTGGCCGGTTCCGGTTGTTCGAGAAAACCGATATATTTGCCTCTTCTGGTCAGGTTGCTGCCATTTAAAATTCTAAAAATTCATAAAGTATGCTCTCCGCTATGCTGATACCTCGTACCTCTCGTCAAAGGCGGGGGTTGTTTGTTGTCACGCGGGGCATCCCGGGCCATTATGGTGGAATGACAGACCGGTATTGGGCAGTAAGCAGCTATTCGACAGGCTTGATTTTCAATGATGCGATAGGCTGCAATCGGCCAGAAGCTGCCGGTCGGTCGGCTTGGTGGATTTAAGCACTTCCCGTGATTCAGGCTGGTTGCATATAGTATTACGGCAACCAGAATCGTAAGCAAACATCTACGGCGGATCAGAATAATGACACAGAAATTGACTGTACCACCCGGAAACAAGAAAGGAACATTTCTCAACTTCCCATTGGCTTTGAACCTTGATGAATTGCAGGCAGATTTTGCCATCCTCGGTATACCGTTTGGGATGCCCTATAACGTTTCTTCAATGGCGAATGATCAGAGTACCGCGCCTGATATTATTCGCAATACACCGTCGGCGGCCGATATCGAATACACGAAAAACCACTTCGACTGGGATCTCGGGGGCCCCTTGTTTGCGGGAAAGAACATTAGGGTCGTTGACTGCGGCAATGTGAGCGCGGACTCCGCTGATCACGAAGCGCATTACCGCTACGCTGAACTTGCGGCGCGCAAGATCTTTTCAAGCGGTGCCATTCTAATCTCTCTCGGCGGCGACCACGGCATTCCGATTCCGGTGATGCGAGCGCTAGAGATTTTCAATGAGCCGGTAACACTGGTGCACGTCGATGCGCATCTTGACTGGCGTAATGAGGTCAACGGCGAAACGGAAGGTTATTCGAGCCCCATCAGGCGTGCATCCGAAATGCCCTGGATCAAAGACATCGTGCAAATCGGATTGCGCGGAATTGGAAGTGCACGAGAAGGCGAAGTCGCGGACGCACGCACCTACGGGGCCGATCTGATTTCAGCGTACGAAATGCACAGCATCGGTATGGATGCAGTGCTCGATCGCATCCCAAATGGTGGGCCTTACTATTTGACCATTGATGCCGACGGAATTGATCCGACAATCATGCCCGCGGTGATGGCTCAGACACCCGGTGGCCTAAATTGGATTCAAACCAGGGAACTTGTACACGGTCTCGTCAACAAAGGCCGTGTAGTCGGTATGGATTTGGTCGAAATAGCGCCAAAATATGACGTCAGCAGTACAACGATAATTCATGCGGAGAGACTGATCTGCAATTTTATCGGCGCATCGATACGAGCCGGGCACTGCGGTTGACATTACGATCTGCCAAGTTTCGCTCCTCGACGCCTGCGGTTATACACAGTTGCGGAATGTGGCGTTACGCTTTGCCATTGTGGATTCAACCGGCTTCAGCTTCCATTGTATGAATTGCGGCTAACGGTCTGAAGCGGACGTTCAACAATGTTTAATAATGCAGATCAGGATCTAAACAAGGTGACTTTTTGACTCATCCATTGCTTTCAAAAGCATCCTTTGTTCGACCAGTTTCCTCACTTTTAACATGTATGAGGGAGCTCAATTTTTTACCACTATGGTATTATTCGGCGACAAATCGATATCAAGCCACGGGTGCTGATCGGAAGCCAATATGACTTTCAGATTGACGCAGTTTCCCCGCTGGTTCTCACCACCAGGTATCGAGAGGACGTCACCACAGGGTCGCCGCTCAATCGCTGTAGCCCGCTCCTTCCTGAGAATTTCTCTGACCACCGCAGTGTGTAGCGGTCTTTATTTTGTCCTCAGAGAAGATTTCACAATTGCCGAAATCATCATTTTGCTTACGGGATTCACAGTTCCCATGATAGGCGCGTTTGCAATTCGATTTGGTTTTTACTTACCAGTATCGTTATTGGGGTGAATTTTGGTGGGCTGACAAGCATGACTGCATTCGTAGCAATCACAGGTGGTATATCGTCCCCCGTTACGCCTTTGTACCTGGTATTCTTCGTGTTTTCCGGCACCTATTGAAGCCGCCGGGTTCCCCGATTTGCAATTATGGGCACGGTGCTCTGTCTGGCTTTTCTCTACTGGATTGGAGCGACGGGCTTACTGCCGGAATCGGTGTTGTTGCCCGGACAAATCGCTGACCTGCGAGCAATCAGCCTGTTGACGGCAGTTATTCTGACCTCGATTTCACTCAAAACCATGACCGATTACTGGCAAGAATCGAGAAGGAAACTTGCCATGTTGCTGAATGAATCAAAAATGGTTAACTTGGTTAAGTCTAAATTCCTGACCTCGATGAGCCACGAACTGCGTACGCCACTGAACGCGGTACCCGGTTTCGCGCATGTGCTGCAGTTGGACTCCAGGGAACCCCTGACCGAAAAACAGCAACACAACGTTGACCATATCATCAAGAGCGGCCGGCACTTGTTGGGTTTAATCAACGACGTTCTCGACCTGGTCAAGATCGAGGAAGGCAAGTTGAAGTTGACGGTTCAAGCAGTCAATCCGACTGCCGTTGTTGACGATTGCCTGATCATCGCGCAATCGATAGCGGAGCAACAGTCCATCTCGGTGATGGCCGGGTCGACTGTCAAGGACCTGCCCACCATCAGTGCCGATCTCACGGGCTTGAAGCAGGTGCTGCTGAACCTCCTGTCCAATGCAGTGAAATTCAATCGGGACGCGGGTACGGTAACGGTCGATGCTGAAAAGACCACTGCAGGCATGCTGCGAATCAGCGTCAGCGATTCGGGGCCGGGAATAGCGAAAAAGGACCACGCAAAAGTATTCGAACCGTTCGACCGTCTGGGCAGGGAATCAATGAATATCGAGGGTACCCGTATCGGCCTGGTGATCTCGAAACGCCTGATGAAAGCGATGGCAGGAGTCATAGGATGTGAATCCGATATCGGCAAGGGCAGCACTTTCTGGATTGAACTGCCTTTGGCCGAAGACGTCGATCCGGGAATTTCCGCCCTGGATCAGCTGCAAGTTAAACCGGGCCTGGCACAACCATTGGGCGAGAACACGCCGTGCCGCCGTGTGCTTTACATCGAGGACGATTCAAGCAGCGCAGAACTGATGCGGATGATATTTAAGAACATACCAAACGTTGAGTTGGTCGCCGCAGCGGATGCCGAGCAGGGTATCGTATTGGCGAACTCGGTGCCGCCGCCATGCAAGACGACGTCAAACGTGCCAGGAACGCCGGCTTCTTTGCCTACCTCACCAAGCCATTCGACGTCGAGAAGGTCTTGCAGGTTGTTCGCAGTTCTCTCGAGGAAGACAGCCAGGATTTTGACCGCGCTTCGTCACGGGACATATAGGATGTCCAGTTTACGGGTGAAGTGCGTATTCGCCTGATTAGAGGATCCAACCCGTAATACCATGATCAGCAACTGGGTCACGTTTCCGACGTTGGATATCCGGCAAATAGTCAGCAACAAGTTACGCATTGGCTTTGCTCTGATTGCTGCCTGTTATTTGAACACCTGTGTGTGGCTTGTAAACGGGGCGGCATACATTAAATTTGAACTTTCTCTTTTGGCCAACTGCTGTTACTGGTTACACTGAATTTAATACTTGCAGAAGGAGTCATGATGAAGCACAGCAAGAACCGCCCGGTAAAACTGGGCCTGATCCTGCCGGAGTCGGAAGGAGACCTCGGTGGCAGGACACCGCGCTGGAACGACTACGTGGAGATGTCGAGTCTTGCCGAAGACATTGGCCTCGATTCCATCTGGTTTGTCGACCATCTTCTGTACCGTGGAGAGGCGACGCAGGTTGGGCAACAGGGGGTCTGGGAATGCTGGTCCATCCTGGCCGCGCTGGCGGCGGTTACCAAGCGGGTGGAGATCGGTTCACTGGTCACGCCCACGTCCTTTCGCAACCCGGCCGTTTTCGCCAAGCAGGTCGACGTAGTGGAGGAGATCTCGGGCGGTCGCGTGGTCCTGGGTCTGGGAGCGGGCTGGCACAGCGATGAGTACCAGGCCTTCGGGCTGCCCTTCAAAATGCGTGTGTCACGGTTCGAGGAGGCGTTCCACATCATCCGGTCACTGTTGCAGGAGGGGTCGGTGGATTTCGAAGGCAAATACTACTTTGCTCGTGATTGCGAACTGGCTCCGCGGGGGCCCAGACCAAACGGCCCGCCACTGATGATCGGCTCCAGCGGACCGCGTATGCTGGGTATTACTCTGCCCTGGGTGGACAGCTGGAATACCTGGTTGTGCGACGAAGGTAATTCGCCACAAGACATCCCACCGTTGCGCGAACTGGTCGACACCCGGTGCCGTGACGTAGGGCGCGATCCTGCCACGCTTGGGCGTAGCTGTGCCATTGCCATCGACCCCACCGGAAAGCGAGACATCCCACTCAATCTCGATGCGTCCCTCCATGCCCTGAGCGGCCCGCCAGAGGTGGTCGCGCAAACCATCCGGGCATTCGCTGAGGAAGGGATCGATCACATCCAGGTCTACATGGTACCGAGCACCATCGACAGCGTGGAGTGGCTGGCACAGGTGATCGAGATACTCGATCAATGAACTTCGGTCAGGTTCTTTCTACGCATTACAGAGAGCAGAATTAAAGCGCTTGTTCCCGACCCGCTTTTGACCCGGGGCCGTCATTTTTCCGCCTTTTCATCCGCACAACCCGACTCTACACTTTGTAGATCAAAGTCAATCGATGGGAACAAAGAGGGATAGAGATGCGAAAGATAAGTAGTTACCGATTCGCGGTCATTCTGGCGCTGCTGACACCATTCCTGCTGGTATGGGTGATCGGTGCCGTTGGTGTCCTCGGTGTCGATGGTGACCCCGCCGACCTGATGTATGTCGGTGTGTTGGCCATCGAACTCATCGGTGCCATCATCGCCCGGTTTCAGCCCCTTGGAATGGCCCGTACCTTGCTTGCCACCGCGCTCGCCCAGGCGTTGGTCGCCGTGATCGCTCTGTACGCCGGAATGCACCAGGCTGCGTACAGTTCGGTGGGTGAGATCCTGGGATTAAACGGGTTCTACGTTGCCTTGTTTCTCAGCTCGGCATGGCTGTTTCGAAAGGCAGCGCTTGAACAAGCTGCCGGCGACACACTGTAGCAAATTTGCCTTTTTATAGAAGATATTTCTTGTATACCTAGATCATTTATGTATCATAGTTCTATGTATAAAAATCAACCAACCAAATGAACCTGTCCAAAGACCTGATGGCTGCATCGTCAACACCCCTGGTGCTGGGAATACTGGCCGAGGGTGAAAGCTATGGATACCAGATCGTAAAACGGGTTGGCGAGTTGTCGGGGGGGGCACTCAAGTGGACGGACGGAATGATGTACCCGTTGCTGCACAGACTGGAACACCAGGGACATCTGAAAGCCAATTGGCGTACAGCGCAGACGGGGCGCCGGCGCAAGTATTACCAAATTACAGAGCACGGCCTCAAGACACTGAAAGTGCAATACCGGCAGTGGGAAATCATCAATGATGCACTGAGTGGTGTCTGGCGTGACTTGAGCGAACGCTCGCAGTGGAGCAACCCCGACGGGTTACAGGCAGGATAACGCTGTGAACGAATTCGATTTGGAATCAGGTATTTCGGAATGGAAGGCCTACCTGTCAGGCAAGGACGCGATCAAGGACAGCGATACCAGGGAACTGGAGGACCACCTGAGAATGCAGGTCGACGGGCTCATCGACGCGGGACTGGATAGCGATGAGGCATTCCTGATTGCAGTGAAAAGAATAGGCAACCTGGACGTGGTATCAAGAGAATATGCCGTCGTACACTCCGGACGGCTGTGGAAAAACCTGGTCTTCTCTGCACACACAGACAAGCGTGACACCACCGTTGGGCTTCGTGAGTTTGGAGTTGTTCTGATTCTTGCGCTGTGCGCAGCCACGACCTTCAAGTTGCCCTTCCTGGCCGGTATCGATTTTGAAGATGAAAACATTCCGTTTTTCATGCGAAATTTCAGCTTGTTTTGTCTGCCCTATCTGGCCCTGTACTTCATCTGGAAAAGACAACTGGAAATGAGCGGATTGCAGTTACTGGCAGCCGCGGCTTTCGCGGGGGTGCTGTTTGCCAATGTCTATCCATTTAGCCCACAGGGATCAACCGAAATTCTGACCGTCTTGCATCTGCCCCTGGCCCTGTGGTTCCTGATTGGAGTGGTCTATACCGGCGATTGGTGGCGATCCGGCTCAAGGCGTATGGACTTTGTGCGTTTTTCCGGAGAATTTGCCATTTACTATGTACTCATTGCCCTGGGCGGTGGCGTGATGACGGGGTTTACAGTCGGTATGTTTTCCATCATCGGTCTCGACATCGGGTGGCTTGCGGCGACCTGGATCATTCCCTGTGGGGCAGCGGGGGCCGTGTTGGTGGCTTCCTGGCTGGTGGAAGCAAAACAGGGCGCAATTGAGAATATGGCACCGGTGCTGACCAGGGTGTTTACACCGCTTTTCACCCTGTCACTGCTTTCCTTTCTTATCACCATGCTGGTTACCGGCAACGGCATTGATGTCCAAAGGGAGGTTCTGATTGGCTTCGACCTGGCACTGGTCCTGGTACTTGGCCTGGTGCTTTACGCGGTTTCCTCCCGAGACCCCGACACGGCACCCGGCTGGTTTGACATTCTGCAGCTGATTCTGGTGCTGTCTGCCCTGCTGGTGGACTTGCTGGCGCTGGCGGCCATTGCGGGGCGAATTTCCGAACTGGGGTTCACACCCAACCGGGTGGCTGCCCTGGGTGAAAACATCATTCTGCTGGTCAGTCTCAGCGGGTCAGCCTGGTACTACTTTCGATTTATACGGGGTGAGAGTGGCTTTTCCTCCCTGGAGAAATGGCAGACCGATTACATACCGGTCTATGTCCTGTGGGCAGTCATTGTAGTCGTTGTCTTTCCACCGTTGTTTGGCTTTATTTGATTTTCAGGTGTGACTATCAGAGAGTTCATATCGGTCTAAAAAGGGGTCAGGCATCTTCCCAGCAGATGAAAACCGGGTCCTCAACCTGATGCCAGACGGCATGATGAATGGAGTTCAGCGGCTCATCTCCGGCTTTGACACGCCCGACCGACCGATCACACTGGTCTCTGTCCCTAAAGGTCATGATCACGAAGTACTGGTGGTCGCGTTCGCTGTCGGTATCCATGACGGGGTGATGTTGTCTGCGGCCGATCCTGCCGGTTGATTCAACCAGGTCGATCTTTCTCAGGTAATCATCAAGCTGTACCAGTGATCGGCTGAAACTTTCGATCGTGACACCCGGCTTCAGATTAAAACAACTTAACATGTGAAACATCAGGACACTCCTCGCTGACTTCCGACTTCATATCAGCATTTCATTCCGTTTAAAGATGCTTACAATTTATCCTCTGCCCGCATACGGTCAACATTCTCACGTTGCACATCCAGGCGGCGTTCGCGCTCAGCCAGCACGGTGTCTGCCCGTAACCAATACCTGCCAGAATGCATTATGCCATGATCAACGATAACCAGAATATTCTCTGGAAACGACTTTCCGCCGAGGCGATGGCGATCATTATCAATATCCTGCTGGAAGGTGAAATCCAACAAGAATGAGATACCGAATGCGACACTGTCACGACCAGTTTCACAATCACTTCCATTTGCTGCATGGAGACATCAACTATGGAGTGCAAAACACCGTCTATCGGATTTGTGACAAATATCGGGAATTAGACCTGACCAGATGGCCAATGTCCGTCCTGACGACCAATGACAATAACCATCACAGCTACAGCTGTCATCTACGGTTGCAAATGCCGCTTGAAAAAGTCCAGGCGCATCTCGTTCAAATGGGTTCTTTCCGCTTCACCCCTGATGCCGTGACGCTTGCCCGGATAGGTCATCAGCTCAAATTGTTTTTTGGCTTGCTGCAGGGCGGCTATCAACTTGACCGAATTGTCGAAGAACACGTTGTCGTCCGCCATGCCATGGATCAACAACAAATTGCCTTCAAGACCATCCACATAACTGATGGGGCTGGATTGTTCGTAAAAATCACCCTCGGCTGGGTCCCCCATGTAGCGTTCGGTGTAATGGGTATCATAAAGACGCCAGTCGACCACCGGTGCACCGGCGATGCCGGCCTTGAAAATATCGGGTGCCTTGAACAGACACAGCAGGGTCATGTAACCACCGTAAGACCAGCCATAGACACCAATTCGATCGGGATCGACATAGGGCTTGTCCATTAACCACCGGGCACCTGTGACCTGGTCATCGACTTCGATGTGGCCCATTTTCAGGTACAGGGGGTCATCGAAAGCGGTGCCCCGGTCACCGGTGCCGCGGTTGTCCACGGTGAATACCACGAAGCCATTTTGTGCCAGTACCTGATCCAAACCAACATTCCAGAATTTCTTGACCTGGGCACCACCCGGGCCGCCATACAGGTAGACGATGGCCGGATATTGCTGTTTCGGATCAAACCCTGTGGGCAGGGTTAACTGGTATTGGAGTTCAACCTCATCCGGGGTTTTTATAACACCGTATACCACGGGTCTGTGTTCAGACCAGTAAGGGTAGTACGGATGTTCTTCATCCAGATCATTTTCGGTGATATAGGTGAGAAGATTTCCATCCCGGTCGCGTATGGCGCTGTAAGGCGGACGACCGGGAGATTGCCCGTTGTCCACAAAGAATGAACCATCCGGTGCCACCGAGGCATTGTGCCAGCCTCCTTCCTGGGTCAGTCGGGTGACCACCCCATCACCCGCTAACGGTGCCCTGAACAGGTGCTGTTCGGTCGGAGTCACACTCCAACCGGTGAAATACACGAACCCATCCGTTTCATCCACGGCCTTGATGGCACCGCCCCGGCGTCCGGATTCTGCGACCGGCCAGTTACCCGAGGTCAATTGACGGACCAATTCACCATTCTTGTTATAAAGATAAATATGGCGAAAGCCACTGCGTTCCGAGGACCAGGTAAAATGGCTGCCATCGGAATAAAAATTCAGGTCGCTGTGCAGGTTGATCCAGGTATCGGAATTCTCTGTCAATACGACTTTCTGGTCGTAGCTAACCGGATCAACAAAAATCAGTTCAAGTCGTTTCTGGTCACGACTTTGACGCTGCAGTGCCAGTGTGCCATCCGGAGAAAATTTTACCCGTGGCAGATAGATGTCGCTGTTCTCCCCGAGGTCGACTTCCTGCCTGTCACCGCTGTTGATATCCATCACGAACAATTGCACGATGGGATTGGCCTCCCCGGCGAAGGGATAGCGTTGGGGTACGGTGGTAACGCCATCCGCACCGATTTCATAACGATTGACCAGTGTCACGCCCGATTCATCGACCCTGGTAAACGCAATTCTTGCATCATCCTTTGACCACCAGTAACCGGTGAATCGGTACATTTCTTCCTGTGCTGCGAAATCGGCCATGCCATAGGAAACAGGGCCGGCACCTTCCCGGGTCAGCGCTTTTTCTACACCGGTGGCAAGATCAATGATGTACAGGTTTTGCTCACGTATGAATGAGACGTGATTTCCTTCAGGTGAAATCTTCGCGCCGGTTTCGGTGGCCTCTGTTTCTGTCAGTTTGCGTGGTTTACCGCCAATTGGCAGGTAATACAGGTCACCGCCGAGTGGAAACAACAGGGCCTTTCCGTCGGGTGAGAAGCTGTATTCCACGATACCGGTGGCTGAAATTCTCTGCCGCTCACGCCGGGCCAGTTCCACCTCATCCAGCTCTTCTTCACCACCGAGCAGTTCGATACTGTCAACCAGTTTGCGCTTTTGTTGATCACCGATATGGTATTCCCACAGATCCTGTTGTTGCTTGTTTTCCTCCCGTCCCTGGAGGTAGGTGACCCGCTCACCATCGGGAGAAATCTGTACCCCCCGCGCAGTGGTACCGTTCAATGAAGGGCTGGCCTCGAGCCGGGCCACGGTGAGTTTATCGGCCATGGCATGGGGTATCGAGAGGCTTGTCAACAGGGCAAGAACAGCGACTTGTTTTTTCATATTGATCTTCTTTGGATTGTCATTTCGGGCTGACAACAGACCGAAGGCAACCGAGTATAGGGTGCCTCAGGATCATTTTCCATGTTGTACTTTTGAATGGCAACAAAGCCCCCCCGCCACACCTGGCCGGGTCAGAAATTCATTGTTCTGGTGTATATTTATTCCACTCATAGTGAAATCGCGGTAGCGGGAGCCGGAGGGCGTTCGATGAAGTACCAAACGTTTTTTATGGCAGGAGCCACAGCAATCGTATTGTCTATGCCGGCTGTGCAGGCCAGGGAAGTGGTAAGAGAACCGGTAAGGACCTCAACCCATTTCGCCTTCTACAGTGACTTCGCCACCAACCTGAACGATGCACTGATAACCACGGGAAAGAACCGCAACGACGGCAAGCCGGAAATGTTTCAACTGGATGCCGGACGGGAGTGTATCAGCGCACTACCACCATCGGCACGTGAGGGTTGGAACCTGGCGGTCGACTACTATGCCCGGGTAATCTCCCCGGTCGAATGGAACGACCGGCAACAGTTCCTGCTACGCCAGGACCTGGCAGGAACCGGTCCTGATCTTGATGCAAGAGCACAACGATTCGCTGATATGGCAGAACATTTCAGGGCAGTGACCACCACGGTTTACGGGGAGTGCCAATGGCGGGAACAGGATGCCAAGAACCGCGAATGGATCTTCATGCTGGACACCAGGGTGGATTTGCACGGTGCAGCGATCTCAAGAAAGCTGGAGAATCTGTATGGCACCCCCTGGCACGGTCTGCCGCTGCGGGTCGATCTGGTCCCATTTGCACTGCCACACGGCGCCAATTCGATCTACCTAACGCCTGAAGGCGGTCACCTGCTGGTTTCAGATTCCATCGATGAACGCCATGCCCTGGAAATTATCTTTCACGAAGCATCACACACGATTGCCGCCTCCGGGCGGAAGGACCCCGCTCAAGACGACCGCGAACGAACTTGACCTGGATCTTCCGGGTGATCTTTGGCACGTAGTGTTGTTTTACATGACTGGTGAGACCGTGCGTCGTACCCTGGTAGCGTCCGGTGCTGAGAACTACCGTATTTACATGGATGATCAGGGTCTGTGGGACGGACGCTGGGGCTGTTATCGCGGCGCCATTAAAGAAGTTTTGCCGGTATACATCGACGGCGAAATCTCACTGTCCGAGGCAGCCAGGGACCTTCTGAAAATTCTGGCAGAGACCGACTCTTCAAATTAGGTGACAAACCGGTAACCGCGCTGAGGGGGTTCATACCACCGGGGTGTGTTCAGATAGCCAGTCTATGACCACCGCCACGCGTACCACGTGCCTCTAATCCTGGTGGACGAGTACCCGTAGTCCCCGCACCATTTCAGGCTCTTTGCCAGAAATCCTTGGCAGGGCGGGATCGCTCTGACCCCGCACATCCGGAATCAGGCCCTTGCCGAGGCCGGCACGCACCGCCTGGTAGACCAGTCCCGCATCATTCGCCTCAAAAGCAAATGATTCACCTGCAGCACAGGCCTTTTCCTGCGAGGCCTGAGGTTGTGAGCAATTGAAGTCATCCACGTAACCAACCCACGGCAGACTGTCCACATCCGTTTTGCTGGAGCATCGTGTGAATACCCGAAACTGGGAACTCAAAGACGCGGCGCATGCCTGTTTCACAAGTCTCGTCAATGGTCCTGAAACTGAAGATCCCGTCCACGATACCGTATGGAGGGACCTGGGCGATTCGAGGTCAATGTGGCCAACCCCGACCCATTGCCCAATTCATTCCAATCGATCTGGCTCAGTAACAATGACGGGGAGCAATTACTGGCCCGGGGTCTTGAAACGGTTACGCTTGACAACCAGCAACAGGTTGTACTTGGATCATTTCTTGACTTCGGTATCAGTGAAGACGGATCCGGCAACGAAGATGGCAATCCCTCGGCCCTTAGCGACAATGACCAGGTAGTTTTCAGAACCACCATCGATGGTGTGAGGGCCATATTGATCACACCCGGACGCGGTGATCTACTGTTCAGTGATGGCTTTGAAGGTGATGGCGATGGTCCATGACGTCAACTCCGTTAACATGAATTGACGTCAGTTCGCAAAGCCTGCGCTCAGAATCTTCTTCCGGCCCATCCGTATCCCCTTGAATCCCAACACCAGAATGCTGGCGATGTTGTTTATGGGTGAAAAGACAAACGCCAGCCAACCTTCACCCAGGTCAATCAGTGAAATGGTAAGCAACTGCGATGCGAGTTGTGCAAATCCCTGAACGGGCAACGCCAAAAACCATGCAAATATTGCCACGATCAATCCCACACCGGCCCAGACCAACCTATTGCGGTTTCGAAGCCTGCGGGTATGAAGCATGACCTCGGCAGTGAATTTTTCCGGGTCCAGATCCTGACGAGCCTCCTCGAATAGAGACTGTAAATACAGAGTCCCATCGTCTGTCATGATGATTTCTCCGATACTTGATCGTCCACATAAGTGGACAACATTTGCTGTAAGCGTTTGGCGCCCCGTTTGATATGGGACTTGACCGTTCCCAGCGGCAGATCCATGACCTCCGAGATTTCCGGGTGACTCAGGCCTTCATGATAGGCAAGCACGACACACAGCCGAACCGGGTTGGGCAGTTCCGCCAGGGCACTGTCCAGATCCATACCTGCGCTGGTTTTATCGTGTTGTTCAAGATCCATGTCCTCAAGTTCATCGGCCGCGCGCAGCGCATCATTATATCCATCTTCGCACTCGCTTCAGATACTCCCGGTAACTCTCTCCAAACAGTGACTTCAGCGTCTTTTCTTCTGGTCAGATCTGAAATTGATTCAGATAGGCGGCAAATAATACCGGCAGCAAAGCGCTAAACAAATTGCCAAGAAACAACGCCAAACCAGCCAGCATATGCAGGAACCCGAGATACATGGGGTTGCGGGTAAATCGGTACATGCCTGCTATTACCAGTGATGTAGCCTTACCCGATAATTATTGTTTCAGCGACTAAGCCACTTGGCGATGGTTTCGAACAGGTTGATGGGCTCGACCGGTTTGGCGACAAAATCAACCATACCGGCCTTGACGCACTGTTGACGATCCTCTTCGAAGATATTGGCAGACATTGCCAGGATGGGCATATCATTGGTGCCGGTTTTGGAATCTGTCAAAGACCTTATTCTGCGTGTCGCCTCAAGACCATCCATTTCGGGCATCTGTACATCCATCAGCACCAGGTCGTATACATTTTCGCGGACCGCGGCTACGGCCATCACACCGTCCTGCGCCGTGTCAACATCCAGACCCGCGCCGGTCAATAATTCCAGTGCAACCTCGAGGTTGATGTCATTGTCCTCCACAAGCAGGATTCGTGCTCCTTCGTGAACTGAACGCAGTTTCTCCTCTGCTTCTGCTGCGTCGACAGAGGCAGGGTTGCGCTGGGCGCTATCGCCCAGGCCAAACCAGGCGGTAAACCAAAACGTACTGCCCAGACCCGGCTTGCTCTCCACACCCGCCTCTCCACCCATTAATTGCGCCAGGTGTCGGGTGATTGCCAGTCCTAACCCGGTGCCACCGTACTCACGTGTCGTTGAAGTGTCAGCCTGTTGAAAAGCCTCAAACAGACCGGAGAGTTTGTCGGAATCAATACCAATGCCTGAATCCTGCATCTCAAACTTTACCAGGATATCATTGCCTCTTTCGTTCAGTTTTTTGGCACGTAGAAAAATCTTTCCTTTGGCAGTGAATTTGACCGCATTACTGACATAATTGATCAGGGATTGGGATAGACGTGTCGGGTCGCCCCTGAGCCAATCAGGCACATCCTCACGTTCGATAATGAAGGTCAGACCCTTGGCTGTTATCTGCGACTTGAGCAATGACTGAATTTGATCAAATATTGTCTCAAGGTGGAAATCTGTTTGCTCCAGGCTTAACTTTCCCGACTCGATCTTGGACAAATCCAGTATGTCGTTGATGATGGAGAGCAAGTGGGCGGCGGCGATGTCAATCTTGGACAGGCGGTTCAACTGGTCCGTTGTGGGGTCGCCGCGTTTTAAAAGATGGGTAAGGCCGATAATCGCATTCATTGGGGTACGGATTTCATGACTCATATTGGCCAGGAATGCGCTCTTGGCCTGGGTTGCCGCCTCGACAACCTGCAGTTCAACCTCTGCTTGTTTGACCTCTGTAATGTCCTGCAACGTACCTTTCGTGGCAATGCGGTCACCCAGGGTATTGCGAATCACCCTGCTGAATTTGCGCACGAAGCGGGTATTTCCGCCCTTGTCCAGTATTCGATATTCCAGTCGTGCTCCATCATCCTTTTTACTGGCCTCTTTCACCTTTGCCCAATCTTCCGGATAAATGGTTTCCCAGGACTTTTCCAAATTGCCAAAACGCTCCAGAAACTCTTCCACGCTGTAACCATGGATACGCGCATATTCCTCTGAAATTACGGTATATTCACCCTTAACCTCGTCCGCATACCAATGCCCCAGGTGGGCTACCTTGGCAGCCTGTCTAAACTGACGTTCACGTTCCCGCAAGTTCTCCCCGGCAGCCTCGGCCCGCTGCCGGGCTTCCTTCAGCAACACGGTCCGTTCCTCAACAAGTTCCTCGAGGTGATGGCGATGATCGTTCAGTTCCTCCGCTAGTTGTTTTTTTTCCGTAATGTCTTCCTGAACCGCCACATAATGTGTAATCTCACCATCGGGTTCACTCATCGGTGCAATGCGGGCCATTTCGATGTACTCACTGCCATCTTTGCGTTGACTACAGAATTCCCCTTTCCATGGCAGCCCCTTTTTCAGCGCAGCCCACAATTCATCGTATGTCTCTGTTGCTGTCTTGTCCGAATGTGTGATTCTTGGATTCTGACCGATCAACTCTTCCCGACTGTAGCCACTGGCATTCACATATGCATCATTGACGTATTCAATCTCAGCATCGAGATTGATAATTAAAATACTTTCCGGACTCTGCTCCACAGCAAGCGCCAATTTGCGTAGTTCACTCTTGGTATGCCGTTGTTTCTGTTGATGATCGTAGAATTCCTTAATGCCCTGCAAATAAGTCTTTTTCGCCTGTCCGCCGTCCTGGACGAGAAAAGCCATCAACAATAAGTAGCCGAGAATGAGCGCCGCCTTGAATGGTCCGCCAACCAGAAATACTGAATAACCAAATGGCCCCAATACGCAGACCAGGAAAATCAGGTGGGCACTGCGCCGCACCGACAATGCACTGGTTGAGGCGGCAATGACACCGGCGGACAGTACAATAGTGAGAACAATTTCCTGGGAGGCCCAATACTTGTGAATAACCATCGCGGCCAACACACCAAGTGCCAGGCTTTGTAAGGCGGTAAGTACACTGAACTGAATCACGGCCTTTTCACCGATACGCTCATAACGTTCTTCAAAGCCCAACGCGAACCAAACCCTGACCACACCCATCAAAATCAGCAGTGTTGCCTCGGTAGCCGCCCACCACCCGTAGTCCATAAGGATGGGTGTCCCTATCAGCATGATCAATGAAATCAGAACATATACCGGTGCACCAAGTAATGAGCGACGCCCCAACTCAAGCGCGGAGGCCTGGTCCATGAAGGATTGTAGTTGCGGTATATGGTCTGATTTTTGTTCGGCTTCTTGCAAAATTCATCCTAAATTATTAACTATCGCGCGACCCTGTACTCGGTGGTGCCCGCCCGATAGGTTCAGCTTTTCATTACCTGGTTTATGACTTTCAAAAGTTTTAAATGTCCGTCAAATTTTGCAACAAATGCTTTCGCCCCTGCTTGCAATACTCTTTCTTCCAGCTTGTGGTCACTCGATCCTGAAATCATTATTATCCTGGCATCAGGATCGTGACGGATTATTTCCTTGAGTGCGTCTTCACCGGATTTGTTTTCCATCAGGTGGTCCATGGTGACAAGTTCCGGTTGCAGATTTTTGTATAAAGACAAGGCCAGCACACCATCTTCAGCGTCCCCAACTACTTCATGTCCACTTTTTTCGAATAAATCCCTTAATCTGGCACGGGCGAAAGTGGAATCGTCCACTATCAATATTTTTGCCATAAAACAAAATCCTTTTATTTTTTGGACCAGGTTCCAACAGTTGTGTGGTATTGACGGCTTGTTCCCATGACCACCCCCACAGAGTCTTCGGCAGGTAAACTACAACAAACAAAGACTTCCCCAACAGTTAATTACAATCCCTCAATGAGTATAAGCCAGAAAATAGCCTCTCACCAGAATTTGGGCAATATCTCGGGGGGTCGTACCCGCTTAACGTACCGGTAAGTAGCCGCCATCCAGTCCTTTTTTCGAGTACACGATCTGCCAAAGCTGGTTGCGTCTGGCGCGTGCAGACCCCGCTGCAGAGAGCAGCCAGTAGGTCCACATACGATACCATCGACTGTCATAACCGAGTTTTTCCAGTTGTTCCCGATTGGCCTTCACATTATCCACCCAGGCCATGATGGTGGGATCATAATCGGGACCGAAATTATGCCAGTCTTCCATGATGAATATGCCCTGCGTGGCTGCATCGATCTGCTTTTGTAATGGCAGATAGCCATTGGGAAATATGTACTTGATGGTCCAGGGATCGGCCTGCAGGTCGGGCGTATTGGTGCCAATGGTATGCAACAGAAACAACCCATCTTCTTCGAGGCATCGATCAACGGTGGTCATGAAGGTTCTATAATTCTTGTGTCCAACGGCCTCGAACATGCCAATGGAAACTACCCGGTCAAAACGGCCTTCGACATCACGGTAATCCTGGAAACGCAGATCTACATCAAGTCCTTGACACAATTCACTACCCAGCTCTATCTGTTCCTTTGACACGGTTACACCAACGACTTTTACACCATAATTCTGTGCGGCATAGCGGGCAAAACTGCCCCAGCCACAGCCGATATCCAAAACTCGCATACCGGGTTTCAAACTCAACTTACGACAAACAAGATCCATTTTTGCCCGTTGCGCATCTCCAAGATTATCTGCCTCACGCCAGTAGCCGCAGGTATAGGCCATGGTGTCATCCAACATCAACAGGAACAGGTCATTGCCCATATCATAATGATGCTCACCCACCTGGAAGGCACGACGCTTGCTCTGCAGATTGACCATCTTTGACCACAGAACCGGCCACAACAGACTCAACACAGAGATCTTGTTCTCAAGACCCGCGCGCAATACCTTGTAAATGAACACATCGATCTGTTCGCAATCCCACAGACCATCCATGTAGGTTTCACCCAACGCGATTGAGCCCTGCCCCAGCAGCCGCCGGTAAAATTCCTTGCTGGACACCTTAAGGTCCCATGGGTGAACTCCATCTACACCAACATCGGCCAGGGCCAGGATGTCCCTGACGGTTTTTTCCGCTTTATCCATTGCCATAATTCCTCGCCCTTTCCTGTTGATACAAATGACCCACAAATTTCACCACGCCGGGGTAGTCATTGATCCATCGATTCACATCTGCGCGCATAGCCTCAGGCATACGCTCCCGTTCGATGCGAATATCACTGGTCTTGCCATTACCGAATTCAGGGGGTCGCAACCAGAGTGCCGTCATTGCCGCAAATGCAATATCGGCAAAGTTGGGTGTTTCATCGCCGAGCAGGGAAACCTGGTCATCGATAATTTGTTGTTCTGTGTCCGCCAGTAGCTTCTCAATGTTGTCCACGACTTTTTTGTAATGGCTGCCAGAGATCTGGAATGCCCAGCGCATCAGAATGCGCAGCACCGGGAACAAAGCGATCACGGCATATCGTTGCCAGTGGGGAATCCCGGAATGCGTGCAACCCCAGGCATATTGCGTCAATTCCCGGTCACCGAGTACATGGTAGTAAACCCAGACCTGCAGGTCACGGCCATAACGGTCCACTTTTTCTTCCAGTTCCAGCCTGTCCTTTGTTGGTCGCAGAAATCCTGCCCTGTGTTTCGGTTCGCTGCAATAGGCTCCCCATAGGTACCGCAGGATCTCGGGTGAATTTCCGATTTTTGACTGCACCCCACCGGTACGGAACTTGAGTTGAGGAACCGATCGGCCGGTGAAAAACGCACCCAGAACACCGACCATTTGACGTTCGGTATATTCTATCCCCAGCCTGTCCATGCACCAGCGTACTTTCTCTGCATAGTGACTGAGCGTGATGGTTTCAAGTTCAAGTTCGGGGACCCGGGCAGGGGCAATAAATCCACTGAGGGTTATGGCCCAACGCCACAACAGAGCCAGTATCACCAGGGCCAACGCCCCGGCGGTCGAGATCCCGTACCACGCCACCAGAACCGGTAGCATCAATAGAAAAAAGGTATGTAGCAGTATGCGTTTGCCTGTCATGGCGACATAGTACCGTCAGCGGTGTTCAATTTATACAAACCGCTAAAGATCCGTTACCCTCTCCTGGCGCATGGTAACGGACCCCGGACAGGCACACCCGATTTAGCAATTAGTGCCAGTTCCTGCCCGATTTCATCAACTGATTTAAAGCGAAAACGTTTCTGGGGTTGGGTATACATTCCGCAAAATGTGCAATTGTTCCAGGAACAATCAATGGTTACCCGCAGGACAAGGTTGTTTGCCTCCGAAGGAGGACGAAACAATGGTTCAACGTACCCGGCCTTGATCATGGGTAAATTATGCCGGAGTTCATTAATTGCAAAAACCTGTATACCGGTTGGAGGATTATTGAATTGAACAATCGGCTCATCTGACCGCTGGGAGTATTTTACATCTCCACTGGTTTCACCCAGAATAAACCTGTAATTTCCAAATATCCCAAGGGAGACAAACATGCTGGGTCTGATGCAGGACTACCCATTGCTGGTGCATACGGTACTTGACCATGCCGCTTTGAACCATGGAGAGCGCGAAATGGTCACGCGCTCCATAGAGGGCCCGATGAGACGCTATAACTACCGGGACCTGCGGGTGCGATCACTGCGGGTCGCCAAGGCACTGCAACTCGAAGGTGTCGGTATCGGTGACCGCATTGCCACCATGGCCTGGAATACCGACCGTCATGTCGAAACCTGGTACGGCATCATGGGTCTGGGTGCCATCTGCCACACCTTGAATCCACGACTTTTTGCCGAACAGCTGATTTACATCATCAATCACGCGGAAGACCGGATCCTGTTTATCGACCTGACCTTTGTTCCTTTGGCCGAGGCCATAGCGGCCCATTTGCCCACCATCACCAAGTACATCATCCTGACCGATGACGAGCATATGCCGGAGACCAGCTTGGCCAACGCAGTTGCCTTTGAAACCTGGCTTGACGGTGCCGACGCGGATTTTTCCTGGGCATCCTTTGATGAAAACACCGCTGCCGCACTGTGTTATACCTCCGGCACCACCGGTAACCCCAAGGGTGTGCTGTATTCCCACCGCTCCAATGTATTGCATGGCCTGATGTGCAACCAACCGGATGTACTGGGGGTGAATTCTTCCGATAACATCCTGCCGATCGTACCGATGTTCCATGCCAATGCCTGGGCCTTGACCTATGCCGTACCCACTGCGGGTGCCAGCCTGATCATGCCCGGAGCCGGAATGGATGGAAGGAGCATTTATGAACTGCTGGATACAGAAAAAGTATCCGCTTCGGCTGCCGTGCCGACGGTGTGGCTTGGTCTGCTCCAGCACCTGAAGGAAAACGACCTGGAACTGCCCTGGCTGAAACGTGTACTCATCGGTGGTGCTGCCTGCCCCCGCATGATGATAGAAACACTGGAAAACAAATATGACGTGGAAGTGATCCATGGCTGGGGCATGACCGAGATGTCACCGGTGGGCACTACCGGCAAGATGAAGAATTCAACCATGCACCTCAAGGGTGAAGAACTCATCAAATTGAAATTGAAGCAGGGCCGCACACCGTACATGGTGGAAATGAAAATCGTGGACGACGATGGCAATGAATTGCCACGAGATGGAAAAACCGCAGGGCACCTGCTGGTTCGCGGGCCTGCGGTTTCGAGTGCATATTACAATCACGACAAGAGTATTCTGCTGGAAGGTGGCTGGTTTGATTCCGGTGATATTGCCCACATCGATGAACTGGGCTACATGCAGATAACCGACCGGGACAAGGATGTGATCAAGTCCGGTGGCGAATGGATATCATCCATTGAAATTGAAAATACGGCGATTGGTTGCGAGGGAATTGCAGAGGCTGCCGTGATCGGAATTGCACACCCCAAGTGGACAGAGCGGCCCTTGTTGATCGTGGTCCGAGAGACCGGGTCCGAAGTGAGTGAAAATGAAATCCTGGCCTACCTTGATGGAAAAATTGCTAAATGGTGGATCCCGGAAGCGGTGGAATTTATCGACGAGATCCCACACACGGCAACCGGCAAGATACAGAAAATGAAGTTGCGTGAGCAGTTCGGTGGTTACAGGTTTTAATCGTCGTGGCAACCGGGCCATTGAGTATTGAACAGATCCTGAAGTAATTATTGCAACGAAACACCAGCGTAGTCCGTCTCCTTGGAAACAAGTTAACTTCCCAATTGATTCACAGGAGACCCCTACGAATGAAATCCAGCTTGATCCATACGGCAATATTGACTGTCTTACTGGCGTTTTTGCATTGGCCTGCGGCGCAGGCTAGCCTTACACCCGAACAACGGACCACCGCGGTCGAGGCCATTGCAAAGGTGATTGAAGAAGAATATTACGACGCCCAACGTGCCGAGGAAATTTCGACCAAACTGACTTCTGCCCTTGGGTTCGGAGAATTCAGCAAGCTCTCAGAAGCCGGCGCGCTGGCAGATGAATTGACCCGGCGATTGCGCCAGGAAGATCGTCATTTCAATGTCAGATTTAATCCACAGCAGAAAACAGGATCCCAACCGGGCCATGACGGTCATGACGAAGACCGGCAATCCGACCAGAGGCGGGCAATGAGTCGCGCCCATTACGGTTTTGAACGGGTTGAAATCCTGCCTGGCAATATTGGCTATATTGACTTACGTATGTTCGCCCCGATCGAAGCCGGGGAGAAGACCGCCACGGCCGCATTGAATTTTCTCGCCAATACCGATGCGGTAATCATTGATCTGCGTAACAACGGAGGTGGCTCACCCTCCATGGTGCAGTTCCTGATCAGCCATTTTCTGAATTTGCAAGATCCCGTCATCATCAATACATTCGTTAGCCGCACACGTGAACACCCCAGACAAATGTGGTCTCCGCCCTCTCACCCGGCGGGATACAGACCTGACACCCCGCTGTTTGTTCTCACCTCGGCAGGAACGGGTTCGGCCGCCGAAGGGTTTTCCTACCACCTGCGTGCCATGGAAAGGGCAACCCTGATCGGGGAAACCACCTATGGTGCCGGTAATCCGGGTGACACATTTTTTCTGGAAAGTGGCTTTTCAGTATTTGTATCTACGGGTTCGGCACGCAACCCGATAACGAAAACAAACTGGGAAGGCACGGGTGTGCAACCACACATCAAGATCCCTGCCGATGGAGCACTCGATGAATCGCTGTCAATGCTCTATCAGGAATTGGAAGAAGCAACACAGGACCCGTTGCAATCGCTGGCGCTGAACTGGGCCGGGGAGATGTTGGCTGCCCGTAGAAATCCGGTTTCCCCGAAGACAACTGAGCTCGGGCGTTATGCAGGTGACTACGGAATACGAAAGACCTTTATTGAAGAAGACCGTCTAATGTACCAGCGCGAGGGTTCGGAGCCTTATGCACTGGTCGCGTTGGGCAACCATCGCTTTACGTTCCACAACGACAATGGTTACAGGATTGTTTTTGAAATGGACAACGATGGGCACAGCAAGCAAATGAACTTGCTGGTCAGCGACGGCAGTGAAATCCCCAATCAGCGGATTGACTAGCCGGACCTGGTCCTGCTCTGCTGCTAACAAGCATGACGGCACATTTGCTTGACAAGCAGGGATTAATCTATCAATCTCACATTCGAGTCTGCAGGTGTCCTTCTGACTGCTCAGTCAGGGGATTAAACGGGAAGACGGTGCGCCAATCACAGGCTATTCCGTCGCTGCCCCCGCAACGGTAGGCGAAGGTATGGGTCATCGCAGCCACTGTGCTTGGGCATGGGAAGGCGACCCGTCAGAGGCGATCAAAATTCGCCCTTCGCAAGCCCGGAGACCGGCCAGCAGTTTTATTCACTTGTGCAATCGCGGCGGGCGGAGGCATGTGGGTACTGACTCCCCGGCACCACCAGTAACCAGGAACAGTCTCCCAGCTTCAACCGGCCACCAAGCGCAACCCCGCGCGTTCGGGTGAGAACGTCCTGGAAATTGAGATGACAAAACAAACCACCACGGCCGGCACCGCCAGAGCCGCAATAATTTTTATGCTCTTGATCAGCTTGCAACTGCAGGCTGAGGAAGCCCTTAAGCTTGAGGATATGCTGGTTACCGCCGGTCTTTACCCGGTTTCCACCCGCGATGTCGCCAGTTCCATCACGGTGATTACACGCGCGGAGATCGAACAAAAACAGGCCAGCTATCTGTCCGACCTATTACGCGATGTACCAGGATTTGCGGTAAGCCAGGCAGGTGGACCGGGTACGCAAACCCAGATACGGGTACGGGGCGCGGAAGCCAATCACCTGCTGGTTTTGATCGACGGTGTGCGTGCCAACGACCCGGCATTGAGTGACGAATTTCAGTACCAGTTTGCCCTGACATCCAATATTGAACGCATCGAAATCATTCGAGGCCCACAGAGCGCAACCTGGGGTGGTGACGCGGTGGCCGGTGTAATCAATATTATCCGCAGTAAAGACGTAGAGAGCCCTTATATGCGAAGCCACATCGAAGGCGGCTCCTTCGGTACATTCAACCTGGCAGCAGACGGTGGCTACGCGGGTGAAGTATTTCACCTGACCGGGGGTGCAGCGTGGCTGAAAACCGATGGCACCAACATATCCCGAACCGGTTCCGAAAAGGACGGATCAGAAAATGCCACGATCAATATTGCGGTCAAATCCGACCCCGGTGATGTCATCAGCCTGCGTTTCTCAGGCCAGGTTGTAGACAGTACCAACGAATTTGATGACATTGATTTCTTTGTCACGGGTCTACCCACAGATGCCGACCGGGAAACCGAATCCCGACAGTCCTTTCTGAGCGCCGAGGCCAGTACGGACCCAAATGACAGCCCCTGGTCCGGAACGTTTTCGCTCAACTGGATGGATTCTGAAAATGATAATTTTGGTGATGGACTCTGGACCAGTTCCACCAGCGCGCAAACACTCGAATATCGACTGCGTGGGGGAGTGAACCTCGGTCAAGGTGCGATCAGTAACCACCGCATCAGTTTTGCTCTGGAGAGTGAGGATGTGGACTTCTCACAACGCGGCGAGGCCTCGCCTTTTGGTGACCCCAACCAGGACCAGTCCTACGATGTCGCGGGCTACGCGCTGGAGTATGTTGGCAGACCGATCACTGGATTCAGTTGGACCCTGAGTGGCCGACTGGATGACTACAGTGACTTTGGTGACGCGCACACCTGGCAAGTGGCGGCATCCTACCAACTGACCGACGGGCTGCGAATACGGGGATCAATGGGTACGGGTTCCAAGGCACCGACGTTTACCGAGAGATTTGGCTATTTTGAAGATTACTTTATCGGCAACCCCGATCTGAAACCGGAATCTTCACGTAGCTGGGAAGTTGGTCTGGACAGTACTTTTGACGATGGCCGGTACCAGTTTCAACTGGTCTGGTTTGACCAGGATCTGCGTGATGAGATTGATGGCTTCGTATTTGATCTCGACACATTCCTGTTCACAGCCCGGAACAAAACCAGTGACAGCCAGCGAAAAGGACTGGAAGCGGTCTTTGACGCAGTCGTAAGCGAAGTATTCACCCTTTCTGCCTCTTACACCTATACGGATGCAACCGAGGAAGATGCCGGCGGGCAGTCCCTGCGCGAAGTCAGACGTCCCAAACACATGGCCACTGTTGCAGCCAACTACGGTTTTGCTGACAATCGCGGCAATCTGAATCTCAATCTGAACTATAGCGGGACGCAACTGGACCTGTTCTTCTCACCCGTGACATTTGCATCGGAACGGGTGGAAATGGGTGCCTACACCTTACTCGATCTGGCCACGTCCTGGAAATTGACAAAAACCATGGAACTGACCGGCCGGGTCAGCAACCTGCTGGATGAAGACTACGAAGAAATCCTGGGTTTTGCACGCCCCGGACGTGCCGTCTTCGCTGGTTTGCGGGGACGGTTTTAATGTTCACACCTATCGGATGACGTCGGACCTGTATACTGCACCCCAGCCAAGCCCCGATTTTCGGTCAAATCTGGTCTCGGCCACGTCGACCGGCCAGGGTTAACTGCCACTTAAAAATTCAACATCGATATACTGATGGAGGGCCGGAATGTACACCAGCAGGGTCATCTCAATTATGATTTTTGCACATCACACGTCTAATTCACTGTGATGCCAGTCTCCGGCCTGACCCATGAGGCAGTTACATTGCATAAAGCTCCAAACATAAAGCAAATCAGTTGATCCATGACGAAGAAGAACGCACCCAGACCTTACACACTGATACTGACCATCGGTGTCGGTGCGTTGGTATTGCTGTCACTGGCATGGCCACGCTTGAGGGCAAGTTTCAGTTACCTGCCTGTGGACACAGCCATTTCCAACTATTGGAAAGACAGGACCATGGACCAGCAACAACTCACCGGTCTGATTGCAAGAGCACGTGAATCGAACGGCTTACATGATCACTACCGATACTGGGAAGGACTCAGCGAATTGCAAATGCTCTCCGCCCAGGATCCGGAAAAATCATTCTGGCAACGCCGCCAGGCATTAGAACAAACCATACTTGCTGCAGAGGAAGTGGTCAGTAGGGCTCCTGCAAAGCCAAGAACCTGGCTACGTATAGCCCGCGTCAAAGCGTACCTGCAGTATCCTGATGAGCAGGTGACCGTGGCCCTGAAGATGTCCATTCTTACCGGCAGAGTGGAGCCCACGTTGATGATAACGAGACTTGAGTTGGGTCTGAACTATCTGGCCAGGCTGGATACCGAGGCCGTATTATTGATCCGCGACCAGGTAGTATTGACCTGGTCACTTCACAGAAATCTGATGTTGAGCCAGATGAAGTCCGGAGCGCTGGATTTCAAACTTATTCATGACTTGCTATCCGGGTATAACGACTCCTTCCTCGCTGAACTGGGAGCCGGTCTTGATGAGTAATCCATTGCCAGAGTTCAGGCGACCAGTGCACGGACGGTCCAGGGCTCGGGTACAGGGGTGAGTATCTTGCTTCACAGACTGCTGTTAATACTGGTGATACTGGCACCCCTGCCGCTGGGTAGTAACAGAGAATGGTCATGGACCCTGTGTGCCTTTGTCGTATCAGTTATTTCGCTGGGATGGGTGTTACAGTCGATAATCAATCCCGGCAGGGTTCATCGATTCCCGCCGCTACCCGTGACCGTTTTGTTCCTTTCAGTCTGTACCTGGGCCTGGGTGCAAACCTGGAACGTGGTACCGCTGAATTGGCAGCATCCGCTCTGGAACATGGGTGCCGAGGCACTTGGTCTGCCACTTTCAGGCAGTGTTTCACTTTCCGCTGAAGACAGTGTTACTGCCGTCATGCGACTGCTTTGCTATGGCCTGGTATTTTTTCTGTCCTTCCAGTTTGGCCGGCAACGTGGATTGGCGCTTTCGGCTTTCAAGTGGCTGGCTTTTGCCGGTTTCTGCTATGCCATTTATGGTCTGGTCATATTTTGGGGGGACAACCCGAGCCTGCTCTGGTTTCATGATGAAAGTTTCAGGGGTGATGTCAGAAGCACCTTCGTCAACCGAAATTCCTTCGCAACCTACCTGGGATTGTCGTTATTGTGCGCGATCGCAGTCTTTTATCAACAGGTCATGGGCAAAAGGCTTGCAGCCTATACCCTGCCAAGAGACAGACAATCGCAGATCGAACAGTTTGTATTACAGGTATGGAAACCATTGGCAGCGATACTGCTGATGACTTCGGCACTAATTCTGACCCACTCCAGGGGTGGGTTTCTGAGTACGCTGTCTGGCGGTCTGGTGCTGGTGTTGCTTTTGAATCATCGTCAACGCATCAAGAGCAACAGGTCGAAGGTGGTACTGGGAGGGGCAGTGCTGGTATCCATAGTTGCCTTTGTTTTGACCTCTGAAGTGCTGTTGAAAAGAATTGACCGCCTTACCGTCGACAGCGAATCCCGCATGCAGGTTTATCAACTGACCACAGATGCCATTACGGACAATCCGGTGCTTGGTTTTGGTTACGGAACCTTTACTGACAGTTTCCGGCTTTACCGGGATGACAAGCTGGGCGCCCACTTTGACAAGACCCACAATACCTATCTTGAAAATATCTTTGAATTGGGCTGGCCAGTGGCCGGTGCCCTGTTTCTTTGCATCATATGGATAACGGTCCTGTGTCTGATTGGCGCCCGGGTTCGCGGCAAGGACTGGGTATTTCCCGCCACGGGTGTTGCGGCGAGTGTGCTTGTCGGTATTCATTCCCTGTTTGATTTCAGTCTGCAAATGCCGGCAATCGCCATCACCTATGCGTGCCTGCTCGGCACTGCATGTGCGCAATCCTATTCGTCAAGGCTGTCTGTTTGAACTTTCCTGACTACTTGTGTTGATTACAACCGCTTCTGAATCAGTGAATTCCTGACAGATACGAAGTTATACCCCGGTAGAAATGTAATATTTGTAACATCGCACCCATTTCCGCGAGCCCCGATTTGACACCCCGGCACCATCTCCGGTGGTCACAATTTCAAAACCGGAAAAAATTCGCTCCGTTGGCTCAGACGAGATTGCGGTGGCGGGTAACAGTTTCGCCCTAGTATTTTGCTGATTGATTCCGTTCAGGTGTCGTAGTCAAAATGAACTCCCTGATATGCTCATTTGCAGTTTCCAGATCCTCGCGCCGCAGGTACATCATGTGACCACTGCGGTAGCCTTCAAACCGTAACCGGTCCTGCATTTTTCCACTGGGATCGATCTGCCACATGGTGTACTTCGCATCGAAATAATTGGTCGCGCCATCGTAATAGCCTGACTGGACCATGACCTTCATATAGGGATTTTCTGCCATGGCCAGGCGCAGGTTTTCCCCGGTCTGGTCGTCCTCACGGTCCCAGGGACGAACATCGCCAAACATGTTGTACTTGATGTCAGTGCGGTAGTTCAGCACCTCGCGTAAATAGTAATTGATTGCCGGTGTGAAAGAGTGCAGCCAGGAAGTCAGCTCCGCATTGTAATCAGGCCTGTCACCTGCATCTTTTTTGTCGATTCCCAGATAACGTGAATCCAGTCTTCCAATCGTCAGGCTCCTGTCACGCAGCAATTCCTTCCAGAAATAGCTGGTCGGCACATCAAGATTATTCTGCAATACCGCCTCAACCGATAACCCGGAATAATGTGCCATTTTCTCAGCAATTGCCTGTCTTTCCTGCGCGTCGATAAACCCACCCCTGGCCAGTGCCGGCATCAGCTCGTCAATGGCGAAACGCTCGGCCCCGGGCAGGATTTCGTCCAGGTCACGGTTTTGGAGATCTTCATCCAGCGCTTTCTGATACCAGGCTGCGGCCGTAAAATAGGGTAGCCTGTTGGCCGCCCGTACCGGTCCATCACGCTCCAGACCCAGACCGGTGGGTGAGACCAGGATGACGCCATTGAGATACATCCACTGGGCGTTTTGCAGTTCCAGCGCCAGACCTGAAACTCTCGTCGTGCCGTAACTTTCCCCGATCAGGTATTTTGGCGAGCGCCAGCGGTTGTTTCTTGTAACGAAGGTGTTGAGCCACTCGGCCAGGTACCTGATGTCGGCGTTGACACCGAAGAACAACTCGCGTTTTTCCTTGTCTGACTTGCCTTTCTTTTCATCTCCGTCATCAGCATCGATCATACGTGAATAGCCGGTATTGACCGGATTGACGAAAACAATATCGGCAACATCCAGTATTGAATACGGGTTTTCCTTTATCCCGTAGGGCTGCACCGGGTAGCCCTCGTCATCGACCTGCAGAATTCGTGGACCGGTATAGGCAATGTGCATCCACACGGAAGCCGAACCGGGGCCGCCGTTGAAGGAGATGATCAACGGTCTGGTTTCACGATTCCTGATTCCATCACGCTGATAATAGGTATAGAAAAGTGACGCGATCACCTCGCCTTTCTTGTCCCAGACGGGTTGTGTACCGGCGGTCGCCGTATATGAGAACTTTTCACCTTTGACGGTAACCGAATGCTCCGTCTGAACCGTGGTGTCAACTTCCAGGTAACGGCCATTGGCGGACACCGGACCCGTGAAGGACAGAATTAATACTCCAAGTGCCACACCCCTGCTAATAGTTATTTTCATTTTTCTTCCAGAATGATGTTGGTTTTCAAGCGGTCTGTTCATCTCTCGAACTGAGAATAATAAACACCAGTGTACAGGACGCTGAGAACTGGAATGCACCCTCCAACGAGGCAGAACCGGCGGCAGTTTGCCACATTTGAAAACCTGCCCCCCCAATCACCGCGAAAAACCCCAGCCAGACAACGACACCGAGACCACTGCCAATGAGCGCGTATTTCTTCGCATCCCTGAACACCCTGGCATCTGCCTTTCTGGCAGCCCACATGGCCAGGGCACCCCTGGCCGAAAGTACACCGGCTGCAAACTCGCAGCCAACGACGACTACCACGGCCAGCCAGATCAAGGCAGGACTGGTGATGGACTGCAGGAATGATGCCGGGTAAATGCTATGCTCCGCGTTGCTCATCACATAGGCGAATGACTGATAGCACGCTTCCAGGTTGGCGACATTCTGACCTGCGTAAACCAGGCACAACAGGGCAATTAATACGACGAAAACAACCTTCAGATACCGGACATACATGGGTTCTTCCCTGTTAATAGTTCATTGATTATTCGGGCTTGCGAAAACGGAGCGTCATGCGATTTGATTCACCGATGGCTTTCAATTGGGCCATCAGTTCCTCGTTGTCACCGGAGGTTGCCAAGGTCGGCGGGAGACGCCAGACGATATCGTCGGTGGTCGGTTGGTCTGCCGGGTTATTGTTCATGTCACTGGAGGCTTCCAGCACGAAGCCCGCTTTTTCCATGTGCTCAATAACAAAACTTTGCTTCAGATATCCGCGGCTTCCGTTGGCCCAGTCATCCGGCATTTCGTCACGTGCCTTGTGCTGTACCACACCCACCACACCACCAGGCTTCAATACGTCAAAGGCGTTTGCGAGTGCCGTGGTCAGGTAACCACCCTTCTCCTCAAAACGCGCCAGGTTGTGAAGGGCCCGAATCAACACCACGGCATCGGCGGTTCCTTTCATTTTCTCCGGCATGGAACCCAGTTGAAAAGCCGCCACGTCAGCACCATCATCGCCACTCCACCCACTGGCCTCACCGGTCCAATCCGCTACCCAGGTTTTCTTGGCGGCAATATAGTCTTCACCAAAGAAACCAAACAGGGGATACATGTCCTCGGCATAATCCGCCCCGATCAGCTCGCCATCAGACCCAAGGTAAGGCAGCAGGATCTTTGAATACCAGCCACTACCCGGAAGTCCTTCAACCACGGTCATACCCGGTTTGACCTCAAAAAACTCCAGCGTTTCTCCGGGGTGCCGATAACCATAACGTGCCTGTACCTTTTCCTCCTGGGCCAGTAACGCATCCTGTAGTGCGGTGGGTTTGTCCCCAGCGGAAATTGTTGTGCAGACCAGGCCTGCTGACAGCAGCATAATCAGGTTCTTTAACATGACGGGCTCCCTCTAATTTTTTCGGATTGAAATTGCAAAAAATGACAAAAAACATTGTGTACTGTTTAAATTAAAGCACGTATTGAAAAAAAATGGTTTCAAATCGCCTGTTGGCGTAGTCTGGTACCCACAATCCAAGACCCAGGAAGCCAGTTTTACCCATGTCAATTGTCCGTTTTTTTATTCTTATTGCACTGGCGTTGTTACCAGCCCTGTCATCTGCTTCGCCGGCCACTGATGGTTGGCGCGGTCTGCCTGCGGCGGCCTATACAAGACTTGATGACAAATCGTTCACAAGATCTGCTTCACAGTTCGGTATCGCAATCAGTGGAGAAAAAGAACTTCAGTTCAATATCTCCAGTCAGAAACAGCACGCCAACGGCGATGTCAGTATCCATGGAAAATCTGCTGACAAACGCAGTTCAATCAATGCCACTTTGGGTCGTGAATCTGGTCGTGAAAGTATTTATGGGCACATGCACGATGGCGATAAATTTTATCTGCTGACCACGGACTTTTCGGGGAGCAGGGCAATCGAATTGCCAGCAACAGGTATCACTTACAACAGTTGTGAGACCGAACACCATGTGGCAGACCAGGGCAAGAACAACCGTCACACAACTGCCACCCCTTTTGCTGTATTGAGAGATACTGAAGCCGATGCCGTGCTCGACATCCTGTTGATTTATAACCAGGCTTTTGCACAGCGCTACCCCGGAGAACTGATTGAAACCCGATTGAATCATATCGTCCAGCTTGCCAACCAGGCCATGTCCAATTCGGAAATCTCCATGGCGGTGCGCGACGTGGGTAAGGAGTTTTTTGATTACCGCAATGACAATACCAATGCGCAATTGCTGAACGACATGTCCAGCGCGCTGTCTGGCCAGAATGTGCCCGGACTGGAGGGACTGCAGGCATTACGTGACGATCGGGGTGCTGACCTGGTGATCATGTTCCGTCCACACGATATTGAAACACGCGGCAGTTGTGGCATTGCATATTTCCCGACCGGTGATCCGAACGTGGGGGTCAACGTGGTCAGCGACGGCATGAGCAGCTGGTCTGCGTGCCTGGATGATGTGATGACCCATGAGATTGGCCACAACCTGGGTGCGGCACACCAGGCGGGCTCCGGCGGTGGAGCATTTGATCCACGTGGTGCTGCATTTGTAAAGCTGGATCAATTCGGTACCATGATGGGCTCATTTGGCACCGGCAAAGCCGACCGGTTTCGCGGTTTGCCGTTGTTTTCCAATCCCGATGTGTTCTGTGGTGGTCAGGCCTGTGGCTCGGATGGTCCGGGCAGTCTGGCCAACAATGCCGCGGTAATGCGGGACCAGGTGGCCTCGGTAACCGGTTACCGAACCGAGGTCAGTGTCACTGAGGTACTGCTGCCTGAACGTTCCGCCGATGACAGTGACGGTGATGGAACTGTGGACTGGGAGGACCATTTCCCTTTCGATAGCGATGAGCAGGCGGATTCAGACATGGATGGCAGCGGGGACGCCAGCGACGCGTTTCCTGATGATCCCGCTGAATACCTGGATACCGATTCCGATCAGACGGGAGACAATGCAGACACCGATGATGACAATGACCTGGTAGAGGATTCAAGCGACAGTTTTCCGAAAAATGAGAATGAATCCGCCGATGACGACGGTGACAGTATTGGCAACAACGCCGATGTTTTTCCACAGGACGCGGACGAGTTTGCCGATTTTGACTCGGATGGTACGGGCGACAATGAAGATGACGACGACGACAACGACGGCTTCACTGAGTTGAATCCGGTGGGCGAGGACGTTCTCGTAATCAGCGTGGATAATAATCGTGTGCTGCGATTTGACGCTCAAAGCGGGGCTTCCAGGGGCATTGAAATTCTCCCCAGGGACGGACTGCTGACTTTTCAGTCCGCACTGAGTTACCGGGGCAGCGACCACAGTCTTTTCTATACCAGTTCCAGTGCGATCAAGCGCTTTGATCTCATCAACCGTCAACCACTGGGTGTCTTTGTACCGCCCTATAGTGACAATGGCGGTGTGCAACTGGGTACCGGGTTTCCAACCGGCATCGCCAATCTTGCCGGAGACTTCCGGATTACAGCCACCCTGATGGGCAATAACAACATCGGTATTTTCCGTGGGAGCAATCAGGCTGCACCGGAAACATCACTGACCTGGAGTATCAGCTCAGGGGACGCTCCGATCGATATAATATCAGAGGATAATTCGGCCATCATTCTGGGTCAGGCCAGCCGTACTCTGTATCGTGCAAATGCGCTGGGAATCCAGTTCCTGGGTGACCCTGGTGCCGAATGGATGCAGGATCCACACAGAATGGCCCTGACCGGCGACGGACGCTTGCTGGTGACTGACCAGGGACGCAACAGCGTGGTCGCGGTTGACCTGTCGAGTGGTGATTTCCTCGGCGATGTCGCGATTCTTGCAGAACAGGGATATAGCAATCCCACCGGCATCGCCGTTACTGCCGAGGGCCAATTGCTGGTGGCCGCCGCCGATCAGAACACCATATTAAAATACGACCTGCAAAGCAGTGCTTTTGAAGGCGAACTGGTGGCATCAGGCAAAGGTGGTCTGAGTGCACCCCACGCGATGACCATTGTGCCTCGATGGCTGGACCGGCTGGGCAACGACCCGGACCGGGTCATCCGACCGAACGCCGGTTTCTGGTTCAACCCCGCCACCAACGGACGGGGTTTTGATATAGAGGTATTCCATGACCGTCTTTCTGCCATCTGGTTTACCTTTGATGAATCAGGCCAGCCCCTGTGGTATCTCAGCGCGGGTTACCTGGTGGGATTTGACTACGAAGCCGAATTACTGTTAACCCGACTGAATGAACAGGGTGAGTTCGAGTTTGAGCAGGTCGGCACCCTGAGTCTCAATTTCTCCTCGGAACGACAGGCCGACATGCATTGGACCATTGGTGAATCAGCCGGTGCCGAACCACTGCAATGGATCGAATTCAGCACCGAGCCGGCCGATCAGGACTACACCGGTCAATGGGGCCGTGCCGATGGCCCGGGCTGGGGGGTGTCGCTGGCCACGGAGGGAGATCTGACCGTGGCGATTGCATTTATATACGACAGTGCAGGACAGCCACGCTGGACCATCAGTGACCCGGCACAGGGAGCTTCCCCGCTAAATTTTCATATGAATGCGGTATTCAGTGACAGCCTGTGTCCGACCTGTTCGGGTGAATCTGACTACCAGTTTGTGCCCGCCGGCGACATGGATGTGGTGGTATCTGAGGAAAACCACTGGAGCAGCGACATGGTTTTCCCTTTGCCCCTCAACGGTGTGTGGGACCTGGATATGACCTCGATTATCCGTTTTTCAGATGAGCCACAACGGCCACGCTAATACAGGGTCAATAACCCGCCTCAAAATCTATCAGATGCAATAACCGTCGACCTGCAACGAAGCGGGCATAGTTGTTGACAAATATTTCAATGACATCTTCCGGAAAACTTTCAGCGGCATTGTGCGGGGTGATAAAGACATTGGGCATGGTCCAAAGCGGGCTATCGAGAGGCAGGGGCTCCACTTCAAACACATCCAGTACCGCGCCGCCAATGACACCTTCTCGCAGCGCCTCGACCAGGTCAGATTCATTGACAACTGCACCCCGGCCAACATTGATCAATACGGCGGATGACTTCATCATTTCCAGTACCTTTGCGTCAATCAGATGACGGGTTCTGGCAGTATCAGGCAGTGTTACAACCACGTAATCGGCAGTGGACAGGAATTGACTCATCGTCTCTTCGGTATATACGGCACGGACCTCATCACAGGGTTTGCCTGAACGGTTGAGACCGCTTACCTGGATTCCAAAGTGGCTTGCTGTACGTGCAAGACTGCGCCCGATCGAACCCAGGCCGATAATCCCCATTTGGATGTCGGATGATGGACGGTAACTGAACGGTTGCCACTTTTTGGCTGACTGATTGGCGCGTGTCTCGAAAACGCGCCGCTCCATCATGTACACCCAGCTAATCACGTATTCTGATATCAGGGGTCCGAAAATCCCCTTGGCCCCCGTCAAGAAATAATCCCGGCGCATGCCCTGCTTGCACAACAGATCGATTCCAGCCCAACTGGATTGAACCCACTGCAACCGGGCTGCATGGGGTAACACTTCTCTGATTAGTGGTGGTTCACCAAGAATGATATTGCAATCGGGAACCAGTCTGGATGCAGATTCTGATTCATTTCCTACCAGCACATCAAGATACTGCAGTTTCGTGTTACCCAGCATTCGGGCGAATTCATTGGGGTCCTCCGCCAGAATGAGTAATTTATTCAGTGAAGTCATCGGGAAATCTCACTAGACATTGAGTGACCGTTTTTTAAATCACACGGTTGTCCGGTATCGGCCAATGCTGGCTATCCAGTGTCCCGGTGTGCCAGTTCCCTGAGTTTGTCCAGGTCGACCAACTCCACCTTTTTCCGGTTAACCCGGATAAGACCCGCACTTTGAAAACGTGCCAGTACCCGGCTTATGGTCTCGGTTGCCAGACGCAAATTGCTGGCTATATCCCGGCGTGACATGCTGAGATTGAATTCGGTTGGTGAATACCCGCGCCTGGCAATACGGGTCGAAAGTGAACACAGTAAACGGGCAATCCGTTCCTCCGCGCTCAGATCGGCCGCATTGGATTCGAGTTCGGAGATCTGGGCACTCATGACGCGGAACAATTCTTCCTGCAGTGACGGTAACTGGCGGGCCATATCCGCGACAGAATCAAAACTGAGTCCGCAAACAGAGCTGGTATCCAGTGCAATAACATTGGCCTTGTGAGTTTTGCCGTCAATGGCGTCAAAGCCGATAATCTCACCGGGCAGATAAAAGCCCAGCACATGCTCTTCGCCATTCTTGTCGATTACGTAGCTCTTGAAACACCCCGCACGGACCGCTGCGATGCAGTCGAGCGGATCACCAATTCGGAAAATATGTTCCCCGGCATGAATGGGGCGTGACTTGTTTACAATATTTTCAAACTGTTCTGTTTCATCTTCGTCGAGGTTGCGTACGAGACACAGTTTGCCGAGTGTGCACTTGCTGCACGCAATCTGTGATCTTTTCCGAAAATGTGGATTTTGCTGGGCCAGTGTACTCATCGCGTTGCTAGGTATCACTCCTGATGCATTAGACATAAATTATAACTCACGGGGTGACTAAATTACTTTTGAGTAAGCATTGCGCTGGTGATCATCAATCAGATATTCGTCAAATCGCATCGCAATTGCGCGTAACAGCATGAGGCCGGCGGATGTAACCACCAGACCATCATCATCCAAGTCGATCAGGCCGTCTTGTTGCAAGGGTTTGAGCGACTCGAGTTCCAGTGCAAAGTGATCACCGAAATCGAGTTTGTAGCGGTGCTCAAATTCGATAAAGCTGACTTGTCCCCGGCACATGATGGCGAGGATAATCTGCTGACGTAAACGGTCTTCGTTGCTGAGGCTGATGCCCCGCCAGACCGGCAGTTGATTCTGTTCCAGTTCCTTCTGCCAGGTTCGGATATCCTTGTGATTCTGTACAAAACTGTTGCCTACTTTTCCAATTGCACTGACCCCCAAACCCACCAGGTCGGTTTCACGGCAAGTTGAATAACCCTGGAAATTGCGTTGCAAGCTGCCCTCTCTCAATGCGATTGACAACTCGTCACTGGGGAGCGCGAAATGATCCATCCCGATGTATTCATAACCCGCACCGACCAGCTTGTTGACGGTCGATGCCATTAACTGCACGCGCAGTTCGGGTGTGGGTACGTCATGGATGCCGATCATGCGTTGTGCGCGAAACAGTTGGGGCAAATGAGCATAGTTATATACTGAAATACGGTCAGGGCGGGCCGTTAAAACCGAGTCAATGGTGACTTCAAAAGACTTTTCCGTCTGTAATGGCAGACCATAAATCAGATCAACAGATACTGAGTTGAATCCTGAATCACGAGCCGCATCGATCAAGCCCAGAGTCATCTCTTCATCCTGCACACGGTTAACCGCTTTCTGAACTGCAGGGTTGAAATCCTGAATCCCCATGCTGACCCGGTTAAAGCCGATGTCGGCCAGGAACTCAATGCGTTCCCTGTCCACCGTACGTGGATCTATCTCTATAGAGAATTCCCGGTTCGCCGCCCGGCTCAGAAAAAAATGCCGGGACAATTTTGCCACCAGGTGTTGAAGCTGAGAATCACTGTGGTAGGTCGGCGTCCCGCCACCAAAGTGCAGTTGGATTACCTGTCGGTCCGGATCAAACAACCGTCCCTGTTTGTCTATCTCCAGGTCCAGGTGCTGCAGATACACCTGAGCCTGCGATTGGTGACGTGTAACTTTCTTGTTACAGGCGCAGTAATAACAAAGTGATTTGCAGAAAGGCAGATGTACATACAGTGATAGCGGCCTGGGGATCAAGTCGTCGTTGCTGAATTGAACGTGCCGGCAATATGCCTCTGCATCAAATCCTTCATGAAACTGTAATGCGGTCGGATACGAGGTATAGCGCGGACCGGTCATACCATACCTGGAGATCAGTTCTGTTGGAAAAGAGGTGCTTGGTCCCATAACCAGTCTTCCTACGCCGTTTGATCCGGGTTGTTTGTATATCCCATGCAACTACAGTTTCCGTGGAACACGAAGCCGTGGGAGACCGGCTCCAGTGTTCCGATTGTGATCAGGAGGACCCGATTCAGCGGGTGCATGACCGCCGTGATTGGAACACCTGATGTCAGAATCAATACTTTCCGTGGCTGCAAGGCCAATTTCATGATCATTGACGTTTTCTGTAAGCAATATGTGAGCGCACGATAGCACCGCCTCACCCATGTACAAATGACACAGGTCAATAAGATTGGCAGATCACGACTTGGGGGTTTCCTGCTACCCGGTTCCAGCGGTCATCGCAGGGCAATTGAGCAAATATTGACCTAGATCATTTCGCCGTCATCACCCTGCCAATAAGCTACGCGCAATGAACAACAGGAAACGACCATGTTAAAAAAATGGCACCCCGTATTACTGCTACCGATTATCTCAGGCTTGTCACTTGCTGAAGAGCTATCCGACACTACCGAATTGAAAGCCGTGCAACTGGACCCAATTGTCGTGGTGGCAAGCAAGGCTCCCAGGCCCCTGTCTGACGTGGTTGGTCAGGTCAGTGTTATTGACTCTGAATTCATTAAGCACTACATCGTTGAGGATATCGACGGCCTGTTACGATATGAACCCGGACTGGATCTTGAATCTTCTGGTACCCGTTTTGGTGCCAATGCCATCAATATCCGTGGGATCGGTGGCAACCGGGTAGCCATGGAAGTAGACGGAATTCCGGTGCGGGACAGGTTTGCAATCGGAAGTTATTCTGATGGTGGCCGGATTCTGACAGAAACCGACCGGATCAAACGTCTGGAAATCCTTTATGGCCCCGCCTCCACCCTGTACGGCTCCGATGCATTGGGCGGCGTGCTGGCAATCACTACATGGGATCCGGATGACCTGCTTGCCAGGGGAAATGGCAGGACCTGGTTTTCGTTGCGTGGTGGGTACCAGGGCGCTGACGATTCCATGGTTGGTTCTGGCGTAGCTGCCTGGGGTGATGAAAACAATGGGCTGGCATTTGCTGCCACCTGGCGTGACGGACATGAGCTGGATAACCAGGCATCTGCAGACGCTCCGCGCGACAATCAAAACTGGAACAGCAGAGACTATCTGCTTCGGTACAGCCACGAAACACAGGCTGGAAACCGTCTGCGGTTATCAGTGGCTGACTATCAAAGAGACACCACGACCTCCATAGAGTCCCTGCCGGGCTGGAACCGCTTTCGAAGAACCACCTCTCTTACCGGCGAGGATAAAGACAAGAATCGACAGGCAAGTGTTGAATATCAGTTTTCCGGTGACTGGGGGAACGGTGTGATACGAGCGTTTAATACCCACTCCAGGACCCAACAGCTTACACACGAAGAACGCGCTGCATCCAGTAAGCCGGTGTTATTGCAACGTTATTTTGAGTACGAGCAGGATTTCAGTGGCGTGGAGCTTAACTTGTTCCGGGACTTCATGCTGACCAGCAGTGACCACCATCTTGGCATGGGGATTGAGCTGCTGCGCACAGATTCCAGTGAATTCAGGGATGGCTTCCAGCAAAGTCTGATCGACGGTTCTTTGACCAGGACCGTACTGGGTGAAAACCTGCCGGTACGCGATTTTCCGGTTTCCCGCACCGACGAGATGGGTATATTCATACAGGATGAAATCAGACTGGGTGACGGCAGTTGGGTGATTGTTCCGGCCATAAGGTATGACCGCTACCAACTGGACCCGCGTCCGGATGAAATTTATCTTGAGGACAACCCTTTGACACAGGTCGTTTCTGTGGATGAGAACAGGGTTAGCCCCCGTATCGGTTTGTTGTACCGCATCAACGATGAAGCAGGTGTGTACCTTCAATATGTCAACGGCTTCAGGGCAGCGCCGTTCGAAGATGCCAATATTGGCCTGGACATACCGCTCTTCAATATCCGGGCCATTCCCAATCCCGATTTGAAATCCGAGACCTCCAGAGGACTCGAGGCCGGGTTCCGTTATATCTCATCGGGTACCCGTCTTACACTGGCAGTATTTGACACCCTTTACGACGACTTCATCGAAACCAAGGCCAGGATTGGCCTTGACCCGGACAGCGGTGTGCTGTTGTTTCAGTCCCGTAACATCGACCAGGCAAGAATTTATGGCGCAGATCTGAGACTGGAACAGGACCTGCAAGCCTGGAATCCGGCGTTTGAAGGCTGGACCCTGAGCGGCGGCCTGTACTGGTCCAGGGGTGAAAACCTGGAAAGCAATCAGCCACTGAACACGGTTTCGCCACCACAAATGGTGCTGGGTGGATCGTGGTCATCCTCGGACGGTCGCTGGGACGCCCACCTGACCGGAACGTTTACCGCACGCCAGAACCGCGTTGATGAATCCGCAGGTGAGCGCTTTCACACACCTTCATGGAACACCTTTGACCTGACAGCCGGGTGGAAAATAAATGATCACCTGAATCTGCGTGCGGGTATCTACAACCTGACCGATAAACAGTATTGGAGATGGTCGGATGTCCGCCTGTTCAGCCCTGACAACCCGATGCTGGAACTGATGAGCCGGCCGGGCAGGAATTATTCAGTAACTGCCAACTTCCTGTGGTAGGTGCAGAGCGCCGTAGAAGGTGAAAATTTCTGAGCCAATCGTTTACTGACCCAGATCAATTACCACGGCAATTTAGTAGTGTAAATTTAACTTGGAATTTGATGTTTAGTGACAATTCTTACATTTATTTGATGAGGACCATCATCATGAAAAAATTAACTTTATTTGTGTTTTTGCTGGTTATGGGGGGTGTAACAACGATCGTTGGGGCGCAGTCCAAAGACGATGCTGTTCATAGCGCCGAATTCGCCTCGGCCAATGCCGCAACCATGAGCGAACGCATGGCGAATGGCGAGCGACTTTACATGGCCAATTGTGCAGCCTGTCACCAGGCCGACGGCAGTGGTCTAAACGGTGCTTTTCCACCATTGGCCGCTTCCGATTACATAGCCGGGGATCCAATGAAAGCGGTAACGGCCGTGTTGAACGGATTATCTGGCCCGATCACTGTGAACGGCCTGGATTACAACTCGGTAATGCCCAATCTCTCCTATATGACCGATTCTGAAGTGGCAGACGTGGTCACTTATATAGTCAATTCTTTTGGTAATGAGGGCGGCCAGATTGACGCTGCACTGGTGGCTGCAGTCCGGGGTGGTGATCTGGTCAAAGGACCGTCAGACCATCCGGTCTCGGCGGGCACCGAAATGACCTACCGTGGTGCACCATTGGCCATTTCCGCTGAAGATACCCGCGCTTTTATCGATTCTGAAGGCCCGTCCATCACCCAGCCGGAATTTGATCGTGCGACCAAGACTTTCTTTGAACGTTGTGCCGGTTGTCACGGTGTGTTGCGCAAGGGAGCAACCGGCAAGGCACTCACCACCGATATCACACGGGAGAAAGGCACCGATTACCTCAAGGCCTTGATTACCTATGGCTCAGCTGCCGGCATGCCCAACTGGGGCACTTCCGGTGACCTGACTGAGGAGCAGATCGATATCATGGCGAGGTTCCTGCAGCATGAACCACCAGAACCACCGGAATGGGGACTCCCGGAAATGATCAACAGCTGGACCCTGATGGTTGCACCCCAGGACCGGCCAACCAGACCCCAGCACGACCGGAACATCGACAACTTCTTTGCGGTAACGCTTCGTGACTCCGGCCAGGTGGCACTGATCGATGGTGATACCAAGGAATTGGTCACCGTGATCAAGACTGGCTACGCCGTGCACATCTCCCGTCCATCTGCTTCCGGCCGCTATGTATTTACCATCGGACGCGATGCGAAAATTGACATGATCGACCTGTGGATGAATCCGCCACAGCGTGTGGCAGAGATCAAGATTGGTCTGGAAGCCCGTTCCGTGGAAACCTCCAAATACCAGGGCTACGAGGACAAATATGCGATCGCCGGAGCTTACTGGCCGCCTCAATATACAGTCATGGATGGTGATACGCTGGAGCCCCTGAAAGTCGTATCAACCCGTGGTATGACGGTTGATACTCAGGAATATCACCCTGAACCGCGAGTTGCGGCCATTGTTGCTTCACATGAACACCCGGAGTTCATCATCAACATCAAGGAAACCGGCAAAATACTGCTGGTAAACTATGAGGATGTGGACAACCTGAGTGTCACAACCATCGGTGCGGCACGCTATCTGCACGACGGTGGCTGGGATTCAACCCATCGTTACTTCCTCACCGCCGCCAACCAATCCAATAAAATTGCCGTGGTTGACTCAAAGGAACGAAAACTGATTGCTCTGACTGACGTGACCAATATCCCACACCCGGGACGCGGTGCCAACCTGATTGATCCCGATTTCGGGCCAGTCTGGATCACCAGTGCGCTGGGCAATGAGAACGTTACCTTCCTGGGAACCGATCCTGAAGGTCATGCCGAAAATGCCTGGAAAGTGGTGCGAACCTTACCGGGAATGGGTGGCGGCTCGCTGTTTGTCAAATCCCATCCCAACTCAAGGAATCTGTGGGTGGATGCACCCTTGAATCCTGACACCCGGTTTTCCCAGTCTGTAGCGGTCTACGACATCGACAATCTGGATGCTGGTTTTGTAGTGTTGCCGATTGCGGAATGGGCCGATGTTGGGGAAGGACCAAAACGTGTGGTTCAGCCTGAATACAACAAGGCAGGTGATGAAGTCTGGTTCTCAGTCTGGAATGGACTTGAGCAGAAATCAGCGATTGTGGTGGTCGATGACAAGACCCGTGAACTCAAGACCGTCATCAAGGGTCCGGAATTTGTAACCCCTACAGGAAAATTCAACATCTACAATACGGTTAACGACATTTATTAACCACTTTGGGCCTGGCTGCAGAATGCTGCGGCCAGGCAAGGCCTTAAACTGATAATTATTGGGGTATCGTCATGAACAAAAGACGATTAATGGCCAGGACACCGATAGCTATTTTGACTGCGATTCTGGTTTCCAGCGGCCCTCCCGTAAACGCAGCAGACAGTTTCTCCACAGCGGTTACCAAGGGCAATCTGGATGTGAGCCTGCGTTGGAGACTGGAAAACGTTGACCAGGACCCGTTTGCCCACGATGCGACCGCCATACCATTGCGCTTACGCCTGGGCTACACCACCGCGGAGTTGAACGGGTTTTCAGCCATGGCCGAGTTTGACTATGTCGCCGACTTTGGTCTGGACAACTACAACGAGGGCGGGGGAAATACCCCTGACCGGGGCGATTACCCGGTTATTGCCGACCCCTCGGGCGCCGACATAAACCAGGTCTACCTGCAATACAAACAAAATAGTGACGCTCAGTTCCGCATCGGACGCCAACGGATCATTTACGACAATGCCCGGTTTGTAGGTAATGTTGGCTGGCGCCAGAATGAACAGACCTATGATTCTGTCTCCTTCAATCACACCTTCAACAAGGTCGTGCATGTCCAGTACGCCTTTGTTGACAATGTCAATCGAATCTTTGGGAACGAAGTTGACGAGGGTGACCATGAGCACAACACCCATCTGTTTAATTTGGGCTACAGCATCGAAGACGTAGGAAAGATAGGTGTCTATTATTACGATATTGATGACGAGGATGCCGCTTCGTTGTCCAACCGAACCTGGGGTGTCCGTTTCAACGGCTCATCTGTCATGAGCGGTACGAAGATCGGTTACGGACTGGAATATGCCAGCCAGAAGGATGGCGCCGGCAACCCCGTCAGCTATAACGCCGATTACTGGCGCCTGGACCTGTCCGTTGGCATCGGGGCAGCGACGGTGTACGCCGGATACGAGTCACTGGGTGGAGATAAAATCGAACCCGGGCAGGCATTCATAACACCCCTGGCCACCCTGCATGCATTCAATGGTTGGGCTGACAAGTTTCTCGGAACCCCAGCGACAGGCCTGGATGATGTCTTCGCAGGTGTCAAAGGCAACGTGGGCACATGGAACTGGAATGTGCTTTATCACGATTTTTCTAACCAGTCAGACTCAACAGACATTGGCTACGAGATCGATGCTTACGTATCACACAAGTTCACGGACCGTTACAGCATCCTTTTCAAAGCCGCAGATTTTAATTCAGACCGTTCCGCGTATGGAGATACGACCAAATTGTGGGTACAGCTAACCGCAACCTATTGACACCGCCTTCGTCAGCCTCTCCACAGGCTGAGACCATTAACCCGGACAATATGCCGGGTTTTTTTGCCCGCGAAATTCTGGGGCACTGGGCCGAATTGCTGCGCAGGGGAGCGGGCAAGGCACGAATCAAAATAAGCAACAACCAGCCGTTTCAAACGTCGAATAAATCCGCGTTTACCAGGAAATGTACCCATATACTTGCGATATAGCCCAGGGCAATCGCCCAGGTCCATTTCAAATGTCCGAAAAACGTGTAAATTCCCCGGGCCTGACCCATGACCGCTACCCCTGCGGCCGAACCGATGGACAACATGGAACCGCCAACACCGGCCGTAAGTGTCACCAGTAACCACTGGCCCTGACTCATTTCTGGATTCATGGCCAGGACCGCGAACATAACCGGTATGTTGTCCACAATGGCAGACGCGACACCCACCAGCACGTTGGAGGTGGTGGCGCCAAGACCCGCGTACATCCACTCAGAGCCCATCGCCAGGTATCCGAAAGCACCCAGGCCGCCCACGCACAGAATCACGCCGTAAAAGAACATCAACGTATCCCATTCGGCCTTTTGCAGGTTGGTGTAAATATCGTAAAAGTCCTGGTTGGTTACACCATCGCTGCCATGCATGGCTTCCACGCCCAGTGCCGAGTCGTCCACCAACTTGTTGGTCATTTGGGTGCGGTCCCTGCGTTGCAGGTAATAACCGAAAAATTTCAAAAATCCCAGACCGGTCATCATGCCGATGACCGGGGGCAGGTGCAGGAAATTGTGCACTGAAACCGCCATTGCGATGGTCACCAGGAACAGTGCCACAACCGTCCACGCACCGTGTTGTAAATGCGCCTTTTCGTTGACAGGATCTGGTTGGCCATCCGGTAGTGCAAACGACAATATGGCTGCCGTAACCAGCCAGTTAACCACCGAAGGTGCGATCAGCGCAAAGAACTCCGAGAACTGCACCACCCCCTTCTGCCACACCATCAGGGTGGTAATGTCACCAAATGGACTGAATGCGCCACCCGCGTTGGCCGCCACTACAATATTGATACATGACAGCGCAACAAAACGGTGATTGGTTCCGCCAACTGAAATCGCCACGGTGGACATCAATAGGGCTGTGGCCAGGTTATCGGCCACCGGTGACATAACGAATGCGATTCCACCGGTGATCCAGAAGATTCGACGCAGCGTGAAGCCCTGGTTCACCAGCCATGCCCGCAGTACTTCAAATATGCCGCGCTCCTCCATGGTATTTATGAAAGTCATGGCAGCAAGCAAAAACAAAAACAGCTCTGCAAATTCCAACAGGTTATGACGAACCAGTTCCTCCGCCGCATGGCTGTTGCCTGCATTGGCATAGGCAAAAGCAACCAACATCCAGATGATACCCGCAGCCACGATTACCGGTTTGGATTTACGCAGGTGAATATTCTCTTCGAGAATAACCAGAACATAGGCGCCTGCGAATACGACAATCGCCAAAATACCAGTCCAGTGTGTGGTCAGATCCATACTAATCCCCATGAGCAAATAATAAATAATGACAAAACGCAGTTCGCGTCGAACACACTCAAAGTCGTGAAGACCCGATGGACAACATCGGGCCGCACAGCCGGCCTTATTCACAAATCCCGTTCATCCAATAGTCTGACCGGGTATTTGACCCATGCAACACGACGCATGCATGCCCCCGGGTTGATTCAGACCCGGGCAAGTATCTGCTTGTCATGTATATCATGGATGGGATCGATCCCGAGGTCAAAACCTCGAGGTCAGCACAGGTTTATTCCGGCCTGTCAGTCAACATTCCGTAATTTCTTCCCCCTCGAGCGACGTCATCTGTAACCGGTTTTTTTAAGCACTCTGCTATCCATATCGGTTTATAATTCACAATCTTCTAACTGAACCATTCGACACAAGTGAAATCACCTGCCGCCAATTTAGCAATTTTTGCCCTGTCCCTGTCATTGATGGCCGGGTGCTCAACCATTATGGAGTCCGCCACCAATGGCATGGCCAGCAATCTCAGCGCCGCCATTTTGAACCAGGACGATCCGGAAACCGTGCGTGATGGTGCACCTGCATACCTGTTGATGCTTGATAGTTTTGTGCGTGAATCACCTGATGATGCCGTTATGTTGAGCGCTGCCGCTGAACTGTATGCCGCCTACGGGGTGGTTTTTGTCGAGGACGAGCAAAGGGCGCACAGGCTGACCACACGTGCACGTTGGTATGGTGAACGGTCATTGTGCGCAAGTAATGCATCTGCCTGTGGCATTGAAAGCCTGTCTTTCAATGATTTTAACAACGTACTGGCTCAACTCGACGGCAAGAACGCAGCCAGTCTGTACACCTTCAGCCTGGTCTGGATTGCATATATCAAAGTGCACAGCAGTGACTGGGGTGCCATGGCCAAACTGCCACGAATCGAGGCCGCACTCAGTCGCATCAGGGCATTGAACCCGAATTACCAGGCGGTGGAGGTCGAACACTTTCTGGGCATATTGAAAACCATCAGGCCGCCTGCTCTGGGGGGCGATTTTGATGCGGGGAAAGCACATTACGAACGTGCCCTGGAACTGTCGGGGGGACGTGATCTGTCCATCAATGTCGACTATGCCCGTTACTATGCACGGACCCTTTATGACCGTGAATTGCACGACCGGTTGTTGAACGGTGTCCTGTCTGCGGAACCCGTACAGGATGGCTATACGCTGTTTAACATACTGGCACAACGCGAAGCACAGGAATTGCTGGATGCCGCAGACGACTATTTTTAGGATAAAGGAATACCAATGAGGTCATATCAGACAAAAGCGGTACCGGTAAGTGGAATTATTTTCACCCTGTTGTTGCTGACAATAGGGTCTGTTGCCCACGCCCAAACCATAAAGATCGCCACCATTGCTCCCGAGGGATCCAACTGGATGGAGTCCATGCGAGCCGGCTCGGCAGAAATATCCGAACGCAGCCAGGGCCGGGTGAAGATCAAGTTTTATGGTGGTGGCGTACAGGGCAATGATAACCAGGTCGTACGCAAGATGCGTATCGGACAACTACACGGCGGGGCATTTATATCCACGGCCCTTGCCGCGTTTCAAAAAGACTCCGTTCTGTTTGGCATGCCGATGCTGTTTACCGACATTGAAGAAGTCCAGTTCGTGCGTCAGCGTATGGATCACCAGTTACGTGAACTATTGGAAAATGCAGGATATGTCAATTTTGGCTTTGCGGGAGCCGGATTTGCACACCTGATGTCTACCGAGCCCATTGCAAGCCTGGACGACATGCGTGGTTTGAAAGTCTGGATTCCGGATGGTGATGAAACCTCATACAATGCCAGCCGGGCTCTTGGCATATCACCGGTGACCATGCCATTGACCGATGTGTTGACGGGTCTGCAAACGGAGTTGATAGATACGATCATGGGCCCGCCCGCCGCAACCATTATCCTGCAATGGAATACCGGTGTCAGCTATATCACCGAGCTCCCGCTTGCCTATGTTTACGGCATGTTGATTGTTGAGAAGAAATATTTCGACCGGATCAAAGCAGAAGACCAGTTGGTGGTACGCGAAGTCATGGAACGGGTTTACCGGGGTTTTGATGAGCAGGGTAATCATGATAACCAAATGGCATACCAGGCTCTGCTGGATGATGGCATGCAGGCCATTACACCCGAGCAGGGCCAGATCGAGAGCTGGCGCGACATCGTCCGGGTTGCGAATCACGAGCTCGCCGGCAGCGGTGTGGTAAATGTAGGGCTTCTAAATGAACTGGAATGTTACCTCACCGCACTGCGTTCAGATGATATCGAAAAAGACTGTAGTCAGTGAGTCGTACCACCTCAATATTTAACAAACTTGAAAAGGCCGGCTCACTCGCAGAGGACGGCATAATATTTGTCATACTCCTGAGCATGATTCTGCTTGCAGGCACTCAAATTTTTCTGAGAAACCTGTTTGATTCCAGCCTGTTTTGGGGTGACGAAATGTTGCGCATGATGGTCTTGTGGCTGACGGTGACCGGTGGTCTTGCAGCCAGCAGAATGAACAAGCACATCTCAATCTCCGTTCTGGACCGTTTTCTTCCGGCCAGATTCCATGTAGTGACCCATGTCGTCACCGAGTTGTTCACCTCTATTATCTGTGCGTTGCTGTGCTGGCACAGCGCCAGATTTGTCATCGGTTCCTATGAATTTGGAGACAAGTTGCTACAAAATACACCGGCCTGGATACTACAGATTATCGTACCCATAGCATTCGGATTGATGGCCTACAGGCACCTGATCAATACGGTCAGGCATGTGTTCGCATTGCTTGAAAAGGAAGTGCCGTCATGATGCTGATGGGTTCCCTGCTGATCATTCTGACCTTGTTGGGAACACCATTGTTTGCAATCATCGCAGCGGCCGCCCTGTGGAATTTCTATCACGCAGGTATAGATCTGCAGGCGATCGCCATCGAGTTTCTGGGTATAGCCGAAATGCCCATTCTGCTGGCCATTCCCTTGTTCACTTTTGCCGGTTACCTGCTCAGTGAAAGCAACGCACCGAAGCGACTGGTACGACTGACCAGCGCCCTGCTGGGCTGGATGCCTGCGGGACTGGCCATTGTGTCACTGGCCGCGTGTGCATTTTTTACCGCGTTTACCGGTGCGTCCGGGGTGACCATTATTGCTCTGGGCGCCATATTGTTCCCCGCCATGTCACAGGCCGGATATCCTGAAAAATTCAACCTTGGACTGGTAACATCGGCTGGTAGTCTTGGTTTGTTGTTTGCGCCTTCATTGCCCCTGATTCTGTATGGTGTTATCGCCGAGGTTCCCATAGAAAGTCTTTTTCTCGCCGGATTGTTACCTGGTTTCCTGATGTTGTTCATTTTGTCGGGCTACAGCATTTGGAAAAACCGTGCAATTCGCACTCCCCTGGGTGATTTTTCCTGGCTCGAAGTCCGACAGGCACTACGTGAGAGCATTTGGGAAATTCCGCTGCCCATCGTTGTGCTTGGCGGAATTTACAGTGGCTATTTCGCGATATCAGAGGCTGCCGCGGTCACCGCTTTGTATGTTTTGATCGTCGACGTGATTGTATTGAAGGAGGTATCGCTAAAGAAACTGCCATCAATCGTGCGTGAGTCCATGGTCCTGGTTGGGGGCATCATGATGATACTGGGTGTTTCGCGGGCATCCACCAACTACATGATAGATGCCGGTGTGCCACAACAGCTGTTGCTGTGGATCAGTGGTTTTGTCACGGGTGAAACCGCATTCATCGTGATGTTGCTGGTGTTCCTTTTGATACTGGGCGCCATTCTGGATATATTTTCAGCCATCGTCCTGGTCGTACCGCTGATACTCCCGGTAGCTACCCAGTTCGGGGTTCATCCGATCCACCTGGGAATTGTTTTCCTGGCGACCATGCAACTTGGCTACATAACCCCACCGGTAGGTTTGAACCTGTTCATTGCGGGGTATCGTTTCGACAAACCCATTGTGGACATTTATATGTCCACGCTACCGTTCTTTGCATTCCTTATGATTTCAGTTGTGGTGATTGCTTTCTGGCCGATGCTATCACTGGTTTTGGTGGGCTGAAGAGACCCGGCACTCAGTTTCCGGATCAACTGCTCGGGTAATCGTTGACCAGTCATGAAAGCGTCTGTCCAGTACCTCAAAGTCTTCCTGATCGTCCACATCAAGACTTAAGCCACCGAAAGGTGTGACGACGAGTTTCACCGGACCGCCGAGCACTTCACTGACGCATTTTTCAACCTTGCGCTCGGTATTGCCGGCTTTCAGGTGTCTGTACAACCATCCTTTACCCCCGGACAGCTTGAGGGTGAGTTGAACACGTGCCGTCATCCACGCCGCCTGCCAGCCACCTGGTTGTTTGAAAAAACTGATAATCAGCAATATCACGTTTCGCCATGATTTGGCTTTGCGATAAGAAAAGCCGGTTTGTAGAAATTCCTGGTGGGAGAGATTGCGTGGTCGTCCCACATAAATATTGGCAAGCCGGACCCGAGCGGCTGCCAATTCAACGAAAGGCCGACTGATACCCTTCAGGTCGGCCTGTGGATAAAATGGTCTCACACCGGGTTCATCAGCAACACCTACCAGCATGGCCCCCGGCACATCGGAATTGTTGTCGATGTATGCACAGCGGCTGACAAAATCGTCCACGGCCCTGCCCGTGACCAAAGGCAGATCACAGGAGATTATCAACAATGGCCGGTCTTTGACCGCAATGCCGCTTTCGTCATTGTGAAAGGACTCCGCAGCCTCTATGCCGGCCCAGGAATTGGTCAGCATCTTCCCCCGTTGAGCAACAAAAACAAGTTTAGGAGAAACCTCACCCAATTCACTGGTCAACTCATCTGCCGGGCCGACGATTATGATCCGGTCGATGCTTTCCGCATCCAGCAGCGCATCCACCACGTAGCGTATCAATGCCTTGCCTGCGACCTTGAGAAAGGCCTTGTTGCGACCACAGATCAACCGTTTGGGATTGCGGTGGGTACCGGCCAGAACAATCGCATCCAACGGAAACGGATAACACGCAGTCCGCCGCCCGGGCTTCGCTTCGAAACCATCCTGATTGAGTATTGGCTGTTTCTGTTCCAATTGCATAATTGTTCGCCGTTGACCGGGCGCGTACCAACCGGACCTGTCACAATACAGTCCAGTAGCCACCCATACCCGGAATCAAAGTTCCCAGTTCTTCCAAACACAATTTTATAGACTCACGCGCTGCTTTGGAACAGTAAAATTGTGTCGGACTCCCCACTGGACGAGGCGGATTTCTGCTCAATGTCGGAAAAATACCTCTGATTTATTTCATGAACAGCTAATCTGGGGTACTCTATTGGCAGGCGGTATTTCCGCCCTCATCATTCACTACAATAACCTCTAAGAGGGAGGGTCTGAACGTGGAACTCGCATTATTTAGTCAAAACTCTCTGGCCTTTTTGCTGCGCTGGATACATCTGCTGGCCGGAATCACCTGGATAGGACTGCTTTATTACTTCAATTTTGTGCAGGGTGAATATTTCAAGGAGGCGGACGGCGGTGCCAAGTCGGATGTCATTCAAAAACTGGTACCACGGGCGTTGTGGTGGTTTCGCTGGGGGGCCATGTTTACATTTCTCAGCGGTGCCTTGCTCATTTATCTTAAGCAACTTTCCGGAATGGGTATATTGGTTGGCGCGGTTTTGGGCACGATCATGTTTCTTAATGTCTGGGCGATCATCTGGCCAAATCAGAAGATCGTGATTGCATCCGCAAAGCAGGTTGCAGGTGGCGGTGAAGCCCTGCCAGGTGCCGCCGAGGCGCTCGGCAAAGCCGGGCTCGCATCTCGAACGAATACACTTTTCTCCATTCCGATGCTGTTCTTCATGGCCTCATCAATTCATCTCGCACAATTGCAGACCTCGGTGCATGACACCGGATTTGCATCCCTTGCCGTGGTGTTCGGATTAATCGGTGTCCTGGCACTGAATGGGATAGTGGGCAAAACCGGACCATTTACCACCGTCAAGGGCGTCATCGGCAGTGGTTTTCTACTCACCCTTGTTTTATACATCCTCGTAGAGATGCTCTGAACCAGAAAAATGTTTTTCAATAAAAAAACCGGGGCAATGCCCCGGTTTTTTTGTTCCTTGAAAGTTAATTCGAGTCATTTTTAACCATTCTTATTCGCTTCATCGCAAAGCTGAAGATGACGTATTTTTCATGTTGTTTTTCTATTCATAAGCTTGTGTTTTTTTACTCATGCACAAGTTGAGAAAAGCGCTCTAACTGTTGATTTTTAATCTTTGACATTGGGTTCATCCGGTAGTAACTTAGATCCCCCGTTACATGAAACCCAACAGCCGAAAGGCTGGAGTCGCAGGAAGAACGGAAGCGGTCGAAAGACCGGATTCGAACGGAAAGCGAGTCAACTGGAAGGCCGACCCGCCGGAAGGTTGAAAGGGTAGAAGACAACGGACAGCGCCCAGGTGGTACAGGGCGCGTCACCCGGACCGGGTTCTGCCAAAAGAAGCGGTCGTACCATAAGGGTGGCTCGAGAGGGATACGCGGTTCCTTGAGATAGACGTGAAACACGTCGATAAATAAAAGCGGGGAGAAGACTCGCGACCAGAAACCGAAGGGCAGAACTGATCGGAACTGGACAAAGTTGGAAAGGCCTAGGAGGATCTGCAGTCCACCGTAAGCGGAGTTCCTACACTTCTACGACGAGGGAGGCGCAAGCCTCCCTCGTTTTTTTTGGCCCCGATATATCTGCTCACAATACCCCCTTAACTTGCCGTCAGCTGCGCAGATGACCTCTGGCACCCTATGATTCCACAATTTTCATAATACAATTGCATATCGTACTATTGAAATAAATCACATTGTCCAACGGTCTGATCTTCGGTCATTGTGGAGAAAGAGGGAAATTAATGAGGGATCCAATCATCCGCATCAGCAATCTGGTCTTCCACCGGGACTCGCAGGTGGTGCTGGATGATGTCAGCATGGACATCAAACGGGGCAGTATTGTGGCCATCATGGGTCCGAGCGGTGTTGGTAAAACAACCATCCTGAGATTGATTTCCGGTCAGTTGGCTCCGCTCAGTGGGAGTGTTGAAGTCAACGGGCACCTGGTTTCCGCCATGACACGCAGAGAACTTTACAACTGCAGGAAAGAAATTGGGGTGTTGCTGCAAAACGGTGCACTGTTTACCGATTTGACAGTATTTGAAAATATCGCGACACCACTACGAGAACACACCGACCTGGAAGAAAAGGAAATCAGGCAACGTGTCATGGAGAAATTGGAATCCGTCGGATTGAGTGGCACCGAGGACCTGATGCCACACAGCCTGTCCGGTGGTATGGCCCGTAGGGTCGCGCTGGCGCGTGCTGTAATAATGAACCCAAAGATCGTATTGTTCGACGAACCGATGACCGGACTGGACCCGATTGCGATGTCCACCGTTGGCAGATTGATACGTGAAACCAATGACCGCCTGGGTCTTACCAGTGTCATTGTCACCCACAACGTGGCACAGATGAAGAAACTGGTGGATTACTGTTTCATCCTGGCCTCGTCAAAACTGGTGGCCGAAGGCAGCCCGCAAACATTGATTCACAGCAGTGACCCGGCCGTAGACCAATTCATGAACGGTCGTGTTGAAGGGCCCATCTCATACAAGTACCAGGGCAACCCGGATTCGGCAAGCGGGACACCATCCTGAAAATGAACGCACCTGGCTCAAGAAAATCCAGACTGATGGCGCCCATAGCGGAAACCGGACATTGCGGTTTGTTCCTGATCAGAATGCTCGCCGGTCTCCGATTCGAACACCAGCAACTCATCAGTGTTCTGCAACAGATATACCTGGTCGGGGCCCGTTCACTGGTCATTATCATGATCTGCGGTTTCTTTGTCGGCATGGTGCTGGCGTTACAGGCCATCAATGCCCTGCAACAATTTGGTGCGTCCGACCAGGTAAGTCTGCTGGTAGGAAAAACACTTTTTCGTGAGCTGGGACCGGTATTGACAGCTTTGCTTTTTGCCGGCAGGGCCGGCACTTCTATTGCCGCTGAAATCGGCCTGATGAAAGCCACCAGTCAAATCGATGCCATGCAATTAATGGCCATTGATCCGATTCAGCGCATTGCCCTGCCCCGCTTCCTTGCAGGACTTGTGTCGGTACCTTTACTGGCAGCCATGTTCAATGCTTTCGCGATTCTCGGGGCGGTTATATTTTCCATAGGTGTGATGGGTATAGACCCTGGCATTTTCTGGAGCAAACTGCAGACGGGAATTTATTTTGGCAAGGACTTTGTAGGTGGCATCTGGAAAAGTGTTGTATTTGGTGGTCTGGTAAGCCTGATCGCCGTATATTTTGGTTATTATGCAAAACCCACCAGCGAGGGTGTTGGAACTGCAACAACCAGAACAGTTGTGCTGAGTTCTGTGCTGATACTCATTTTTGACTTTATCATGACATCGTTCCTTATCTGAACGAGCTGATTATTACTGCTAATATTTATCGTAAGACGGGATTTGAATTATGCGTGCAAACTACCAGGTTGAAGTAACTTCCGGCGTGTTCCTGTTGCTGGGAATTGCAGCCATGCTTTGGTTGGCCACCGAGGCCACCGACTACGGCATGCAGGTAGGTGATGATACCTACCGGGTGACCGCACGCTTCTCTAACGTAGCCGACCTGAAAGATGGTGCACCGGTTAAAATCGGTGGTGTGACCGTCGGCCTGGTAGAACGAATTTCACTTGACCCTGTCACATTTGATGCCATCGTTGAATTACAGATTGACGGGCGCTATGCGGATATACCAACCGATACCAGTGCCTCCATTCTGACCAGTGGCATTTTGGGTGATCGCTATGTAGGTCTGGAACCCGGTGGCGCATTGGAAGCTCTGGCGGACGGTGACCAGATTTTGATAACACAATCCGCCGTGGTCCTTGAATCACTGGTCAGCAAATACCTGTTCAATACCGGTAAAGAGGAAGGTGAATGAACATCCAGTTTAAATTTTTGATCCTGTTGGCAGGCTTCATGGTCAGCTCAATGCTTCATGCCCAGGACATTGAGCACGACCCTGCAACATTGCTCAAGCAGACAACGAACAACATCTTTATCAAGTTGAACGAAAACATGGAAGAGTTCACGGCAGACCCGAGTGGGCTGCAGCAACTCATCAAAACGGAGCTGATGCCCTTACTGGATATAGATTACGCCGCCCGTTTGATACTTGGACGCGCTGGCCGGGGCATTGAAAAAGAGAAGATTGACAGCTTTTCCCAATGTATGAGCACGCTGCTGATTTCCCGCTATGCAACCGGATTGCTGGAATTCCGCAGCACTGAACAACTACAGGTGCTGCCCCTGAGGGGAGAACTGAACGAAAAACTGACCCGGGTGCGTTCCCGTTTACAGCTGTCCAAGGGTGGGTACGCTCCCATAGACTATGCATTTCACAAGACAGCCGCGGGCTGGAAGGCATTTGACGTAATTGTTGAGGGAATTTCTTATGTCACCACCTACAGAAACCAGATCATGCCCGATGTTCAGGCCAATGGAATCGATTCCGTGATTGCGCGTCTAAGCAGCGGTGAACTGGAACTGACTGACTGATTGTCATGCGCACAAAAAAACCGGCAGGCCTGTATTGTTTGATTTTTCTCAGTATGCTGATGTCAGCATGTGCCGGTACACAAAACCGACATACCGACCCGCAGAACGACCCTTGGGAAGGATTCAATCGCAAGGTCTATGCTTTCAACAACGGTATGGATAAAGTGGTGCGCCCGGTCGCCGTGGCCTATGACACGGTGATCCCGGATCCTGTTCAACGCGGGGTCGGTAATTTCTTCAGAAATCTTGAATATCCGGTGACTTTTGTCAACCAGGTGCTACAGGGGAAATTCAAACAGGGTGCTGCCAGCACCGGTCGTTTCCTGGTCAATTCAACCGTTGGCTTACTGGGGTTCTTTGATGTCGCCTCACGAATGGGTATACCGTTCTATAACGAGGACATTGGTCAGACACTCGCGACCTGGGGTTATGAAGACAGCCGCTACCTGATGCTGCCAATTTTTGGCCCTTCCACATTGCGGGATGGAATCGGTCGTTACGCAGACAGTTTCTATCATCCGGTAGGTTATTACACACGCAAGGAAAAGACCTACTGGCCTTTCATTTTGCGCGGAGTCGATCAACGGGCCCGCTTCCTGTCACAGGACGCTGAACTGGAACAGGCCTACGATCCGTACGTGCTGATGCGTGACGTTTGGTTGCAAAACAGGAAGTACCAGATACATGACGGCGACCCACCCCTGACAGACTATGACCTTTATCTCGAGGACGACGTAGCTGAACCTGACCCGGAACCTGATACGCCGGATCGGCAATGACCTGAATCCGGCCGTTGTATCGCTGCTGATGGCTGTGGTAGCTGAATCCCAGAGATTGTGAGTACAGATTGGCACCCACTGCTCCACTGGGATAAGCTTTCACTTCGGGAAATTCCTCGTGTGGCAGGCTTTGTGGTGGGCAAAGTACAAACAAATACTAAAACTGCATTGCTGCTGGCATGCTTGATGCTCAGCGGTTGCGGCGAACCTCCGTCCACTCAATCTGAAAAACCGGTCAAAGTCTATCGCCACGCCATGGACGGCGCTCCGGGTTCGCTTGATCCGGCACAGGCGGCATCCGTTTACGCCAATTTCATGGTCGTAAATCTGTACGACACACTTTATCGATACAAATACCTGGCCCGCCCGTACCGCTTGCACCCCAATCTCGCTGCAGATATGCCGACAATATCAATGGATGGCTTACAGCTGACGATTCCAATTAAAAAGGGGGTGCATTTCATTGATGATCCTGCTTTTGAAAATGGCATCGGCAGGGAGGTAAGAGCGCAGGATTTTGTATATTCCATCAAACGGCATTTCGACCCGAAAACGCGTGCCCAGGGTGCCTGGTTATGGCAGAACCGTATCGAAGGCCTGGATGAATGGAAGTCCCGGGGTTCCAACTATGACAACGAAATTTCTGGTCTGCGAGCTCTGGATGACCATACCATCCAGATTACCCTGACACGACCGTTTCCTCAATTGCTACACACCCTGACACAGGGTTACTCATCGGTGGTACCCCAGGAAGCCATTGACCTGTACGGGCAGCAGCTATCCAGTCACCCGGTCGGTTCCGGTCCATACCAGATGGTCAGCCGGGACCCCGTACGGGCAGTACTGGCCAGGAATCCGGCCTTTCGTGCGGAGCCCTTCGATCTGCAAACCGAAGGATTCGACAAGCCAACTCAGGGCGGTTTGGGACTGGAAATATTGCAAGGTCGTGTGCCCCCGTTCACAGACCGTCTCGAACTGGAATTCATCACCGAGGACGCTGCGCGCTGGAACGCATTTTCAGCAGGCGAGGTGCACTTCATCAAGGTTCCGGTAAGCCAGTTTGATAGCGTGTTGAGTGGCCGTGATCCACTGGCCCTGAGTCCGCAATTTGAGAACATCTACCAATTCCGGGCCTCGCAGGATGCAGGTTTCATTTACACCAACTTCAATATGGCCGATGAAAGTATCGGCTATCATCCCGACCAGCGACAGAATGACAGAAACCGCCTGCTGCGTTGTGCGATGGTAAAGGCCTTTGACTGGGAAAAAAGAAACGAGATCTTTTTTTACGGCATCGGGCGCGTATTCCCCGGTGTCCTGCCACCGTCGGTTCCCGAATATGATGCAAACGGCGACAGCGGTTATATCCTTCGCGACCTGGAAGGCGCACGAAAATTACTTCAGGAAGGTGAATGGAATGAGGATAATCTGCCGGTACTTGAGTATGGTTTCCCCAACAGTGTGACCGAGCGACAGATCTTTGAGCAGTTTCGAAACTTCATGATGGATATTGGCTATCCCCCAGAAAAGATCCGACCACTGATATTTGCTACTTACGGTGATTACCAGCGGGCTTACTCTCAGGGAAAAGTGACCTTGATCAACAGCAGTTGGACAATGGATTACCCAGATGCAGAAAACAATATGCAACTGTATTTTGGACCCAACGCAGCACCCGGTTCCAATTCGTCCAATTATGATAACCCCGAGTACAACCGGCTTTACCGGTCTGCCTCTTCCCTGCATGAATCACCTGAACGCACCCGTATTTATCGCCAGATGAACCAGTTGTTGATCAATGATTGTGCGAGTATCACCGGTATCTCCAGGACCCTGTTGTTTCTGTGGGACAAGCAGGCACTGATGGTACCCGACCGGTCTTTTCTCGGCGGCTACTATCTGAGGTTTGTTGAGATATTGGACTCCACAACCGTTGTCCCATGAAAGAGATTTCTTTTATAACCCGCAGATTGTTGTATGGCATCGTGTTGGTCGTAGGGGTGACATTCATCAGTTTCCTCCTGATGGTGTATTTTGGCCCGGACAAGACCTTTGAGTTGATCGGTAAAAACCCGACTTCACAACAGATAGCAGAAGTACGGCAGTCATTGGGTTATGACCGGCCATTCCTGTTGCGTTATGTTGATTACCTGTTCGAACTTGGCACACTTGACCTGGGTCTGTCAGATACCAGTGGTGAACCGGTGGAGTCGGTTCTTGCCCGTAGCCTGCCGATATCGATCGCACTGGTTGTACCGGGATTCATACTGGGAAACCTGCTGGGTCTGGGCTTTGCACTGTTTGCTGCCTGGAATCGTGGCCGCTGGCCGGACAAGCTGATCATGGGTGCATCCGTGATGGGTATGAGTATCAGCTTCCTTGTTATCATCATCGTCTTGCAGGTGTTCTTGTGCACACCGTACGGCCTTAATATCTTTCCTGTCCGTGGCTGGCAGGTCCACGATTTCTCTTCCTACCTGCACTACGTGAGCGTACCCACACTGGCGCTGGTGCTGGTCACGCTGGGTTACAACACCCGTTTTTACCGTGCAGTGATGGTAGAGGAAATCGCGCGTGACCATATCCGGACTTTGCGCGCATTCGGGGCATCATCCTTTGAAATCCTGTTCAGGCATGTATTAAAGAACAGCCTGATACCGGTATTGACCAGGGTGATGTTTTCCGTACCATTTGTGTTGATATCAGGCAGTCTTTTACTGGAAAGTTTCTTTGGTATACCGGGTATTGGCCTGGTGACATTTAACGCGATCACCAGTGGCGACCAACCCATATTGAAAGCGGTTGTTGGCCTCACAGGTGTGCTGTTCGTGATGGCATTGACGTTGAACGACCTGCTTTACGGTGTGGTCGATCCCAGGGTGGAAAGCAGCTGATGCACTCTGTCTGGCAACGGCTGAAATCCGACCACTACGGTATGGGTGGCCTGCTGGTCGTGGCACTTTTTGCGCTAGCGACACTAACGGTATGGACCGGATTGTTTGGCCAGGGTTGGGCGGAAGTCAGTGGCAATAGTTGGGAAAGCACCAGCGCCGCGCACTGGTTCGGCACCAATCTGCTTGGCCAGGATATTTTTCAACGCACACTGTTCGGTGCTGCAACCGCGTTTGAAGTCGGTTTGGTGGTGACGGGCTTTTCGACCCTGCTCGGTGCCATACTCGGGGGCCTGTCAGGTTGGTACAGCAAGGGCTGGGTGGACGAGATCATCCTGTGGATCAAGGGTGTACTTGACTCGATTCCTTTTTACCTGTTTGCAGCAGCGGTGGCTTTTGCCCTGCAGGGCAGACCGTGGGCCATGCACCTGGCCATGATCGTTACCTTCTGGACCACCACTGCTCGAATTGTGCGTGGGGAGGTGATACGCATTCGTCAACAGGAATTCATTGAGGCCGCACGTGCCATCGGTCTGAGTCAATTGACCATACTGTTCCGTCATGTATTACCCAATACCGTTCACATTCTGCTGGTGCAGGCCACCATCGTGTTTGTCGCAGCAATCAAAACCGAGGTCATTCTCAGCTTCCTCGGTCTGGGTATCCAGGACGGCGTCAGCTGGGGTCTGATGCTGGCAGAGAGTTCACAGGAGGTGCTGGCCGGTCATTTCGGAAACTTCATCGCAGCAAGTGCAGCCCTGTTCCTGTTGCTGATGGGTTTCAATCTGCTGGCTGATGCCTTGCAGGACGCAACCGACACACGTGGAGCCATGACATGAGTGCGCCGGTGCTTGAAATTGCGAACCTGAGTATATGGCTCGACACCACCACGGGCCGCAGGCAGGTGGTGGACAACATCAGCTTCAGTATTGAAGCAGGTGACACCACCGGGCTTGTCGGCGAGTCCGGTTGCGGCAAGACCATGACAGCACTTGCCATTTTGGGTCTGTTGCCCGCCTCCAATACACATATGCGCTGCTCTTTCATCAAGGTCAAAGGAAGAGATATGCTCGGATTGGATGGGCAACAGCGACGACAGGTTCTTGGCCATGACATTGCCATGGTATTTCAACAACCCGGTACCGCACTCGATCCCGTATTCACCATAGGTCAGCAGATCAGTTCCGTTTACCGACGTCACATCGGAGGCAGCAGGGAAAGCGCCAACAGGGCCACATTGAAGTCCCTTGAACAAACCGGCTTTGACCACCCAGAAGAAATCGTCCGGACCTATCCGCACCAGTTGTCCGGTGGAATGAAGCAACTGGCCATGATCGCCATGGCTTCCATATGTCATCCCGCGGTGTTGATTGCCGATGAACCAACCACCGCCCTGGACAACACCACGCAGGCCTTGATCATAAAACAGCTGCAGCGTTTAAGAACCGCACATGGCACTGCAATATTATTGATTTCTCATGACCTGGCAGTGATTCGAAGCCTGTGTCGGGAGGTACTGGTCATGTATTGTGGCCGCTTACTGGAAAAAACCGATTGCACCCGGTTGTTTTCAACACCCCGTCACCCCTACAGTGCAGGATTGATATCGTGCATCCCGATTATCAGCCCGCAAAGACCTGGGAGTATCAATACCATACCTGGACAGGTGCCGGTATCCACGGATCTGCCGACAGGCTGCCATTTTTCGCCCAGGTGTGACCGGACGGTGGACCGGTGTCAGCAATCCGTGCCTCAATTTGAAACCGATGGCGACCATCAGGTTGCCTGTTTCAGGCCGTTGCCATGAATCCTCCCGGCCAGCCATTGCTCGATATACGCAATCTCAGTTTGAGCTATAACCGCCGTGGTACGAGTATTGACAAACGGATGGCGGTGGACCGGGTCAGCTTCAGCATCCAATCTGGAAGGATACTCGGACTGGTGGGTGCATCAGGTGCTGGCAAAAGCAGCATCGCAAGGGCAATCCTGCGTCTGATTGAAGCGGATTCCGGTGAAATTCTTTACCGGGGCAATGATATCCGAGTGATGAATTCCAGCCGGTTAATGGAACTGCGTGGCCAGGTTCAGATCATTTTTCAGGACGCTGGAGCTTCTTTGAGTCCAAGACGCACCATAGCCCGGACATTGCTTGAGCCAATGCAGCATTTTTCAATCGGCGATCCGGCTTCAAGACAGGAAAAAATGTGCAGGGTATTGGAAACCGTGGGATTGGATAGTGAAGTGTTACGTCGTTACCCGCATCAATTTTCCAGTGGCCAGCAACAACGTATTGCCATCGCCCGGGCGCTTGTCACCGACCCCGGGTTACTGATTGCCGATGAAGCGGTTGCGGCACTTGACGTCTCGGTTCAGGCACAGATTCTTCAGCTGATACAAAAGCTTCAAGTGGATCATGGAATCACATGCCTGTTTATATCTCATGACCTGTCGGTGATCCGCCAGATCGCTGATGAAGTGGCCGTAATGTTTGAGGGTCGCTTGGTCGAGCACACGCCCGTCGACGATTTTTTTACCCGGCCATCTCATCCATACAGCGCAAGTCTGTTGGATGCAGCGGTCCGTTTTGCGTAGAATGCCAGTATGACTTCTCCGGGGAAACCAATGACCGCACAAAAGCCCAAGACGTGGGTCTTGTTAATAAGCTCAGCGTTACTTTGCATTGCATGTGGCGACAAGCTAATTCGCGGTGCATCACCCATAGTACGCATGAATGAGCTCAGTCATCAGAGCCAGGTAATCAACCTGCAACTAAGTATTCGTAACCTCAATGGCGTACCTCTTGATGTTCAAAATATAAATGTCAGCCTGTCTGCCAAAGACGAGTTGCTGTTTTCCTACAATGGTCCGGCGCAGACCAACATTGTCGCCAATGGCACCGAAGTGTGGGCTATGCAAGATGAAGAACGTGAGGCCGGCCGTGTGCTGCTCGACAAGTTGCAAAGCGGGGATATCAACAGCCTGCCTTACACGCTCAAGGGTTCGGTCACGAGTGTTGAAGATGGCACGCTCAATTTTGAGCACACGGGTCATATCTACAACGTTCCGGGACGATCTGGTCATTTTCGCTGATACCGTTCAACCGTTGTTTGACGCTCGCGGATACGCCAGTTAACCTGTACTCCCTGAATTTCAACAATCCAAAGAATTACCCACAGGAATCACGATGTCTTTGCATATCAGTTTTGAGCTCAGTGAATCGGACGTGAATCACTTCCGCGAGGTGATGCAACGCGGATGCCAGACCAACCAGGGCGCTAGCAGCCAACAAATTATTGACCAGGCAAACAAACTGCTGGATGAAATCAATCGCTCTGATGCCTCGGATTTCATTCGCGACCGTATGAATCAACTGGAGGTACTTGTCGCCATGATTGTTGACACGGGTTGGGGTCTGATAGAAGAAGACAGGGAACGTGTATTGGCCGCATTATCATATTTTTCCGAACCGGAAGACCTGATTCCGGACGACATTCCGGGACTGGGTTTTCTCGACGATGCCATCATGATCGAAATCGCCTGCAGTGAACTAGAATTCGAAATTCATGCATACAAGGAATTCGTCATGTACCGCGCTGCTGAAGCCGGCCGGCGTGGTGAGGATGCACCAACACCAAGACGATCCGACTGGCTGGAAGAACGCCGACAACAATTGCATTCAAGAATGCGCCGGCGGCGTAAGGGCCGGCGTGGAAGCGGCACCTCCAAGTCACCTTTTTCATTGCTCTGATCTCCACACCCGGGCGCTGGCCCTACAGCCCGACCACCCGGCACCACGGCTTGCCTGTGTGTTTGATCAGCTGCAATACCAGCCAACACATCTGTTGAGGAAACCCGCACACGGTATGACATCGATCGGGCATCGATACATCCTGGTTGGTATTGAGACCGACCCAGGCCGCTATCACGGCGAGCATGCCAGTCGGCCAATGCTGCTGGATCGTAGTGCCGCTGAGCAAGTACTTGCACACATTGCTGCTGACCTGAAAAAGCTGTTGCCGTTGGTGCATCAATGTTCGATGACGATGGCGGGCGCCCTGTTTGACCAGACCCAGGTGCTGAGACCTCAGCTACCGGTATTTGCCGCTCTTGAAACTCTGCAGAAATCCAGTAATCCCGGCAATGATTTTCAACCGCGAGTGTTGAGTATCGGTGCATCTGAAGATCAGATGCCACTGGCAGACCTGCAACCATTTAAAAACATCCCGCTTGGACTGCTGCAAATATTACCGGTCCTGATCAGCGGCCCCGCCGAATTCCTAAATCCCCTGGCAGATGAAATGGAGCACCGGTTTCTTGAACATGGCCAGTTGTCTGCCCAATCCGCCATGGGTCTGGAATCTCATTTCCGGGTGTCGGTAAACCACACCCGTCTGATGACCCTCACCGACCTCAACGCACTGTTGCGTCTGCAACTGGAGCACTACGGCTTTCTTCCATTGTGGGAATTGCTTGATGCGGCCATCACAAACCCGGCGGAAGAACTCGAGGTTGAAACAATCGGTGGAATCAGGTTCAGTAGGCGAAATGGAGCGGTTCATGTATTCTTTGAATCTTTTGACTACTGGGCGAGCCAGGGTGGTGGTGCCGCAATTGCAGCTGAGAAACAGCGCTTGCAGTCAGCTTATGTGGACTGGACACGTGAGTACCGGCGTTACCTGACCATGCTGACCGCACACGGTGTCGAGGTCGTCCAGCATCTGCCCGGTCAGCCCGATGTCGCCCTGGCAGATACCTATTTGGTCGAAAAATCCACCATGGCGCCTGGCTGCCGTCCGGCAACGGTAACCGAACACAGCGCCGGAGACCTGGGCACCGTCGCGATTACGGTTATTGACCGGCAACGCCAGATTAATTTTTATCCATTGCTTGCCAGGGGGCTCAACGATGTGCAGCAGCATATTCGTGACCGGGGCATGGACGGTGATGCTGCCTTTCCTGGCAGGATTTGTTACGACGAAAATTCCCGTCAATTGGTTGCGGATAATTTACCCCGTGAAATATGAACAGTGCCACTTCAGCTCAAAGTAAAAACCGCCTGGTCTATGTCGCAGACTCGGAAATCCATGAACGGGGGTTGTTCGCAGCACAGAACATTCCTGCAGGCACGCTGATAGGTCACTATGATGGACCTGAGACACGGCAAAACGGCAGGTATGTCCTGTGGGTCCAGGCCAGTTCAGACGGTGAACATGTAAAAACAAGTGACGGAGAGTGCAGCGGGACCGACCACTGGCTTGGCTACGACGGCAACAATGAATTGCGATTTCTGAACCATGCCGCCAGGCCCAATGGTGAAATGGATGGCCTGGATTTGTACGCCCTGCATGACATCAGCACCGATGAGGAAATTACCATTGATTATGGTGAAGAATTTAGTGATCTGTAGTTTAATGGCCTGTGTGAAGACTCTTGATAGTGACCTTGCCATACCCCATCTAATGCAACAACTGTTAACAAACTGGAATAGCTGACCATGACTCTTAGTGACAATACCCGTGAGCAAATTGAAGGATTCTTGCAAAAAGACCGCGTGGTTCTTTTCATGAAAGGAACACCACAGGCGCCCATGTGTGGTTTTTCGTCAAAAACGGTCGGCTTGCTGGATAGTATTCTGGATAACTATACCAGCGTGGATGTTTTGCAGGACCAGGATATTCGTGAAGGTATCAAGGTATTCGGCAACTGGCCAACCATCCCCCAACTGTACATCGACCAGGAACTGGTGGGTGGCTGCGATATCGTAACGGCTATGTTCAATAGCGGTGAGTTACAGGAATTGCTTGGACTGGAAGCACCCGACATGACACCTCCGGAAATCACCATTACCGACACCGCTGCAAAAATGATACTCGAAGCCATGGCAGGACACGAAGGTATCGGTTTGCACTTCAAGGTTGACGCCAACTGGCAGTCCCAATTTAACCTGGCCCCTGCCCAGGGACATGAGATCAAGGTCGATGCAAAGGGTATTACCCTGCTTTTTGACGTGGCATCTGCACAGCGGGCCAAGGGTGCTGTAATTGACTGGGTGGCATCAATGGAAGGCGAAGGGCTGACCATAAGCTTGCCGCAGGCACCACAACCGGTAGCTCAGATAACTGTGGTCGAACTCAGGCAGAAACTGGACGACGGAAGTGTGATCCTCATCGATGTGCGCGGAGCAGATGAAAGAGCACTCGCAGCATTGGCCGAAGCCCGCACCATGGATGCCGAATCGATGCAGGAAATTGAGTCACTGCCAAAAGACACGGCTCTGGCATTTATCTGCCATTCAGGTCGTCGCAGCCAGGTGGCAGCCGAACATTTCCGTAAACAGGGATTCACCAATGTCAGTAATGTCAGCGGCGGGATAGATGCCTGGTCCCAGCAGGTTGATCCATCGGTTCCGCGTTACTCGGGAACCTGATTGCTGACGATTCTGATTTACTGCAGATCAGGGCTACAGATCAAATTCCGCAATAACCGGCGTATGGTCTGAAGGTCTTTCCTGGCGGCGTGGCTCCTTGTCAATATAGGCCGCCTTGCATACGGCTTGCAAATTTTCAGAGGCGAGTACCAGGTCGATGCGCAGACCCATATTTCGTCTGAATGCTGCCATACGATAATCCCACCAGCTCCAGCTTTTTTCTTTTTGATCAAACATCCGGAAGGTATCGGCGAGACCGAGATCCAGTATGTCAGTCAGGGCTTCGCGCTCGACGGAGCTGCACAGAATTTTCTCATGCCAGGACTCCGGGTCATGGACATCACGGTCATCCGGAGCAATATTGAAATCACCCAACACAATCAATTTGTCGAATCGCTGCACTTCCTCACCGATAAAGCGGCTGACCTGCTCCAGCCAGTGCAGCTTGTAGTCAAATTTGTCAGAACCGACTTCCTTGCCGTTGACCACGTACAGATTGATGATTCGAATATCGCCGTAGGTTGCGGCCAGTATGCGACGTTGTGGGTCGTCGAGACCGTCAATGTCTGTGACGGCGTCCGTACCCGGTTCGCGGCTGAGCATGGCCACGCCATTGTAGGTTTTCTGACCCGAGTAAATACTGTGATAACCCGCATCCAGCAATTCCTCAACCGGGAAGCGGTCATCGGTCAGCTTGGTTTCCTGCAAGGCCAGTACGTCCGGGCTGGCCACATCACACCAGGCCAGCACATGGGGCAGACGTACGTTTAATGAATTTACGTTCCAGGAGGCAACTTTGAACACGTCAATTCCCCGGCCTTTGGCCTTTGGTCACATTTGCAGATCCAAATAACTTTGATAACCCGATTGTTGTTACTGTCCAGCTTGCGCATAATACCAGTTGATGCAATTCACAATGTTAATTCCCTGAAACTTGCCAGGATCTTTTTATGACAACAACTAGCCGGTTGATACCGCAGAGCTTCCCGACCAGGGAATTAATTCGGTCGTGAAACAACAGCACAACATTGTTGCACGCATCATTCCGGCGGCAAAGAATTCTCTGCGTGGAACACGTGACGCCTGGCGGCACGAAGCGGCTTTCAGAACGGACGTCAGTATCAGCCTGATTCTGTTGATTGCATCATTCTGGCTTGCTCAAACGGTTATTGAATGGCTGATACTGACCATGCCATTGTTCCTGTTGGTCATCGTCGAGCTACTCAACAGTGCGGTGGAAAATACGGTCGATCGAATTGGTGCTGAACGTCATACGCTTTCAGGCCGGGCCAAGGACCTGGCATCTGCAGCGGTCATGTTCTGTCTGATCCTGATCGCTACGGTCTGGCTCGGGATCGGTTGGGAAAGGTTTTATGGTTAAATTTCGGAATCAGGCCATGATGTCATGTTCCATGCTGATCATGATCGGTTGCAGTTCACTGGCATCTGATAATACCCGGACCGGCGAATGCCTCGTGTTACCACCACTGGAATCATTCGCCTGTACAATGGAATACGATCCGGTTTGCGGTTGTGATGGTAAAACTTATGGCAACGCGTGCTCTGCCCGTGCTGCGGGAATTCCCGCCGCTACGCCCGGAGCCTGTGAAAAGCAGCTAAATTCGACACGACATCCTGAACAGTAAATACACACGGGCTGTCCATGATTTTAATAATCAATTGGGAATCCATCTTATGAAACGGCTAATACGTACGATGATGTTGATCGGTGTCGCCACACTGGTTTCCGGGTGTCCCCAGACCAAGGACAAAGGTAACCTGAAAGAAACCCTGGACCAATATGAAATCATCATCCGCTGGGCCCAATGGGATGCAGCGATCGAGTATATTTCACCCGAATACCTGGCGGAGCATCCCGTAACAAGACTCGAGATGGACAGGTTACGGCTTTTCAGGGTCACCCAGGTGATCATCCGGTCATCGCTACCCGTAGACGAGGGAAATGGGTTGAGGCGGGTGGTTGAGTTGAGGGTCTATAACAAGAATCAGGCTCGCGAACGAGCCATCATTGACGAGCAATACTGGAAGTACAACGAGGAATTTGACCGGTGGCTATTGCACTCCGGATTGCCGGACCCAACCAGGAAAGACTATTAATTACCTTCTTCACCCGACCCGGATAACAGGGTTCCGTTTAACGAAGCTTACATAAACAGTGCGCTGCGACGGTGAATTTCCCCTGCTGGGCAACGATAAACTGCAGATCGTCCAGCATACCCTGTAGCCACGACACCGGTAACGTCGGTGGCTTGCTGACAGACAGGTTAAGACGCGATACTGCGCCGGTCATGAACTCCATAAAAAACTGATCAAGGGTTGACAGCTGCGGTTCAATCCACTGCACCTGGTAGTTGTCACCGAGTCCCGCCATGCGTGCTCCGGCTTTGATGGCTTCCTGAAAGGTACCGGTCTTATCGATCAGGCCACGCTCAGCAGCCTGCTGCCCTGTCCAGACCCGACCCTGCGCCACGGCATCGATTTCCTCAACCGACTTGCCACGTGCCTGGCTGACCATATTGATAAACTGCTGGTAAATCCTTTCTGTACTGGATTGGAATATCCTCGCAATTCCAGGGTCAAGCGATCGGTCCAGTCTGAGTTTTCCGGCAATTTCAGTGGTGCCGAAACCATCGGTGTGCACACCGATCTTGTCCAGTGTTTCGGCAAAGGTTGGCAATATTCCATACACTCCAATCGACCCGGTGATGGTTGCCGGACTGGCCCATACCTCATCGGCCGCCATCGACATCCAATAGCCCCCCGATGCCGCAACATTGCCCATGGATACGATCACCTTTTTTCCGGAATCCCGCACCTGCTGCAATTCCAGCCGCAGGGTCTCGGATGCGGAAGCATCGCCACCCGGACTGTTGACCCTTAATACCACTGCTGCCACATTCTTGTCACGGGCAGTACGGCGTAGCTGCTCAGCAGTTGAAATTGACCCAATCCGGCCGGTTGGGTGCCGCCCGTTAACAATTTCACCCTCGGCGACTACGATGGCAATTCTGTTTTTACTGCCATAGTTCTGTATAGGCTGGGTCAAGGCCAGGTAATCTTCCATACCCACAGCACGATAACTGTCTCCCGCCTGGTCCGGTGTGCCCCGCCTGGCCAGTTCATGACGTGCCTGGGGTGCCGTCATCAATTGGTCAACCAGCCCGAGATTCACGGCATACTGTGCAAAATCCCCATTGAAGGATTCAATCTGGCTGGGCATGTCATCAATGGCGTTTTGTAATGACTCCAGCATGATGCCCCGGTGTTCTGAAACCCCTTCAAGGTACTGTTGCCACAAACTGCCCAGCCAGAACAGACCGGCCTCCCGGGCCTCGGCTGACATATCATCACGAATATACGGTTCCATAGCGGACTTGTATGTTCCTACCCTGAACAGGTTGATTTCCACCGCCAGTTTTTCCAGACCCTCTCGATAGAAGTGCCGGTAGTTTGAATAGCCGTCAATCCAGACCAGTCCATTGGGATTGAGCCAGATCTCATCAGCAAGCGAAGCCAGGTAATACTGGTGCTGGCTCAGACTGTTGGTGGTCGCAATCACGGTTTTCCCTGTTGACCTGAAGGCTTCGATCGCATGTTCAAGGTCTTTCAGGGCAGCCAGTCCAATGCTGCGTGTATAGCTCGGATCAATGACCATCTGGGTGATATCACTGTCCCCGGCGGAGCGGTGAATTACCTCCAGCAGGTCACGTAACCGGGTCTCCTGCTGGTCCTGGCCAGTTGCATCCTGCAAGGCCCGATCCATGGGTGTGGAAGTGTATTGCTCAACCACATTGCCGTAAGGACGAATCACCAGCGTGGTATCGGGTTTCAGCCGAAATGTCTCGGGAGCCTGGAAAAAAGCAGCGTAAAGGACATAGAGAAAAAGGAAGAAAACCAGGTTCAGGAACACCTTTCGGCTTCCATTGATAAAATGCCAGATGGCCAGTGCAAATTTCACTGGTAGAGAATGATCGTTGTCCCGCATATTGATGTCCGAAAAAAGAACTGCGGCTATTGTATGAATACTGCCCGCCAATCACAATCCGCCGAAGGTAACAAGGGGTGTTAGCAGGGTCACCCGGTGGTTCAATAACACCAACAGTTTGCCAAATAAGCCAACCATTACACCGAAAAAGTATGCTAAATAACGCCAACACATTGTTATACCAATGATTTATCCCGGTGGCATGATTTCTGCATTTAATCAATCAACAGAATCAATCCAACGGGAGTCCAAATCATGGGAACATTTTCACGTCTACGTTATGTCATCACTGCAAACGTCAATTCACTGCTTGAAAAAGCCGAGGACCCGGAGAAACTGCTCAAGGCATTGATCCGCGAGATGGAAGACGCTGCGGAAGACGCACGTCTTGCCAGTGCAGACCTGCTTGGTGAACAGTCACATTTGCAAAGAATGAAACAAAATTTCGAACGCGAAATTTCAGAATGGAAAGAACGTGCAGAAAAGGCTGTTACCACCCGCCGTGACGACCTTGCCAGGGCTGCCTTGAGAGCGAAATCGGAACTTGAGCAGGCACTACGCTCCGGCATTAGTGAAAACGCAAATCTCGACGTCAGAATCGCCCAGCTCGAAACTGACATGCAAACACTCAAGAGCAAACTTGGCGAAGCCAAGCTCAGACTCAAGAGCATCCAGACCAGCAGGCAAACATCAGCCAAGGGACCCGCGGCAAACCTGGAACAATCTCTCTCACCCAGTGAACGTAAGATTCGTCGTGCCATGGGGCGCTTTGACAGGCTGCAGTCACAAGTGGAACGTCTTGAAGCACGGGTACGTTCTTACGAGTTTGGTGGTGCCCCGACCAGTAGCTGGGAAGCAGAGGAATTACCGGCTAACCCTGAGATTGAAGCCGAATTGGAGCAATTGAAAAAGCGCATTGCTCCTGAATCTACAACCGCTGCTGAATCCGAAGCGGTAGCAGTGGAGACAACAGACACAGAACAGGAGACCAATTCAAAATCCGGATAATGGACTCCTCGGCTCGGAAACCGGAAAGGTATCCCGGGGCCGCGAATAGCGGAACCCGGGACCTTCCGACGTTTGCACAGTGTAGTAGTAGTGCAACTATTTCAGATAGTGACAGCGTCAGTAGGTTCCCGCTTTCGCGGGAATGACGTTCAAGAGGGGTTCCCGCCTGCGCGGGAATGACGTTCAAGAGGGGTTCCTGCCTGCGCGGGAAAGACGTTCAACAATCAGCAGTCCCTTCATCTTCCATCCTGGTCAAATTGCCACTTTTGTGCAGAAAGCGGCCCAACAACAGCACGGCGCCTACTGACAGGCCCGCAATCATGCCGATCCACATACCGGCAGGACCCATACCCCGGTTGAATGTCAGGTAGTAGCCAAGACTCAGGCCGGTCAACAGGTAGGCCACGATATTGATATACATCGGTACCAGTGTATCTTTCAATCCACGCAATGCTCCCGCCGCACATATCTGGATACCATCGGCGTATTGGAAGATGGCAGAAAAGAATAAAAGACCCACAGCAATAGAGGTAATGGCTTCGTCACTGGTATAAATACCTACGATGAATTCCGGGAAAAACAGCATCGTAGATGCGCTCAGCGTTTGCGTAAGCAGTGTGATGCTCAGACCGATCAGACCGGCATAACGCGCCGCGTGGGGATCACCCCGCCCCAGTGCATTACCCACCCGTGTCGTCACCGCGCTGGCCAGACCCAGTGGAATCATGAACAGCAAGGCGGAATAGTTGATCGCTATCAGGTGTGCCGACGCCTGCAATGGCCCCAAACGGGCAATCAGCAGAGCGGCAGCAATGAACAGACTGCCTTCCACAAAAATGGCCATGGCGATTGGCAGACCCAGTCTGAACAGATTCCTGATCTGCTCTGCCTGAGGCCAGTCCCAATGTCTGAACAACTCAAAGTCCCGAAAGTGGGCATGGGTTCTTACATACTGGAATATAACCAGTAGCTGTAACCAGATGACGATGGACGTCGCATATCCGCAACCCCGGGCACCCAAAACCGGCAGCCCCAGCTTGCCAAACATCAATATATAATTCAGTGGAATGTTTAAAGCCACCCCCATCAGGCCAATATACATGGTTGGCCGGGTGTTACCGCTGCCCTCACTGAAAAACCGCAGCAGCAGCAACAGGCAGATGGCCGGCACACCCCAGGACAGCGCCTGCAGGTATTCTCCCGCGGTTGGGATAATGACCGGGTCAACTCCGATCAGGTGCAACAATTGCTCACCGTAAATCAGCAATGATGTATAGGGTATCGTCATGGCAAGGGCTATCCAAAAGCCCTGCCGGGTAGCTGCTCCCGCCGCGGGGCGATCACCGGAGCCATCCAATTGCGCTACGACCGGTTGCAGGGCCATGATCAGACCCAGCGTAAACATCAGCGCCGCGGACCATATGGCACCTCCGGTGGCGATCGCCGACAGCGCAATTTCCTTTTGCGGCAAGCGGCCAGCCATCAGCGTGTCGATGAAATTCATGCCAAAACCGGCCACCAGCCCAACCATCACAGGAAGAGCCAATTGCAGGGTTCGAATGATTTCAGCTAAATGATTTTTATGTGTGCTTACGCTGCTCATTGGCTACAATCGATTTGAAGGCTGCATTGTAGATTAATAACTGGTCGAGTGTTTCGATCGGGGCAGAGGTAAATCGAAATGAATTCCGAACAGATGGCGGCGGCCGAATCGTTGCCCGAGAGCCAGCCCATGGCAACGACAGGAAATCCGTCATTTACGCTGGCCGAAAAAAAGCTGGCCGGCTCGGCTCAGTGCCTGAACTGCGGCACGGAACTCAAGGGACCGTTCTGTTATTACTGCGGTCAGCCAGACCGCAATCTGATGCGTTTTTTCCCAGCCCTGGTCAGGGACCTGCTGGAGGATTTCCTCGATCTGGATTCGCGCTTTATGCGCACACTCAAGCCGTTGCTGTTCAAACCCGGCAAACTGACCCGGGATTATATGACCGGTCGGCGCTCCAGATATACACCGCCGATGCGTCTTTATCTCTTCTCCAGCATCCTGTTTTTTATTCTGGCTTCTTTTCTCTCTAACCAGGCCATCATCATTACCCCGGATGCCCAGACCGGCTCGTTCATTGATCCCGATGACGTGCAGCAAATCGTGGAGTCGAATCCGGGTCTGCAGGCAGAAGATCTGAACCGGAAGATCCAGCAAGCTATTGAGCAGGAAGAACAACGGCGTGAAACTGACCCGGACAACGGCGAAAGTACCCCACGTATTCAATTTAACAGTGAACCCTGGGACCGTGAAACCAATCCCCTGATCATTCCAATGTTACCGAAATCGATCAATGGCTGGCTCAATGATGAAATAGAAAAATCACCGGAAAAACAGGACCGGATAGAGGAAAATCCCGACTTGATTGTCGACAAAGTTTTTGACCTGGCTCCCGGGACGATGTTTATCCTTTTGCCTATCGCGGCGCTAATCCTGAAACTGTGGTATCTGTTCGCGAAGCGTTATTACGTAGAGCACCTGATCCATTCTCTGCACAACCATGCATTCATTTTTACCAGCCTGATCCTGATGTTGCTGCTAAACGAGGTCGGTGACCTGCTGGGGTCTCGCGGCTACAAGGACCTGAGGGATTACTCGGAATGGCTTATTGCCGCGATCGGTATCTGGATACCGATTTACCTGTTTATTTCACTTCGGGTTGTTTATCAGCAAAACTGGTTCATGACGATTGCAAAATGTGGCTTGATCGGCATCAGCTACCTGACCCTGCTGATCGTGATCACCACCGCTGTCGCGCTGACCAGCTTTGTCCTGCTGTAGTCAGCTGCAACAGGACCACGGCATAATGCCCAGGGATGGTCAGCCATAACGCTGGCAAAGATAACGGAACGTTGCCCGTAACCCAAGGGCTTCACCACCCGCCGGTCTGCCGGACCGGGTGGTCTGGTTCCAGGCAAATGTGTCGATGTGAACCCAGTCCGTTTCGGAACTAACAAAATACTCCAGAAACAGGGCAGCGGTGATGCAGCCACCATAACTGGTCTTGCCGATATTGCTCAGATCCGCAATCGGGCTCTTGATCGACTCGCGATAAGGCTGGTAGAGCGGTAACACCCACAGCGGGTCTTCCTCCAACTCACCTGCTGCAACAAGATCCCAGGCAACGGAAACGTCATTACTGAACACCGGTGGCAGATCGGCTCCCATTGCGACCCGGGCGGCACCGGTCAGGGTTGCAAAATCAATGACCAGATCCGGTTCATGCTCACAGGCAAGGGCCAGGGCATCGGCCAGTACCACCCGGCCTTCCGCGTCGGTGTTACCAATTTCGACGCTCAGTCCCTTGCGGGTTGCAATCACATCGCCGGGCCGATAAGCATTACCAGAAACCGAATTCTCTACTGCGGGTATCAGGACCAGCAAACGCACCGGCAATCGCTGCTTGATGATCAGGCCGGCCAGCGCCAGCACGTGTGCCGCACCCCCCATATCCTTTTTCATCAATCTCATGCCGGCAGAAGGCTTCAAATCCAGTCCCCCGGTATCAAAACATACCCCCTTGCCACACAGCGCCAGCAATGGATGATGGTCATCACCCCACTCCATTTTCAACAAACGTGGTTCACGATCCGAGGCTCTGCCCACGGCATGGATGGCCGGGAAATTTTCTGTCAGCAGATCCTCACCCTGAACCACTGATACGCGGGCGCCAAACCGGTCTGCTTGCCGGTGCATAACGTCGGCAAGTTGTGCCGGACCCAGGTCCTCGGTGGGCGTATTGACCAGGTCACGCACCAGTGTCTGGGCAGCCAGCAGGTCGTTGGTTTTGCCGGCTATATCTTCGTGCAGAGCCAAAAGGGGCGTTTTCCTGGGTTTTTTTCTGTACCTGCCGAACCGGTAACAGGCGAGACCCCAGCCCAGGCTGGCCTGCAGACGCTGTTCGGGCGTCCAGTCGGAAACCAGGCGATAGTTACCAAGCGCCAGTTTTCCCACCAGGGGCGACAACTGGTAAAGCCAACCTTCTGATGCCATACCAAAAAGATAGCCCTGCAGATTGCCTCCGGGGCCTGGCAAGCCACAGAGGTGACCCGGCTTCGGCTTGAATCCAGCCTCTTTCACCCAATTTCGGTGGTGCCCGGGTGCGTCTTTCAGCCACTGCTCAAAACTGCTGGCATGCATAGGGTACAGTGGAATGGCGGATTGACTTTCGGTTGTATAGCTCATGGCAGAATCCCTGTTCGAACCAGCGGTCAGTGTATGCGATACACCGACTAGCGAAAAGTATCAAATCAGCCCCGGTGTCTATTCAGGCAGCGTTATTCGACCCGGGCAATATAGGCCCTTCCGTTGCGTCTGATCTGCAGCAATATTCCCCGGTGTGTCAGTTCCAGTGCCTGGGTAAAATCCGCCAGGTTGTTTATCTGTTGACGGTTAACACCGGTGACGATGTCGCCCTCAGCCAAACCCTCGTAAGCAAGCCGGCTGCGGGGATCAAGTTCCTCCAGCAACACACCGGACTGGTTTTCCTGTTTCTGACGGGCATTCAACTCGGTGAATCGTGCCCCCTTCAAGCGGGAATCGAGTTCCTCACCGTCCAACACCGGTACGGACCGGATGACCAGTTGCGCACTGCGGTCCGTACCGTCGCGCAGGTATTCGATACCCAGCTTGTCACCCAGCGCAAGCCGGCCTTCAGCATTGTGATAATCCTGGGCGCTGACGATGGGGCGACCACCCACTTCCACGATGACGTCCCCGGGTCTCAGACCCGCGTCAGCCGCAGCAGAACCGGAGGCAACCTCTGCCACCAGCACACCCACTCCCGCGTCAACCGCAAAGGCTCCCGCCAGTTCCGGAGTCAGGTCCTGTACAAATAAACCGAGTGTCCCACGCCGCATCTCACCATGGCGTATCAACTGGTCCATCACATAGCGGGCCATGGATGAAGGAATCGCGAAACCGATACCCACGTTACCGCCACTTGGAGTGAATATGGCACTGTTGATACCCACCAGTTCACCACGCAAATTGATCAGTGCCCCACCGGAATTACCGGGGTTAATGGATGCGTCAGTCTGGATAAAATTCTGGTATTCCAAACCACGCAAACCGGTTCTCCCCAGGGCACTGACAATACCGGATGTAACCGTCTGGCCGAGACCGAAAGGATTACCCACCGCAACCACAAAATCACCCACTTGCAACGGGTCCGAGTCGGCCAGTTGCAGGGCGGTAAGACTTTGTGCAGGAATCTGGATGACCGCCAGGTCCGTGTCCGGGTCGGTTCCGATCAGCTTTGCTTCCAGGCTGCGGCCATCCTTGAGACCGACCGCGATTTCATCCGCACGGGCAATAACATGATTGTTGGTCAGCACATAGCCCTTTGCCGCATCAACGATGACACCCGAACCAAGGCTTTGAGAAACCCGTTCCCTGGGGGCATCCGGCACATTGAAAAAGCGTCTGAAAACCGGGTCATCCAGCAGTGGGCTACGCACACGTACACGGGTTTGCGTGTAGATGTTGACCACCGATGGTGTCACGTCCCTCAGCACAGGAGCGAGTGAAGGCAACGGTTGACCATCTACGGCCACCGGCAACGCGGCCACCACCGGGGACCACCCCGATAGCAGATATAAAGTTACTAGTATTCCCCGAAATAGTGATTTCATGTTCACATCCAAATAATCATCGCATCTGTGACAACACGACACGCCGGGAGGTTCTCAACACGCTCTGAATCCCTACACAGGCAAATTTTCGCTTGCGATTGCGTGAAAAACATTATATACAGCTATCAAAAGCAATTAGACACAAGATGTTATGCCAGTGATTCAATGGGGATAAATCCGGTTTTACCACGAATACTGATCCGAAAAGCGAAGGTATGAATTTACATCAGCAGGTTCTACGCACAGACGTATCCGGAATGCCCCTGGAGTGGATCGGATACCAGGACGCTGTCAGGTTAATCTCGCTTGACCAGGTTTGTTACGCGCTGGGCAAAACCCTCTACCATATTCATGGTGGCCTCAATGCTGTCAGCGGTTGCCAAAGCGTGGTCAGTGTCAACGCCATCATTGCGACCGTAGGCCACCACCCACACAAATACCTGTTTGCAGATTCCTATATTCCTCCCCTGAGCAACAAGGCCCTGTTCCGGAGGGACCAGAGCCTGTGTCTGTATTGTGGTCAGAAATTCCCCAACTACATGCTTTCCAGGGACCATGTTCACCCCTTGAGCCAGGGTGGAAAAGATCGATGGGTCAATGTGGTTACCGCATGCAAGCGTTGTAATAATCACAAGGCCGGTCGTACCCCCGAACAGGCCGGTATGGAATTGCTGGCGATTCCTTTTTGCCCTACCCACGCAGAATATGTCTACCTGCAGGGCCGGCGGATCCTGGCGGACCAGATGGAGTTTTTGCTGGCACATTTTCCACGTAACAGTATCCTGCGTAAGCGGGTGGAAGGAGGCCAGTCACTGCTGAGTTAGTGCCAACCTGAGCATGAATTTGCAACCCGTTTATCTCGTCGATGCCAGTATTTACATATTCCGTGCGTGGTTTTCCATATCGGATGAGTTCTCAAATACGGCCGGAGAACCCACCAACGCCGTGTACGGCTTCACCGGCTTCCTGTGCAGCCTGCTCGAACAGACCGGCGCCCAGCACATAGGCGTGGCGTTTGACGAATCCCTTGCAAGCAGCTACCGCAATGAAATTTACCCCGAGTACAAGGCCAATCGTGATCCTGCTCCGGAGGAATTGAAACGCCAGTTCAAATGGGCCCGTGCAATGGCGGAAAGCATGGGATTGAGTTGCTTTGCCGACCCAAGATACGAGGCCGATGACCTGATTGGAACCCTGGCAAGCCATTGGCGGGAGCGCGGACACCCGATCTGCCTGATAACCAGTGACAAGGACCTCGCCCAACTGGTGGACAAAAATGATACCTGGTGGGATTTCACCCGCAACCGCAAGCTTGGCCGTGCCAAGATCAAGGAAAAGTTCGGTGTTTTTCCTGAGCAGATCGCCGATTACCTGGCCCTGACCGGTGACAGTGTGGACAACATTCCCGGAGTACCGGGTGTGGGGCCGAAATCTGCTTCCGCCCTGTTGTCTCATTTCGGTGACCTGGATGCGATGTGGGAACGGCTTGAAGAAGTTCAGCACCTGAGTATCCGTGGCGCCAAATCGCTGCATAAGAAACTGGATGACAACCGCGATGCAGCAGACCTGGCACGACGTCTGACCCTTATAGAAACCGAAGTCCCTTCGGCACTTGAGGACCCCGGAATAACTCGTGGAGAACTCGACGAAGCCCGTCTTAATCGTCTGTTCGATGAAATGGAGTTCGGGCAGATGCTCAGGCAGCGCTGTCTGAGAACCGCTTAGCGAGCCTGCTATTTCGGCCGTCGGTAGCTGGCCTCAAAACATATACAACGAGCAGTTCAGCAATTCGCGAGCTAGTTGTCTTTCTTTTGCGCAGCTTTATCTCGCTCCGCCTGGTTGAACTTTTCCTGGTTTTCCAGGAATTTTTGCATGTCCGGTGGCACCAGGTCAGCGCTTGAGTCCAGTGGTGTTTGCATAACGGTGACCGGTTTCGGTGCTGCACCGGTGTCCATCCATTGACTGTTGGCAAAATAGAAAAAATCATCGCCCAGCAGGGTACCGTAGCTGGGGTAGTCAAATTCCGGCTGGGCTACAGCCAGGGGTCTGACCCCCACAACCTGGGTGCCGGATGAGTCAAGCTGCAGACGCATAACCCGCTGAGGTTGAATCCCGTTCTGGATTACGATGAGATGGTTCTGCCACAGGTATAATCCATCGATGCCACCAAGATTCAGTGTTTCGGGCACACCGAGCCTGTTGGCTCGTTCTGCGACCAGGTCCACGACCATGATTCCCATCTCCCGGTCTGCCAGGTAAAAAATCCGCCCATCCGGCTGCATGGCGATACCGCGCATGCTGATCATGTCCTTGAATGAGATCAGTGCGTGTAATTTCCGCTCGTTGAGGATTTTACGATAAACAATGGGCAGGGCCCGGTCGACGATCAGGATATCGCCGTTGGCATTCTGTGCCATGCTGCCCAGGCTATGCTGCAGCCCGTCGACCGGTACCGGGTGACGACGCACCAGTTCCAATGATTCAAGCTCAAATTCAAACAGGGCTGAACGGCCCTTGTCGATCACGTCATAACGAGCGAACTTCCGTGAGGCTGCACTGGTGACCCATAATCGGTTACGTGGCTGGTCGACCAGTATATCGAATACTGCCCACATGCCGTTCTGGTTACTGGCCCTGAGTAGTTCACTGACCTGTCCATCCTTGCCCACCGCCAGAATCTGGCCTTCGACCACGGTTCCGACCAGGAATTTTTGCCTGCTCTCATCCCATTCAATGGTTTCTGGCATCAATAACTCGTCGGGCAGAGTAAACACCGGCTCAGATTCTCCTACCGGTTGCCCTGACATCATCATCAGGTCATTGACATAGCCAAATACCTGGGTATCGCGCAGGTTCATGGTTTTATCAGTGCTGGTGAAATCGTAGGCGAGGCCCTGCTGCTGCATACGCAACATCACTTCATAGGCCTGGGATTTTTCATCCAGCAATGCGTAAGCGATGACCAACTGGAACATGTACTCGCTGTTATAGGGCCGCAACTGGTGCAATCTTTGCAAGCATCGACGAAAGGTCAGGTAATCCTTCGCAGCAAAGGCTTCATTGGTTTTGACCAGCAATTCCGGAACATTGTCCGGCAGGGGCACAGGCGCTGCGGTCTGTGCTGCCAACGGCACAGCCGTCATCGTCAGGCAAAGCGTCAACACCAGTGTGTATATTGATTTATTCAAAATAATTGTCCTTCCAAATGCGCTGTTTTGAACAGCCTAACAGGTATTGGTTCCATCTTTTATCTGGCCCCGCAACAGACGCAACGATACAATCGGCGCAGTTTACCAGAGCGGCGGGTGGTCCTGTGGCAAATACCGAAAAAATTCACTTCAAAGGACGATATCTGGGCATCAGGGAGCGCGATGACTGGGAATACACCTTCCGTACCAATGCCAGTGGCGTGGTGGTCCTGGTGCCGGTTACCGATGCCGGGGAAATCGTACTGGTGGAGCAATACCGGATACCGGTACAAAGCGCTGTCATTGAACTACCGGCGGGTTTGGTGGGTGATACCAGTGATGAAGATGAGGACATCGAGCACGCCGCCCGGCGGGAACTGTTAGAAGAGACCGGCTACGAGGCGGAATCAATGATTGAATTGTTGACTTGCCCCAGTACGCCCGGTCTTGCAGACGAGATCGTCACGATCTACTTTGCAGGTGGTTTGAAGAAAACCGGGCCGGGTGGTGGCGACAGCAGCGAAGATATCATCGTCCACCTAGTTCCGCTTGAAAGCGCCGTTGAATGGCTTGAGGAAATAATGTCTACCGGCGTGCTGGTCGATCCCAAGATTTATGCCGGTCTGTTTTGGGCGGACCTGCACTCTTGAACATGAGTGACCAGGTGGGAGGGTCACCCGTGGCTATCGTTATTCATGGCGGCGCGGGCACCATCGCGCGGGCCAGAATGACCGATGAAATGGAAGCCAATATCAGGCAGGTTTTGAAAGAATCCGTGCATGCCGGTCACCGGGTGCTAACCAAGGGCGGCTCCAGTACGGATGCGGTGGCAAAGGCGATCCGCGTCATGGAGGACTCACCCCTTTTCAATGCGGGAAAGGGTTCCGTGTTCAACGCGGACGGAAAACACGAGATGGATGCATCCATCATGGAGGGCCAGGATCTTAACGCAGGTTCGGTGGCGGCTGTCTCGCGGATTAAAAACCCCATCGACCTGGCACTCAAGGTAATGACAGATTCGGAACACGTCATGCTGATGGGTGCCGGTGCCGAGGAATTCGCACGCCGGCAGAAGTTCACGATGACGGACCCCGGGTATTTCCACACCGATTTTCGCTGGCAGCAACTGCAACGCATCAAGGCGAGGGAGACCGCGAAGCAGGATCAAGATGACCAATGGTTTTCGACCGTCGGTGCGGTTGCACTGGACCGCAACGGCAACCTGGCCGCCGGTACCTCCACCGGTGGCACCTCGAACAAGCGCTGGGGCCGTGTCGGTGACTCCCCCATCATAGGTGCCGGCACCTATGCCGATAATAACAGTTGCGCAGTAAGCGCCACCGGCCACGGTGAATTCTTCATCCGTTACGTGGTGGCGTACAACATCTGCCAGCGGGTGGAGCTGGGTATGTCCCTGGCTAAAGCGGCCGACCTGGTGGTCAATCAAATACTGCTGGATGCCAACGGCGAAGGAGGCGTGATCGCGATGGATCCGAAGGGAAATATCAGCATGCCTTTTAATTCGGAGGGTATGTACCGGGCCAGCGTAAACACAGCCGGCGAGCAATCAGTATCAATTTATCGGGATGAGGCTGATCCGGGCACCACACTTACCGGGAATGTGGACCATTGAATCAGCGACTGAAACCGGCAGGAGCTATTCATTCATGACTTTTTGAAACCGCAATATTCATCTGTGCACTTCGGCAATCCGGACCACTGAAATCACTGATCTATAAAGGGGGGGGGGACCATTCTTTACTGCATCTATCTCACCTGACAGAACTAACCGTAGCGGGGATTCTTGGTGGTCTTACAATTGAACTATAGCTGATTTGCTATTCATGCTAAAGGGGCATAGACTTAATGAATAATAAGCCAACACGATTCATAGCAATCGTGTGCGGCTTTAATTTCCTCCCGGGTTCTTCCGGGCGCAAAACAAGGAGTAGGGAAAATAATGAAACGTTTGGTAATTTCAATTTTAACGGCATCGGTCATGTTCGCAGGAAGCGCCATGGCTCAATCTGCCAAGTTCGCAGCAATTTACGAGGATGGCGATGATGCGATTATCGTTAAATCAGACGCATGTGATTCAACGGTACTGAATTATTGTTCAGACTTGGGCCTGAGCGACTGGGATGAAGACGCAGTTGCCTGGGGCGCTGCTACAATCCGCGTTCCTCAGCATAAGGAATTGCTGGTTGGTTTATCTGCCCAGGTCGGACTTTATACCTTTACTGAAGCCAAGGGTAAACGTGGTACACGTTCCACAGCTGTTGCAGTAGCCGAAGGTGGCGTGAGCCTGTGGGCCTGTCCGTCTCCATACGACACTCTGGATAGCTGCGTTATGGGTGCACCTGGTTATGTCGTACTGAGCAGCCGGGAACAGGAACTTTCAGCCGTACTGGCTGGGGTTATTGAATCATGCGACGTTGATGTGGAGGTCGATTTCGATGATATGACAGCCTCTGGCAGCTTTACACTTGCTGATTGTGTGGTACTGGATGAGGCAATCTCTTTGGGGCTTACCACGATGGCCGCGCACCACTTCAATTTTGTATTTGCTGACATGGATCAGGGTGACTATGACATCGTTGCCAAGTTCCAGACTCACGCCGGCGCAACCGCCGAAGTCACCTGTGAATATGATAGCGAGGATATCGGTTGTAGCGTTGAAGATGGTGATGCCACTGCTGTTGCAGGTGCCTTGATTGGAAAATCAATTATGACCGTGCAAACTGTTCGAGCCGTCAAGGGCTCCGACATGAGGGGCGAGGTTATCGAGGTTCTTGATTGACCAAAGGCCAGATATTTCTAAGAGAAAACCCCGCCGAATGGCGGGGTTTTTTTATCGAGGAGATATAAAGAAGTAATATACTCCGTTGAGTCTAATGCGGTCAGATGGGATGCAAATACCGAAGCATAAGCTTTTATTATTCCTGATTTTGACATTACTGTTTGGTTTTCAGAATTCACATGCTCAGGTATGTGGCAACGCCATTCTCGATGGCGGAGAGTCCTGTGACGATGGCAATATGTCAAATGACGATGGCTGCTCTGAAACATGCCAGATCGAGACGGGCTATGAATGCTCCCTGCCCATTCCACCCGTAACCGTCAATGGAGTCGATGACGGCAGCTTTGAGGACGGAACACCGAACCAATTCTGGACCGAAGCATCGGCAAGATTTGGCACCCCGCTTTGCGACGAAGATGAATGCGGGCTGGGCAACGGCACAGGACCCAGGTCAGGTGACTGGTGGGCCTGGTTTGGTGGGTCCGCCAGCGCGGAAACTGCCAGTTTGCAACAACAGCTCGTGATCGGGAATACGGATGGCGAGTTGAGTTTCTGGCTTGAAGTCCCACGTTGCGACTCAGCAGCAGATTTCCTGAGTCTGACCATTGACGGAAACGAAGTATTCCGTTTTACGGGCGATGATGCTCTTTGCGGGCAGATCGGGTATACCAGGAAAACCATTGATCTGGCTTCGGCAACGGGTGGACCGTACAACGATGATGCCAGTCACACCCTGCGCTTTGAGGCACAAACTTTCAGTGTGTCCGGCGATGCGACCAATATATTTGTCGACGACGTCCTGATCGACCAGGGACTGACCCCTCCGACGCCCTCTGAATGCAGCGCGTTTGACTCCTGTTTCAGCGAGGATTTCGACCCTGGAACCGGTTCTTTGCCCGCAGCTTGGACCATCTTCGAGCAGGCCCCGCAAAACCACAACTGGGGCACGACCGACGACGGGGAATGCGGCAGCGGTCCCAATGGGGATCCGGGCAATTTTACCGGTGGAGCCGGTGTGGCCGCCTGTGTGGACTCCGACGCAGCTGGTAATACCGTGGATGCCTACCTGTGTTCTGAATCAATTGATCTAACGAGTGCGACAAACAGCCGCCTGCACTTTCTTTACAGTTACCAGGTTTTCCAGGGTGGCTCTGATGATATATTCGATGTGTTGGTCGGAACGGCGGCCCCCAGTGCCGGGAACATCAATACTTACGCCAATGTTTTATCCACCGGCGGAACCAGCCAGGGAGCATCCTTCGCAACACCTGGTGTGGAAGAGAATCTCGACCTGACCGCGTTCCAGGGCTCTGCCGTACATTTTTGTTTCCATTACGGCGCGGATGATGATTTTTACGCGGAAGTGGATGATATCGAAGTGCGGGCGGATTCCTGTGACGGTTCGCAACCAGAACCACCAAAAGCGCCACCCACCAATGTAAGTGCCACCGACGGTATGTTTACCGACAAGGTTGTTGTGAACTGGGATGATGTGTCCGATGAAACCTCGTACCAGGTGTACCGGTGCAGCAGTGCCGACGATACAGGCAGTTGCAGTCAAATTGCGACCCCGGCAGGCAATGTCATCAGCCAGGACGATACAGGAGCCGACGTTGTTGGCACAGTACACTATTACCGCCTCAAGGCCTGCAATGCCGTTGGTTGCTCGGCGTTTAGCCCTTCCGATGCGGGAAACCGGCTGTTCATACCCCCGCCACCCGCAGTACCGAACAATGTCAGCGCCAGCGATGCCAGTTTTGCTGACAAGGTCAGGATCACGTGGAACGATGTCAGCAGTGAGGATGGCTATCTCTTGTTCCGTTGTTCCGATGGAACAAATACAGGCAACTGCGCCCAGATCGCAACCCCAGTTGCCAACGTTTCCTCCTATGATGACATCAACGCTGACACAGGTGGTTTCGTGCACCACTATCGCTTGAAATCCTGCAGCGATGCTGGTGGTTGTTCGGCGTTCAGCCTCGCGGATGCCGGGAACCGCTTGCAGGTCTGCGGTGATTCCACACTCGGTCCGCAGGAAAGCTGTGATGACGGCAATGACCAGTCCGGTGATGGCTGCTCTTCAAGCTGCCAGGTCGAAGCCGGTTACGAGTGCACTCTGCCCGTCGCTTCCTCAATCATCAATGCTGTAGCCGACGGTGGTTTCGAGTCCGGCACACCCAACCCATCGTGGGCCGAGGCCTCGCTGAATTTCGACACGCCATTGTGCGACGAAGCAATGTGTGGCAGTCCTGCCGGCGGCGGCCCCAACACCGGCGACTGGTGGGCCTGGTTCGGTGGCGGCAATGACCCGGAAACATCCAGCCTGGAACAGGTATTGCAAATAGAAGACAGCAACAATGAACTTGGCTTCTGGTTAAAGGCACAGGCCTGTGATTCGTCCGATGACCTGTTGAGCCTGTCGATTGATGGTAACGAACTATTCCTGATCAGGGGCGATGACGAATCCTGCGGCAGCAACGTCTACGCAAGGCATTCCATCGATTTGACGACAGCTCCAGGTGGACCATACAACGACAATACAAACCATACGCTCCGCTTTGATGCGCAAACATTCAGATCCTCAGGTAGTGCCAGCAGTTTTTTTGTCGATGATGTCGATATCAACCGCGGAACCACCCCGCCCGTTGCTTCCGTTTGCAGCGCATTTGAGACCTGTTACAGCGAGGATTTTGAACCGGGAACCGGGTCCCTGCCCTCCGGCTGGACCGTATTTGAACTGGCTTCACAAGAGCATAACTGGGGCACGACAGACGATGGGATCTGTGGCAGCGGGCCCAGCGGTGATGCCAGTAATTTCACCGGTGGGACCGGTGTTGCAGCCTGTGTGGATTCCGATGCCGCGGGCAGTCCGGTCGATGCCTTCCTTTGTACCGATGCAATCGACCTTTCAGGAGTTTCTGGTGGGCGTTTGCGGTTTCTCTACAATTACCAGTTGTTTGGCTCCGCCGGGCCGGATGACCTGTTTGATGTAATGATGGGAACCGCCGTTCCCGGTGCCGAAACCATAGACTCTTACTCCACGATATTTTCAACCGGTGGTACAAACCAGGGCATGTCGTTTGGATTGCCCGGGGCAGAAGAATCCCTGGATATTTCAGCACTCAACAGTTCCACTGCTTATTTTTGCTTTCACTATGGTGCTGAGAACGACTGGTATGCACAGTTGGACGACATCGAAGTTCGGGCAGAATCATGTGAAACGGTCTCCCCACCACCCGCCACTCCAACCGGCGTCAACGCCAGTGACGGCACGTTCACAGACAAGGTGGTCGTAAATTGGAGTGACGTCAGCGGTGAAGACCGTTTCCAGCTGTTTCGTTGCACAGATACCGCAACCGACGCCTGCAGTCAGATTACCGAGCCCGCGGCCAACACAACCAGCTACGATGACTCCGGTGCTTTGGCCGATGGCACGGTTCACTACTACCGACTCAAGGCCTGCAGCGACGCGGGTGGTTGTTCCGGGTTCAGCGATACCGATGCGGGTCATCGTCAGGAAGTTGTGCTGCCTGACCTGGTCCATGAGGATGGCTTCGAAGAACCTGAACTTTGAATCGTGCCCGCCGGCATCAGGTTTTCCAGTTCCGTATGTTGACCGCACGCATGATAAAATATGGCCAAGTCAAACGATCCTCTGACAGCCACTTGCACTACTGGAAAACAA
>JABAAB010000010.1 GCA_014238945.1 Lysobacterales bacterium
AAGTGGGAAATCAACGCCGATCCACGGATGATCGGCTAAGTATGTGGAGTTTATGGGTCTAATTAAACGGTATGCCAAGTCAATTATTGGGTGCTATCCCAATATCAGTGAAGGCTAAATAGTTTTCACACACCCTCGGCCGTTTGCCGCTATTCAACCCATTTTAATTATGACCGGATGGGTGGCAGTATTGTTTCCAAAAGCGGAATAACATATGCCAAAGTCTATGGGCGGTGCCATGGGATCTGGTCGCCGCTTTGGCAATGGGTTTGGGTAAGTCAGTCCTGTCGAAATAATGTTCTTTGTGTCGCATTCAAAAGCACCCAAAAAAGCATCTTCACAGATCATAATATGCAGTCTGCATGGGCCTGCAGTTGTTGAGCTACTGGAATTTTGAAAGGAAAAAGGTATGAGTGATCACGTACGTGTCAGCCGGGCAGGTGGTGTTCTCGAAGTTATCATCGACAAACCCAAAGCGAATGCGATCGACATCAAGGTCAGCCAGGCGCTGGGTGAGGCCTTTGTAACCCTGCGTGATGACCCCGAACTGTCTGTGGGAATCATCACCGGTACGGGTGAGCGCATATTTTGTGCAGGTTGGGACCTGAAGGCAGTCGAATCCGGCGAGATGTCCATGGATAAATGGTGGGAGGACGATTACGGGGCCGGCGGGTTTGCCGGTCTGACTGAACTGTGGGACCTGAACAAACCGGTCATCGCCGCATTGAATGGCCTGACCCTGGGTGGTGGTGTTGAGATTGCACTGGCCTGCGACCTGATCATCGCGGCCGAACACGTTGAATTTGCCCTGCCGGAGATGCCGCTGGGAATCGTACCTGATGCCGGGGCCATACAACGTATACCCAGGCGTATCCCCTACAACAAGGCCATGGAAATGCTCCTGCTCGGCGAGCGCATGGGTGCCGCGGAGGCCGCAGGATATGGCCTGGTCAACAAGGTGGTGGCAGCGGATCAGTTGATGACAACCGCCAGGGCATGGGCCAATAAACTGGCGGGTGTCGCACCGCTTGCATTGCAGTCCGTCAAAGAAATTCTACGTGCCATCGAAGGCGAAACTGTCCGTGATGCATTCCACACCATGCGGCAGGGTGATCTGCCGACTTACCATGCCCTGCTCAGTTCAGAGGACGCGCAGGAGGGTGTCAGCGCCTTTGTTGAAAAACGGGACGCCAAATTCAAAGGACGGTGATGGCATATGGGCAACGGCTTCAAGGGCATCGTTCCGGATAAAGTGCGTCACATCTGTTGTATCGGTGGTGGTCCGATCGGTGCTGGCTGGAGTGCCTGGTTCCTTGGCAGGGGTTATCAGGTCAGCAGCTATCTGCACGATCCCGCCGAGGCAGCATCTTTTCGTTCCCTGATTGATACGGCATGGGTCAGCCTGGAGGCAGTGGGTCTGGGCGACGGTGCCAGCAAGGACAATCTGCGCATCAGCCATGACCTTGCCGATGCTGTTGCGGGTGCTGAATTCGTGCAGGAGAGCGCACCCGAATCCCTGCAATTGAAACAGGCCCTGTACCGGGAATTGTGTGAACTGACCGGTGAGCAAGTGGTGCTTTCATCGAGTACATCGGGTCTGATGATGACTGAAATCCAGGCAAAGTGTTCCTCTCCTCAACGTACCGTTGTTGGCCACCCATTCAATCCGCCCTACCTGTTACCACTGGTAGAAGTGGTGGGTGGAAAACGGACCGCGCCTGAAGCGGTTCGGTGGGTAACGGAATTTTACCGAATTGCCGGTAAAGCCCCGCTGGTATTACCCAAAGAAACTCCCGGTTTTATCGCCACACGGTTGCAGGAAGCCATCTGGCGAGAGGCATTGCACATGATCACCGAGGGCGAAGCCACTCCTGAAGATATAGATTTCGCCATCGTAAATGGCCCTGGACCGCGCTGGGCCATGATGGGTCCTTGTCTGACCTACCATATGGGTGGTGGTGAAGGTGGAATGGCGTATTGCCTGGAGCAGTTTGGACCGGCATTGAAGTACCCCTGGTCACGTCTGGAAGCACCCGAATTGACCCCGGAGTTGTTTGACCAGTTGGTTGAAGGCAGCGATCGCCTGGCCGCTGACCGTGATTACACGACTCTGAACAAACGCCGGGACGAGGCACTGGTGGCGATCAGCAAAGTGGTTCGCGATACCTTTGGAAAAGCCGAAAACTGACGGATTTTTCAAGGTAATAAAGGGCGGTTGGCGAACTTAAATCCGCACGCTGTGCTCAAAACCCGGAGCGCCTCATCAGGAGTCTTCATGCCACTGCCCAAAACGGGGTTTTCCAAAACCATGATCATCGTGTCCATAGCGATGACGGTATGGTTACTGGAATCGACAGCCTATGCCACAGAAGAGTCAAACAACCCCTTTCTGATTGAAATGATTCGCTATTCCCAGGACCTTGAACAACGGATTCTGGAACAAGGCCGGCCTTTGACCGTTATGGAATCCATGCTCGCTGAACAGGCAGACGTCAGACACCCCGAGTTGGTGCGTGTGCTGGTACTACCGTCAGTTCCGGAACCGAAGAGTGCTGTCCTGCGGGAAAAATTGCAGCAACTGGGTATTCTGAGACTGATCGCCAGGGCAAAAGGGTCGGCCAAGGGTTATGGCATCGTCCTGACGACTTCAGGCGCGAAATCACCCGGTGTCATTGCCCATGAACTGGTCCATGTGGGTCAGTACGAACGGTTTGACGGCATCGAGGGCTTGATGCGGTACCACCTTCCGGACCTTGAGGCCAACGGATACCGGGATTCAGAACTTGAAGGCGAGGCCTATCGCCGTGCATTGGAAATTATCTCCAACGCCAGGATGTAATGTAATTCTGTAGCGGATCAAGGAGAAGCCGCGGCAGGGCTGTTCAGCAAGTGTTCAGTTACATCCGGTGATACTGCCCGGGCTTTTTGGTCAAACGATCCAGGAAATTCACGCGCGTAAAAGGTATACCATGAAAACTATTCTAATTTGCTTATCCCTGCTGTTTATCAGCGCCTGCAGTAGCTCAACATTAATTACATCTTCCGACCCCGATGCACGAATTTACGTCAATGGCGAGTACATCGGCGTGGGAGAGGCGACTTATACAGACAAGAAGGTCGCGTTTTCTAAACAAAAGGTCACCATTCAGAAACCGGGTTGCGAGCCTGTTCATCACAGCTTTGTGCGCAACGAAAAACCGGATGGTGGTGCGATAGTTGGCGGGATACTGGTAGGTGTGCCTTTTCTTTGGGTGACCGAGTACAAGAACCGACACACCTATGAATACGATTGTGTAACGGAGCAAGAGAGCCCAGCTTCTGAAACCTGATTTTTCGGGCGGCAAAAAAGTGAGTGGCCTGTTTCGGTCACTCAATTCCAGTACAGTAAGCTCAGTACATTGCACCGGGTGACCGGTGCAATGGCGTGTCAGTAAGATTTAGGCAGGCCCAGTGCCTTCTCGGCAATATTACACAGGATCAATTGCGGACTGACCGGTGCCAGACGTGTGATCATGACCTCGCGTAGCAGTCTCTCAACGTGGAATTCCCGGGCATACCCCATACCGCCGTGGGTCATTACGGCCTGGGTACAGGCTTTGAACCCTGCTTCAGCGGCCAGGTACTTGGCCGCATTGGCCTCCACTCCACAGGGCTCGCCTGCATCGTAAAGACTGGCGGCCTTCATCGTCATCAGCCAGGCAGCTTCCAGCTCCATCCAGCATTGAGCCAGGGGATGTTGGATGGATTGGTTCTGACCGATGGGACGGTCAAAAACAACCCGCTCCTTTGCATATCGTGTGGCACGGGCCAATGCGTTACGGCCTATGCCTATGGCCTCTGCAGCAATCAGTATTCGCTCGGGGTTCAGGCTGTGTAAGAGATAACTGAAACCCTTTCCTTCTTCCCCGATCCGGTCTTCTTCAGTCACGGGCAGGGCATCGATAAAAACTTCACAGGAATCTACGGCAGCGCGGCCCATCTTGGCTATGGTCCGAATATCGCAGTAATCATGGTCCAGACGGGTATAGAACAGTGTCATGCCCTGCGTGGGTCGCTCACAATCCCGTTTTGCTGTGGTACGTGTCAACAGCATGATCCGGTCCGCTTCCTGTGCAGTCGAGGTCCAGACCTTTTTTCCATTTAGCTGGTAACCGGTGTCGGTTCGCACCGCACGTGTTTTTATGGAAGTGGTATTCAAACCCGCATCGGGTTCGGTGACACCGAAGCATGCCTGGGTTGTACCCTGAATCAAGTCTGGCAGCCAGCGTTGCTGCTGATCTTCGCTGCCGAATACCACGATGGGATGGGGACCAAATATATTGATATGAATCGCGGAGGCAGCGCTCATCGCACCGGAAGAGTTGGCAACGGTATGCATCAATAAAGCCGCTTCGGTCGCGCCCAGACCCGCGCCACCATGTTGTTCCGGCATGGCGATGCCAAGCCAACCCCCGGCTGCCATTGCCTGGTGAAAGTCTGAAGGGAATTCTGCGCTGGCATCGTGCTCCAGCCAGTAATCATCATCAAACGGGGCACAAGTCTTGTGCACCTCGTCACAGATGGCCTGCTGTTCCGCTGTTAGCGAGAAATCCATAAGTCCAGTTTACCCGCAGACTGCCGTCACGCCTAACGTATGCCCGACAAAAATTGACGGATGCACGAAGGTCTGAACCCGGTCACATGGCATAGCCACCACTCACACTGATGGTCTGACCGGTAATATAAGATGTCTGGTCGGATGCCAGTAACAACACGATGGGTACGATGTCTCCGGGCACCGCGGCCCGTCGCAACGGGTAACGCCGCACCACCTTTTTCATGGTTTCCGGGTCCCGGAAGATACGGCTCTGGTGGCTGTCCGCGTGCCACAGGCTGTTTTCACCGGCATCATCCGGATCCTCAGGAAGTGTCAGACCCGGGCAAACCACGTTGACGTTCAACTGGTATTTACCAAATTCACGAGCCAGTGCTTTGCTGAGGGTAATCACCCCGCCCTTGCAGGCGCCATAAACCGCTTCGTTGTACTCACCCACACGACCGGCGTCCGAGCCGATGGTGACGATCTTTCCATAGCAACGTTCGATCATCGATGGCGCCACAGCACGAATGCAGTGGATCGGCCCCCACAGATTGATATCAACCTCCTTCTCAAAGTCCTCGTAGGACTTGTTGACGAACAGGGCGTTGTTGGTCCAGCCGGCATTGTTGATGAGGATATCGATCTGGCCAAAAGCCTCCAGGGTCTGATCGGCCATTTGCCGTACCTGGGATCTGTTACCAACGTCGGTTTTCAAAAACATCAGCCTGCCTTCAGACGATGTCTGCAGTTGCTCTACAACACGTAGCGCCTGGTTTTCATCCACATCCGCGATCACCACATTGGCGCCTTCTGCGACCAGTCCTTCGGTAATGGCCTTTCCGATGGTCGATGCCCCACCAGTAACGATCGCGGTCCTGCCGGTTAATCCAAGATCCATGGTCAATCCCTCACTTTCTCTTCTTTGATGCCTGCTGAAATTTCCGCAGACGTTCAGCGATTTCATCAGCTGACTGTTCACGGTTACGGGCAAAATACAATTCTTCCTGCCAGAGTGCATCGGCGATGGGTAATTCACTGCCCAGCATGGCCACTTCCTTGATCAGGCGCACTGCGGTTTTGCCATTGTCACAAATTGCCTGGGCGACCTTGATGGCCTCATCCAACAGGGTTTCATCAGGTACCACCTTTTGAACCAGTCGAAGACGCAGTGCCTCGTCTGCGGTCACAGGGTCACCGGTCAACATCATCAGCAGGGCATCACCCATCCCGGTAATGCGTGGTAACCATTGGGTTCCCCCTCCGCCGGGTAATGCGCCGAGCTTGACCTCGGGCAGACCGATTTTGGCAGATTGTGCGGCGATTCGGATATCACACCCCAGCGCCAGTTCAAAGCCACCGCCCACAGCGTAGCCGTTGATGGCTGCGATAGCCGGCTTATTGATCTTCAGGGAATTGGGGGTAACCCAGTGACGGGTTCTTACCTCGGGGTCCAGATAGAGAAATCCCGGTGCCTTCTTGATGTCTATTCCACAGGAAAAGGCCCGCCCGGTTCCGGTATAGATCAGTACCCTCAGATTATCATCTGCCTCGAATTCCTCCAGTCGCCGCCGGTGTTCGGCCATCATCTCCATATCAAAGGAATTCATCGCCTGTGGTCGATTCAGCGTCAGTATGGCCACATGCCCCCTGGTTTCCCAAAGCAGCGGTGTTGTCTCAACAGATTGATCGTCTTTGCTCATTATCCCTGGCCTGTCTGCTCTATGAATTCCAGTATCAACCCATTAATGTGCTCCGGCAGTTCCCAGTGCAACATGTGGCCGGCACCCGGGACCACAATGAGTTCTGCGCCGGGTATGGCTCCGGCAATCATTTCGGAAGCACGGGGTGGACAGTACGGGTCCAGTTCCCCTGCGATTACCAGGGTAGGGCAGTCGATTTTTCCCAGTAGGTGCATCATCGGTTCATCCGCCAGTCTCAGCATGGCCCTGCAGGCATTTACATAGCCATCCACATCCCGGACGGCTGCCGTGCGCAGTTGCCGGTATTCTTCGATGAGTTGCTCATCACTGTTGGAAAAACAGCCGCTTGCATCAGCCATGGTAATGGTCCGGATGGCGTCATGTCCGCCAGTCGAGACCTTCCTGATACGCTGTTTGAAAAATTCAACACCGGGCTTACCCACCGTACATGAACTGGCAATCAATACCAGACCACGCACCATGTCAGGGGAATCCAGCGCGAATCGTTGTGCGATTACGCCACCCATGGAAAAGCCAACCAGCCATGCCGGACCGCATTCATGCCTGTCGAGTACCTGAGCCAGGTCGCCTGACATCTGATCTACGGTGCCGAGTCCGTCACCCACGGGGTTGTTGCCAAACCCGCGTATATCGTAGCTAACAACTTCCATGTAACTTTGCAGAAACTGCTGTTGTCTTGACCACACTCTGCCTTCCTCGGACAGTCCGTGGATCAATACCGTTGTTTCACTTGCGCTGGATTTTCCCATCTGGATGGTCCGAATGGCCCGCCTATTTCAATTGACTGATAATATCCCTGCTGATCTCTTCCATACGCGCGGCCCTTCCACCGGCACCTGCCCGGAAAGCCAGAGTGACGCCATTGAGACCCAGGGCTTCGAGACCCCGGATGCGTTCCAGGCACTCATCTGCAGTACCAACAAGAGCAACAAAGTCCGTAAATTCCGGTGACACGGCTTGTTTGTGTCCCGCATGTGACGACATGTGCTCAAGACGGTTGTAACTTTCGCTGGCACGCCGGAAGTCTTCCTTGAATGGTTCAAGAAATGGCGGCAGGTACTTCCACTTACTGAATGTTTCAGCCTGTGAAGCAACCCAGTGGCTGACATCGTCACGGGCCTGGTCACGGTCATCGGAAATCCCGATATTGGCCCACAGATCGAACTTGATTTCATTGACATCACGGCCCACCTCTTCCGCCCCACGGCGTACGTGATCCATCTGCCATTTGGTAAATTCGACATTGGCGCCACCCATCATGATGACACCGTCAGCGACACGGCCACACATGGCAAGAATCCTGGGTTGATTGGCAGCCACGTAGATGGGGATTTTGCCAGTAGCGGTCACCAGTCGGTATGGCTTCCCATTAGCCCCTTCAACTTCACCACCATCACACAGGGTATTAATGTTGTTGATGGATTCTTCCAGGAATGCGATCTTGGCAGGTTTCAATCCGATGGAATAAACACCAGTCCAACCGGTGCCCAGACCGATGATGGCCCGTCCGTTACTGACCTCGTTGAGTGCGGTAAAACCGTTGGCCAGCGTTGTGGGGTGACGGGTGACCGGGTTGGTCACACCCGTGGACAGCATGATGCTGGAGGTGTTCGCAGCACACAACGCAAGGGCCACATAGCAATCCTTCATGGATAATTGCACATCGGCTATCCAGACACTGTCGAAACCCAGTCTTTCGGCGTTCTGTACAACTTCCACGGTGTGCGAGATGGGCTCGCGGGGGCTGATACCCAGGGACATTCCGACTTTCATGATCAACTATTCTCCAGCAAGGATACATGTTGTTTTGGCGCATTGGCGGTCGTGACCGGCAAGCTGCAGCATGTACATGATTAGTGATTTATATGTCTGCTTGTTGCTAGAATTCGACAGCACTGAAAAATTTTCGATGTCAAATAATCACTGCTGACGGATCGAATTCTGGTGCCTGAATTTACAACTTTTTCATTGCAAATTAGTTACAGTGCATGAACACTAAATACATGACCGGCTCGCACATTATCCTTGTAGTTGTCCATTTTGCCACCCAGGAGTTCTGGCAGTGAGTGACCTCGTACTGGTATCGCGTGAACGCGGTACTGTGACCATGGTGCTCAATCGGCCGGATCGCCGCAACGCCTTGTCACATTCCCTGTTGAGTGCGCTCAATGCCGTATTGATTGATGTGCCCGATACCGGTGTGGATGAGGTGATCATTACCGGTGCCGGAGCGTGTTTCAGTGCAGGTGCTGATTACCGGGAATTAACCGGAACCATTAAAGATATTGCCATTGATGAAGCGATCGCAAGGGTAACCAGAAGCATTCGGGAGACACCTGTGGAGGTCACCGCACTGGTTAATGGCCCCTGTCTTGGTGGAGCGGTTGACCTGGCGCTATCCTGTGATAAGCGGGTGGCGACCGCCGATGCCTGGTTCCAGGTTCCGGCAACCCGCCTGGGTTTGTTGTACAACCCGGTGTCGGTGCAGCGCATGGTCGTGCGCTATGGCCGGGATATCGTTCATCGGTTGTTGGTCAAAGGTGAACAATTTGATGCCCATGCGGCACTGTCCAGCGGGCTGGTTTCTGAGGTATCAAGTTCTGGAAAAGCGAATGGCAACAAAGTACAAAACACAACTCAGGTCCCCACGAATCACATCAGCGAAGTGACTACAGCAAGCGAAGAAATGATAAACGCGATCGACAGTGGGAAATTTGATCCGGATTATTGGGAGAAAGTCAGACGTAGATTTCTGAGGTCCAGTGAACGTTTCGAGGCTGTTACCGCATTCAAGGCACGGATGCAGGTAAAAGGAAATCATTAATCCAGGGTTCGATCAGGTCCTGGAGAAAAGCGCGTCTGTAACCTGTTCAGGTCTGCCGGTTTCAATAGCGTTACCAGACGGGGCATTGTTTGATCCTGCAGGAGGAGATTGAAATCAGACCACACGGGTTTTCATATTGGCTTTGCCTGGTCATTGCATTGCAATGGCCGCTCCTGTCATGGGCGCAGAATGTTGGTCCACCCCCTTTCGCTGAGATGAGTCATCAGGGACTGATTGACTGTTTCCCAGCGGGACTACAGTCCCCGGATGGGGAGGTCGTTTATTGCGAAGCCTCCGCTTTGGTCTTCGATGGCAGCCACGTCGTCTTCGCCAGTGACAAGCCTGTTCCCGGCGAAGGGAGGTCGTCGGTATTCTCTTTTGCTTATGCCGGCAGAAATACGATTGAGGGCATTCCGGTTTACCAGACGTCGGAGCCCTTTATCAGCGCAATCAAGTATGAGGATATGACCCTGACCATCGATGGTGCCTTTGTTATTGCCACGACGGGTTTTGACCGTGTGAAGCCAGATTCGGTCCAATGGGATGGCTACAACACCTTGTTGATCTGGCCGGTAACCACCCCCGATGACGTGGCCGTTGTCTCTGCAACCACTACTGATGGCGTAACCAGTTCTGTCGGTTTGCGTGACAATTTATCCCGGGTGCTGACGACGGAGGAATTTCCCGAAGGGATGCCCTATTTCAAAATCGAGGGCATTGCCGTCATTCCAGGTCAAAAGATATTGCTGGGTATCCGCGAAACCGGTTCCGATTACCGTGAATTCGAATATACAGCCATCATCCTTTCCGTTTCATTCACGCTTTTGAAAGATGAATTGGTCCTGGGTAGCGATTTTGAGCAGATTTACCGGTTCGACCCTGGGTCTGACCCGGGAATCCCGAAGGGTACGGGTCTTTCCAGCATCGAATATGACCCGTACAACGACCGGCTTTACCTGCTGACCAGTTATGAAACCGAACAGACAGATGTGGGCCTGGGCGGTCATCTGTGGGTGTTGCCGATGGCCGATCTGAAAATGGGACTGCCGCCGTCCCTGGTGCACCGGGATGTGGATCATCCTTTGTCATTTGCACACAAACCTGAAGGGGTAACCGTCTTGAAGGACAACCGGGTGCTGGTGGTACATGATGATGACCGGGTGCTGGGCCGTGACACGGTAAACAATCCCAAAACCCAGTTTTCAAAAGCGGCACACCAGACCGCCTATTCTGTGGTGACACTTACTGGTGATGCGTCACGAGCTGAAACTGCCGTGACCAGGCCATCTGCTAATGAATCCACACCGGTGCAGGATTCTGATGGAGAACTGTCCGCACCGCTGGCCTGGATCATTATTATTGTCTCACTGGCTGGTGTTTGGTGGCTGACCCGGGGGCTAATCCGTTACCGGGACTGAGACCCTTCTTGCCACCGGTGGTCCGCCAGCACCACCGAGGTCTCGATCTGCCGCTCGGGAATATTCCAGTATTTTTTCAATAATTGGTTTTTATCCTCTACGCTGACCAGTTGGTAGCCGTTCTTCTGGTAAAACGAAATGGCCCAGCGGGCAGCGGCCCAGGTACCAACCAGCACCGGGTTTTTCGTGAGGCTTTCAAAATGACGCAATAACCGGGTACCCATACCCTGCTTCTGTGTGTTCGGCCTTACATAGGCATGACGTATCAAAGTTACCTCCTCCTTGTCCTGAATACCCATGACGGCGACGAGTCGATTATTTTGTTCAATTCCCCAGAACTCGACCCCGTCCTTGATTTCGGATTCCAGCGTATCTGTGCTCATATATGGGTCATGCCAGCGGTCAGCGGGGATGACACTGCGATAGGCTTGTGCAGCGCTGTTGATGGTCTCATAAATGGCGGAGAAGTCGGCTGGATGACATCGCCTGGTTTGGGTTAACTGACCTGGTTTGTTTCCGGAATCCACAAGATACCTTACCTCAAACCATTCCACTGATCCCGCAGACGGTCACGAAAGTCCGGGTGTGCAATCTCGATCAGTGCCTTCGCTCTCGCCTGCACCGGCAGATAGCGTATCTGTCGTGCACCGTACTCGGTCACCACATAGTCGACATCGGTTCGCAGGGCGGTCGCGGCTGTTTGTGCCGACAGTGCCGGAACGATACGCGAAGTACTGCCACCGGCAGCGGTTGCAGCCAGTGCGATGATGGATTTTCCACCATTTGACAAAGTCGCACCACGCATCATGTCCACCGCACCACCTGTTCCCGAGACCTGATGACCCTTAAGCATGTCCGAATTGACCTGTCCAAACAGATCAACCTGCAGCGCAGAGTTGACGGAGACGAAGTTGTCGATCTTGCGAATCACATCGCAATCGTGCGTGTAGGACACGGGGCGAATGGCCAGTTCAGGCGCCATGCCTGCCCAGTCAATCAACGGCTGGCTACCCAGCGTGACACCGCTGACAATTTTGCCTGGGTCGAGTGTTTTATTGTTGCCGGTAATATTCCCGGACTCGGCCAACGCCATGACACCATCGCTGATCATGCCCGAATGGAACCCCAGATCATTCTTTGCGGACAGTGCGGTCAGGGTCGCGCTGGGAACGGCCCCGATTCCGATTTGGATACAATCGCCGTCCATTATCAACTGGCTGACATGGTGAGAGATTTCCAATGCGGTTTCATCAATCGTGGCAGTTGGCATCGTAGGTACCGGCCGATTACATGCCACGATATAGTCAAGCTCATCATTTGGAATCCTGAGCGCATCAACCGGTATAGGTTGCTGCTGGTTTATTTCACCGATCACCAGGTCCGCACGCTGGACCACAGCCGGGGCGAAGTCGGTGCTGATGCCGTAACTGTAGCCGTCACTTCCCGCGGGTGGTAATTGTAAAATGGCGACGTCGATCTTTGTGTGTCGTTCCAGGTAGTTAAAAATCGCGCTGTAGTGCAGCGGTAGAAAATCGACACGTCCCGATGCCACCGATTCCCGGTTGCCCGGGGTGGACAGAAATACGGTTGAATCCGTCTCTGGATGAAGCGTTGAAAAATCAACTTGGTTCAGACCGGGAATCGAAACGCACACGAACCGCACACCGGCACAGTGTTGACCTTGACGCGCGAGCCCTTCGAGTATTTCCTTTGGCTCGGCGGTGGCACCGGCAACAAAAACGGTCATTCCCGGTCTGAGCAGACCGGCGACGGTTTCGCTGTCGATCCATTTTGTCATTTGCAGAAATCGATGGGTGGGTGGCGATGTAACCAGGGCCGCGCCCTTTCCAACTGGGCCGCCAGCCGTATCAGACCGGCTTCATCACCGTACCTTCCGGTGAATTGAACACCGATTGGCAGCTGCGAGCCATTTTCCTGTTCCATCCAATGCAATGGCAGTGATATGGCAGGTTGACCGGTGGCGTTTGCGATCAGTGTAAAGCCGGTATAGTCACCCAGTCGGGCGATATAGCGGCTGCGGTGCTCCGGGCTGTAGTCGAAATAGCCCAGGGGCGCCGGGGGGCAGGCCATGGTTGGGGTCAGCCACAGGTCGTATTCTGTGAAAAATCCGGCAAACTGACGGCAACATTCCTGTAGTCGCTGCCAGGCCAGCAGGTAGTCGGCGCCGGTCTGTTTTTTGCTGTTTTGAAACATTTGCCAGGTCGCGGATTCGAAGTCCTGTTCTGCCGGGATCTTGCCGGTTCGTTGCTCCCACGCCGCGATGGTCCAGCCCAGGTAGCCGGTCATGACCTGACCGAAGGATTTGAAAAGTTTAGTGCTTTCGACTCCGGGAGAAGCCTCCTCGACCACGTGACCCAGTTCTTCACATAATGCAGCTGTATTCCTGGCTGCCGCGATGCATTGCGGATGGGTTTGTGCACCGTTGAGCGGTGTGGTTCCCAGTCCGATCCTGAGTTTGCCCGGGTCCCTGCCTGCCTCTTTGTTGAATGGGCCTTGCGGTGGCGAAGGACAGTAGGGGTCACCGGGCATTGGTCCGGCGGTCACGTCCAGCAGTGCTGCGCTGTCTCGTACCGAGCGTGTTACCGCGTGCTCGTGAATGATGCCACCGGCAATATCGCCGATGTACGGCGCCAGTGAGTTGCGGCCACGGGTAGGTTTCAGACCGACCAGTCCACAGCAGGCGGCGGGGATTCGGATTGAGCCACCCCCGTCGCTCGCATGAGCCACCGGCACCATTCCAGTTGCCACGGCGGCGGCGGAGCCACCACTTGATCCACCTGTTCCCCGGCTCGTATCCCACGGATTTCGTGTGGGGCCAAAGTGTTCGGGTTCGGTAGCGGGCAGCAATCCAAATTCCGAGGTGTTTGTCTTGCCCAGGATGACCAGTCCAGCCGCCTTGTAGCGTCTCACCAGTTCGCTGTCAGAGGTAGAGCTATAACGCCCGGCCACGAAGGCCGAACCGTCCGTCAGTGGTGTGCCCCGGTATTCGGCTCCCAGGTCCTTTAGCAGGAATGGTACACCGGAGAAGGGACCAGTTAGTGGTGCCTGCGCTCTCTCAAGGGCAAGTTCAAACATCGGGTGAATGACGGCATTAAGTTCGGGATTCAGCTGTTCAATACGCTCGATGGCAGCGCACACCAGTTCTGTGGAAGAGACCTTGCCCTCACGCACCAGGGCCGCCTGTCCCGTTGCATCAAGAAATACCAGTTCGTCCACGCTCAGACCTCATCTGGTAATTCTGCTTTGGCATCGTCGGCACGCAGGGACCTGGCCAGCGAAACAGCCATTGCAACACCGATGATCAACAAAGGAAGCGAGGCAATCAACACCCCGGAACGGATGATCTGCAGACCACCTACGGCCATCATGACGATCGGTAAAATTCCCAGGATGGCAGCCCAGAACAAACGATTCCAACGCGCCGGGTTTTCGCCCTCATGAAGTTTTGAGGTCGCCGTCGAAGCCAGCGTGTAGGAGGCGGAGTCATAGGTGGTCGCCACCGAAATAACACTGACCAGTGTGAAAACGGCCAGTGCCAGCCACCCCAGCGGCAGGGTTGAAATAACATTAGCGACGGTAATGTACATATCGCTTTCAGCCAGGCTGCCTGTGACCGACATGACATTTTCCAATTCCAGGTACAAAGAGTAATTACCCAGTATGAAATAGAATATCCAGCATCCAATGCTGCCGAACGTCAGCATGGATAGAATCACCTGTCGTATGGTTCTGCCTCGGGAGATACGTGCAACGAAGATGCCGATGGGTGGTGCGAATGCGATCCACCAGGCCCAGTAAAATATGGACCAGGCTTCAACAAAGCCAGTGTCGTCCACGGGATCGGTCCAGGTCATCATACGGACAAAATTATCAATCATGAAGCCAAGGGTGTTGGTGCTGGTCTTGAGGATAAACAGGGTCGGCCCGGCGATCAGGATAAATGCCAGGAAACCCAGTGCAAGATAGACATTCAGGTCACTGAGTCGCTTGATGCCTTTATCCAGACCCCGATAAACACTACCTGCAAATAACGAGATACAGACCACCATCACGCCCATCTGCAGGGTGAAAGAGGTCTGGGTACCGATCAGGCGCGCAACGCTGGCGGCAATGGTTGGTGCAATAACACCCAATGAAGTCCCGGCGCCTCCGACCAGCGCGATCATCACGCACAGGTCAACCATCCTTCCGACGGGGCTGTTCTCTCCACCGGGACCGAGTAATTCATGTAGTGATGTGCTGGTACGCAGGTAGGGTATTTTGCGTACATAAAAGGAATAGGCAATCGCAATTGTTGGCAGGGCATACAGACACCATGCCGTCACCCCCCAATGGAAGGGACCGTATGCACTGGCCCATTCGATCGCTTCGGTTGATCGTGGTATGGCCCCGTAAGGCGGATTGTCGTAATAAAACGCCCATTCGACCCCGGACCAGACCAGTAACGAGGCCCCGGTTCCGGCGCAAAACAGCATGCCGACCCAGGAGAAGGTGGTGAAATCGGGTTTATCGCCTCCGAGACGAATGTGTGCATAGGGACCGAAAACCAGCCAGGTCAGAAAGCCCATCGTGCCGAGACCAAATAACTGGTAGAAAACACCCAGGTTTGCAGCGATCCAGTTGTAAAGATCGGACACCAATGGCCCGGCCCTGTAGGCCATCAGGATCAGAGGTACACAGACCGAAAGAATGATAATTACGGCCAGCAGGAACAGCACGCGGTCGATTTTATGTTCTTCCACAGGTCGCTCCGCTTTTTTTGTCATGAGCACATTGTGCATCTTGTGGCATCAGGTCGCCAGAGTCTTTGCTTACCTTGGCCTGAGTCCGAGATGTGCCCGGGCATCATCCGGCCCCATCACCGTCGCCCCAAGACTTTCGATAATACCCGCGGCGTGTTCAACCAATTGTGCGTTGGATGCGAGCACACCCCGTGACAGATAAAGATTGTCCTCGAGACCGACCCGGACATTGCCACCGAGTAGCGCGGCTTGAGCCACCATCGGCATTTGCCTGCGTCCGATGCCAAAACCTGCCCAGTTGGCTCCCTCAGGTAAGGCATTGCGCATTGCAATCATACTGTCCGCATTGGCCGGTGCTCCCCAAGGGATACCCAGGCAGATCTGGAACAGGGGCGGCGCATCGATCAGGCCTTCCCTGATCAGTTGACTGGCCATCCAGACCTGGCCAAGATCGAATACTTCCAATTCAGGTTTGACACCCCATTCCTGCACCAGGGCTGCCTGGGTGCGAAGAAACCCCGGTGTGCTGATATAAATCTCGTTGTCACCAAAGTTCATCGTACCGCAGTCCAGGCTGCAGATATCCGGACGAAGAAGGTCTACATGGGCCAGTCGGTCATTTGGACCAACATTGTCAGAACCCGGTCCCGGCAGGGCCGGATTTTCCTTGCTTGGAAACCAGGAACCGCCCATGCCGGCAGTGAGGTTGATGATGACATCGGTGTCGCTATCACGGACCCTTGCCACCACCTCTGAAAATAATTTGATGTCTCTGGAGCCAGATCCGGTGTCCGGATCACGCACATGGATGTGGGCTACTGCCGCGCCGGCGTTTGCGGCCGAGATAACCGAATCCGCGATCTGTACCGGTGTCACCGGAAGATCGGGGTGCTTGTTCCAGGCCTCCGCAGCCCCGGTAACTGCGCAGGTGATAATGACGTTTTGTTTCATTTGTCTTCCTTTTGATACCGTACCGGGCCCACCAACGGGACATCACCCGCCAGAAACCGTGGGCACCAGTAACAACAAATTCATGAGTCATTATAAAAATCGCGAAATCGCGGGCTGCAAATTTTTAGCATTCCCGGAAAATTTTTCGACAGCCAGGCAAATTGACACTCGGCTTTTTAAATAACCGGGCCTGACGGCGTGGCATGGTGACTGCCCGCTCAAATGGACTTAAGGAGGGGTATTACTTTCTAACAAACCTGAATACGAAACGGTCTGTCTTGCCACGGACCAGTGGGTCGCCCATAGACAATGTGTGGTCATCATCCGGATTGCGAAGGAAGTCTGCTTCGGCCTCAAGTGTGAAACAACTGTCTGTAAAAAAATCCCTGACCTGCTGTGGATCAACCCTGTGCAGAGTTTGGGCCACAACACCCACATCACCGCCACTGTTGCCGGCGTGATCGATCAGACCGAGTACAGCACCGGGTTTCATGGCCTGGCACAACTTGTGTGTCAGCAGGGTTTCATCGATGGCCTGCCAGCCGTTATCCGGGTCTGCGTACAGGAAATCATGCCATGTCAGTACCAGCAAGGCCGCGTCGAGTGATTGGTCTTCAAATTCAAGATCATCGGCTTCAGAGACTATGGTTTCGCTTTGCGCCAGCCGGTTTTTGGCGAAACGTTTCTTGTAAATTTCACCTACATAAGGGATATAAGCCTGGTTGGTTTGGGCGATCACGTGCCCGTCCTCACCTACGATGGAGTTGAGCATCTCGGTGTAATAGCCACCACCTGAAAACAGATCCAGAACGGTCATGCCGGATTGAATACCAAAAAAGGACAGGACTTCGGCCGGTTTCCGCAGGGCGTCCTTGGCGACATCCTCGGCCGGTCGTTGGGGGTTGGAAACGGCCGCCGTGACTGATTCCAGATTCGACTGACCACCATTGGGTGGGCAGGGTGACATCAGGAAAAGACTGAGCAGAACAGATGAACAACTTATCTTTGAACTCCCTAAATAACATGACCGACAGTACTCTGGCGACGGGATTATAGGACCATGGACCAGTCCGTTAAAGTCCGATTACGATGAGGTGACGCACTGACACGTTAAACCGCTGCAATTTCAGGTGAAAAACAGGTAGCTAATAAGGGTAATGACCAGAGCTCCCACCAGGTTGAGGGCAAAGCCGGCCTTTGCCATATCCCTGATGGTCAGTTTTCCCGAACCGTAGACCACTGCGTTGGGTGCGGTGGCCACCGGCAGCATGAAAGCACAACTGGCACTCAGCGCAGCCGGGATCATCAGCAGGTAGGGGTCAATGTCCATGCCGATGGACACGGCCGCAAGTAAAGGCATCAATAAACTGGCGGTTGCCGTATTGCTGGTAACTTCGGTCAAAAAGGTCACTACCAGGCATATCAGCAGGAGCATGACCCAGACCGGAAGCTTTGCCAGCCCAGAAAGCTGTGCGCCAATAATCTCTGCGAGACCGCTTTGCATGAACGCCAAAGCAATGGCTATGCCGCCACCAAACAGGATCAGAACCCCCCAGGGGATTTTGCTGGCAGATTCCCATTTGAGCAGTTTGCCACCGTTACCATCGGGTGTCAGCGCCATGACAATAACCGCCAACAGCGCAACGGATGCATCATTTGCCCCGGGCAGTCCCAGCCAGGTGCTCCAGCCCCCAAAAGGTGCCTGGCGGGTTACCCAGGCCAGTGCGGTGAGTACAAAAAGGGTCAGAACCCGTTTTTCTGCCGGCAGCCAGTGACCTACCGGTGGCAGCTCCACTTTATTGGACAGGCGGACATTCCGGGTCAGCCACAGACCGGTAAGCGGAATCATCAGAACCACTACCGGCAGCCCCCAGGACATCCATTGGGGAAAGGTGGGTGCCAGTCCGAACTGATCTTCATAGACCTGCATGAAAATCAGGTTGGGTGGAGTTCCAATGGGCGTACCCAGTCCCCCGATGCTGGCAGCGTAGGCAATACCAAGCAGTAGCGGGATCGCCAGTTTGCGCTCCGCCCGTTCCAGAACAGCAAGAGCCACCGGCAACAGCATCAGCGTGGTCGCCGTATTGGATATCCACATACTCAGGGCTGCCGAAGCGGTCATGAAACCAAACACCAGGCTGCGGGCGCTACTGCCTCCAAACAGGTTGACCATGTGGAGTGCAATTCGCCGGTGCGCGCCGCTATCGGCCATGGCCGTTGAGATCATGAAACCACCCAGCAGCAACAGGATGAGCGGGCTGCCATAGGCCTGGCCAACCTGGGCGGGTGTCAAAATTCCCAGCAATGGAAACAGGGCCAGCGGGAGCATGGATGTGAACGGAATGGGAATGGGTTCGAAGACCCACCAGAGTGCACACAGAACGGTAACGGCTGCGGCAGCCGCCGGCGCAAATTCCCATCCCTTGTAGGACAGCATGATGTACAGGGCCACGGACAATATTGGTCCCAACGGGATCAACCAGCGACTCATACAGATACAACCCCTGACAAAGATGGCATGTTATTAAAGACGCGATGAAGTCAGGAGTCAAATTCACATTGAGCAGATTGGGATGGGACAGGATTGATCTCGCGTGACGAGTTGGATCGCCCGATCGGAGTTTTCATTACCGCACACGGAAGCAAATAAGCAGTTGCAATATACTGATGAAACCCGTAGATTCGACTGTCTGAATCAATTGTTCCATCAGAAAAGATATTTAAAAACATGACTTTTGCCAACAACCCAAAAATCGGTAACGTGTCTGTACACAGATCACGACGTCCAGGATTCCTGCAAATGGGCCGGGTTGCCATGTAGTTGTTATCAGAACAAAACATTTAATAAAAAACCCAGCCAGAAGCTGGGTTTTTTGTTTGTGAAGGAGAGTTTGCAGTGAAACATTTTTTGTCAACCGTTGACTGGTCAAAACAGGATCTTGAATCCCTGTTGGAACTTGCTGCCCGGTTGAAACAGAATCCGTGGAATTCCGCGCTTGAAGGACGCTCCATTGCCCTGCTGTTCCTGAATCCATCGATGCGGACCCGGACTTCGTTTGAACTGGGGATGCAGCAACTGGGTGGCGTTGCCATTGTCCTGCAACCGGGAAAAGATGCCTGGGGTCTTGAGTTTGAGCATGGCACCGTGATGGACGGCGATGCCGAGGAACACATCGTGGAGGCCGCCGGTGTATTGTCCCGTTATTGCGACATGATTGCCCTGCGTGCGTTTCCGTCATTCACAGACTGGTCCAAGGACCGGGAAGACAGCCTGATCAGGACGCTGGCCCAGCATGCCTCGGTACCCGTAATCAACATGGAAACCATTGTGCACCCCTGTCAGGAGCTGGCCATGATGATGACTCTGAGAGAGAGAATGGGTGCGGTGGCCAAACGAAAGATGGTGCTGACCTGGACCTGGCATCCACGCCCACTCAACACCGCTGTTGCCAACTCTGCGCTGCTGATGAGCACAAAATTCGGTATGGATGTGACCCTGCTGTGCCCGGAACCTGATTACCTGCTGGATAAACAATTCATGGATGCGGCACAAACCAATACAGCAGCAAGTGGTGGTACATTGACGGTGAGTCATGATATCGAGTCAGCTTACGCTGGCGCCGAGTTTGTCTACGCCAAAAGCTGGGGTGCGCTGCCCTATTATGGACGTCCTGATAATGAGTGGGAATTGCGCAAAAAATATCGCCACTTCATCGTCAACGAGGAAAAAATGGCATTGACGAATAACGGCTTCTTCAGCCATTGTCTGCCGTTAAGACGCAACATCAAGGCCAGCGATGAGGTCATGGATGCATCCTACTGCCTGGCACTGGACGAGGCGGAAAATCGCCTGCACGTGCAAAAAGCCCTGATGATGACTTTACTCGGAGCACCCGCATGAACACTAAACCAAAATCCACGGTGGTGCTGGCTTTTTCAGGCGGTCTCGATACCAGCTATTGTGTGCTGGAACTGTGTCAACAGGGCTATGAAGTCCACACGGTGTTCGTGGACACGGGTGGTCTCAAAGCCGACGAGGTGCAATGGATCGAAGACCGGGCCCTTGCGCTGGGCTCGGCCAGACATCATCAACTCGATGCCAGCCAACTCATCTGGGAGGAATTCGTGGTGCCGTTGGTGTGGAGCCAGAGCAGGGTGCTGGGTGAATATCCGATGCTGTGCTCGGACCGGTACCTGATTGTCAGCCTGTGTCTGCAACTATGTGACCGGCTGGGCACCCCGCACTTTGCCCATGGCTGTACCGGTATGGGCAATGACCAGCTGCGTTTTGACCAGACCGTGCGCAGCATAGGGGAATACGAAATACACGCACCGGTCAGGGACCTGCAAAAATTGCCCGGAAATATCAGGGATAGAGAAATTGATTTGCTGCGGGAAGCCGGTGTTTCAATACCCGGTAAATCCAGCCAGTATTCCATCAATGAAAACCTGCTGGGTGTGACCATATCCGGCAGTGAGATCGACCGTTTTGAAGCACCCGGAAGCGAAACCTGGCAACTCTGCCGGCCGCGGGCCGAGTGGCCCCAAAAGACCCTGAGTTTGTCCATCCGCTTTGAGCAGGGCAGGGCAGTTGCCATTGATGGTCAGGATATGGAGGGAGCGCACATTCTGCAGCAATTGAACAGTCGTTTTGGCGCCTACGGTGTGGGGCGGCACATCTACACCGGTGATGTCAGTATCGGCCTGAAAGGAAGGATTGTTTTTGAATGCCCGGGTATCGATGCCCTGTTACTGGCCCACCAGGCACTCGAGGATTGCGTAAATACACGTTGGCAGAACCAGTTCCGTCACCAGGTTGCACAACGCTGGGCTGAACTCGTCTACACGGGTTTCTTTTATGAACCACACAAGCAGGATCTGGAAGCCTACCTGGCGAGTTCACAATCCGCAGTGACCGGTACGGTCACACTGGAGACCAGTGGCGGTTCAATTCATGCTGTAGCGGTGGAATCCGATTTTATCGTGCAGGATCCGGAAGCAGTCTATGCACAGCGATGCAACTGGTCATCAACCGAGGCTGAAGGCTTTATCAAGTTGCTTGGCCAGAGTTCGACCACGGCCCAACGGGTCAGGAAGGCCGTCAAATGAATGTGGGTGGCGTGCTGGACCGGCTCGCACACCTGGTGGCTTTTGACACCCAAAATCCACCCCGTGATCTCACGGCCGAGTCACCTGTTTACCATTGGATAATTGATGTATTGGGCAAGGGCTTTGAAGTCAGTGTAACGGACCATGGCCTGGGCAGGGTCAGCCTGCTGGCAGTGCGCGGGATTCCTTCGATGTTGTTCAATGTCCATCTCGATACGGTTCCCGTTATCAGCGGTTCACGGTTTCCTGCTCTGCAGTTAACCCGGCACAATGACCGCGTTTATGGGCGTGGTGCCTGTGACATCAAGGGTGCCATGGCCTGTTTGCTGGAAATTGCCGCGTCCACCGTGCAACCCATGGCCATGTTGTTCACCAGTGACGAGGAAGGTGCCAGTGGCTGTTGTATCCGGGAATTTATCGACAGCGGTCAGGCCGGAGGATTTGAGCAGGTGGTTGTTGCCGAACCGACCCGTTGCCAGGCTGTTTTGAGCCACCGGGGTTATTTGTCGGTGAAGGGGGAATTCTTCGGGATACCCGGTCATTCTTCGGAGCCACGGGCATTGCATGATAACGCCCTGCACAAGCTGTGTGCCTGGGTGGCGAGTGCAACGGAATTGGCCCGACAGATGGAGCACGATGGCCATCGGCCCTGTCTGAATGTGGGTGAAGTACACGGTGGCATCAAATCCAATGTGGTCGCTGACAAGGCAAGGTTGCACTGGAGCGCACGTTTGGCGCCCGGCTCGAGTAACCGGGACTTCCTGGCCGCAATGACTGCCCAGATACACGGTGGTGATGCGGAATGGCAGGTGCCGTTTGCCGGTCCACCGTTGCCCGTCGATGGTAACGATATATTGCAGTCGGAAAAATTCGTGGCGAAACATGGTCTGGAGACCGGTCCACCGGTTGATTTCTGGACCGAGGCCTCGTTGTTTGCCGAGACCGGTACTGCAGCTATCGTGCTGGGCCCCGGGGACATTGCCCAGGCCCACGCCGTAGATGAATGGGTCAGCATTGATCAGTTGGCAAGGGCTCTTGAGATTTACTCAAGGTTGGTAATCGGGCATGACTGATATACGCCAGGTGGTTCATGAATTGTTGGCGCAACTGGGCTCCAGCAGGGAAGCCCGTCAATACCTGAAGGAATTCTCCAGTACCAACCAGGCACGTTTTGCGATGGTCAAGGTCGGGGGTGGCATACTGCTGGACCACCTCGATGAACTGACTTCGGCACTGGCCTTCCTGCACCGGCTCGGTCTGATACCGGTGGTTTTACACGGTGCAGGCCCTCAGTTGGACCAGGCACTGGCCGAAGCCGGTATCGAGACACAACGACATGATGGTCTGAGAGTCACAACCGAAGCGGTCATGTCGGTTGCACGGCCTCTGATGTACAAGGAAAATCTGCGTCTGGTGGAAGCGCTGGAAAACAGGGGCATCCGTGCCAGGAGTATTCAGCACGGTGTGTTCCAGTGTGCCTTTCTTGACCGCGACAGGTTTGGACTGGTGGGTGAAGTGGAGAAGGTCGACCTGGATGCGGTGGAAAGTGCGGTACGTGGCGGGGCCGTTCCGGTTCTGACCTGTCTGGGGGAGTCACCGTCAGGCCAGGTGTTGAACATCAACGCAGATATTGCGACACGGGAATTGGTCTGGAAACTCAGGCCACACAAGGTCATCTTCCTGTCACCGACCGGTGGCTTGCTGGATCGCCAGGGCAGGATCATTTCTGCAGTCAGCCTGACCAATGACTACCAGGCACTGATGCAGCAGCCCTGGGTACACTCAGGAATGCGTCTGAAGCTTCAGCAAATCAACGAAATGCTGCAAAATCTACCGGATGATACCTCGGTATCCATTACCTCAGCCGCACAATTGACCCGGGAACTGTTCACCTATCGGGGTGCGGGCACCCTGGTCAGAAAAGGCGAGGCGATCACGGTGCAGCGATCACCCGATTCCGAGACACTTGCAGGTGTCATCAGACTGGTTGAGCAATCCTTTGGAAGGACACTTCGCAATGATTGGTTTGAACAACTGGTCAAGCCGCTGGTACTGTCATCTGAGTCGGGTAGGGCGGCCGCGATTATTACCCACGGCATTGATGGTCTGCCATACCTCGACAAGTTCATCGTTACACCCGAGGCCCAGGGTGAAGGCCTCGGAGCTGCGGTTTGGCAGGTGGTCCGTGCCCGTTTTCCATCCCTTTACTGGCGCTCACGCAATACCAATCCGATTACGCCCTGGTATTTTCAGCAGGCTGACAGCAGCAATCGATGTGGGCAGTGGGTGGTCTTCACCCTGGGTATTGATGATGCATTACAGCGTGAGCGGTGTATGGCAGATGCCCTTGCCCATGACTCGGGCTGGGTGGCGAAATGACTGCACCGTACAGCATCAATCTGGTCGGTGGCCGTGGTTATACCGGATCTGAATTGCTGAGATTGATCTCCCGACACCCGGATCTGGATCTTGGCCTGGCCAGTTCACGCAGCCATGCAGGCCGATCGATTTCATCCACCTGTGATGGCTGGCCGGAAGACGGCAGGACCTTTACCCGTTTGCTGCCCTCTGGTATTTCCTCCCATCCTGCCGACGCCTGGGTGCTGGCCTTGCCCAACGGCCTGGCTGCCAGTTGGGTTGAAGCCATTCAAAGCGAATTTCCAGACAGCGTGATCCTTGACCTCAGCGCCGACTACCGTTTTGACACGCAATGGGTATATGGTCTGCCGGAGCGTTACCGTGACCACATCAGGGGTGCCCGCCGCATTGCCAATCCAGGTTGTTATGCAACGGGTGCCCAACTGGGGTTGCTGCCACTACGCGACAGGCTGGTCTGTGCACCGGTAATTTTTGGAGTTTCCGGTTTCAGTGGTGCAGGCAAGACCCCCTCAGCGCGTAACGATCCACAGGTATTGCGTGACAACCTGATTCCCTATGCGCTGGGTGGTCATGTACATGAGAAAGAAATCTCCGCACAATTGCAAACAGATGTCCGTTTCATGCCACATGTGGCGTCATTTTTTCGAGGCATCTCGTTGACCCTGGCATTTGAATTGGACCGGGAGTTTTCAGTTGATGAACTGGAGCAGCTCTTTCAGCGGGGCTACCAGTCAGAAGCCAGGCTAAAGATAAGCTCGGAAATCCCGCAGGTCAGCTCGGTTCAGGAAACGCCCGATGTTCACATTGGCGGTTTTACCACCGATGCCCGCAATCCGGCCCGTGGCAGCCTGGTGGTGGTATTGGACAATCTGCTTAAAGGTGCAGCGTCGCAGGCCATACAGAACCTGAACCTGGCACTGGGACTGGAAGAGAATTCAGGAATAGATTTATGAAAGACCTTATTTGGAAAAAACATGGCAAGGGTGAAAGCATCGATCAGGAAGTCATGGCGTTTCTTGCCGGTGAAGACATTGAACTCGACAGGCAGTTGCTCCTGTTTGACTTGAGGGCCAGTGCAGCACATGTCCGTGGTCTGGAACAGATCGGTATTGTCAGTGAGGCTGAGTGCGGACTTCTCAGCAAGGGCCTGAAGCAGATTGAAATGGATGTACGCAATGGTGTGCGGCAACTGGACTCGCAATTTGAGGATTGCCACTCGGCCATCGAGTCGTGGCTGGGGGAAATGCTCGGTGAGGTCGCGGGGAAGGTTCATACCGGTCGCAGCCGCAATGACCAGGTTGCAGTGGCGCTGCGTCTGTATATGAAAGACCGATTGCTTCAGTTACAAGAGATCTGTATCGGGATTGCTGAAGTGCTGTTACACAGAGTCGATGAGGAAGGTGATCTGCCCATGGCCGGCTATACACATTTGCAACCCGCCATGCCCTCGTCTGCCGGATTGTGGCTGGCGGGTCATGCCGAGGCGTTTATCGATAATGCTGAACTGGCCGGTTTGACCCTTCATTGGCTGGATGCCTCACCACTGGGTACCGCCTCGGGTTTTGGGGTCAACCTGGATCTCCCGCGTGATGCCGTGGCTACTGAACTGGGTTTCAGGCGTCTGGTGGTCAACCCCCAGTATGCCCAGAACAGCCGTGGAAAAATTGAATTGCAGGCGCTTTCTGCATTGGCGGCCAGTACCCTGGATCTGCGTCGGCTTGCCTGGGACCTGAGCCTGTTTGTTACCCATGAATTTGGCTTTGTGAAGTTGGCGGAGAAATACTGTACGGGCTCAAGCATTATGCCGAACAAGAGAAACCCGGATACGATTGAACTGCTTCGTGCCGTACATGGTGTCGTGCAGGGCGCCCAGATGGAACTCTCTTCCATGCTGTCCCTGCCGTCGGGCTACCAGCGTGACTTGCAGGCGACCAAGCCACCATTGATGCGTGCATTTGGCAAGGGTTTGCAGGCACTTGCCCTAATGCCTGAGCTGCTGGCGACCTTCCAGTGGTGTGAAGAAAGAATGCTCCGGTCGGTATCTGTCCAGATGCTGGCGACTGACCGGGCGCTGGACATGGCCAACGAGGGCCTGCCATTTCGGGAAGCCTACCGGAGGGTGGCCGCAGACATGGAAGACGGTGACACCGAAGGGGTTCAAAAAAGTGTTCTCAACAGGATATCGCCGGGTGCATGTGGAAATCTGGACACTAATCTGTTGCAGGACAGGATAAAAACCATCCTGAACCACCCGGATTAGCCCTTCGGGTTATTACTGACCAAATTACCCTGTTGGCCCCGAGGCCGATTTCCTTGCTGTTTGAAGCGCTATTTGCACTCGGATTCGCACTATCATCAGTTTTTTTGAGTTTTCTTTGATTCAGGTGTTGACACCAAGTTTTCTGGCCCTATAATGCGCGTTCGCCTGACATTGGATTGACCCCTGATTGGGAGACACTGATGGATAAGCGTTGACTGTATTTTCAGGTAACGTGTATAATGGGCGGCCCGCTCCAGTACCGGGGTGGAGATTCTTGAAATGGAGTCCGCCGGTGCGGCGAATACCGAAAGGAACACGTCGCAGCGCTTTTGTGCTGGACTGATCTGCGAAATGCGATCAGGGTGAAAATGATCTTTAACAATGAACAGGTAACTTGTGTGGGCGCTCGCGTCATGGGTAAAGCCATGATAGATAGTAGAGCGACCATGCCCTAATTTTTATATAAAATTAATTGGGAGCAAGGTTCAGCTTTCAGCTAAAACTATTAGATGAACGGCTTCAGGTAAAACCCTCGGGTTTGTCCTTAGGTCCGGATTCGAAAACTTTAAACTGAAGAGTTTGATCCTGGCTCAGATTGAACGCTGGCGGCATGCTTAACACATGCAAGTCGAACGGTAACAGGCCGCTGGGATCCCTTCGGGGTGACCTTGGCGCTGACGAGTGGCGGACGGGTGAGTAATGCATAGGAATCTGCCCAGTAGTGGGGGATAACGTGGAGAAATCCACGCTAATACCGCATACGTCCTACGGGACAAAGCAGGGGACCTTCGGGCCTTGCGCTATTGGATGAGCCTATGTCGGATTAGCTAGTTGGTAGGGTAATGGCCTACCAAGGCAACGATCCGTAGCTGGTTTGAGAGGATGATCAGCCACACTGGGACTGAGACACGGCCCAGACTCCTACGGGAGGCAGCAGTGGGGAATATTGCACAATGGGCGCAAGCCTGATGCAGCAATGCCGCGTGTGTGAAGAAGGCTCTAGGGTTGTAAAGCACTTTCAATAGAGAAGAAAAGCTTGAAGTTAATACCTTCAAGCCTTGACGTAACCTATACAAGAAGCACCGGCTAATTCCGTGCCAGCAGCCGCGGTAATACGGAAGGTGCAAGCGTTAATCGGAATTACTGGGCGTAAAGCGCGCGTAGGTGGTTTGATAAGCTAGCTGTGAAAGCCCCGGGCTCAACCTGGGAACTGCAGTTAGAACTGTCTGGCTAGAGTATAGTAGAGGGTGGCGGAATTTCCTGTGTAGCGGTGAAATGCGTAGATATAGGAAGGAACATCAGTGGCGAAGGCGGCCACCTGGACTAATACTGACACTGAGGTGCGAAAGCGTGGGGAGCAAACAGGATTAGATACCCTGGTAGTCCACGCCGTAAACGATGTCTACTAGCCGTTGGGAGACTTGATCTCTTAGTGGCGCAGTTAACGCGATAAGTAGACCGCCTGGGGAGTACGGCCGCAAGGTTAAAACTCAAATGAATTGACGGGGGCCCGCACAAGCGGTGGAGCATGTGGTTTAATTCGATGCAACGCGAAGAACCTTACCAGGTCTTGACATCCCGAGAAGTCGCTAGAGATAGCTTCGTGCCTTCGGGAACTCGGTGACAGGTGCTGC
>JABAAB010000009.1 GCA_014238945.1 Lysobacterales bacterium
ATTGGAGCGGGACCCTTCTTTCCGAAGTTAATCGTTCCTGAGCGATGATTTAAGGGTTACCCGGTTTGTTACCGAGCAGGTATTGTGGGCCGGAACCCAGGCTTGAAGCCTCGTCATCCGCGTTGTAAAGACCGCAGCGTTTGGCAGCGATGCCGATACTGAGATATTGATCTTTCTTTTTCATCAGTTGTTACCCATCAGTTGTTACCAGTCAATTAAAACTTGACTTAAAGTTAACTTTAACTTTTAAACTATTGTCAAATTTTTGTAGCGAGAGACTGATATGACGCTTGCGATAGTCAATACCGAAACCCCTGAGGACAGCTGGCATCTGGCCCTGCCAGTGGCTGAACTGGAAAAACAGCCGGTCAAAATGAAGCGCATTGGTGGCAGACAGATCGCTTTTTTCATGACTCCTGACGGGGTGCGCGCCTGTGATAATCGTTGTCCGCACGAAGGTTACCCGCTATCGGAAGGCAGTCTGTCTTCCGGCTGCATTTTGACCTGCAACTGGCATAACTGGAAATTTAACCTGGAAAGCGGTGACAACCTGTTCGGAGGCGACCGGCTGAGAACTTATCCTGTGGAGCTACGCGGAAATGAACTCTGGGTTGAGATTGTAGATCCGCCATTCGAGGAACGTTACCAGGCCATTAGCAAAAGCCTGCGTGACGCTTTTGATGATTACAGTTACGACCGCGTGGCGCGGGAGATTGCGCGGTTGATCAAGCTGGGTGCTGATCCGTTGGACGTGCTGCGAATGTCAATAGACTGGTCCTGGCAGAAGCTCGAGTTCGGTTGGACCCATGCTTATGCCGGGATGGCCGACTGGATAACGCTTTATCACGAAAATGCAGGTGATGCCGAGACTCAACTGGTTTGTTTGCTCGAGAGCGTGACTCACGTGGCTTTCGATGTTTTAAGAGAGTCTGACTACCCGTATTCTGATTTGACTACTGCGTTCGACGAACCCGGGTTCTTAAGCGCTATCGAGACGGAAAATGAACCTGCAGCAATTGCCGCGATTCGTGGCGGCATTAGGGATGGTCTGCAGTTCGAGGATTTCGAACCGGCGCTGTCGCGCGCGGCTCTTGCACACTACAACGACTTTGGTCATTCGCTTATCTATGTAACCAAGGCAAGGACCTTGATTGATCAGTTGGGACATTCGGTGATGGAGCCACTGTTGCTGTCCCTGGTTCGCAGCTTTATCTATTCGTCGCGCGAGGACAGGATTCCCGAATTCCGGGCTTATTTAACCCAGCTTGAAAAATGGGGGCAGGGTGAGATGACACCGACGGCGGAATTGTGGCGACACAAGAGTATCAATAAATCGATGAAAGCCGCCGTTGCCTGTAGTCAGAAGCCGGCTGAAGAGATTTATCGTGCGTTACTGTTGGCCAATGCGATCAACCTTTTGAGCTTTGATATACGCCAACAGGAAAAAATTAATGTAACCGTATCGGGAAATGTCGGCTGGCTCGACTTCACCCACGGGCTTACCTTCGCCAATGCGGTTCGCCAGCAATGCAGACGATTTCCCGATCTGTGGCCGCAGGGATTGTTGCAAATGGCCTGTTTTAACGGACGCAATGCCGGATTTACCACCGATGATTTCGATCTGGACTATTGGAAATCAACTGATCTGAAGCAGCAAATGGAATCCTTGCTCGAGCAGGTGCTCAATCATCATCAGGGGGAGCATATCGTTTCGGTACATCTGCTCAAGATGGCGCTGTCAATTCGTCAAGAGGTCGAAGAACTGGAAAATCCGGAGGCGGAAATCCTGCAGGCCGCGACCAACCGGTTTCTTAATTCCCCGCTGCTTCGCCGCCAACCACGCCGTACCGCGTATCAATCGCTGCAGTTCGTATCGAAGGAATAAAGCGGAAGCATCAAGCTTCTATTGGTACGTGATCCCTACAATCGGTTACTATTACCCTGATCAATGCTGAAGCGAGGCTGGGAACATGCGACGTCCGAATCCATTTGAATACAGGCAATATTTGTCCATAATTTTGTTGTTTTTTACCGCCATGGCCCAGGCCGGAGATACAGACACCGATAAGTCTGACCTGGAACGCGGCCGTTACCTGGTCATGGCCACCGGTTGTAACGATTGCCATACTGCCGGATATGGTGTGCTTGAGGGGCAGGTACCCCAGGACCAGTGGTTAAAAGGTGACGTTCAGGGTTGGTGGGGTCCCTGGGGTACCACTTATGGTAGCAACCTGCGTTTGTTCGTAGTTGGTCTCAGTGAAGACCAATGGGTGAGTGCAGCGAAGACAATGAAGCGGCGGCCACCCATGCCGTGGTTTAACCTGAACCAGATGAATGAGGATGATCTGCGCGTCATGTACCGGTTTATCCGCTCGCTGGGTGACCCGGGTGAGCCAGCGCCGGCTTATCTGCCGCCGGACCAGGAACCACCGCCGCCATACGCCCGCTTTGTCATGCCTCCTCCTGAGCCGGGTAGTGAATAAAGCAGTATCAAGCCGTTGCTGATTATCGTGGTATTTGGCAGGAAAAGTGGTTTCTACGACATTGCAGTCAAACCGGTTTGACGTTTAAATGTTCACTTGCTGAACCCACAGGGTCGAAAATCGAAGTGAGCGGGACATCGAATACACATAAAGTGGTCATGCTGGGGTTCCCACAGGCCCAGGTGTTGGATATTACCGGGCCGCTGGAGGTATTTTCCCGCACCGCACGTTGGCTGGTGGACCAGGGGTATTGCCGGAGTCAGCCCTACGAGATTGAACTGGTGGCTGCACAGGCAGGCCCTTTAACCATGTCTTCCGGACTCGAATTGCTGGTTCATCGTACCTACGATGAGGTTGAAACGGTTGACACGCTGCTGGTTGCTGGTGGAATCGGATTTCGGGAAGCCAGTGGTGATGCCAGTTTCCTGGCCCATCTCAAACGTCTGGCGGACAGGGCAGGGCGTATAGGTTCCATCTGCACCGGTTCCATGATCCTGGCGCGCGCGGGTCTGCTGGACCACATGGCGGCCACCACGCACTGGGAATATTTCGATGAACTGGAGCATTCCGGAGAGGATGTTCAGGTTGATCACAACGCGATATTTGTACGCAATGGAAATATTTTCAGTTCGGCCGGGGTCACCGCCGGTATCGACATGACACTGGCTATGGTCGAGGATGACTGGGGGCAGGTGGTGGCACTGGCAGTTGCCCAGCAACTGGTCATGTATCTCAAGCGACCGGGTGGACAATCCCAATTCAGTAATCACCTCAAGGCGCAGTCACTGGAGACCGGCCGATTGCAAAAACTGCAGCTGTGGATGCTGGACAACCTGGATCAGGACCTTCGGGTCAGCGAACTGGCCAGTCGGGCAGCCATGAGCGAGCGTACCTTTGCACGGCGCTTCGCCACTGAAGTCGGTCTGACCCCTGCAAGTTTTGTTGAACAGGCCAGGATACGGGCAGCACGCAGACGTCTGGAAGAAGAGAACCTGCCGATTGCATCCATAGCCTACCGCTGTGGTTTTCGCTCGGCTGAGAATATGCGCAGGTCATTCATACGCGTCCTGGGTGTGCCACCCACACAATACCGGGAACGCTTTCAAAGTACCTATGCTGCCGATACCGCGTTGCAAACCGAATGAGGTTGGGTCCCGGGATTAATACGCGCGACGATTAAATCGCGCAAATATTAAAACGCGCAACCCCGGCGCATGGTTCGCTCCAGCCCCTGTTCGGCGGACTCACCGTAGCCTTCGCTGCGTGGCACATTGGTGCGGGCCAGGCCGCCAAAATAGGCTGCGATCTCCAGTTGGACCTCGAACTGCAGTTGCTCTTCAAAGGTGGGTTGCTGGTACAGGGTTGGATTGATGATTTGCGTCAGCCAGAGTCCGACACCATCACCAAGGTAATAGACGGATCCGGCACCCAATGCCTTTAGTATAAAGACACCCCTCATGGTCTGTTCTTCATCCGCGCCATAGAGCACGGTCATACCCTGATCTGAAATCCCGTGCGATCCCAATTCCTCCAGCGGAATATTACTTGCTGTCGGGATATGAAAGTGTTCGAAATCCTCAGCCGGGCGAAGGTCGACAAGTCGCAGACCGGGTTTACGGTCGCGTATCCACCTGGCCACCGTCACGGCGTCGATCCGGGCATCATCTGCGGGCATCAGGCTGGCCACCACCGGTGGTAGATCCTGCTCCGGGATGTCTTCATAAGGGCTTCCGGCAACCAGGGCACCGAAACCCAGGGTCAGGGCGACGGTGGCCAGCACCGTATTGATTCCTTCAGCTGCAGAATGGATCATGGTTCAGTTCCTGTTTCGGTTTTCGAGATATTCCGCCATGACAAAGGCACCCAGTCCCATGGCAACGATGGCAAATACCAGCAGTCCATGGGACAGATCGAATTGTTCGGCGAGGGTGACCTGGCCCAGAGGGGTCGAGGCATAAAATTCAGTGAACAGGGGATAGATCTCGTTGAATATAAAAACTCCAAACAACATGCCGACGAGCAACATCATGCCATCGATCCGTCCGCTGGCGGCTGCCACACAGGAGGTTCCGGGACACAGCCCACCCATGACAAATCCGAATCCGAACACCAGTCCACCGACCAACTGGGGTGCCAGGAAGGTTGGCGGCAAATAGATTAGTGTGAGGTCTACATAACCGAGTTTTGACAGCCAGAACAATCCCAGCATCGCAGTGATAATGGCGCTGAACATGACCTTCAGAACGGTGAGATCGGTCAGGTAGAACTGGCCTGCCAGTTTTCTGGCATTACCGAGACCACCACGCTCGAGAAACCAACCAAAGCCGACACCGATCAGCAGGGCCAGGGTCAGACCCTGGTCCACCGACAACGTACCCAATCCCAGCCACGGCGCGTTCATTTCCAACTCCGTTTGAACAGGGGCGCTGCTGCATAACCGGCGGCAAAGGCGGCTGCGACGAACAGCCAGCTGCCGACACTCAACATGGCACCACCGGTCAGTGCCTGGCCGCTGGTGCAACCGCGGGCCAGCTTGGCACCGATGCCCATGAGCGTGCCACCACCAAAAGCGTAGAGCAGACGGGCCCGGTCGGTGATTTGCGAGCCGCGTTCAATGGACAGACGCAAACGTCCTGCGAGCCATGCGGAAAGAAGTCCACCGATGGTGACACCGATGATCTCGAATACCAGCCAGTCCCTGAGCGGGTGTACGGTACCGTCGCCAAGATAACCCGCATAGGCCGGGTTGGCCGCAGCGTGCCCCGGTGCGGTAGCGGAAACCGTTGTTGCCACCACGCTGGAAAAGGCGCCGGAAGCACCCAATCCGCGACCCACAAGTACAAAGGCCGCCAGTAACATCAAACCGATGCCCACACCTGCCAGGTACGGATTCACATAATTCCGTGCATTTGTTGCAGATGCCGGGGCTGGAGATGCCGGGGCCTGAGATGCTGGGGTGAAATTCATGGGGCAGTTTCCACCGGCAGGTCATGGCCAGCCCAGTCCTGGAATGCACCGTCATACAGCAGCACCTCGTGACCCAGGCTGCGCGCGGCAAACATGGTCATGGTGGCAAATTGCCCGATGTGACAGTAAGCGACCACGGTGTCACCCGGTTCGATACCGGCCCGGGTCAATAATTCACGTAACTCGTCTTCCGGTTTGAGTTTGACGCTGTCGTCCAGAAGGGTTGTCCACGGCAGACTGCCGGCGCCCGGAATGTGTCCCTTTTTGTTGGTGTCTTCACTGATACCGTCAAAGTAGGCCGGGGCACGGGCATCGATCAGGGCAAATCCTTGTTTGTCCTGATGGTTCCTGACCCAGCTTGAATCAACCACGAGGTTGCCGGGGTGAACCGTCACCGATCCTTTTGAGACCTTGCCGTGTTGCTTGCTAATTGATTTACCAGAAGCTTTCCAGGCATCAATGCCTCCATCCAGCAAAACCGTCTGGGTACCCAGACCAGCCCAATCCAGTGTAAATACGACCCGGGTAGTGGGCGTAACCCAACGGGAGGACCAGTAAACCACGATTTTTGAATCGTCATTTATACCGAGATCGCGTAGTGATTTTTGCAGTGCTGCCGGTTGCGGCAACTCCAGCATCAGGTCACCGGAATCGTGAGCATGTGGAGCCGCCATGCCCTGGAAATCGACATGTTGTGCACCGGGGATGTGTCCAGCTTCAAAATCCTCTTTTGGACCCACATGGAGCAACACCAGTTTTTCATCTTCGAGGTGTTCGGCCAGCCACTGTTCGGAGACCAGGATGGAATCCCGCGCACTGTTACCGGCCAGTAAAGCTGTTGGTGTGATTGCCAGAGTTGCAGCCAATACAATGGCAAGGAGTTTAAAAACTCGATGGGTGTTAACAGATGTCATCTGAATGCTCCAGGGAAGTAAATAATGTGATGGGTACCGGCACTAAAAACGCAGGCACCATGCTTCTATACTATTTTGAAACAGTTGCTGTGGCAGTCAACTGTGGGTATTCGCAATATCTGCCAATGTTCAGTCAGATGGTGCCAATTGCCAATGAGTGCCGCTAAAAATGGCAGAAAAGGATCGGAGCCCAGTTCGATGTCACGTCCGTAACAGTTTTAACCGGATCAGATTCCACCGTTGAAAAGAAGGGTTTATGCCAACTGAATGACCGCAATGGTCATGCAGCGGAGACGAAGAAAATTCATAGTACATCCGGAGCTTTTTTACCGGAGGCCAAAGCTTATGAAACCAGACTGGAAGTCACTTGCAATTATTGTCCTGGTCGGCCTGGGAACGTTCATTTTTATCCCCGCTACACTGGGTCTGTTGATCAACAGCAAGTCCGTGTTCGCATGGAGCCTGTTGCTGGGCGCCATCGCCTATCTTGGTTTTGTTAACTGGTACATCTACAAGTAGAAACATGCCAGATTTAAATCGTTTGCGACGTTTTGCTGTGTACGTGCATCTATAATAGTACGATTCGTACTAAATGGAGTATATGGTGAAATACAAAACCACGATGATTTCAGTATTTGTTGCGCTGGCCGCCCTCAATGCGGGTGGTGAACGGGCGTATGCCCTGGATGTTGAAACTGATTACCGGGTATTTAATTTTGAAGGGGAAAGTGTGGTCCTGCCCCTGAAGGAACAGAGTCTGCATCCGAAGGTGGCCATCGATTTCGGGGATGGTGCGCAGTATTCGTTCATCGTAGACACCGGTGCCCCGGTGAATGTGATTGACAGCAGCATCGCGGAGCGCATGGGTTACGAGGTAATCGGTGAGACCGGGATTGGTGCGCCTGGTGGGCCGCAAATTCCGGCCAACATCGTCAGGGTACCCAAGGCCCGTGTGGGTAAGGCGACCATTAGCCAGGCGGAATTTGTGACCATGGATATCAAGGCGTTCAGCGGCGGAATGACCCATGGGGTGCTCGGTATGGGTCTGTTTGAAGATTTCCTGCTGACGTTTGACTATGGTCAGGCCCAGATCAGGGTCTCGCGGGACAGTCTTTCGGCAGGTAATGAAGGTGTATTACCCTACAACGCAAGCAACAGGCAGATTGAAATCATGCTGGAAGTCGCCGGAACCCCGGTGGCAACACACATTGATACCGGATCCATGGGGGAATTCACCTTACCGGGTGAGCTCAGGGACACCCTGCCACTTCGTGATGCACCTCAAACAGGGATGAAGGCGCGTCTCGTAGGTGGAGAACGAGATATCCAGTTTGCCCAACTCGATGGCATCGTCAGTTTTGCAGGTTTCAGTTATGAAAACCCCAATATAGGTTTCATGACTCCTTCACCGGGTCGCGGTAATATCGGTAGTGGCATTCTGGGCGATATGCTGGTGTCCATCGACCAGCAAAACAGCCTGATCTCATTTGTCCGGCCAGATCCCGGATCAGCAAAACAAAAACGGGAAAAACGACGCAGACTTGGTGTGCGGTTCAGAGGCATGTCTGCCGATGGTCCGTTGACCGTTGCCAATGTGATGCCGGGGTCCCTGGCGGCATCAGCCGGTTTCCAGGCAGGAGACAGGTTGGTAAGCCTCAATGGCAAGCCAAGTGCTGAATTTGATATGGCGGAATTGGGGAAATTGTTTGGGAGTTCGATGCCACTCAATATTGGTGTTGAGCGTAATGGTGCCGTGCAGATGATCGAAATTCCGTAGCACGGAGTGCAGGGTCAAAAACCGCGGTTTATGGCGGGGTTTTGACTGTTCCATCCTGTGAAGTCGCCTTAGAAAGGCTACAATTTCCGGTCTATGTTTGACTACATAATTATCGGCGGCGGGATAGTGGGGCTATCCACTGCCTGGCAGTTGAAAGCACAGCTGCCCCATAAGCAAATCCTGTTGCTGGAAAAAGAAGACCAGCTCGCCAGTCATCAGACCGGTCATAACAGCGGTGTCATCCACGCCGGTATTTACTACACCCCGGGTAGTTTGAAGGCAGAATTTTGCAGGGCGGGGTTGGCGGCCACGATAAAATTTTGCCGCGAAAACGAAATTCCCTTTGAACAATGCGGTAAGTTGCTGGTTGCCACCTGTGCGTTGGAACAACAACGCATGCAGGACCTATTTCAACGCGCCGGGGCAAACGGACTGGATGTGGAACTGCTGGATGCCCAGCAACTAAAGACCCTGGAGCCGGCCATTACCGGTGTCGGTGCGATCCTGCTTAAAACCACCGGCATAGTCGACTTTCGGCAGGTAACATTGAAAATGGCAGAACGATTTCTTGATTTGGGTGGGCAAATTCGTCTCAATACGAAAATCACCGGTTTGCAGGAAAGGACAGACAAGATCGACGTAGTGACCACGGACGGCGGGTCTGTTTCCACTCGATTCCTGGTCACCTGCACCGGCCTGATGGCTGACCGTACAACCCGGATGCTGGGCATCCCCACCGACTTCCGTATTATCCCGTTCCGGGGTGAGTATTACCGCTTGCGAGCGGAGAAAAGTACTACCGTAAGCCACCTGATTTATCCGATACCTGACCCCGGCTTGCCGTTCCTGGGTGTACATCTGACGCGGACCATTGACGGCAGCATCATCGTCGGCCCCAATGCCGTTCAGGGCTGGGAGCGCGAGGGCTATTCCAGGCTGAACTTCGATCTTCGGGACACATGGGACCTGGTCAGTTTTCCGGGGTTCTGGAGAGTTCTGGTTTCGAACTTCAGGGCCGGCCTGACAGAATCAGTCAATGCCGTGTGGAAACGGGGTTATTTGAGACAGGTCCAGAAATACTGCCCATCTCTGGGTCTGGATGATCTGCAGGACTATCCGCCAGGGGTCCGTGCCCAGGCGGTTTTGAAAGACGGTACACTGGTAGATGATTTCCTGTTTGCTCAAAGTCCACGAAGCCTGCATGTGTGCAATGCCCCGTCACCTGCTGCAACCTCGGCCATACCAATAGGCGCACACATTTGTTCCATGCTCCCTGACGGGGTGGATAAGCACTGAATTCAGTTTGATTTCAGGCCGATTTCTGACGCACAAATTCAACGAAGCGACCCACCCAGGGATTGGCGCGTGTATTGCGGTGGTGTGCAAACCCGGCCATGAGATTTCCCTGCACCAGCCCATCTTGATCACCATTGATACCGGTACCACGCAATACGCGGCAGGCAAACTCCGCGTTTTCGTAGAGATTTTCAAGATATGAATAATGAAATTCATGTGCTGGTATGCCGGTTTGGGATGCATCGGGGCTGTTGGCGCAGGGTGGCCAGGGGCAATGGCCGGTTTCTTCCATACGCATGTAACCCCGCCCCCGGGGCCGGTCGTCCACGATGACATCCGCCTCAATGGCGGCGACCATCGGGTACTGCTTATCCTGCCAGCGGATACTGCGGGCCAGGTACATCAGACCGCCGCATTCGGCATAGGCTGGCAACCCGTTCGCCAGGGCGTTGCGTATGTCACCGAGCAAACTCTGATTGGCAGAAAGTGCCTCCATCCGCGTTTCGGGGAAACCGCCGCCAATAAACAGACCATCTGACTCGGGGAGATGTGGGTCGTTCAGCGTGTCAAAGGGAACCAGTTCGGCGCCAGCGTGTGCAAATGCTTCCAGGTCATCGGGGTAGTAGAAACCAAAGGCAGCGTCTTTTGCGATGGCAATACGCACATCGGCATCAATCCTGCCAGGACCGGCGACGGTCATCTCCGGAACTCCTGGTAGCTTGGCGCTGTGTGCGATCTTCACCATCCGATCAAGATCAATTCCGGCGGTTACGCTGTCGGCGAGACGGGATATTACGCCGTCTGCCGTACCGGCTGAATGGGCTTCATTCGCGGGCATAAGACCCAGGTGCCGCTCTGGAATCTCAAGACCGGAATCACGTCCGATCGAACCAAGTACCCTGGTATCAGTATAGCGTTCCAATGCCGCACGTAATTTGGTCTCATGACGTGATCCACCGACCTTATTGAGGATCACACCACGTATATCGATATTGGGATCAAAGTCGAGATAGCCACGGATCAGCGGTGCAATGCCACGGGTAATACCCATCGTGTCGATGACCAGAATAACCGGTGAACCAAGCAGGGTGGCCAGTGCAGCATTGCTGTCGGTTCCCTCGACATCCACACCGTCATAAAGACCCTTGTTGCCCTCGATAACGCCGATATCTGCAGCCTCCAGGTGGTTGCAGAATGTGCTGATGATTTCCTCATGAGTCTGGGTAAAAAAATCGAGGTTGTAGCAGGATGTACCGGCGGCGCGACTGAGCCAGAGCGGGTCTATATAGTCGGGCCCCTTCTTGAACGGTTGTACCTTTATGCCTTTTTTTACAAAGGCAGCTGTCAGACCGACCGCTAGTGATGTCTTGCCGGAAGATTTATGTGCGGCTGCGAGGTAAAAATGTGCCATTGCCTGAAACCGGGTCCTGGAGACCCCGTTATACGCGCCCGTTGTGCGGTACATGGTGCGGATCAATCGCAGCATTCGCCAATGACACGGGCAGGAAACGCAGTAGCTTGATACCGAAAAGAACGATCAGTCCGGTGAGAGCGACGCCGCCAAGAGCCAGGCCAATTTCTGGCAGGCTCGGAGTGTAGCCTGCCACCACACCATCAAAGAAACCGGAAGTAATTTCCATACCGGGGAACATGTTGAGCGGGTAGGCCTGACCACCGATCACCAGTACATAGAGTTGGACAAATCCTCCCAGGATGACCAGTGCCGATGCAACGCTCACTGTGTGGTTCGGGTCTTGTGGCTCCCGCAGGCGAAATAGCAAAACCATCGGCACCAGTGAACCGGTGACGACCTGGCCCAGCCAGAATAAGAGAGTGTAATTACCGCCATCGAGCAGGATAAACCGCTCTACACCGACGTTTTCGGACACCAACAGGTTGGTGGCATGCTGGATGACGGTCAGACCGAGCACGATGGTAACCTGGACCGCCAGCAGACGGCCCATACGACGCACAACCACATCGCCGATGTCCCGGTTGCTGCCCTTGCAGGCGGCCAGCAGGGCCAGCAGATAGACGGCCAGACCAAAAGCAAATGACATGGCGATGAATAACGGGGCCATGATGAGGGGGTGCCATGCTTCACGAGCCACAATAAATCCAAAGATACATCCGGTACCGGTAGTCAATACCAGGCGCCAGATGAATGCCACCCTGGCAGCAGCACGGACATGACGGTTCATACGCCGTTCCATCTGCACCCACAGGTAGACAGCAATCACCAGCATGAATCCGATGTACAGAAAAACATTCCAGGCAAATACCGAGCTGAAATTGTAATGGGTCATGGCAACGATCAGAAGGTCGGGTCGGCCAAGATCCAATACCAGCACAACAAGACCACCCACAAGCAATGCCAGTGCCAACAATCCTGAAAAACGACCCAATGGCTGGTACAAGCGTTTGCCGAACACGCTACCGATGGATGCAATATTGAGGGCACCGGACGCAGCGACGATCAGGAAGATAGCAAATACGTGTGGAATTCCCCACACGACCTGGTTGCTCATTCCGGTAATGTAATGACCGTAGTGTTCCATGTAATAGGCGCAAAAAAACCCGCACAGTACAAAAAGAGCCAGCACCGCAGCGAGTGCGTAAAAGGATTTGCTGTGCCCTTCAATTTCGCTGTAGGTTGTTCTGTTCATTTTTCGAACCGGCGTATTCTGGTCGTCACAGGTTACGGTATCGAACACCGGGGTCCAGACCCAGGTCTGCGCGTATTTGCTGTGTTGTGAATTTGGCGATTCGTTTCGATATCTCACTGGCAGGATTGTTCAGGTCACCAAACAACATGGCACCACCACCGGTGTCGGAACAGGCCTCCACGCAGGCGGGTTGCCGGTCTGAATCAATGCGGTGCACACACATCGTACAACTCTCAACAGTTCCTTTACCCCTGGGTGCATGCGGTTTCTGGTTATCGAGCGCTTCGTGTACAAATGACCGTGCCTTGTAAGGACAGGCGATCATGCAATAACGACAACCGATACAACTGTGTTTGTCCACCAGCACGATTCCGTCTGCACGTTTGAACGAGGCACCCGTCGGACAGACTTCCACGCAGGGTGGGTCGGCACAATGCTGGCACATCACAGGAAGTGACTTGCTGGTGCCATTGTCGGGATTGCTGATGGTCAACTTTCTGATCCATTGGGCATCCGTGGTCTCTCTCCCGTGTCCCCGGATTCCGTTTTCTGTATTGCAGGCTGTGACACAATCATCACAGCCCTCGCCGCAACGGTTGACATCAATCAACATACCCCAGCGAACATCAGATGTGACCGCTGCAGTCGGAGCATTTGCCGACGCTGCCGATGACTTGCCTATCCCATAGAGGATGACACCGGGCGCCAGCGTGATACCCGCCGCGGCTGCCATACTGCCTAAAAAGTTGCGCCGACCGGGATCAAAAACGGGATCGGTTCCATGTTTTTCTATTGCTGCTTTACGAATCATGTTCAATCTGTCCCGGCCGTGGCAGCAGGAGACAGGATGTCCCGATCTGTCAATTCAGCCAGAGCACCGGTTTCGGGACGTGAAGCATGGCACTGGAAGCAATCGACGTTCACCGCGGCATAATCGTGACACGACCGGCAAAAATGTTTTGGGCTGGAGGCACTGACGGGTACATTGCCGGGTCCTGCAACCACGTGGCAACTGACACATTCCTTCAGACTGTGCCGCCTGGTCCGTACACCGTTGAACACGGTTTCATCACGCTGGTGTTTGAGCAGGTCCATGTGGTTGCGACGCATGAAATCGATGTCTTCAACACAGGTTTCGCCTTTTCCCGCCGGGATCACCGGCACCGGGACCCCAGTGGTTTTCCCGCCTGGTTCCGATGCCGCATACCCCACGGTAAAACCGGCCATGCAGAGCAGAAAAAACACGGGCAATAACAGGTTTAGACGCCGCAAGCCCATGGATTACTCACCCAGTCCCATCTTGATGTACCCCGAGGGGCAAACGTCTTCACAGATGTGGCAGCCGATACATTTGTTGTAATCGGTATCGACATAGCGACCCATGGTCGATTGGGTCTTGTTGACCTTGAAAATGGCATCCTGGGGGCAAAACACGACGCAATTGTTGCACTCAAAACACATACCACAACTCATACAACGGTCGGCCTCTTTACGGGCCTGCTCCTGTGTCAACCCCTCTATCCGCTCACCGAATGATCCGAGCACCGAGTCAGCGGTGATGGTGCTTTCTTTGCGCAGGTTTCTGGCTTCGAATGAGAAGTGGCCCAGGAACAATTCATCCGATGGCACAATTTCTACGGAAGAACGATCTTCATAATTATGGATGGCAAAATCTGCTCCGTCGGTTCCCCGTGTTTCAACATGCTCGTAACCGGTCGGGGCGAGATCGGTTTCGCGCAGCTTGTTTAACAGGCTGAAGTGATGAACATCGACCCGGGGACGCCGGGCGGGGTCTGAGCCGGAAAGATAACGGTCAATGCCCTGTGCTGCAATGGAACCCTGTCCAATCGCGGAGGTTAGAAGATGTGGTTTGATGATGTCGCCACCCACGAACAGGTCCGGGTGACCCTTGACACGATAGTAACCATCGGCATCGATCAGACCGCGGCCATTGTCCAATGCTTCGAAACCGGTCAGATCGCCCCTCTGGCCAATCGCTGAGACCAGTAAATCACAATCAATAACTTGTTCGGTGCCCTCCCTGATGATCATCTTGCCCGTGCTCCAGTCGGTTTCGACCACCCGCACGCCATTGGCGCGCCCGTCCTCACCAACGACCACTTCTACCGGCAGCAGGGAATCCCTGATGACCACGCCTTCCTGGGTTACATGTCCAACCTCTGTTTTGGTGGCAGGCATGATGTCCAGTGATTCACGGGATATCAGTGTGACATCGGCACCCTGGCGGTGGGCGACGGTCGCCACATCGTGTGCCATGTGACCCAGGATGATATTTTCCGCCCGCTCATGTTCACGTACATGTTCGATATGCCCCAGCCGACGCGCAACTGCCGCAACGTCCATGGAAGTATCACCGCCACCGACCACCAGCACGCGTCCAGCGGTATGCCGCAAACGTCCGTCATTGAATGCCTGCAGGAAGGCGACACCGGAGATGACATTGGGTGCGTCACCCCCAGGTACCGGCAGGGCCATACCCGATTGGGCACCGAGTGCAATAAAAACCACATCAAAGCGGCTTTGCAACTCCTCAAACGTAATGTCCATGCCGATTTTTGTGTTGGTCTGCAGGTCAACACCCAGGTCGAGTATGCGTTGGATTTCACCGTCGAGCACTTCGTCGGGGACCCGGTAGCCGGGGATTCCATAGCGCATCATACCCCCGGATTTTTCCCTGGCCTCGTACACCGTGCAGGCATGGCCTTTACGGCGCAGATGATAGGCGCAGGACAGACCGGCAACGCCGCTGCCGATAATGGCAACCTTTTTGCCGCTATCTGTAGTCACAGGCTGCAGTTTCAATTGGTGTTCGAGGGCATAATCACCAATGAATTGTTCGACTGCGTTGATACCCACGTGGTCTTCGACCTCGTTGCGGTTGCAGCCGTCCTCGCAGGGTGCCGGGCAGACCCTGCCCATGATGGCCGGAAATGGGTTGGCCTCGGTGACGCGATTGAAGGCGTATTCCTGCCAGGGCAAATCACCCGGTGCTTTTTCTATTCCCCGGACAATATTCAACCAGCCGCGGATGTCTTCACCGGAGGGGCAGCTGCCCTGGCAGGGTGGTGTGCGGTGGACATAGGTCGGGCATTTGTGCGATGCATCGGCTGTAAAAATCTCCTCCTGCCACGGTCGGTGCTTGTTGTCTCCATCCTTGAACTTGCGCCGGGTGAGAAGCTCTTTGGTCATCGCTCTACTGTCCTTCATTTAGACTGTCCAAAGGTTCGCCAGTTACCTGGACATCCAGAACAAGGGCATTTGAAACCAGTTGATGCAGGCTGACGATGCTGTCCATGCCAAAACCATGCTCCGGCATGACCTTGGAAAATTGTGATTTGCAGATGGCACATATCGCGACCATATGGGTGACTTGATGTTCTTCCGCCACGTCTTTGAGTGCCTGCATCCTCGGGGAAGCACCTTTCTTCCTGAGTTCCAGCAGGTCATCTGTCAACAACCCACCTCCGCCACCGCAACAGAAGCTGGCTTCACGGATGGTATCGGCCGCCATGTCCACGAAGTTATTGCAACAGGCCCTGATGATCGCACGGGGTATCTCGAACTGCCCTCCCGGCTTGTCGCCCATACGTGATCCGCGAGCGACATTGCATGAATCGTGAAAGGTCAGGGTCATGTGGTCGTTGGCGGATTTGTCGAATGTCAGCTCACCTTTTTCAATCAGGTCCCAGGTAAACTCGCAAATGTGTTGGGGCACCGGGTATGCAGGGTCCAGGAAGTCAAAGGGGCCGACCAGCGTATTGAGAAAATTATAGGCCACGCGCCAGGCGTGACCGCACTCGCCAAAGATGATGCGTTTGACACCCAGGTCCTGCGCCGCTTTCCTGATGCGCTCTGCAACCCGTTGCATTTGTTCGTACGAGCCAATAAACATGGCGAAGTTGGCTGCTTCTGAGGCGTATGAACTGAGGGTCCAGCTGACCCCCGCCTGGTGAAATACCTTGGCGTAGCCGATCAGGCCGTCAACGTGGGGCTCGGCAAAAAAATCTGCACTGGGTGTCACCAATAAAATGTCAGCGCCTTTTTTGTTCAGAGGCAGTTCTACGGTAACCCCGGTTTCCTCTTCGATGTCCTCTTCCAGGTCCTGCAACGTATGTCTTAGTGCCTTCTCGGGAATTCCCAGATTATTGCCAATCTTGTGAACCTTGCCGATGATTTCGTTGCAGTATTTCTGGCCCTTGCCAATATGATCCATGATTTCGCGGGCTGCCATCGAGATTTCGGCGGTGTCGATTCCATAGGGGCAGTAGACCGAGCAACGACGGCACTGGGAGCATTGGTGGAAATAGCTGTACCAGTCATCGAGTACATCCCGGGTCAGGTCCTCTGCACCCACCAACCAGGGAAAATGCTTACCCGCGAAGGTGAAGTAACGCCGGTAAACCTTGCGCAACAGATCCTGACGGGCGACTGGCATATTTTTCGGGTCCCCGCTGCCGAGGAAATAATGGCATTTGTCGGTGCATGCGCCACACTTGACGCAACTGTCCATGTAGACCTGCAAGGCGCGTGATTTTTTGAGCAATTCACCGAGTTTTTCTATGGCTCTGAGCTGCCAGTCATCAACCAGTTCACCAGGGAAGCCCAGTGCACGCTGATGATCCGGAGCGGCCACAAAGGGAGATGAGTTCTTCATTGCACCTTCATTCAGAACGGGGATATCCACCAGTACGTTGATGGGCAATGTGTCTCGATCAACCATCGGTTATTGACTTCCGGCCTTGCGCCGGTTTTTTGTATCCGATTCGGTAACCCAGGATGCCAGATGTCTCTTCTCACGTGGATTATCGACCTGGTTGCGACCGGGACTGAAAAATACACCGGGTGCGTGGAGCAGCTTGGAAAAAGGAAAAATGATCATCAGGACCAGTACCAGACCCAGGTGGACCAGTAGCAACGGGTCTGCAGGCAGTGGTTGAGGGTCCAGGTAAATCAGTCCGAGAGCAAAAGCCTTCAGCGCAACAATATCGGTGTGTGCCACGTATTTCATCATCAACCCGGTGGCCGTAATCGCGATCAGCAACAACAGCATCAGGTGATCGGATGGCGCGGATATATATCGTACCCGATCAACTGTAAATCGCCGCAGCCAAAGTCCGGCCAAGCCGGCCAGCATGGCAAAACCGGCGTATATTCCAATCCACTGTAGCCAGGTAACCCACAACCAGACGGGTTCGGTAAAGTAACGCAGATGCCGTAATACGACCAACAGCATGGCCGCGTGGAAAATCCAGCCACACAGCCAGGTCCACTTGTTGGCTTTGAACAGGCTTTCGAATAAAACGACCTCCCTGGCCATGCGGCCCACGACCCCCGCAGATGTGACCGGTGCCGGTGTTGTCGGGATTTTCAGGGGTGCCGGGGTCTTTGCGTACAAACGTATTCTGTACGTGAGACCTACAGCGAAAATGGCTGTTGCCAGGTAAAACAGAAATGCAAAAATGCTACTCAGCAACAATCCCTATGCCCTTCCTTTTAGTTGACGGATCAACAGGCGGGCCGCTGACCCGGTTGGACATCTCAGACACAGCCTGTGGGTTTGGGCAAACCGGCAATTTTGCAGGCCTGCTTGGCTGGGCCATAGGGAAACATTTCATACAGATACCTGCTGTTGCCCTTGTCAGCCCCCAGTTTCTTCTTGATGGCCTTGGTCAGGACCCGGACCGCGGGTGCAATCTGGTATTCCTCGTAATAGTTGCGCAGAAAGTTGATAACTTCCCAGGCATCATCATTCATATCAATGTTTTCATCCTCGGCGATCAGTAGCGCCAGTTCAGGACTCCATAAACTGATGTCAGTGATATAGCCTTCCTCGTCGTGTTCGACGAGTGTACCGTTGTAATCGTAAGCCATGTCCAGCCTCTTTGAGTAATCAAATAATAACAACACTACAACCAGGATTGAGTGAGATGGTGCTCCGTCACCAGATCCACAAACCCTTCGTAGTCGACAATACCCATTCCTTCTATCAGGGGCATTTCACCCAGACCCCGGGCATCAACATCGGGGCCCAATACATAGAACTTGATTTCTTTTATTCGCTGCGCGATATTTCCTGCAGTTGTCGTGTTTACCAGCGCGCCATACACACCATCTTCGATCAACAGCACCGAATGACCCGCTTGCGCCAGGCGCAGACAACTGTCCAGTGCATTGCGTTCGGATGGGGATTTGTTGACCAGGTGCAACACTTTACTCATGAACTGATCACCACATCCTGCTGCGCCATGACTTCGCGCAAGGCTGCCGTTGTCAGCACTTCAACCGGAATGACGAGGTCGTCCGCGGTCAGTCCACGGGCCTCAAGTGACTCCTTTTCTACGTAAATCTTTTCAACATCGTAGTCATCCAATGCACCGTATGTCCTGGAGAAGTTTTTCATACCGATGGCCGCTGTATCCTGGCCTCGTTTCAATTGAAAAACACCGTCGTCCAGGAAAACCATGCTGACATCCTGGTCAAAAGCCGCTGCAATCAATACAACCTCCAGACATTCCAGGGCATAGATGGTGCCATGGGGTGGTCTGCGGTTGACGTACATGAAGCGTTTTACCACTTCAGGTTCGTGTTCTTCCCAGGGTTCCAATCACATCGCTCCGTCAGTCACCGAAAACCACCATGCGGTCTGCTTCAATTCCGGCCTCCACAAGCTGGCCCAGACCGGATATCCTGAATCCATCTGCAAGGATTTCATCCTTGATACCACGCCGCAGTGCAGCCGCGACGCAAACCACCAGGTCAATGCCGTGTTTATTGCCCAATTCAGACCACAGTGAAACCAGGTTGCGGTCGTCCGACTGTGGCTCAGATAACCGGTTGGCGTTGTTAACACCATCGTTGTAGAAAAATACCCGCATGATCTCGTGGCCCTTTACCAATGCCGCCACTGCAAAACGGTAGGCCGTGTCCGAGGCCTGGTGTGTGAACGGGCCCTCGTTGATTAGAATGCCAAACTTCATGAATGCAATTTCACTTGAAATGTATATGGGCGGAGGCATTCAAACTGGCGCGGGCGCCACGCCAGTCATCAATCTGGTGCCGGGTAAAAGCCAGATTGGTCATTTCGAAAAAGCGGGGCCAGCCAATACGGTCGATCCATTCGCCCATCCGTTCCCAGGCCCGTGCGTCTTCCTTGTACGCGTACAGTATGGTCTTGACAATCTCGGTTACCTCGGGCCAGCGTGGCGGGTTATTCGGCAGATTGGCCGCGACCAGTTTATGGAACGTGGGCTTGGTGCGTGCATTTGAATGTTTGCCTCCGACCCAGATGGCCAGCTTGGTGGATTCCGGTCCATTGATCTGCATCGGCGGGCAGGGGGGGTAGCAGGCCCCGCAACAGATGCATTTCTTCTCATCCACCTCCAGTGATGGCTTGCCGTTGACCATGGCAGGTCGGATGGCCGCCACCGGGCAACGTGCCACGACGGCGGGACGCTCACAGACATTGGCAACCAGGTCATGGTTGATTTTGGGTGGTTTTGTATATTGCACATTGATTGCGATATCACCCTGGCCACCGCAATTGATCTGGCAGCACGAAGTGGTCATACGTACCCGGTTTGGCATCTCTTCATGGGTAAATTCGTGGTGCAATTCATCCATCAATGACTTGACCACACCGGATGCATCGGTTCCGGGAATATCACAATGCAGCCATCCCTGGGTATGGGAGATCATTGAAAGAGAATTGCCGGTACCACCTACCGGAAATCCCGCCAGGTTCAGGTCTTCGATCAGGGGCCCGGTCTTGGCTTCCGATGTAACCATGAACTCCGCATTGCTGCGGGTGGTGAAGCGCAGGTGGCCATCAGCATGCTTGTCGGCAAGATCACATAATTTCCGGATCGTGTGGACATCCATCTGGCGCTGTGTGCCGGCACGAACGGTCCAGATTTCATCACCACTCTTCGCCATGTGGTGCAATACACCGGGCCGTGGCCTGTCGTGCCAGTCCCAGTTGCCATAATTCTTTCTGAGGGTTGGATGCATGTGTGGAAAAGGATCAGGGACACCGGTTTCATTTGGTCTGCGTGGTAGATCTGTTCTTTTCATGGTTTGTTTACCTTAACCCTGTTTTCTCGGTTTCCCTGGATCTGGCCTTTTTGTGCTCGAACCACTTTGCGGCTTCCTCGTCCCAGTCATCGGTGCGCACATACGAACTGGTTCGGGGATGATTAACCATGTTTGGATCAACATCGATTTCCAGGGCATCGAGAAAGTTGGCCAGACCGATGCGGTCGATGGTTTCACCAATGCGCTCGTGCTCCAATGCATTCTCGGCAAAGAAATCTACGACCTCCTCGGTCAGTTCATTGAGTTTCTCGAAGTCCTCATCGGTCTTGAGTCGCATGAACGGGATGATGACCGTACCCATCAGGTCACCAATTTTCAACGAGCGCTTGCCACCCATCAGGATGGTAACGCCCTTGTCCTTGCCCGGTGACAGGGCCTTGGGCATCACGTTGATACAGTGCATACAACGCACGCAACTGCGGTTGTCCACATCGAGGGTATCATCGTCATTCAAACTCAGAGCCCGGGTCGGACAATTGGTAATTACCGTGTCTATCATCTGCTTGCGACCCACACGGGCCACGTGTTCCTTAACCCGTTCCTGGTCTACCTGCATATCGTCACACCAGGTTCCGATGACGGCGAAATCCGCCCGGTGTATGGCATTGACACAATCGTTGGGACAACCCGAGAACTTGAACTTGAATTTGTAGGGCAGGGCCGGCCGGTGCATTTCATCCAGCAGCCCGTTGATGATGCCGCGGTGTGCACGGACTTCGTCGTAACACGATTGCTCACAGCGTGCGTGGCCGACACAACTCATGGCCGTCCTCAGCGCGGGTCCTGCACCACCCATGTCCAAACCGATCTTGTTCAAGGCGTCAAATGAAGTTTGCACTTTTTCGGTAGTGCAGCCCTGGAACATGATGTCACCCGACTGGCCGTGCAGTGCGATCAGCCCGGAACCATGTTCCTCCCAGATATCACACATGTCACGTAACAGCCGGGTTGAGTAATGAAAGCCTGCCGGGGGTTGTACCCGCAGGGTATGAAATTCTGATGACTCGGGGAACTTTTCGGCAACTTCCGAGAAACGGGGAATGACCCCCCCACCATATCCAAACACACTAACGGTACCGCCTTTCCAGTAACCCATGCGGTTTTCATATGAATGTTCCAGTTGACCGACCAGGTCCTTCATCATGGTCGCGCTGGGTTTGTCGCCGTCATTTGCCAGCCGTTTGAGTCCTTCGACAAAACTCGGCCATGGGCCGCCTTCCAGTTCATCAAGTAATGGAGTCGGGGGTGTTTTCTTTGCCATAGATGTTTACCGCCAGATTACACTGCAACAAAACAGGATAGCTGGACCAAACAATCAGGGCAGCTTGTGAGCCAGCAAATATGCCAGCCATCGCGCACATTGAAGACATAAAACTCGACTGATTCCGGGGCAGTCGTTGCGTGACAATTTGGCTATATTAGGATTTCATGATATAAGATTTGCAGATGTAATTCCAGCAACCGGGGTCAAACGACAAAATTACCGTTTGGGGTACCAGAGAGTACCGGCATGCGGCGGAGGTGAAGTGGATCAATCCAGCTACCTCAAGTGGCGAGAAAAGAAGTTGAAATTCTACCCCCGCAGCGTGGATGAGTTGATCGTGGAAATCAATGGATTGCCTAGCCTGACCCGGTCTGAAAAAACCCGGATCATATCGAATTGCCGGCGTGCCAACATGGCCATCTACAGATGCCGTAATCACCACGCCGATCGTGCTGCCATACGGGCTTTTGCTGCAAACTTCGGTCTGAAAAGCCTCGACCATCACCTGTGTGCTAATGAAGATGGTGTTGCGGTTCTTAGTGCCTCAGTCGGAGGAGACAAGGGGGCTTACTCACCCTATACAAGTGGCCGTCTTAACTGGCATACCGATGGTTATTACAATGATGAACGCAGACGACTGCGGGCGGTTATCCTGCACTGTATGCAAAATGCAACCCGGGGTGGTGAAAACGCCCTACTGGACCCGGAAATTGCCTATATCCATCTTCGTGATGAGAATCCGGAGTTCATTACCGCCCTTGAACATCCCCGGTGTATGTCCATACCTGCAAACAACGGTCCGGATGGAGAAATACGACCCGCGGTCAGCGGGCCCGTATTCTGGCGAGATGCGGAGCAGGGTGCTTTGTATATGCGCTTTAGCGAACGCAAAAAGTTTATCAGCTGGCGAGAAGACAGCTTGACCCGGGCAGCCCGGGATTGCCTTTCAGATATTCTGGGCGACAAAAATGGACCGGTTTTACGTTATCGGCTGGGTCCTGGCGAAGGGTTTATTTCCAACAATGTTCTGCACAACCGTTCTGCATTCGAGGAATTTCCGGTTGGTCAAAGGCTGCTGTATCGTGCTCGCTATTTTGATCGAATTGAATCAAGCTAGCGCGTGAACGACGTCCAGAAAACTGGTCGCGGAAACAGGATTTAGTGAAAGGTAATTAAGCCATGAAAGCCATTGAAGTCAACATCAGCGATATCATCATCCAGTACCCGGAAATCAATTCTTTTCCCGAGTTACTGGATGCAGTTCGGAATATGACCTCCGAACACATGATCTATCTGAATTTTGATGTTAAACCCGATTACCGTGACACACCACGCAACTGGCAATGGAAGCTGGAAGCGGCCTTCGGGGCGGGTGGGAAATGATCGCAAGTACTGAAACCAGGCTGGACCGGTTTGATGCACCTTATGGACGGGTGGTGACACTTGAAGATGTCGCCTACGAAAACGGCACACGGGTATTGCGTGTACACATTCGCGAGGGTCGTCGATTTACGGTCATGGATATTGATGAAAACACGGCGACACGATGGGGGGCGGTGATGTGCAAATGGGCAGGGAAAACCCCGCCGGCGCCTGTTGAAAAAGCCTGAAACGGGGGTTTACCAGTGGACCATTTACCCATATTTATGAACGTAGAAGGACGACGTACACTGGTGGTTGGCAATGGTGTCATAGCGGCCCGAAAAGCTGACCTGCTGCTGAGGGCCGGATCCGAATTGGTAATCGTTGCTCCGGAGCTGGATTCGGAACTATTCAGACTGTCGAAAAAGCATGACTTCAGACACGATTCGAGTGAATTGTGTTCGGATCATTTTTCCGGTTGTGTTGTGGCATTTGCATGTTCTGCGGACAACGCGGTCAACCGTGCTGTATGTGAATTGGCGGCGGCCTCGGGTGTCATGGTCAATGTTGCTGACAATAAACAAAAGAGTGACTTTATCATGCCGGCCGTGGTTGACCGGACACCGTTATTGATCGCGATTTCAAGTGGTGGCAGTTCCCCCCTGCTGGTGCGCATGCTCAAGTCACGTTTTGAAACCACCATACCGGCTGCCTACGGTCGGCTGGCGGAGTTTGCCGGTCGCTACCGTGACCGCATCAAGGCCATGATTCCCGACCTGAACAGGCGCAGGCGATTTTGGGAATTAATGGTATCGGGACCGATCGCTGAACATCTGTATTCCAGCCAGTTGGAGCAGGCTGAATCGCTCATGGAAAGCCAGCTTATCGAGGCAGTCGAAGATGGTGGCAAACTGTCGGGAGGTGAGGTCTACCTGGTCGGCACGGGGCCGGGTGATCCCGACCTGTTGTCCTTCCGGGCAATGCGTTTAATGCAGCAGGCAGACGTGGTCCTGTACGACCGGCTGATCGGTGATGGGATCCTCAACCTGGTACGCCGGGATGCGGAGCGTATCTATGTAGGCAAGCTGAAGAACAACCATACGGTTGCCCAGGACGAGATTGGCACCATGATGATTCGGCTCGCCGGAGAGGGAAAACGTGTGTTGCGTCTCAAGGGAGGTGACCCCTTTGTTTTCGGGCGCGGTGGTGAGGAAATTGAGGCCCTGTCTGATAACGGGATTGCATTCCAGGTCATACCCGGTGTTTCAGCTGCCAATGGCTGTGCTGCCTACGCCGGTATTCCCCTGACCCACCGGGATCACGCGCAGTCGTGCGTGTTCGTCACTGGTCATCAAAAGGACGGCGGTCTCGAGTTGAACTGGAATGCGCTGATACAGCCAGGTCAGACCGTCGTGGTGTACATGGGATTGTCCTCATTGGCAACGATAACAACGGGTTTTCTGGAAAATGGTGCAGATTCGAAAACCCCGGCTGCGATCATCGAAAACGGGACCCGAACGGGTCAACGGGTAATTACGGGTACACTGGCATCATTGGCGGACAGGGCTTCAGCGGCGAATATCGTGAGTCCGGCCCTGATCATCATCGGCAGCGTGGTCACACTCAGAGACAGGCTTTCCTGGTTTGCAAAATAATGGCTCTAAACATTCATACCCTGTTTGTTGGTGAATAGAACAACAGAGGAATTCCGTTGACATGAAAAAAACCCTGCGAAATCTCAAAAATATTTGGGGAGAGAACTATGAGTGAAGCACTGAGCTACCTGCTCAAGGCCCGCCCTGAGGCCATGAAGGCCTATTTCACATTTTTAAAGGACACCGGTAAACACCTTGATCCCAAGACCCGTTCTTTGATTTCTGTCATTACCAAGGTTCACAGCCAGACCGAGGGGGGCTTTCGCCAGTATCTGCCCAGGGCCATGCGTGACGGGGCGAGCCCGCACGAAATCCTGGATGCCATATTGATGGCGTTCCCGACCCTGGGTCTGGCTAAAATCGTCTGGGCCATCGACATATTACTGGATATGGACATACCAGAGTTCAGCCTGGAATTGATGGATGCCGAACCGGGATGGCACGATCTGATCGACTGGGACGACGTGAAAAAAGATCAGATCACCCACGTGGATAAGGTCGATGGCAGGAGCGTATTTATCTATCGTAGCGGTGATGATTGCCAGGTATACGACAGCCGTTGTCCGCACCAGGTGACCAATATTCCACACCTGGCCCTGGAAGGTGTTCGGCTGACCTGCCCCAAACACCAATGGGCCTTTGATATCTCATCGGGTGAGTGCGTGGACAAGGGCAATCGTCCCCTGAACCGGTTTGAAAGCCGGATCAGCAAAGGAAGACTGGAAGCCTACTGGTGAGCCAGTGATTTCACCCGATGAAATTGACGCATAAAAAAACGCCGGCAAGAGCCGGCGTTTCCCACGATCCCCCAGCCGAAGCCGTAATCCATTGACTTCACTCCGTATGAGCGTTGCTGATCTCGCTGGGGGACGCACCGGGTAATTTGTTGCGTATATTGGCCTTCAGGCGTGTGAAGAAATCGGAGATGTCGAGCCCGATACCATAAAGGGAAGGCACCATCAGCAGGGTCACGAAAAAGGCGAAAAATACGCCAAACGCCAGCGACACCACGACAGGCTGCAGGAAGGCCGCCTGGATGGAACGTTCCAGCATCATCGGCATCAGACCGACGATGGTGGTGACCGATGTCAGCAGTATCGGTCTGAATCGAATAACGCCTGCCTCGACTATGGCTTCGCGAACGTCCATGCCCTTATCCCGAAGCCGGTTGCAATAATCCATCAGGACCAGGTTGTCGTTGACCACCACCCCGGCCGCCGCTGCTATGCCAAAGTAGCTGAAAATGGCCATGGTCAGGTTCAGAGTGACATGGCCAAAGATCGCGCCGACAAAGGCGTACGGCATGGCGATCAGGATCAAAATCGGCTGCCAGTAGCTACGGAATGCAACCGCCAGCATGGTGTACATGGCGAAGAAAGCGATGAAGTACAGACCCATGACTTCCTTGATAAAGCGCTGTTCACCTTCGGCCTGGCCAACGGCACCACGAACGATACCGGGATAGCGCTTCTCCCAGTCTTCAAAGAAGTTTTCCTCCAGGTCCTTCATGATGTCGCCACGGACATTTTCTTTCAGATCGGCGCTGACACGTGCAGCACGGTTGCCATTCCAGCGTTGGATTCTGCTGATACCCGGTGCGTATTCGAGATCGGCCACCGAGAGCAGTGGCAACTCGCGTCCATCATTGGTACGCACACGGAAGTTTTTCAGACTTTCAATGGAGCGCCTTGAAGCCAGTGGATAGCGGACCTTGACCCGTACATCCTGACCATTTCGGGGCAGACGCTGAACCTCTTCACCAAAATAGGCCTGGCGGACCTGGCGGTTTACATCGGCCAGTGTCAGGCCCAGTTTTGCTGTGCCCGGTTTCATGGTCAATCGAATTTCTTCCGTACCACCAACCAGGTTATTCCTCACGTCATAAAGTGTTTCATAGGTACGTAGCTGGTTTTCCAGATCGGCGGTTGCAGCACGCAATACATCCAGATCCGGGTGTCGTATGGAAAGTTCAAATCCCGGGCCGTTGTTGTTTTGTGTGTATTGCACGGAAACTTCACGGGCATCGGGAACATCTCCCATCAATTCCCGCAGACGAACCGATGCTTCTTTCGCGGTCATGTCACGCACTTCGGGTGGTGCCAGTTTGACAATGGCCAGTACACTGTCGCGTCGTGACCGGGTATACCAGTTTTCGATCAGTACCCCTTCACCATCGGTGCGCTGGTTTACTTCTTCTTCCAGCGCCAGTTCGGCGGCCTGTAACTGCGCGAGGATTTCAAGTGCACGGCTGTAGGGAGCACCCTCAGGCATGACCACGTTAACGATGATCTCGTCGGACTCGATATTCGGCATAAAGCTCTTCTTGACCCAGCCAGAACCAAACAGGCCAAAGCCAACGATCAGGAAGGCCAGAAAGATGCTGGTAGTCAGGTAGCGATGGTTGAGCGTCCAGGTACCGATTCTTCGATAATGGTTGTGGGCAAAATGAATGATGCTGTCGGCGATGCGCTTCTGGAATTTGCCAAAATTCCTCAGATCCTTGCGAGGTTTCATATTCGCCAGGTGAGCGGGCAGAATCCACAGTGATTCAATCAGCGAGAACATCAAGGCCAGAATGACCACCCAGGTGATATGGCGTGTGAATTCGGAGGTTGAACCACCCAGGAAAATCCAGGGCAAGAAGGCCAGGATGGTTGTGAGAACACCAAATACAACCGGTTTGGCTACCAATTGCGCACCCGCGATGGAGGCATTGACACCACCACCAATTCGATGTGCCTCGCTGTGGATACCTTCACCCACCACGATGGCGTCATCGACAACGATACCCAGTACCAAAAGGAACGCGAACGTCGATAACATGTTCAGGGAAACACCAACAGTGGGCAGCAAAACGAAGGCGCCCGCATAGGCCGTGGCAATACCAACTGCCACCCAGAAAGCGACTATCGGCCGCAGGGTCAGCAATAAGACGATCATCACCAGGGCGAGGCCCAGCATGGCCGAGCTGCCAATGGTCGTCATACGTCCCTTGAAATCTTCTGCCTGGTCGGTCCACAGGGTAAGCCCGGCACCGGGAGGCAATGTTTCGGTACGTTTTTCAATCCAGTTACGAATGGAGTCAGAAGCCGTGACAATGTCCATGGTTTCCGTGGTCATGACCTGCAACAGAATGGCGGGCTCACCATTCAATGTGGCCAGGATCGGGTTGTCTTCAAACCCGTCAATGACCGTGGCCACATCACCAACGCGGATTGCGCCGCCTTCCGAGGTCTCACGAATGATGATGTCGGAAAATTCCTTTTCCGTATCTGCCTGGCTGCGCACCTTCAACTGGTAAGTGCCGACCTCGGTGCGAACCGAGCCCGATGACTGGTTGATGGAGTTGTTGCGAATGGCATCGGCAACCTGTGAAAAACTCAGGTTGTAGCGCCGCATGGCCTCTTCGCTGACTTCAATGGAAACTTCTTCCTGGCGGGTTCCGAATAGTTGTACGACCGTGATGGCCGGTAATACAGCCGCTTCACGACGCAGTTGCTCCGCCAGGCGTTTTAACTCGCGCTCGCCGATGTCGCCATGTACTGCCACCCGCATGAATTCCTGCCGGTTAATCCACTGCTGAACCTGTGGTGGCTCGATATCACGGGGAAAGGAGGAGATTGAATCGACCCGGATTTTCACATCATTCATGAACTGGGTGAAATCAACCTGCTGCTCGGCCAGTATGTAAACCTGCCCGGAACCTTCACCGGAGGAGGAGCGAACCCATTCAATGGCATCCATATCACGCACGGACTCTTCGATCCGTGCCACGATCTGTTCCTCAACTTCCTGGGGAGCTGCTCCCGGCCAGGAAACATTGATTTGCAGACCCGGAAACTTGACCTGTGGGTCCATCTCGCGTTCCATGGATGAAAAACCGATTGTGCCGGCAACAAAGATACCGACCATGACCAGATTAGCGGCCACCGAGTTACGCGCCCACCAGGCGATCAAACTATTCATTCTGTGTGCTTCCTGATTCCTGGCTGGTTCAGCTTCGCTGTGCTTCGGCTTCGCGTTCGATGGCGCGGACTTCCATGCCATCGACGGCCGCCGGGATGGTAGAGGTAACTACCTTGTCCCCGACTGCCACACCAGTGGTGACCAGCACCGTGTCTTCCGAAGTGGAAAGAATATTGACGGTACGGATTTCCAGGCGGTTTTCATCATTGATAACGTAGACCTTGTCGGCATTACGAAGGGCCAGACGAGGCAGTACCAGTGCTGACTGGGCAGCGACACCTGCGATCTCAGCATGGACAAACATGCCCACTGCAATCGGTGCGCCATTATCGGAACCCACACCGTAGGGGGCTTCCACCTCGGCGATGGCATAAATCATCCGTGTCTGCTCGTCAACCGAGGCGTTGGTGCGGACAATACGGCCAGACCAGGTGTGTTCGGTATGACCTACACGGGCACTGAACTTGACCACCGGGGCGTTGAAGGTGTCGGCCATGAAGCCCATCGGCAGATTAAGTTCTTCCAGCTGTACATCGGTAAGAGGAAGGCGGATTTTCACCGTATCGGTTGAAAATACACGACCGAGGGAGGTGCCGGCAGTTACATACTGTCCAATACCTACACTTTTCTCGCGGACACGTCCGAGGAAGGGGGCGCTGATTTCGGTGCGGGCAACATTCAGGTTGGCTTCTTTCAGATCGGCTTCCGCGGCCAGCAGGCTGGCTTCGGCTTCCATCACCTGGGGTTTGTTGAGTGCATAGGCGGTGGGTTCGCCTTCGGTGCGTTTGTCCAGCCAGTGATCTTCTTTTATCTTGGCATTGGCGAGTTCACGTTGCACAGCGACTCTTGCGCCGGCTACCCGGGCTTGCGCCCTGATAACGGCCAGTTGGTAATCGGTGTCGTCGATCTTGATCAGGGTCGTACCCGGGCCAAACTCGGCGCCTTCGGCGAATGACTCGGAAATTCCCACGATGCGGCCAGAAACCTGCGGTACCAGGTTAATCTCGGTCTTGGGCCGTACTTCACCCTGGGTCTGAACCGAAATGGTGACCTCGTCGGATCTTACTTCGTCTACATAAAGAGAAATCAGGCGTTGTGCCTCTTCCTTTTTCTCCGGTGCTTTCTTGGCGGCGCTCAGGGCAGAAACCACCCCGATGCTTGTTACCAGTACCAGTACCGGGGCGAAAATTTTCAGCAACTTTTTCACGGTGTATCCTCACTAGTGTGTTTCAGATTGTATTAACCCTTGCGATGCAAAAAGCTGGTGTTATTTGTGCCAACGTTTGTTAGTCCGTGTCGGCAGCCTCACCAGTCATGGTTAACACTGTTTGTATTCTCTGTTTAGACGAACCCTTTGCTTATTGGGTTACTTATTAATGTGGTTCTAATCGTTGGCAGAATGACCTGTTCTGCCGAGACAGGCATATAAGACCACGCTTGGGATGTCATTACATGGGCCATTAGTCAGTGTTATACGTCAGTATTACACCAAAATACCAAAAAACCAGAGAATTCCTCTGATAATTTCGGCTTATCTGCCGGTCAGGACGGGTTACATGTTGCACAACAGGGTCGGGGAGACAGCTTGGTTGCCCAACTGAAAACAGCAGCTGGAGTATGTCATTTCGATACTACTTCCCACCGTAAAGCATTTTCAGATATTCCGCATGAGGATAAAAATGTTCAGCCTTTTCCTCGCTGGAAGCCCGGGCCCTTTTTTGATTCCTGGCGGGCAACCTCAGCGGACCCCTGGATGCTTCGGGAAACCGCCCCATACCTGCCAGCATGCAATACCAGGAGGTGCGCGGGTAGAGCTGTTGGTTGATATTTTCAAACAGGACCCGGTCTATATTGTCATCGTTGTCCCAGGCCTCGATGACGGCGGCCAGTTGCTGGGACATGTTGGGGTTGTCACGGGCATCACGCCAGTACTGGGTGTCGTCGCGTGAATTTATCTTGTAATGGAGTTGCAGGTAATCTCTTATTCCATCTATGAATTTATTGACCTTGCCATTGAAGTCCTGCCTGTGTTCGTTGCTGAAGATTCCTTTTTCGAAATATTCCGTGAAGCATTCGATCGACATCTGGATGACGTTGATCATCAGTGCTTCGAGCGGTTCGAGGAAACCCTGGCTGAGACCGATGGCCACACAGTTATTTTTCCAGTGGTTTTCTATCCTGCCCGGACTCCAGTGCAGGTGCAGTGCACTGGCGCCCTCGGCGTCCACACCCAGGTATTCGCGAAATTCTGCCTCTGCTTGTTCCTCATTGATGTAGTCCGAACAGTAAACATAGCCATTGCCCATCCGATTGCTCAGTGGGATATGCCAGACCCAGCCATACTTCAATGCCCTGGATATGGTCTCGGACATGATGTTGTCCTTGTCCTTTATGGGTGTTTGTATCGCAACCGCACTGTCATTGAACATGAAGTCCCTGCTGGAGACGGGTTGTTCGCCAAGCGCCTGGCGGATCAACAATCCTCTGAAACCGGAACAGTCGACATAAAAGTCGGCCTTGATCCTGCCATGGGCGTCGGTCATGACGCTGGCGATATCGCCCTTGCGGTCCAGGTTAACTTCATTGATCGTGTCCTGGATCAGGGTCACGCCCCGCTCGACCGCCTTGCCTTTGAGGTACTCACCCATCAGTCCGGCATCGAAGTGGTAGCCATACATGCTCTCGGTTGGCATCTTGTGCTTTGGTATTGGCGACCGGAACTGACGCGACAGCGCCGTGGTTACAAAATAGTCGTCCGGATGGGCAGGGATGTCGTGTCCGTTGCGACGCAGGTTGCAGTTATCCCAAAAGTATTGAATGTGGGACTTATCGAAGTCGGAGAAAAACGGGTGAAAGTAATTTTCATACCCCGGCACGGTCGACCAGTCGGGAAAGCTGATGCCGTTCTTATAGGTGGCATTACAGGCCGGCATCCATTCACTTTCGGGAATATCAAGACGCGTATAAAACTCGCGCAGCATGGGCGTCGTGCCTTCGCCTACCCCCACGGTACCAATTCCGGGAGATTCGATCAGGCTGATGTTGATTCCTTTGTCTGCCCACTGGTGTTGCATGTGGATAGCCGTCATCCATCCGGCGGTTCCGCCACCTACAATGAGGATATTATTAGGAGCATTGCTCATAACCCAAGTGCACTCGTAATTTATTGCAGTCCCAACAATGGTGACCAGTGGCGCGATTTTACCTGAGACGTGTTCGGTCTGCATCCGTGTCGTCTGCTGTTCCTGATTCCACTTGCATCAGAATGACTTCATCGACAGTTAAGAGGTAACAGCAATGGAAAGAGTTAATTCACTATCTCTTATATTAGAAAAAGTAAATATTAAATTTTTGTTGTCACTTGGTTGACATTTACCCCCAAAAAAGCGCAAAGTAGCCCTTGACCTCAGTGTTTGGGGGTCGAGCGCATGTGTTAAAAAACAACTGGTTAGCATGATATAACGATAAAAAACATGAGCTAACGGGTGGTAAGGGATCAAGGATTGGTCCAATTAGGCATGTGTTCAGACTGATTTTGATGGCCGGGAAGCTGCAAAATCAGGAACCTAAAACTAATGGCCTGTTACGGAGTGTGGTAGGTCAAACCTGTGTTTTTTTGGGGAGTTAAATTATGCAAGCGATTCGTGTCCGTGATTTTTGCAGAACCGGAATATTTACATTTTTGATTTCGATTTCTGCATTGAGTAGCACCGCAATTCAAGCAGCCATTGTTGAGCAAGATGACTGGATGTGTGCTGCAGACGTTAAAAACGTTAATGACTGTACAGCCAATGAGATTAATATTGCCGCTGTCACCGCAGCCGAAGTCGAAAAGGATGGGCTTCCAGTTTCGGAATGCAATCAGGGAGACATTGTTACAGTGACCCTTTTAACCTTGGAACTGAACATGAACACGGGTGAGCGTTATGACCTGAATGTTTGGATTGGCAAGGACAACAACGACCCTCGAGTCGCAAATTATCCCACCCAAACGTGTTTTGCAAGTTCTTTGCCGGGTGATGGTAATGGCGACCCGTTTGGCGTTTTCGGCCATTATGAGGGCGCATCAGATGACCTCTGCCTGGATGTAAACAACCCCGGCGGGCTAAACGCCGAGCAAAGTTTTACAACCCCATTTGACATCGAATGCGCAGACGCGGACGGCGACGGATTTGCTGACATACAGACTGTTATCACATGGCATCAAAATAAAAATTTCGATTGTGGACTGGAGGTCCCGCCCCTTTCCCCTGGCGCCACATCCAAGTGTGACTATTCAATAGAAAGCCTCGGTATTCCGATGATCATCCCGGCCATCATGACTGTTGTTAAAAACACAAATGGTGCGGACGGCACGTTCAATATCGACTACACTGGTGGATCAGATCCCACTGCAGACACGCTCATATTAAACAGTGCGGATGGTGGTAATACTGATACTGAATCATTCGAAACAACAGACTACGGGATGTATTCACTAACCGAGGCTGCGGTTGCTGGTTGGGTGTTATCAGACATAACGTGCATTGATGACCATACCTCTTTGTCGGTGGGCACAGTTGATCTTGTTACCAGGACCGTAAGTGATATAAACCTCCAGTCAGACGATGATGTCACTTGTACTTTTACCAATTCAAAACTGGGTACGGTAAACGTAGTCAAAAACACCGTTGGTGCTGAAGGTAGCTTTGATTTTACCACCGACGTACCGGGTTTGGGCACGATGGGCATGTTCAACCTGACAACATCCGGTATGACGAAAAGTACCGGGACACCCGTCGACGGCAGCGTGCCTGCGGGAACCTATTTTATAACCGAAGCCGATCCATCCCCGGATTTTTCGCTTACCAGCGCCAATTGCCTGCCAGGTGACCGGGATCCGGCATCGCTTACAATGGAGCACGGTGAGACGGTTACCTGTACATTTACAAATACGGCGGTTGGTAACATCGTGGTGGACAAGAACACTCTGCCGGATACCTCTGGTCAGTTGTTCACGTTTACACCAAGCTGGGACGGAGGTACTACCTTCGACCTCGCACACGCCACGACACCTCATGACTCCGGTCCACTGGTAGCAGGTATCTACAGCATTTCCGAAGCACTACCACCAGGCTGGGTACAGACCAGCATATCTTGCACCGGTAATGCGGAAGAAGTTGAGGATCCGACGGCAATTAACCTGGAACCAGGTGAAACGGTCACTTGCGTATTCACCAATACACAAGATGGTTCTATCGAAGTTATCAAGTCACTTTCCGCCACGGGGCCAGTAAGTGAACTGTTTGGTTTTACCAGTAACTTCAACTCAACCTTTACTCTGGAAGGGCACAATGCAACTACCGGTGCCATTCCGGTAACCCCCGGGAATGGTCACACGGTGACGGAAGATGATCCGACCGCAGCTGGCTGGGCCAATGTGGGTGCTTCATGTACCGGTGGCGGAGAAGATCCCAGGTCAGAACCTATTGATGTGGCCCCAGGCGAAGCGGTTGTATGTACCTTTACAAACACACCGCTTGGCAGTGCGACCATCATCAAGAATACCGTGGGTGGTAACGGTACTTTTGACTTCATAGGCGACGCTCCTTTCAATGGATTGCAGCTAACTACTGAAAACGAAACGAAATCACAGGACTTCACATTTGAGCTCAACGCAGGCCAGTACGATATTACTGAAAGCCCGATTCCTGAAGGGTGGGCATTGACAGATCTTGGTTGTATGGAAGATGGGGATCAGGATTCCAGCGTACTGGATGCAACAGCCACACTGGATGTGGAATTAGCGGAAACAGTTACTTGCACTTTTGAAAATACCGCTGATGGCGTACTGGTCATTGAAAAACAAACAATTCCAGACGGGGCAGAAGGCACTTTTGAGTTTACCGGAGACGTGTCTGGTTCTATCGGCGATGGAGGCCAACTCAGCGATAGTTTCCAGCCGGGCAATTTCGGATCAACAGAAGAAGATCTTGCAGGGTTTGAATTAACGGACATCTCGTGCACTGGTGCGACTGACAGCGTCGTGGTCATCGGTGCAGAGGGAGGCTACCAGACCGGTGACAAATCTGTTGATGTCGCGCTCGCTGCGGGTGAAACGGTTACCTGTGTATTCACCAATACTGCGCTTGGAAGCATTTCGATTGTCAAAGATACCGTGGGTGGTGATGGCACGTTTACCTTTAACCGCGATTTCGGAGACAGCTTTCCGTTGACAAGTGACGGCGTAGATAGCATTACCTTTGGCGATTTACTCCCCAATCCTGGGGGTTACATGATCTCTGAGGTGATTCCAACCAACTGGACCCTGGGATTGATTGAATGTCTTGGGCCAGAAAACGCCGTTAGCACGGTAACAATTGGTGGTGCGGGTGGATTTGAGCCGGGTGATGAGGGTGTGACCATTGCTCTGCTCGATGGCGAGGATTGGGTCTGCACATTTACCAATAACTCCTGGGCCACTATTGAGGTTGCAAAGGAAACACTTCCTGATCAGAGCAGCCAGGCCTTCGACTTCACAGGAGAATTCACCCCTCAATTGACGGATGGAACCAGTGCCAGCACAAGGAGGCCAGCAGGCCAGTACAGTGTTGTCGAAGATCTGTTAAGCGGTTGGGATCTCACTGCAATCGACTGCGGAGAAGGAAATAACAGCTCTGGCGATGTTCCAAGTCGCACAGCCAGTTACGATGTGACCTGGGGTGAGGTGGTGACCTGTGAGTTCACCAACACTCAGCGTGCGACCATTACATTGGTCAAGAACGTGGTCACCGATGACGGTGGTACCGCAACGGATGCCAATTTCAGCGCCTTCCTGGATGGAGGCGCCAAGGCATGGGGTGTTGCTACAGAAGTACTGCCTAATATTCAGTACACCGCCAGTGAAACGGCGCAGGTAACTGGATACGATTCGGGCAATGGCTGGTTCAATGCCTGTGCACCCGATGGTACGGTTACACCGACTCCGGGACAGAATCTGACCTGCGAAATCACCAACGATGATATCGCACCCACGCTGACGTTGGTCAAGACCGTTACCACAGATAATGGTGGTACTGCAGTTGCGACCCAGTGGAACCTGGCGGCAGCCGGACCGACACCGATCAATGGTGACGGTGGAGTTGGCCCGAGTGATGTTAACGTGGGCGACTACACACTGAGTGAGTCCACCGGACCTTCTGGTTATGAAGCCGGAGACTGGTCGTGTACCGGTACAGGTGATCAGGATGGATCGTCAATCAACCTGACGGAAGGTGAAACCGCGACCTGTACCATCAACAACGATGACGTCTCTCCGACGCTGCAACTGATCAAGACCGTGACCACCGATAATGGTGGTACCGCGGTTGCGAGTGACTGGAACCTGGCGGCAGACGGACCGACACCGATCGATGGTGACGGCGGGGTTGGCCCGAGTGATGTCGATGTGGGCAGTTATGACCTGAGCGAGTCGGGTGGACCGGATGGTTACGAAGCCGGTGACTGGTCTTGTGAGGGTGATGGCGATCAGGATGGTTCATCCGTTACCTTGACGGAAGGCCAGAGTGCGACCTGTACCATCAACAACGATGACATCTCACCGACACTGGAACTGGTCAAGACCGTGACCACCGATAATGGTGGTACTGCGGTAGCGACTGACTGGAACCTGGCGGCAGCCGGACCGACACCGATCGATGGTGATGGTGGGGTTGGCCCGAGTGATGTCGATGTGGGCAGTTATGACCTGAGTGAATCGGGTGGACCGGATGGTTACGAAGCCGGTGACTGGTCTTGTGAGGGTGATGGCGAGCAGGACGGTTCATCCGTTACCTTGACGGAAGGCCAGAGTGCGACCTGTAC
>JABAAB010000097.1 GCA_014238945.1 Lysobacterales bacterium
CTGGAAATCACCGTTCGCGACGGTCGCGTAGTGCAATCGAACTTCAACGACTACCCCCTGATGAAAATCGCACAGGTACCCACTTTGTTCGAGTCCCATGTGTTGAATTATGACCAGACACCGACCGGTGTGGGTGAAATGGGTATCCCCACGGCAGCTCCGGCGCTGACCAATGCAATATTCAATGCCAGTGGTGTCCGTATCCGCACATTGCCGATAGCGCAGCAGCTAAAAGAGCAGATGCAAGGCTGATCAACCAAAGAGGTAGTGTGTAGCAATCGGCTACGCATATTGATAGGCTGCACCCATGCATCTGGGTCTGTCCGTACTACTGAAATTTTACCGTGAGCACAGTGCCGATCAGGCGCTGGTGCTGGGCACCGTCACAGCCACTGAGGGCTCCACCTACCGCAAACCTGGCGCCATGATGCTGATTGCAGCAGATGGCAGCCATTGTGGTCTGATCTCCGGTGGTTGCCTGGAAGCCGACCTGGCGCTACACGCAGAGCAGGTTTTCGAAGATGGCCAAACCCGCGAAATGAATTACGACCTCTCGGCGGGTGACGAACTGGTGTGGAGTCTGGGTCTCGGTTGCGACGGAATCATCCACCTGATGCTGCAGCGATTGGAAGGTTCACAGGGATTCGGTTTTCTTGAAACCCTGGATCAGGCATGGCAACAACGCTGTGACGGCGTATTGGGTCTGGTCATCAGTAGCTCGGACAAGGACTTTCCACAGGGCACGTTCAGACTGGATTGTGGAGCCGGAACAGCCGCAGGAGACCCGAACTTGCTTAAGGACGTGCAGCGACCATCCGAAATGCACGATATGTCAAAACGATACTGGCGCGAAAATATTTCCACCGAAGGGGGCAGTACCAGGCTGTTGTTGCTGCCCATCATCCCCCCCCCTTCCCTGCTGATCTGTGGCGCTGGAATTGACGCGGTACCCGTGGCCCGCCTGGCCGTGGAAATGGGCTGGTACTGCACCATCGTTGACCACCGCTCCGGGTTTGCCCGTGCTGATCGATTTCCGTCTGCCTGCAATGTGTGTCTGATGCAACCCGCTGAGCTGGCCGGGAACCTGGATCTCGATCACATCGATGCCGTTGTCATGATGAGTCATAACCTCGCCCATGACCGGCAGTATCTTTCACAGGTCGTGCGCGCCGGCATTTCTTATGTCGGTCTGTTGGGACCGCGTGCACGCCGAGACCGTCTTCTGGATGAGATTGACTCGGATACATTGTCAGTCCATGTACATGGCCCTGCCGGTCTGGATATCGGTGCCGAGATGCCTGAATCCATAGCACTGGCAATCATCAGTGAGATCCACGCCAGTCTGAACCGGCGTCATGGTGGCGAACTGACTCCGGCGGGAACATGAATCACCCGGACCTGAGTGTAGTCATCCCCGCCGCAGGTACCAGCAAACGGCTGGGACAGGCCAAGCAACTGATCCAGCACAGGGGAAAGTCATTGATTCTGCATGCCATTGAAATTGCCAGGTCATTATTACCTCGGGAAATCATTGTGGTAACCGGTGCCAAAGCGCACGCGATTTCGGATGAAATCAAACACACCGGGGTAAAGCAGGTTAATAACGTGGACTGGGCTGAAGGTATGGGCGGGTCGATTGCAACAGGGATCCGTTCGATGCAGCAGGATTCAACAGGTGTATTGATCCTGCTTTGTGATCAATGGGCAATCCGGGCCGACGACCTTCAGGGTATCGCAGAAACCTGGCACTCCAACCACAGCAGGATCGTGGCTGCCCACACATCTGGCCGATGTGGCCCCCCCGTCATATTTCCTGACTCCTGCTTTGAAGAGTTGAGGGATTTAAAGGGTGACCGGGGTGCACATGGTGTGCTGAATGCACACCCTGATCTGCTTACACCACATGCCATGAAACATGCCGGTTTTGATCTGGACACGGTCGAACAACTGAAGCAATTGCAGTAACTGGAGTCAGACTGAACGGTCACGGATCGGGTGATCATGATTGAGTTCGAGCAGATCCCAGAGATTCCCATACAAATCCTCAAACACTGCCACCATCCCGTATTCCTGCTTTTTGGGCTCCCGGACAAACTTGATCCCTCTCGAAATCATTTCATGATAATCCCTCCAGAAATCATCGGTATTGAGAAAAAGGAAGACGCGCCCGCCGGTTTGATTACCTGCAAATGGCTCCTGTTCTGGTCGGGAAGCCCTGGCCAGCAACAGCGTTACACCTCCAGAACCCGGTGGTGAGATCACAACCCAGCGTTTATCCTGTTCAGGCTGATAGGTATCTTCGATCAGTTCAAAATTCAACTTCTGTGTATAAAACGAGATGGCCTCATCGTAGTCTCTGACCACCAGCGCAATATGTACGATTGATTGTTTCATCTTGCCCCTTGTAACTGTTCAGTTATTGCCTGCTTCCACAGCTGTGCTATTGCTGCCCGGGTAACGATAGTGCCCGGTGATTGGAAATTTGAACAAAACATCCTCGATCACGGGACCAGCGTTGATGTTGTGAACGATGAGATGTCGTTGACCCGTCTCGGACCGGCCTGACGTGACCACACCGATGTGTGGCAGATTTCCGGGCAACATCCAGGTGACCAGATCACCGGGCAAATATTTACCTGCCTCGCTTGATACCGGTATTGAAGCAGCCTGTCGTTCGAAATATTTCTGTAGATTGGGAACCCGGCGATGATCAATATTACTGTCCGTGCGATGGAGCCCCCAGATACTCGGGTAGTCGGAAAAGTTGTTCTCCATGTCCTCGTGGACCAGACGCTGGAGATCGATACCAATTGCACGGTAGGCCCGAATGACCACATCGGTGCATACCCCGGTATCATCGGGAACATCACCGTTCGGGTAATCTATTCGCCGATAACTTCCGTCATAACGAACAAAATGGGTTGTCCTTTCGAGGGCGGCCTCAGCAAGCTTTCCGGCCAGCGTGTCTCCCGACGGCTGGGCAAGACCCTCTAACGGGCCAGCAAAAATCGTAATAAAAAGTATGGTTTGGAGACAGCTCATCAAATCATGTGTCTTGTGGTTCAGCCCTTCACTGGTGCGTCTTAATACAACCCCGAAATACCCGGGACCCGGGACCGAAGGGTCTTCACTGCCAGAAAATATAACATGCGGACCAAAAGAGTCAGGCAAGTTCGCCGGGTTTGGGCATATAATTGTCTCTATACTTTTGTATTTTGCTCTAATTGAACTATATTTATCGGTGCCAGCTTATGAAATTCAAATGTGTCACATTGTGTTTAATGTTACTAGCCGCACAAGGTAGTGCGGCGCAGACTATTGCCCCAGACAATCCCAACATCCTGTACACCGGGCGATGGGATCAGACCACCAACACTCAACCCTGGGCCTATGCCAAGGGCACATCGATCATCGCGAAATTTAAAGGCACCGGTGTTTCTGCCACTTTTTCAGCCAGCAACACCGATTTCCTGCGTGTGATTGTTGATGATGAGGCCATTGACTCGGAAAAAATCCAGATATCATCGGGAAATGTTACTCATGTTCTGGCCACGGGTCTTGATGATGCAGTCCACAAGGTAGAAATTGTCAAGGAGACGGATTCGGGACGCTGGACATTTCATGGCTTGACCCTTGAAGGAACGGGCAGCCAGATTGAACCACCCCCAACGGTATCTTCACGCAAGCTCGTGTTTTACGGTGATTCAAACCTGGCCGGTTACTCACTGGAACATGAACAGAATCAGTCCGGACAAAACCTGAGAGGCAGCTATTTTGGTTATGCAGGCATAGTCTCGAGGATGTTCGATGCGCGTTACAGCAACATATCCCGCAGCGGGGCGACCATCAGGAGTCTGCACGCATCGTATGACCGGATCGATTGGTTCAGCACGGGTTTACTCTGGGATTTCAGTATCGATCCGCCCGATGCGGTTATCATCAATATCGGCGCCAATGATGTCGGCAGGCCAAAACGAAAAATCATGAAGGACTACAAGTCTTTTTTGAATGATATGAGATCATCCTACCCGGATGCCCATATCATGTTGTACAACGCCTGGGGTTGGGACTATGACGAACCTGCAAATTACATTGATGAAGTGATCGCCGATCGCGGTGATGACAACATGTCCTATGCCATCTTTCCATGGCTCTTCGAGCAGTGGCACGGCACCGAATATGACCACAGTGGTATGGCCAATCGTCTGGCAGAACACCTCTCAGGAGTGCTCGATGGCTGGGTACCGGTCGAATCAGATGTCATGAACGGTTATGGCGCGGATGGGGATGTTGCCAATGGCAGCTTCGAGGAAATTGCCCCGTTCGGGGGATATGGCTGGCGTTATTCCACCGATAGCGGTGTGAGCAGAGAGCACGATCCATCCGGCGCACAGGATGGTGATTATTACCTGCGACTGGCAAATGGGGCGGCATCCCATCAGCCCAACCCTGCCCTGGAGGGCGAAACCTTCACCGTAGTGGTCTGGATGCGTGGCGCAACGAACAGCGATGAAGTCCATGTGAGTGTGGATTTCAGGGACCAGAACATGTGGACCGACCCGCTGGACTCCAGCACCGAGACCATCAGTTTGACCACTGGTTGGTCTGAATACGAGGTGTCGGCCACCGCCCCGTCAGGAACCTCGAATCCTGTTTATCATACCCGGCTCACATTCCAGGCCAATTCAGGTTCTACGGTCGATATTGATAATGTGTCCATGAGTGTGGGCAGCGACGGCTGTATGGACAATGACGGGGATGGTTATGGTGATCCAGGCAGTGCCGCCTGCAGCGGTGGCTCTGCACCCGACTGTGACGATGACGATGCTCTGGTTAACCCGGGAGCCGAGGAGATCTGCGCCAACGGTATTGATGATGATTGCAATGTTCTCACCCCTGACGATGATGTTTCAGCCTGTCCCGTGTGTGCGCTGGTCGGTGAATCGTGCACCCGCAACAGTGACTGTTGCATGGGGCGTTGCAGCAAAGGAAAACCGGCCAACCGCATCTGTCTTTAGATAAAACCCTGGTCGGTTTTTTGTTTCATGCAAGTCCACTTCGGTGGCAATGAGACCAAATTGACCTAAGCCGAATGCCGACTCCAACTGGCGATTTTTTTCCATTTTATTTGCCTTCCAAACAAGAGATAAAATTATGACTTTCAGTGCCAAGAATTCGATTTTTGCCATTTCTGCCATGCTGATTCTGATGTCAACGGGGCCGGTGCTTTCTGCGGACGGGGACCAGGTGGATACTGCGAATCTTAAAGGACTCGAGTGGAGACTGATCGGCCCCTACCGTGGTGGCCGGGTGACCACGGTGACCGGAGTTCCAGGTAAACCGCTGCTGTATTACATGGGCGCCACCGGTGGTGGTGTATGGAAAACCACCAACGCGGGTACCACGTGGGAGAACATTTCCGATGACGATTTCAAGGTCGGCACCATCGGTGCGGTCGCGGTGGCCGAGTCCGATCACAACGTGCTTTATGTCGGAACCGGTGAGTCGCCGATACGCGGTGTAACCACCAGCAGCGGTGATGGTGTCTGGAAGTCCACCGATGCCGGCAAGAACTGGACACATGTCGGTCTGGATCAAAGTGGCCAGATATCACGGATCAAGATCCATCCCACCAACCCCGATATTGCCTGGGTGGCAGTACAGGGCCAGATCTGGGGCCCCAACGAAGAACGCGGTGTTTTTCGCACCACCGATGGCGGCAAAAACTGGCAACACGTTTTGAAAGTGAATGCACAGACCGGTGCCGCGGATCTCAGTCTGGACCCCGGCAATCCACGCATATTGTATGCCGCCATGTGGAACCATGGCCGCAAACCCTGGTTCATCCAATCAGGTGGTACCGGCGGTGGTATCTACAAATCCACCGATGGTGGGGACAACTGGAAAAAACTCACCGGTGGTCTGCCGGAAATGGTCGGCAAGATCGGTGTGGATGTATCCGCCAGCAACCCCGACCGGGTGTATGCCATCATTGAGTCGGAACCCAAAAAGGGCGGTCTGTGGCGTAGCGATGATGCCGGCAAAACCTGGGAACTGATCAACGGCCACCGGGTACTGCACACACGCGCCTGGTACTACATACATATCACGGCCGATCCGGTGGACGAAGACACCGTTTACGTGATGAATGTGCCGATGATGAAATCGGTGGATGGCGGCAAGAACTGGACCAAGATGACCACACCCCATGGTGACCATCATGACCACTGGATCAACCCGGATGACAACCAGAATATGATCAACGCCAATGACGGTGGTGCCACCATATCCTTCGATGGTGGTGAAACCTGGTCGAGTATCATGAACCAGCCCACCGGACAGTTTTACCGGGTGTCCACCGATAATCTCAGGCCATTTCGAATTTACGGTGGACAGCAGGACAACTCCACCGTCGGAATAGCCAGCCAAAGCAGTTACCGTGGCATCGGGGTTGAGGATTATTTTGATGTGGGTGGCGGCGAGAGTGCACATATTGCCTTTGACCCGGACGACCCTACGCTGATCTATGCAACCACGATCAATGGCACATTGACGGAGTACGACCATTCAACCGGTCTCACACGCTACATAATTCCGTTCCCGGAGCTGGTCTATGGCAAGGATTCACGTGACCTGAAATACCGCGCCAACTGGAATGCCCCGGTGGCTGTGTCACCGCACGATCCTTCCATTATCTATTTCGGTACCCAGATGATATTACGCAGCGATGACCGGGGTGCCAACTGGACTGAATTCAGTGGAGACCTGACCCGCAACGACCCCGAAAAACAAGGTCGTAATGGGGGTCCATTAACACCGGAAAATGTGGGTGCAGAGTTTTACAACACAATTTACTACATCGTCGAGTCACCCCATGAAAAAGGCCAGGTGTGGGTCGGCAGTGACGATGGCCTGGTACACATCAAACGTGAGGGCAGTCCGGAATGGGAGGATGTCTCACCGAAGCACCCCGAAGAGGCCATGATCAACGCCATTGAGATCAGCCCTCATGACCCGGCCACCGCCTATCTCGCCGTGACCGGTTACAAGTTTAACGACAACAAGCCGTATATCTACAAGACCACGGATTATGGCAAGCGCTGGAAGCGCATTGACAAGGGTCTGCCGGAAAATGCGTTCGTCAGGGTAGTGCGAGAGGACCCGGACCGGCAAGGCCTGCTGTATGCGGGCACGGAACTGGGTATGTTTGTCTCTTCAAATGACGGAGATGACTGGGCCTCTCTTGATCTGAACCTGCCACCGGTACCCATTACCGACCTGTCGCTGCGTCATGGCAAACTGGTAGCGGCCACCCAGGGCCGCGGTTTCTGGGTGCTGGATGACCTGTTCGTGGTACACCAGGCTGTGGATGGCTTTGCCGACAAGGGTCTCCATGTGTTCACACCTGCATCTGCCGAACAGGGCCAGGGTAGTGGCAGCGCACGGCAATTTGAAGCCTCCAATCCCGAACAGGGTGTGACGCTTTACTACTTCCTCAAGGAGGAAAGCAAGGAAACACTCAGTATTGAAATATTCGATGAAAGCGGAAAACCGGTACGCAGCTATTCAAGCAAGGAAGGTGAGTTCGAAAAGTGCAAGATCAGCAACATGGATCCCCGCAGACCATTTGAACTGGAATACCCGGAAACCGAAAAAGGCCTGAACAAGTGGACCTGGAATATGAAACGCCAGGGATTGAAGTGCATCAGGGACATCACCCTGTTCGCCGGATTCTCCGGCACCGGTGTGGCGCCTGGTAACTACAGCGCCCGGGTATCTGTTGGCGAGGCCACCCAGACTGTCTCATTTGAAATAAAAATGGATCACCGGGTCACCGCTACCGATGAGGAAATGCAAAACTGGACCGATCGGCTGAAAGAGGTGGAAGGGTTGTTGAGTGATACCCTGACCCGTCTCGAAACTGCGCGCCTGGCAAAAAAGCAGATCAAGGCGCTGATGAAGCAATATCCACAGGATCAGGAACTACAGACCAACGGTGCCACCGCGGTAGAGAAAATAACCGCCTGGGACGGCAAGATCATCCAGGTGCTTCATCAGACCTACGAGGACGAAGATGCCTGGGAGACCATGCTGGCCGGTCAACTCCGCTACCTTTTGGATGTCATCGACGAGACCGGTGCACCGGTCACAGGCGGTGCCATGTTGCGTCTTGAGGATTTGAAGAAAACCTGGTCCGATCTGCAACTAGAATTACTGGTGATCGAAACTGGCCCTGTTGATGTTATAAACACCTGGGCACAGAAGCGTGGTGTCCCCCATGTGACATCATCAGGACAATAGTCAATGTGCATCAATGAAGGGTGTCCGGCCCGGGCAGATAATCGGCCAGGTCGGACCAGGAACGATGAACAAGCAGCATTCGATCGTGCCGCCATGATGAATTGTTTGGCATTCCGGGAATGAGCGGTTAGTCTTATCCTCAACAGCGGTCACTAGAAGCTCAAAAATGTCTCTTTTCGGCGAACTTAAACGCAGAAATGTGTTTCGGGCAGGCATCGCCTACGTGGTGGTGGCGTGGCTGGTCCTGCAGGTGGTGGATGTCATCCTGAACAATATCGATGCACCGGCCTGGGTGTTTTTTGTCACCCTGATGTTGCTGGGTGCCGGATTTATCATCGTACTGGTTTTCTCCTGGGTGTTCGAAATGACCTCAGAAGGTGTCAAGCGCGAGAGCGAGGTGGACCGAAGCCAATCCATCGTGTCAAATACCGGCAAGAAGCTGGACCGCCTGATCACCGGGGTGTTGGTGCTGGCCCTGGCATATTTCATGATCGACAAATTCGTGTTGTCCGCCGGGCGTGATGCAGCGCTCATCGAGGCCACCCTGGAGCAGGCAGTCACCACGGAGACACCCGCCAGGGATGAGATAGCCGCCGAACCCGACCATTCCATCGCCGTGCTGCCATTTGTCAATATGAGTGATGATGTCGGTAACGAATACTTCTCCGATGGCATTTCGGAGGAAATCCTCAATGCACTGGCCAAGGTCAGGGAACTGAAGGTTGCCGGTCGGACCTCGTCCTTTGCCTTTAAGGGGCAGAACCAGGACCTCAGAAAAATTGGTGAAACACTGGGTGTGCAAAACATACTCGAAGGCTCGGTCCGCAAGGCCGGCAACACCGTGCGTATCACCGCACAGTTGATCAAGGTGGATGATGGCTTCCACTTGTGGTCAGAGACCTACGACCGCGAACTCGACGATATTTTCGCCATCCAGGACGAGATCGCCGCCGCCATATTGCAGGAAATGAAAACCACCCTACTGGGTGACAGCACCATGCTGACTCCCGCGGCCCGAACAGAAGCCGAAGTTTACGATCTCTACCTGATGGCCAGACAACGGTTGTATGACCGAACCGAGTTGTCATTGCAGTCCGCTGCAGATCTGCTGGACCGTGCCATCGCCCTGGACCCGGAATATGCACCTGCCTACGCTCAACGTGGCATTGCCAGCATGCTTTTATCGGTAACCAGTTATGGCAAGATTCCACAGACACAGGCATTTTCACAGGCTAAATTGTACCTGGACAAGGCGCTGGATCTGGACCCCAATCTGGCAGAGGCATGGGCCGGTATGGGTTTTTACTATAACGGACCGCCTGAACAGCCCCTGAAAAGCATCCCGGCTCTGGAAAAAGCCCTGGCGATTAACCCCAACCTGATCAACGCCGGAAACTGGTTGAACCTGGCGTACTGGCGGACAAACCGGGTCGCGGAAAGCATGGCGCTCCTCGATGAACTGACCCAGCGTGACCCGATGTACAAACCGGCGTTTGGCAACCGTGTGTTTTTGCTCGCCTGGATGGGTAAAGCCGATCAGGCTCGAGCATATGTTGACCGGATTGAGCCGTTCATGTCCGACAAATCGCAGGTCGAGCAGAGCCGGGCGTGGATAGATCTTGCAGAAGGCAAAGCCGCGACCGGTCTAAGAAGAATGCAATCGGCGATGGAAAAACAACCAACAGACCGGGTCTACCGGGTTGGCGTTAACCAGGGGCACTACCTGACACAACAGTTTGAACAGGTATTCGACGATAACTGGTCAGACATTTATGGACGTGCCCTGTTACAACTCGGACGTGTAGAAGAAGCCCGGATCTTAGTACAGAAACAGGCTGCTGACGGAGATGTCCGCCCGTTATTTAGATTTCTCAACACCACCGACCAGTCTGATTTGCTGATTGAGTATTTCGATGAACGATGGCCGGACCTGGAAGCCTTCCAATTGCATGATCCTGCCCCCCTGTGGGGCTACTGGCCGATGGCAGATATTGCCCTGGCATACCGCCGGACCGGCAACCAGCAACGGTTTGAAGAGGCACTGGCAGTGCTCAGGGCTTCCAACCAAAGTTCTTATTCACAGGGAATACGGCATCCCGCCTTGCTGATGCTGATGGCTATTGAACATGTTCTGGCAGGCGAAACCACACAGGCACTGGAACAATTGGCGATAGCGATAGACAGCGGGTACATAAATTCAGCGAAGATCAGCCAGGATTTGCCATTTTTCCGGGAATTGGATGGCAACCCCGAATACGAGGCTATTCAGGCGCGGATGATTGAGCATATCAACCGCGAGCGTCTGCAACTGGGTCTGGGGCCCACCTAGGTTTACCCAGGAGTAATTTCAAAACGAATCCCGGGCTTCGGGTTGTCTAGTTCAGTACGTGATAACCGCGACCACGTAAACAGTTCTTAACCACCCGCACCTGGTCACGCTCTCCCTCGCTGAGCCCCGCAACGCCACCTGTGATGGCTCCGATGGCCGCCCCTTCCGCGGTATCCCTGTGGTGGCTGACGGCACCAACGGCACCCCCTACCACTGCCCCCGATGCAGTACCTTTGGCTGTTTTTTCACCCACCTTGACCTGTTGTGCATAGGATTCGCACTCGGTCAGGTTTTCCTGGTAGTGGGCCATATCGACACCCTTTTCATCAATGATGATCTCGCCTGTTGTGGTGCAAGAGGTCAGAATGGAAATCAGCAGGAGGATCGGAATTTGAAATTTCATTTGAGTCAGGTATCGGCGGTTTCGCCATTCTGAGTTTCCTCGCCAGGTACCGGGCGACCACCCTTGCGGCCCTTACCCTTACCTTTGCCTTTGCCCTTGCCCCGCTCTTTCATTTCTGCACGGCGTTGTTCCATATGTGCCCGCTGATCATCGGTCAGTACCGCGAGTATTTGATCGCGCCCGCCACCGTCGTCACGGATCCTGCGCATTTCCGCTACCTGCTGGTCACTCAATCCCAGGTTTTCCTGCATACGCGCCATACGATCACCGCCAGCAGGTTTTTCCTCATTGTTGTCGGCAATGGCAACAGTGGAGGTCATTGCCAAAGTGAGGACTAACATCAACAGTTTGTTCATAGGTCGAAACTCGGTGAAGTACATTATTCAGTATAGCCTCACTGGCACACAGGTATGGGAAATAACATCGTAAATTAGTGTAAATCTCACTTTGAATCTACTGATTCACTGATTCGTAGCAACGATCTACTGTCTGATATCAACAAAATTTTTCAAGCGGGACCTTATGGCTCGTCCTTGTATCCGAAGGAGTCGATCCATGGCTGCAGGATTACCCTGACGGGCTCAAGCTGTCGCTGATAGTGCCGCCACTTTCCAATTGAGCAGGTATACAAGGCCTGTGACACCTGCTGGTAACTGGGTGTGTTGCTACTGGCGGTATCGCCTTGTTGATGGTAATCCAATACTGACTCAGCCCAATCCAACGAGAGGAACTCAATTAATTTTCTGAGTTGATCTTCGGGCGAAGCAACCAGGTCTTCGTATCTTAGGCGGTGTAGCGGGTCTCCCGCCTGGTCCATGGACAGTGCCGCTACCTGCATCATGGCGTCGTAGTAGTGGGCGGTGTCTGCCAGATCAAGGAAATAAGCCATCGACGCCTCGAGTTCAAAAGCCTGAAAATAACAGCTGAGACAAACATCCAGCGGGTGTCGTTGCAGGAATATGACGGGCGCTTCGGGGAACAATCGCCTGATCAGGAACAGGTACGGCAGGTTCAAAGGCAGCTTGTCAATGACCAGGGACCGCTGAGGATGAACACGGTGTCGTGCCATTTCTCCCCTGTAGATTTCCCTCGCATCGCTGATCTGTGCATCGTGGACCCCCGTCAGTGCCTCCAGCGTTCCTGGTTTTGACCAGTCCTGGTGCAAGGCTGAGAACAGGCTTTTTTCTTCCAGCACCTCGATATCCGGATGGGCAGAGAGCATGCGGTCCAGCAAGGTGGTACCCGACCTGGGAAAACCAAACAGGAATGCAATACCGCTCGACTTTATTGTGTCTGGTTGCTTCCAGTCTGCCATGGGGTCTTTCTCTAACCATTCCCGGATGCGACCAAGTGTCAGTAGTCCATGTGGGCCCACCGGATCGGGTCGGGCACCGGGGTGGTGCTTTGTCAATATACGGTTGGATTCGCCAAAGGCCCTGAATGACTGGTCCCAGTCACCCTGCCCTTCGAAACACTGCCCCAACTGGTTCCAGGCGATGCTGCGGTTGACGGGGTGATCAATTTTGGTGACCAGGTCCTGCAGTCGTTGAGCTGCTTTGCCATACTGTCCGTCACGCCGGTCCAGGGTGGCACGGGTCATTTGTGCGCTGTCGTTGTCCGGAGTCATGGACAGGGCTTTGTCAACCCACTCATCCGCTTCCACCAATCGGTTTTCCCGTTCCAGCAATGAGGCCAGGTTGGCGGCCACCTGTGCATGACCTGGCTGTAATGCCAGGATGGACAGGTAATGATCAATGGCTTCGGGTCTGCGCCTTAAGCGGGCCAGGCAAGTGGCAAGTTCATAGCGGGCGAGGATTTTCAGTTCTTCTTCAACCAGGGCGGTTTGCAAGGGAGCCAGCGCTTCTTCATAGCGTCCCGCCGCACGCAATGACCGCCCGTAGTAATAGGCCGCATGAAGGTGGCCTGGTTGCCCCGCGTGGACGACTTCCAGATCAATGACCGATCCTGGAATGTCACCGGTTTTATACTTCGCACAGCCACGCAGATAACGTGCCTGGATCAAGTCGGGGTTGTCGGCCAGGAGTTGGTCACAATATTGTATGCACGCCTCCAATTGACCCGATTGCAGGTATTGAAGGGATTTTTGTAGTGCCTGTTGAATCGCTTTTGACACGCTTGTGCTCTCTGCTACAAGAACGAGTGAAACCGGGATTCAACGTACCACATTTCAGAAACTCAGAACCCTGACCGCTTTGAAACTTCTCGTGATGGACGCAAGAGCATCGACGGGGTTATCGTGTTCGACAAAATAATGCCGCAGACCACCCGTTTCGCCTGCCCTGAAAAGCCCCGGGAAATCAATACTGCCCTCACCAACATCGACCATATCACCCCCATCGGTCATATCCTTGACATGACAAAGGGGAAACCGCCCCGGGAAAGACCTGAAATAGGACGCGGTGTCCACACCGGCTTTTGCCGCCCAGAAAAAGTCCAATTCAAACTTTACCAACTCGGCGTCGCAACGCTCCAGCAACAGGTCATAGGGAACACGACCATCTACCACGGCAAATTCAAAATCGTGATTGTGATATGCCAGTTGTATGCCTGATTGCGCACACTGCGCGCCAAATGCGTTCAACACATCTGCCACCCGGGCGTAAGAATCCAGTGAACCACGCCGTTGCTCACTCAGCCATGGAACCACCAGGTAGCTGTGCCCAACCGTTTGAGCCATTTCGATCAGCTGTTCCGGTGTAGTTTCGATGGCTTCCAGTGGAACATGTGCAGAGGGTGCAGTCAGACCTGCATCATGCAAAGCCTTACTGAATTGATCTGCCGTCAGATTGGCATACCCCGCCGTTTCCACCTCGACGTATCCTGCCCCTGCAACCGCTTGGAGGGTGCCGGCCACATCGGCCGATAATAAATTCCTGACCGTGTAGAGCTGGACTCCGACCCGTTCAATCATTTGTTCTCCATTTGCTTTGGCCGAATACGGACGGGACAAGAGCCCGCCCGCTGTCGCAACCATCATGCCCAGTAATTCACGCCGGCTGATCATGAACCTGTTTATTCCGGTGCAGGATCTGATTGGCTGTCATCGACCGATGTATCCCGGAACACCAGGGCAAAAAGCAGGGCCACAACAGCCGTAAATACACAGGGGATCATCCAGATTGTCTGCCAATCGTGTCCGCCTTCGATGACATACATCTCGACCACCTGCCCCGCGAGATAGGAACCGATCGCCATACCAACACCATAGGTTAACAATGCGATCAACCCCTGTGCGCTGGCTCGGATTTCAACGCCGGCCTTGCGATCAACATAGATCTGTCCGGTGACAAAAAAGAAGTCGTAGCATATGCCATGAAGCAGGATTCCGAGATACAACAAACCAAACAGGTCCATGGAACCATAGGCAAAAAAGCCATAACGGAGCACCCAGGCCAACATACCCACCAGCAACATCCATTTGACACCCAGGCGTTTGAAGAAAAACGGCATGGCCACCATGAAGACCACTTCGGACATCTGGCCCATGCTCATCTTACCGGCCGCGCCCTCCATACCCAGTTCATTCAGAAACAGGTTGGTAAAGCCATAATAGAAGGCCAGCGGAATTGAAATCAGCAGTGACGCGAATGCGAAAACCGCAAACGAACGGTCTTTGAACAGTGCCAGCGCCTCGACACCCAGGATATCACCCAGAGTGACTTTCTCCCCTTTCCCGGCCGGTGGGGTGCTGGGAAGACTGAAACAATAAAAACCCAACAGTGCGGAGCAGGCGGCGGCCATGATCATGGGTACATTGCTTGCCTCCACGTTTCCAACCCGTGGTGCCAACACCAGGGAAATGCCCAGACCAGCAACGATCCAGCCGATTGTTCCCCACACCCGGACCCCCGGAAACTGGCTGTCGGGATGCTCCATCTGGGCAAAACTGATGCTGTTTACCAGCCCAAGCGTCGACATATAACAGGCGTTGTACACCAACAAACCCAGCAGGATGGGCCAGACCCCGGTCAACCCGGAGACGTAGTAAAGAACAACAGCACCGGTAAGGTGCATGACCCCCGCCACTTTTTCAGATGCGAAAAACCGGTCAGCGATCATGCCAACAAAAAATGGCGCAATAATGGCACCAATGTTGTTGGTCAGGTAGGCCAGGCCGATATCACTGCCTGCAAACCCGCTGGCATTAAGGTAAGTACCCAGGGTAACAAACCATGCACCCCAGACGAAAAACTGCAGGAACATCATAATGCTCAGGCGGCTGTAAATGCCCTTGTTCATATTTTCTCCCGGTGCTCCGGCGCTACTCCAGACCCAGTAATCGCCGGTTACGTGACACCTCGGTCGCAGCTCCTGCGAAGTCGTCAAACGCCCTGTCGGTTCTGCGGATGATGTGGTCGGTTACAAATGCGGCACCTTCTCGTGCACCATCTTCCGGATGTTTCAGGCAACACTCCCATTCCACCACGGCCCAGCCGCTAAAATCATACTGTGCCAATTTCGAGAAAATGCCCTTGAAGTCCACCTGACCATCACCCAGGCTCCGGAACCGACCCGGCCGCTCAATCCAGTCAAGATAGCCACCGTAAACCCCGGCACGGCCATTTGGGTTGAATTCGGCATCCTTGACATGAAACATACCGATGCGCTCGTGGTAACGGTCAATAAAATCCAGGTAATCCAGTTGTTGTAACAGGAAATGACTGGGGTCGAACAGAATTTTGGCCCGCGGATGCTCATCCACGCCGGCCAGGAATCGCTCAAAACTGGCACCATCGTGCAGGTCTTCACCAGGATGGATTTCAAAACAGACATCCACACCGGCGTCATCAAACGCATCCAATATGGGGCGCCAACGTCTGGCCAGTTCACGAAATCCCTCGTCAATCAGACCGGCAGGTCGCTGGGGCCAGGGGTACATATAGGGCCACAGAAGTGCGCCTGAGAATGTTGCATGTGAATCCAGTCCCAATCGGGCACTCGCCCTGGCGGCCAGAAATAATTGCTGCCTTGCCCATTCGGTTCGTTCAGATGGCTTGCCATGCAGCTCAACCGGTGCAAAGGTATCAAACATCTCGTCATAGGCCGGGTGTACCGCGACCAATTGTCCCTGCAGATGGGTGGAAAGTTCGGTAATCTCAATACCATGTTCCCTGGCCGAACCTGCCAACTCATCACAGTAATCCTGGCTCTCGGCCGCCAGTGACAAATCCATGCAGCGCAGGTCGGGCGTTGGGACCTGAACACCCCGGTACCCCAGCGAGGCCGCCCAGCGGGTGACATTATCCCAGGCATCGAAAGGCTTCTCATCGCCCATGAACTGCGCCAGAAACAGGGCTGGACCTTTCATTTTACTCATGCACTAGCACCCTCTTTACCGCCATCTTCGAAATTCGTCCATTGATAAGCTGAGTTTTCACTTTCGATCATACGCTGAATAAACTTCATTCCCCGTTTACCCATGTCAATACCCGGAACATTTGTCGCAGTCCCCTTTTCACCGCTGCGTATAGCTGTTGCAAAATCCCGGTACAGGTTAGCAAAGGCCTCCAGATAGCCCTCTGGATGACCGCCGGGTGTGCGACAGCGTGACCGCGCCAATTCACACAGTGATTGATTGACCCCAGCTCGCAAAATCCGCGAAGGAGCGTCCGCGGGCCGCAGCAACAGGTTGTTGGGCTCCATCTGTTGCCACTCCAGACCACCCATTTCACCGTAAACACGAATTTTCAGCGCATTTTCCTCACCTGCACAGACCTGGCTGCAAACAAGTACGCCGCTGGCACCACCATCGAATCGCAGCAAAGCAGCCGCATCATCGTCCACCTGCCGCCCTTCGACGTGGGTATTCAATTCAGCGCACAAGGCGTTCACATGCTGACCCGTGATCCATTCGGCCAGTGTGAAGGCATGTGTGCCGATGTCACCAATGGCACCACCCTGACCTGCTCGTGCAGGGTCGTTGCGCCATTCAGCCTGTTTGTTACCCAGGGTTTCCTGTGCAGTGGCCAACCAGCCCTGATGGTATTCAACATAGACTTTGCGTACCGTACCCAGGCTACCGGTTGCCACCTTGTGGCGTGCCTCGGCCACCATCGGGTAACCCAGGTAGGTATGGGTCAGACCGTACAGGACCCCGGAATCCTGAATGATATTTTCGAGTTTCCGTGCTTCAGCCAGATCCAATGTCGCGGGTTTGTCGCTGATGATGTGGAAGCCCTTAGCCACCGCAGCTTTGGCAACCGGGTAATGGACATCATTGGGTGCCACGATCGCGATACATTCTGCGCGGATGTCGTCATCCATGACTGATTCGCAGGCGAGCATGGCTTCCCAGCCTGGGTAGCACCGACTGGCCTCCAATCCCAGGTCAGTACCGGTTTGCAAACAGTTATCGTGATCCCGGCTGAATGCACCGGCCACCAATTCATAGGCACCGTCAAGACGGGCCGCCATGCGGTGCACATTACCAATAAAAGATCCTTCACCCCCACCCACCATGGCCAGTCGAACCGGTCTGCTCCCGTACAAACTCATCTGATTTCACCAGGACGCAACCAATCCTGACGGGATAAGGGGATAGATTGTGGTATCAGAAACTTGGTTTTTTGCGCGACCATTCTGGATTCTCTGCCCGGGTTGTCATTCAGTAAAATGAATTGGCATGGAGCTATATTGCCAGAAAACCCAACTTATTGAGAGCATGGTGACGGTGTTTTTTTTCCTGGTCTATACTTCTGTAAATGAGGAGTACGGGAACCGTCATGTTAAAGCAGTTCAAGACATTGGGTTTGGCAGTCGTATTGCCCACATTATTAAGCTCCATGACTGCGCCTTCTCTCGCGGGTGGTGGAAACCCCAATACCCTGACGGTATCAGAACGTGATGCCGGCTGGAGACTGCTGTTTGATGGCAGCACCCTGCAGGGTTGGCGTGGGTATCACAACGAGGAAATCCCCAAAGGATGGACTGTCGACCACGGCACCCTGAATTTCTCCAATGGTCAGGGAGACATCGTAACCGTCGATCAATTTGCCAATTTTGAACTTACCCTGCAGTGGAAGGTATCTGAGGGTGGCAACAGCGGCATCTTTTACCTGGCAACCCTGGGTCTGGAAAGAATCTACCTGGGCGCGCCCGAAATGCAGGTGCTCGATGACCAGCACCATGCGGATGGCAAAAGCCCGCTGACTTCTGCAGGCGCGAATTACGCACTACATCCCGCACCCAGGGGTGTCGTCCACCCGGCAGGGGAATGGAACCAGGTATTGATCAGGATAAAAAACGAACAGGTTGAACATTGGCTGAACGGCCAGAAAATAGTTGAGTATGTTATCGGTTCCGACGACTGGAAAAATCGGGTTGCCGGTTCGAAATTTGCTGACTGGCCGGATTATGGCATAGCCCGCAGTGGTCATATCGGATTGCAGGACCACGGCGACCCGGTCTGGTACCGCAATATCAAGATCCGGGTACTGGATTGATGCCAAAATCACAAGCCGAATATGACGTGATCGTGGTTGGCTCCGGTGCCGCCGGGGGCATGTCTGCCTTCATTCTCGCGGTCCATGGTGTACGGGTTCTGATGCTTGAGGCGGGACGTGATTATGATCCTGTCACCGAAACCCCCATGTTCCAGCTACCCTCTGAGGCACCCTTGCGTGGCGCCTCTACACCCGAAAAGCCTTTCGGATTCTTTGATGCCACTGTCGACGGGGGTTGGCAGGTGCCAGGGGAGCCTTACAGCAGCGACCAGGATGTCAATTTCAAATGGTGGCGTTCGCGAATGCTGGGCGGACGTACCAATCACTGGGGCCGTATTTCGCTGCGTATGGGTCATTACGACTACAAACCCCGGTCACGTGACGGCTTGGGTTTTGACTGGCCCATGAATTACGAGGACGTCGAACCCTGGTACGACAAGACCGAGGCCCTGATCGGAGTCTACGGCTCGAACGAGGGTCTGGAAAACACACCCGACTCATCACCGGGTGTACTGCTTCCCGCACCGGCACCGCGTGTCCACGAACTGCTGACGCAAAAAACCTGTGCCGAGAACCTGGACATACCGGTGATCCCGGCGCACCTGGCCATCTTGTCCCGCAAACAGGATGCCGATCACTGGCCCGCCCGTCTGTTCCCCAACAACCCGTTGGCACAAAAGGTAGTCCGGCAATCGATGCGGGAGCGCGCCGCCTGTTTTTTTGCCACCCCCTGTGGGAGGGGTTGTTCCATCAAGGCAAATTTCCAGTCGACCACGGTACTGATTCCCCCTGCCCTGGCCACCGGCAACCTCGACATCCGCACCGACGCCATGGTCCGTGAAGTGACCACCGACGCCAGGGGACGGGCCACGGGTGTGCATTACATCGACAAGCAATGCGGTGAAGACCGGCACGCCAGTGCAAAACTGGTCATCCTGGCTGCGAGTGCCTGTGAGTCAGCCCGCATCATGATGAATTCACGTTCAACGCTTTTTCCACATGGGGTAGGAAACGGCAGTGGCAAGGTGGGTAAATACCTGATGGACACAGTCGGTGCCTGGGTCGGCGGGCAGATCCCTGCGCTGGAGAACATGCCACCGCACAACCAGGACGGTGCCAGTGGTATGCACCTGTATACCCCGTGGTGGCTGTACCAGCAGCAGGCACGTGGCAAACTGGATTTCGCACGGGGCTACCACATCGAAATGTATGGTGGCCGCAGAATGCCAGGGGCCTGGGCGTTCGCTGGTCTCGGTAACGACACGGGCGGGGCCTACGGCAAGCGGCTTAAACGCGAGGCGCGCCGTTATTACGGCTCGTACATTGGTTATGCGGGTCGTGGTGAGATGATCCCCAACGAAGACTGTTACTGCGAAATCGACCCCTCTGGTGCAGTCGACCGCTGGGGTATACCCACGTTGAAGTTCCAATGGAAGTGGTCGAAGCACGAACTGAACCAGGCCCGCCACATGCAACACACCTTCCGGGACATGATCGAAGCCATGGGTGGCAGGGTCACTTCTACCATACACAAGGACGGTGCCGATGCCATTGCCGCCCCCGGCGAAATCATCCACGAGGTCGGCGGGGCGATCATGGGGAAGGATCCCGACCGGTCCGTGGTCAACCAGTATTGCCAGTCACACGAGATTCCCAACCTGTTTGTCGCCGACGGGGCCTGTTTTGTCTCGAATGCGGACAAGAATCCTACCCTCAGCATAATGGCGATCGCATGGCGATCTTCGGATTACATCGTTGACCAGATGCAAAAGGGGACCTTTTCATGAGCAGAAATAAACCCGTTAAAATTGCCCGCCGCACCGTCATCAAGTTCATCGCTGCTGCCGCTGCAGCACCGGCATTGTGGCCGGGTTTGGCTGTCCAGGCACGCAAAGTAGCTATCGAAAAGGGCAGGAAAAATCACAAAGGGCCTGCTGGAACCCCGTCTGACCCGGACCTGATCAACCCGGTTGTACCCTGGGAACTGACACTCAGCGATGAACACCTCGGAATGCTGGAGACACTGTGCGACATGATCATTCCGGCGGATGAACACTCACCCTCAGCCGGTAGCATCGGTGCACATGATTTCATCGATGAATGGGTCAGTGCGCCATATGATGGCATGAAACGCGACAGGGTGACTGTCACCGAGGGATTGTCCTGGCTTGAGAAGGAGTCTGACAAGCGCTTTAGCGCCACTTTTGCTGACCTTGAAGAAGAGCAAAAAACCTCGATTTGCGATGATATCTGCCATGTGGCCTCCAGCGCGCCGGAACACGTCAGGGGTGCACAATTCTTTGACAGGGTCCGTGACCTCACCGCAATGGCCTTCTACACCACACCGGAAGGTATGAAAGACCTTGGATACATCGGTAATGTACCATTGACCAAGTGGTTGCCACCCCCCAGGGAGGTCCTGCAACATGCAGGTCTGATACCTGACGACGAATAGGACGATGACCCCTTGTGAACCGGGCATGGACAAAAAACAAGACAATTGACCCATGAACAAGACTTCCCCGCAATATGATGCAATCGTCGTCGGCTCCGGCATATCCGGTGGCTGGGCTGCAAAAGAACTGACGGAGAAAGGACTCAATGTCCTGCTGCTTGAACGTGGCAAAAATGTCGAGCACATCAAGGATTACATCAACGCCACCAAGGGCATCTGGGAATATGCACACCGGGGACAACGAACCTTTGCGATGGAGGAAGCCTACCCGGTCCTCAAGCGTGACTACCCGTTAAATGAAAAAAACCTGGACTGGTGGGCCTCGGACCAGGATTCACCCTATACCGAGATCAAACGATTTGACTGGTTCCGTGGCTACCAGGTGGGTGGGCGATCGTTGCTCTGGGGCCGACAGAGCTATCGCTGGAGTGCATTTGATTTCGAAGCCAATGCCCGTGATGGCATTGCACCCGACTGGCCCATCCGTTACAAGGACCTGGCACCCTGGTATGACCATGTAGAGCGTCACGCGGGAATTTCAGGTTCGCTCGAAGGACTTGAACAATTGCCCGATGGCGAATTCCAGCCGGCCATGCCGTTAAATTGCGGTGAGGAACTTGTGGCCGGTAACCTGGCCGGTGCGTTCAATGGCAAGCGCAAGATCATCCCGGGCCGAACAGCCAACCTGACCCAGGCATTGCCCGGAAGAAGTCCCTGCCAGTATCGCCGTGCCTGCTGGCTCGGCTGTCCTTACGGCGCCTATTTCAGCACCCAGTCCTCGACCCTGCCTGCAGCCATGACCACAGGTCGTTTGACGCTGCTGCCGTTCTCCATTGTCAGTGAACTTCTATATGACAAGGATCTTAAACGTGCAAGCGGTGTACGCGTGGTCGATGCAGTCACGGAACAGACGCAGGAATACTCGGCACGTGTCATATTTGTTTGCGCCTCCACGCTGAATTCCACCTGGTTGCTGATGCGCTCGGCCACCGACATCTGGCCGGGTGGCCTGGGCAGCAGTTCGGGTCAGTTGGGTCACAACCTGATGGACCACCATTTCCGGGTGGGTGCATCGGGAGCCATTGCCGATCTTGATGACAAATATTACTACGGTGCCCGGCCTACGGGTTTTTATATTCCCCGCTACCGCAACCTGTTTGGTGACAAACGGGATTACCTGCGGGGTTTCGGTTACCAGGGCGGAGCCAGTCGACAGGGCTGGTCGCGCGCAGTCAGGGAACTGGGTGTGGGTGGTGAATTCAAGGATGCCATGGCCCAACCAGGTCAATGGACCGTGGGCGCAACGGCGTTTGGGGAGATGCTGCCGAGCCACAACAACAAGATCAGCCTGGACCAGGAGCGTACCGACAAATGGGGCATGCCGGTACTGGCTATTGATTGCGCCATGGGAGAAAACGAGCACCTGATGCGCGTAGACATGATGAACGACATGGCGGAGACACTGGAGGCAGCCGGTGTCAAGGATGTTACAACCTACGATTCAAAATTTTTCCCGGGCATGGGTATCCACGAAATGGGGACCGCACGCATGGGGCGTGACCCGAAGACCTCGGTGCTCAATTCATGGAACCAGGTCTGGGATGCAAAAAACGTGTTTGTGACCGATGGATCGTGCATGGCCTCGGCCGCCTGCCAGAATCCGTCCCTGACCTACATGGCGTTGACCGCACGTGCGGCTGATCATGCCGTGAAGGAACTCAAGCGGGGTAATCTGTGATGACTTGTATTTGCCGGAGTTGTGCATGCCAAATGTAAAAAAGGAATATGAACTGATCAGCCGCAGGGAAATGTTGCAGCGGGTCACCACCATGCTCGGTGGCGTGGCGCTGGTCGGCCAGGGTGCATTGCTTGCTGCTCTTGAGGAACACCCAGAACAGAGAAACCCGGATGCGCGACTGTTCAGTCAAAAAGACATAGCATGGCTGGACGAAGTGGCCGAGACCATACTTCCTGAAACCAGGACACCTGGTGCCAAAGCCGCCGCTGTCGGGGCATTCATGGCCCTGATGGTCACCGATACCTACGATCCGGAGGAACAACAGGTGTTCCTGGATGGCATGCGTACTCTGGAAGAAGCAAGTGCGGTAATGCACGGGCAATCCTTTATATCCACCACAGCGGACGAACGCCTGCAACTACTGGAAAAGCTCGATGTGGAACAGAAAGAATTCATGGACAACCGCGGTGAGGATACCTCCGTTCACTATTTCCGTATGATGAAAGAGCTGACCCTGCTGGGATACTTCACTTCCGAAATCGGCTGCACCCAGGCCATGCGTTATATCGAATCACCCGGTCGTTATGATCCCTGTGTGCCCTACACACCGGGGGAAAAAACCTGGGCCCGGCACGCCTGAGGCCATTGAAACCCGCGAACGATCACGGTTCCTGCAAGCAACAGGATCGGATTTCACAACATACTGCCGATTGTTGAGAGCTCATGAACCGGCACACATATCCGGCCGTCTGCGGTTAATCGTCAAGAGTCCCCGTTCTCAAATCCATTCTGGTAGATGATGTTTTCGAGTGTCGTACAACTGACCGAAACGTCACTGACATCCCCGGAATTCAGTGTCCCTGAACCATTATTGACGGTACAAAATTGACCCGGCGATGAAGGCTGGGTCTTGACACTTACGTTGTAGGTGCTGCCTTCGGCGATGGGTGTTGTGAAAACAAAGTCCCCGTTGGCAATGATATCGAGATCGTCCCCACCGTGGTTCTGCAAGACCAGGCCAGTACCAGCCAGACCGGATACCGTGCCACCTACGCTGAAAGATACTGAGCGCTCTACTGCCCCGGGATCACAACCATCGGCCGCATTGTCGGGGTCCAGATCGATTACCCTCAAGTCGGTCTTGGTGTTGCTCCTGCCTCGCTGATCTGCCGTTTCACCTGGGCAGTTACCCTGGTCGATCAATGGACTGTTGACCATGGGGGGCATGGTCAGTGTTGGTCCACCATAATCCCCGCTGTCTTCGAGCATGGGATCCAGTGGTGATTCTGAACTGCCCACGTTGTCTTCTTCCCCGTTGGGTGTACCTGCAGGAAAATAAGTTGTGGCGCCCGAATTATCGCCAATCCAGTTAAAGCCATTACTGGATACGGTGTCGGGTACTGCAATGGAAATATCAGGATGGTTGGCCGATGCGCTGAGGTCTGAGTTTGCCGCAATTATGGTATTTTCGAGCATCAGGCTGCCGATTTGCATTGCCAGTGCCCCATTTCCCGAACCGCTTTCATCGGCATCAGAACGGTTACCACTGATGGTGCTGTGCCTGATGGTGGGCTCGGCAGCCTGTGAAAGATGAATCGCACCGCCATCACTGTCGGCCTGATGGTCATTAAACGTACTTCGCTCGATGGTGACGCTGTCGGTGTCTTTTGCCGAGATGGAGATGGCACCACCATTGGCGGACGACCCATTTGCACTATTGGAAAAAAAGTCGTGTTGCTGATGTCGAGGATTGAACCATTGCCAGTAAAGTTACTGAACAAGATGGCGCCGCCGTTCCCGGTGGCAGAGTTGCCAATAAAAGTGCTTTCCTCTATGGCTGTCACCCGGCCTCCGGAAATGTTGCTGGTGGTAATGTAAATCGCTCCACCCACTCCACCAGACTCGCAACCATTCAGTCTGACGCGTTGTAGAGTCAATGAGTTTGACTCATGCAGGATGCAGCCCCCAACTGTTTCGTTGTAACCATTCACAATGGCCAGGTTTTCAACCTGGTAGTCGCCGGTTCCAAAACTGAAACTGAACTGCCGATATTGTCCCGCTCCATCGATGATCAGGTTAGCAACCCCCGTGCCACCAATTCTTCCACCTTCGGTAAATGCTGGTAAATCACGTTCCAGCAGAATCGTACCCTTGACATCTATATAAATACTGTCTCGCCCGGAACCCGCTGCACAGTCACCGACTGCGGTATCGGTGTTGGCGGCTTCTATTGCCTGTCTCAGTTGGCAGCTATCCTTGGCCGGTATCGTATCGTCATTCAGTGTATTTACCGTGATCGTTGCGGCCCGAGTTGTTATGACACCGCAAACCATCAGGCTGACGAAGATCGTTGTGACCCACTTTTTCACGTTATTGTTCAAGTTTTCTCCTCATGCCACATTAAGATCCACACAACATCAAGGAAAAATCACTTCCGCTCGTGGTATCAATAACTGCAAGTGGCAGGATCGGGTTCCACAAAATACGACCGGTAGTTGCTCGCCTTGGTGTCCATGCAACCTTTCAGATTGAGCAATTCCACATTCCGAAACTGGATCGGGTGCCCTTCGCTCTGCAGTGAAATGTAACCGGCACCCAGCGGCTCTCCATCGGGCTTCAATTCAGGCCGGTGTCCCGAAACCACACCACCACCATAGGTCATATCCGTATACTCCATCACGACCTCACCGTTGATATAGTGAACAATACGCTGGTCACCCTGGACCAGGGCCTCAGCGGTTACCCACTGATCACCTTCAAAGGTCGGCGAACTGGATTCGATACAGTGGGTGGCACCGATTTCACCCTTGTAAACCACGTGGGTACCGGGCGAGCACAGGTTACCGGTGGGCCGGGCCTGACCATCATCGAGTCCGCCCAGAAACTGGAATTCCAGCGAGATTGGAAAATCCTGTCCGGGGGGCATACTGGCAGGTGATTGTGAATGCAACATGGCACCACTGTTGCGATTCGCCCATCCGGGTGCCCCGGGAGCCTGATCCCCTGTGAACCGGTATTCAAGCCTCAGCCGGTAGTGTGAGTAAGGTGTGTCATAAAAAATATGGCCGAAACTTGAATCGAACTCTGCGTATTCCTGGTAGGAAACCGTCAACTGGCCATCGCTCACGCGAAAAGTATTCGCGTGGTTTTCGCCGGAAGGATATCCACGAATCTTGACCGTCCAGCCGTCAAGGTCTTTGCCGTTGAACAAGGGTAACCAGTCACCTGAACCAACCGCTTCATCTGCCGTTGCAATTGACGACCAGGATACGATTAGCAGACATAAAACAAGTAATGTTTTGGTCATATAACTACCCCTCGGTGAAACTGGACCTATAATTTTGACATTGATCAACATACGTTTGAACCATTGAATTGCAATTACGACAAATCGATCGGATTCGGCTGGGGATACTTGCCCGAAGCTCGAAAAAAGTGGATTGATCTTACTATCCGCTGAGGAATCCATCGATCAGGTGTTCGATCTCAAGGAAGGCACCGATGCCAATCTGACCCGCGACCGATTGAAAAAATACCTGCCAAAAGACGTGCTGGTGATGACCTGTTCCGACTTCGCAAATCGGGAAAAAGCCTATTGGAATGCCGCCACCCCCATTGGTTTCATATTCGCATTTGGCGCCATTATGGGATTTGTGGTCGGCGCGATTATCGTCTACCAGATATTGTTCGCCGATGTGTCAGAACATCTGAACGAATATGCCACATTGCGGGCACTGGGATACCCCAATCGCTTCATTTCAGGCATCGTTGTTCAACAGGCAATGATCCTGGGGGTGCTGGGATTCTTTCCAGGTGTCGCCGGTGTGTACTGGTTATCGGCCAAGGCGACAGCAGCCACGCACCTGCCCTTGTACATCACCGAACAACGGGCCTTGAGTGTATTTCTGATGACCCTGGCGATGTGCGCCATCTCGGCACTGCTGGCGGTACGCAAGGTTCGCCGGCTTGATCCGGCAGATGTGTTCTGATGACCGTCACTGCCCCCATTGTTGTTCATGGTCTCAACCACGCCTTTGGCAAAGGTGCATTACGCAAACAAATTTTATTCGACATCGGCACCGAGATTCCCCAGGCTGAAATCGTTATTGTCACCGGGCCATCCGGTTCCGGTAAAACCACCCTGTTGACACTGGTGGGTGCACTTCGCTCAACACAGGAAGGCAGTGTTCAGGTTCTGGGTCAGGAGTTGTGCGGTGCCAAACCCGCAATACTTGAAAAAGTGCGCAAACAGATCGGATTTATCTTCCAGCAACACAACCTGCTAAATGCCCTGACCGCACTCCAGAATGTCGAACTGGGTGCACGTGTCAGGGGTAAATTCAGGCATTCGGAAATCACGGAACGTGCAAGACAAATACTGCAGGCGGTGGATTTGGGTGAGCGAATGAATCACCACCCGGAACAGCTATCCGGCGGCCAGCGTCAACGGGTTGCAATTGCACGCGCACTGGTGGGAGAACCCGCCATGTTACTGGCCGATGAGCCCACTGCATCGCTGGACAAACAATCCGGTCGCGAGGTTGTCGAAAGGATGCAATCCCTGGCCAGGGAACACGGCACCACCATCCTGCTGTTACCCATGACAACCGCATTCTGGACATTGCCGACCGCATCGTTCACCTCGAAGATGGACGTCTTTCAACGTTCACAGATTCAGTAATTGAAAATAACCGCCAGATGATGCAGATGCTTGCGGAAAACCGCCAAAAACAGCCCATTGAAGACCTGGTGGAAAACCTGGACGAGACGGGCTTTAGCGGACTTTTACAGGAAATCACTGAAGAGTCACAAAATTTCCTGACAGCAACTGTACTGGCCAATGATGTCGCATTCAAAGGAATGCTGGCGAAGGGTCTGACCGCTTTCACGCTCAAATTGGGTCAGTTATTGAACGCGGAACGATGCTCATTGTTCCTGGTAGAGGGCAATACACTGCTGTTGAAGATCGCAGAAGACCTGGCTGAAGACAGCGAAATCCGCATACCGATCGGTAGCGGTATAGCCGGCTCTGTGGCCCAGACCGGCCAAAACATCAACATCGCTGATGCCTATGCCGATGACCGCTTCAACCCTGAAGTCGACCGGCAAACCGGGTTCCGTACCCGTTCAATCCTCAGTCTTCCCATCAAGAACCAACAGGGTGTGGTTTTTGCAGTAGCACAATTGTTGAACCGGAAAGATGGCCAGCCATTTGATCTTGATGACGAGACCCGGTTCGCGGGTTTTATGGGGTCAATCGGTGTGATATTTGAGACACTGGAGGGTCTGGCGGTCGACCACCCCACCTCGTTTGAAGAAACTTGATGGCCGATACGTCAACACAGATCAGGCAGGTTGCCAAAGACTACTTCGGCATGCATCTGTCAGATGAGTTGCTGCAGGAATTCGAGGTATGTGAAGTTGCCGGCGGAGACTGGTTGTTCCGGCAAGGCGATGACGGGGGATCACTTTACCTGATGGTCAGGGGCCGCTTACTGGTCCTGAAAGAAAGCACGGGTTCGGACACAACCGAGTTACTGGGTGAGATCGTCCCGGGTGAGAGCGTCGGTGAGGCAGGCTTGCTCAGCGGGCAAAAACGCAGTGCCGGCATACGCGCCATCCGCGACAGCCTGTTGGTCAGGATTGATCGTGAAGCATTTGAACACCTGTCTGTCAGCCATCCATCATTGGTGATGAAACTGGCCTCTCATATCGCCCGGTTATTACAACGCGGCAGTTCCGGTCCGGCAGCACGTTCACTCCGTACCATTACCTTGCTGCCACTCAAAGAATCTCCCCGTACACTGGGCTATTGCCGCGAACTCTCTGAGGGATTGAAGACGTTCGGGCGAACAATGAATCTGACCACCGGTCGTCTGCATGAACTGGGGGCACCGGAATCAGTCTCCGGGGATCAGCAAAATATCCCTGACTCACTACAATACTGGCTACACCTGCAGGAAACCGAAAATCGCTTCCTGGTCTATAACTGCGAAGCCAATGATGGCGCCTGGACCCGATTTGCCATGCGGCAATCAGACCTGGTGGTATTTATCGCCGACAGCAGTGACTCCGCCACCCTCTCCGACTGGGAAACACGCCTGCGCGAAGGAAAGGGTACAGCCACCGGACGACAGGCACTGGTTTTGCTGCAACCGCCATCCAAACACACGATTACCGGTACCGCACGCTGGCTGAAAAATCGTCAGCCGGATTTCCACCTGCATGTTCGCCAGGACAATCCTGACGATATCCAGCGGATGGCACGAATCATATCCGGAAATGCACTGGGTATTGTATTGGGGGCGGGAGGCGTCCGGGGCTTTGCGCATCTTGGTGTCTACAAGGCGCTGCTGGAACTCGGCATAACCATAGACTGGGTAGGTGGAGCCAGTATTGGCTCGATCTTTGGCTCACCGATTGCTTCAGACTGGGGGTTCGACAAGGCCTACCGTATTTCCAGGCAAAGTTTTGTGAAGGGTAAACCGTTCAGTGATTACACATTACCGCTGGTTGCATTGATCCGTGGCCGGCGTATGGAGCCGGAGTTACAAAAGCATCAGGACTACCAGATTGAGGACATGCCTGTTCCGTTTTTCTGTGTGTCGAGTGTACTCGACAGTGGCGAACTGCAGATACACGAGCACGGCTGGCTGGCAGGCGCATTAAGGGCGAGTGCGTCCCTGCCAAGTGTGTTACCTCCAGCAGTCACCAACAGGCGACTGACCATTGATGGAGCGGTGCTCAACAGCCTGCCGGTGGACATCATGTTGCAAAAACCAGTGGGTAAAATCATAGCTGTTGACCTGTCCTCGCATAAATCTTATCAGGTTGACTATCAGTCCATCCCCTCCCCTTGGGCCATTTTAGCCGGTCGTCTACTGCCGTTCTTTAAACGGTATCGTGTACCTTCCCTGGCAATAACCATCCTCAAAGCCACGGAAATTGGCACCCAGAACCAGGTTCGCAAGTCAGGAAAACAGGCGGACCTGTTACTGCAGCCCCCGGTGAGGAAATTTGCCCTGACCGATGTGCAATCGTTTGAGGCCATCGTGGATGTTGGTTACCGCTACGCGAAATCAGAATTGAAAAACTGGGTGCAGCATTTTGAAGCGACTCTGGCCGAGCAGAGGGCATTGCTGGCCGAAATGGACGCATCGCGAGCAGCCCCGGTGCCCATAGATGCCCCAACGGTGGAATCAAAAGACAGTCAATAGGATTTGCAACCAGGTTGGTTCTGCTTCGGTCATAATCGCGCGGCCCTGCAGTTCGGTGGCTGGCATTGCTGTCGCGAACACCCACCTGGGCCCGACAGGTTGCTGCCAGGCCTGTCCTTTAGAAAACCACATGTATCTGGTAAACAAACTGTTTGAACCCTTATTATCATCACGGTGGATAACGCAGCAGACAACAACTGTCCGTTCGGGCCAAAGTACCAGATTTACTGGGACATGCGCGATGAGCTTTTCAGTAAGTTTGATCAGGCACAAGTAGACGCATCAGGCCTCTATACGATGGTTCCGGAGCGGTGTGCATCAGACTTGGCCAAACGGGTCAATGGCTCTGTTGTCCTGGATGTTTGCTCCGGAATTGGTGCCATGTCTATCGCGTTCGCACGTACGGGCAAAGAGGTGACATCGATCGAAATCGACGACGAGCGAGTGGCCATGGCAGCTCACAACGCCTCGCTTTACGGGGTGGCTGACAAAATCGATTTTCGCGTTGCGGATGTGACATGAAGTGTCCAAAAGGGTCCTACATTCTTACAATCGATGCTTGTGGATTGACTGGGCAACGGCCACAAAGCGGCGCTGTCTGAATGCGAATGATGAGGCAATCAGGAGTTAAATATGCGGAAATCGGCACCTGTTGGATTCTGATAGACACGCAGGTCAAATTCCGACACAACAGCCAGGATATGATCAAAGATATCTGCCTGGATGGCCTCGAAGTTCGACCACACCTGATCCCTGCTGAAAACATAAATTTCGATCGGCAGGCCATATTGGTTCGATGGCAGTTGCCGGACCAGGAAAGTCATTTCGAGGTTGATCATCGGGTGGTTACGCAAATAGGCCACCACATATGCCCGAAACGTACCGATATTGGTCATGCGCCGGCCGTTGGCGAGGCTGGCCAGATCAACATTGGTGGACTGGTTGAATTCCTCCAGTTCGTGCTTTTTCCTGTCAATGTACTCGGCGATATATTGGATTTGCTCATATCGGACCAACATCTCCTCGTCACAAAATCGAATGCTGCTCATGTCGATATTGACCGCACGCTTTATGCGCCGGCCGCCGGACTCAGCCATACCCCGCCAGTTCCTGAAAGACTCGCTGATCAACGCGTAGGTCGGGATGGTGGTGATCGTCTTGTCCCAGTTCTGGACCTTTACCGTGGTCAATGCCACTTCAAGCACATCACCATCCGCACCGTATTTTGGCATTTCAATCCAGTCGCCCACTGCCACCATCTTGTTGGCTGCCAACTGTATGCCTGCCACAAATCCAAGGATCGAATCCCGGAACACCAGCATCATCACCGCAGCCAGTGCACCGATGCCACTGAGCAAATAAACAGGAGTTTTGTCCAACAGGATGGAAATAATAAAAATGGTCGCCAGGAAATACACCAACAGCTTCAGGACCTGGATAAAGCCCTTGATGGGGATTTCTTTGGAGGCGCGGAAATTCTGGTAGATATCTTCAACCGTGTTCAGCAGTGAATCCAGCACCAGCATCATGATGATGATCATGTAAATCAGTACCCCACCCCTGACAACATTGATCACCGGATCAAGACCTTCCAGTGCGACCGGCGTGAGTACATAGATCACCAGCGCAGGGGCGAGATGCGCCAGCCGGTTCAGGGCTCTCTGACGGACAACGGCATCATCCCACTTGGTCTTCGACTTCGAAATCACGTAGGTCAGTGCCGAGACGATGTAGCGTTTGGCCACGAAATTTGCAATCAGGCTCAGGGCCAGCACACCGGCAACGGCAACGCCCCGTGCAAGGTAGAACACCAGGTATTCGCCAAGGCCGTAACTCAACAGCCAGTTTTGCAGTAGTTCTAACATGTGTTTGATCGCCCGTTATTTTTCATGTTATGTGGACCGACCATTATAGTCGCAAAATCGAGGCAAAACCCTGACCGGGGAATGGCGTGCCCATTCTTGCACGAACCCCAAATCTGGCATCAAACACAGATGGTTCCAGGTGAAGTTCAGGATTGAACATCCAAATATGATCTGATTGTGAGGCGAGTTGGTCGAAGACCCAATATGAACAGAAATTCAATACTCTGAGAAATCTGGCAATATGGTGTATGGACATCCAATACTCCGAAAATCCAATAAAACGTGAGATATTGTCTGTACAAATGCTGACCCTCCAGCATTTTCAGGTATGACTGGCTTTGAGAACGCTTGATGCGATAGCTGAAAGCTGTAGCCGGTAATTCTGAAAAAACGGGGAGAATATGTGTACGCAGTCGTGCACAAATCTTTCGCCTTGAAATGAAAACAGGACTAAAGGTACACCATCATGCGCTTCACAATATTTTTTACCTGCCTGGCTTTGCTGATTCCACTTGGTGCCTCGGCATTACCAACCGGACTACCGCTCAACAAACCGATAAGAATCATATTTGCTAGTTCCGGAGAAACCGACGGAAACATCGGCGGTCTGGCTGGTGCCGACATATTTGTTCAGGCAGCTTCTGCCAACCCGGGGTCTGTGCTTGAAGGCCAAAAGGTAACAGCTCTATTGTCAGTTGAAGGCAACAATGCACAAAGCCTTTTTAGCGACAATGGTGAGCCCATTTACAACACCCGGGGTGAACTTGTCGCCAACAGCCTCGCTGAAATGTTCGCAGCCGACAGCACAAGCCTGGTCAACGGTATCCAGTACGATGAAACCGGCAGTGACAACGGTGGAATTGTCTGGACCGGTACTGAAGCGAACGGCTCCCTGGCTGCGGCACACTGCGATAGTTTCTCAGTAAATTCTGGTGAAAGCGGGCGCCTGGGGCGAGCAGACCAGACAGACGGCGGGTGGACAGAATGGGGCTTCCTCAACTGTGTCAACACGGCACCGGTTTACGGGCTGACGGAGGTGCTGATAGTGCCTCCTCCGAACCAGCTGTTTGAGGATGGTTTCGAAGGCAATTGAGGGATGCCCTGAACAGGGCATAGCTGCCTGACGTATGCGCAAGGGACCACCGAGAAACCCAATGACCAATAATAAAGATACCTACAACCTGGTCCGACGTTTCAGTGAATGCGTGCAGACGATGCCCGATGCACCAGCTTTTTGGCAGGACGGTTGCACTTCAAGTTATGCCGAACTGGGTGATCTCAGCCGGCGGATTGCCCGATGGCTCGAACGGGAGGGCGTCAAAGCGGGCTCGCGGGTTGGAATACTTGCAGGCCGGGGCAAAACCGTCTATACCGGAATTCTCGGGGTGTGCTGGGCAGGGTGCGTCTGGGTGCCACTCAATCCCGCACACCCTTTGGACCGACTGAATAATCTTTTGCAAAGAGCCGAATTGGACGCCCTGATCGTGGACCAGCAAGGCTCCGGGCTGCTTCCCGGCCTGGAGGCACCCTCGCGAGTGTTGGGTCCCGGGGCAACCCTGACCGATGCTGTCGACCACCCACCTGTGCCTCGCGACGGTGATGATTTGGCATACCTGATGTTTACCTCCGGTACTACGGGTGTTCCCAAAGGCGTCATGATCACGCACGCGGCCATTGACCATTTTCTCTCGGTAATGCAGACGCGCTACCGCATCGCGCCCGGCGATCGGGTGTCGCAGTTTTTTGAACTTACATTTGACCTCTCCGTGTTTGACCTGTTCATGAGCCTCAGCAACGGAGCGACACTGTGTGTGTTGCCGGAAGCATCACGTTTGGGGCCGGCTGGGTTCATCCGGGAGCAGAATCTGACGGTGTGGTTCTCGGTGCCATCCGCTTTGGTGCTGATGGATCGTTTCGGGCAACTGAGGCCCGGGGAATTTCCCAATCTGCGTCTGTCGCTTTTTTGCGGGGAACCTTTGCCGGCAGAGCCACTGGCTAACTGGAAGGCCGCGGCCCCCAATTCCGTGCTGGAAAATCTGTACGGCCCCACGGAGGCCACACTTGCCTGTCTGCTCCAGCCTTGTGCATCCGAGATTCGGGTGACCCCCGAGCGGGGATGTGTCGCCATTGGAAATCCGTACCCGGGAATGCGAGCGGCGATCATGGGTTCGGAAGGAGAGATTGCGGCGCCGGGCGATGAACCGGGTGAGCTGTTGCTGGCTGGACCGCAGCTGGCCTCGGGTTACTGGCGAGATGGCGCACTTACAAATGAGTGTTTTATTACGCTGGGTGGGAAGCGCTGGTATCGTAGCGGAGACCTGGCCCGCCAGGATGAGGACGGTTGCTTTCATCATCTTGGCCGGACCGACAACCAGATCAAAATCATGGGCCACCGCGTGGAACTGGAAGACATCGACATGAACTTGCGCAAGGCCTGCGGCAGCGACACCGCCATGGCAGTAGCATGGCCGGTAGAACACGGTTCTGCCCTGGGGATTGTTGCCTTTGTCGCCGACAGTGAAATCGGCGTTAAGAATATACGCAAGGCAATGAAAAACCGGGTTCCCGAGTACATGATCCCCAGACAATTTCGGTTTATCGATAGCCTGCCCCTGTCTTCCAACGGTAAATTCGATCGCAATGCGCTGGTCGAATTGCTGAAGACAGAAAACCTTCGCCGGGAGACCGCGTGATTACACTGATTCCGCCACTGGATCGCTATGAACGTGTTGTCACGTTTTCGCGGACGCCCGCCGGTCGTATCGTATTGATTGCCGTGTTTGCCGCGGGACTGGTGCTGCACGGACGCGGTTGGTGGCCGGAGGTCAGCGTGATCCTGTTGCTGATGAGTTTTCTGCCTCACTACCGACGGCAACTGCTGCTGGTGGGGACGCTCTACTGGTGGTGGCAACACACACCGTTCAACTGGGCCCTGATCACCCGCATGGCCCGCAATGAGGGCGTTGCGGAGAATATAAGTCAATCCCTTGGGTGGCCGCTGTTCCAGGCACTGGTGGTCGCATCGGTGGTGGTGTTCTGTGGCTTGTTTTACGCAGCCACGGCGCGCTGGGGCAACACGGCGCCGATGAATCGTCCGTTGCGCACGCTGCTGGTCGGCTACGTGGGCATGCTGGCGGTGGCCACCTGGCTACCGTTGTCACCAACGGTAGAAGTGACCCTGTGGGCCTTTCTCGTGATTCTGGGCCGTTACATCTGGTTCCTGGCCTATTCGCTGTGGGATATCCGGTCCAAAGACCGTTTCCCCTTTATGCTCCAACTGGGCCACTACCACCCATTCTGGATGGGAAGCATGAGCTCGGTTCCCTTTCCCAAGGGCGCGGCATATCTACGTAAGATCGAGGCAAAAGACGCGTCGGAACTGGCTGTGACCCAGATCAAAGGCCTAAAGCTCCTGTACTGGGCAGTGTTGCTGACGATACTGCAGGCGCTGGCTGCAGGTCTGCTCTACACCGGTACCCTCCGGATATGGGACTGGTCATTCAGTTTGCCACTTTTTCTGGATGCACCACGATTTGCTGAAGTCCTTGGTTCATCCGTCGCCGGCACGCCAGCGGCCTGGCACCAGCACTGGCTGGCCCTGATCGCCCGGTTCTTCATGGAAATACTCAACCTGGCCATCTGGGGGCACGTGATGATCTCAGTTTGCCGGATGGCAGGATTCCGCGCGTTGCGCAACACCTACAAACCCCTTCGCTCCGCCACCATCGCCGAGTTCTGGAACCGCTACTATTACTATTTCAAGGAATTGCTGGTTGACTTCTTTTTCTATCCCACCTTCATGCGCTACTTCAAGCGTATGCCCCGGTTACGGCTGGTGTTCGCCACCATGGCGGCCGCCGGCTTTGGCAACGTGCTCTATCACTTTTTCCGTGATTTCAGCTATATCGCCCGCCTGGGTCTTTGGGAAGCCTTCATCAGTTTCAAGGTCTACCTGTTTTACGGCGCTCTGCTTGGTGTTGCGATTGGTCTGTCGCAGCTGAGAAACCGCACTCGCAGGACCGACCGGGACTCGTTGCGCACCCGGATCCTGGCACCCATTTCGGTATTGGCGTTTTACTGTGTGCTGAGCATCTTCGATGACCCGGACCGGTCCCTGCCGGCGATAGAGTATTTCCGTTTTCTGATGCACCTGGTACCGGGTCTGTAACATGGATTCCCTCGCCTCGATCCGTGAATTCATCACCGGTCTTCTGGAAATGAAAGGTGTGCCCAGTGATGTGAGCGACACTGAGCCGTTGCTCCCCACAGGTCTGATTGACTCACTGGATGTTGTACAGACTGTTCTGTTTCTGGAACAAAACTACGGCGTGGACTTTTCAGTTCGCCCGTTTAATCCGGATGATTTTGAGTCTATCGAGAGCATCCACCGGTTGGTGGAATAACGAACGTGAGTGAATCAGGGGTCCGCAACCGGCTCGTCTGATACTGAGCCACCAACAAGCTGAGATTTCCATCGTACATTTTTGCTGAAGGCAGATTCGCTGACAAGACGCACATCGCCCGCATCGTTCACGACTTCTGCATAGACCACATCCATGGTCTGGTTGTCGATGTGCACAACGGCGAATTGCCCAAAATGAGCTGCACCTGGAGAAAAGACATTGTAGCCACGCCATTGGTAAGGCCGCTGTGTCCAATGGTCGTGACCATGAAACAACCCCACAACGTTATAGTCCCGGATGACTTCTGCAAACTGGTTCATCTCGCCAGAAGTCCACTTTGACCGGGACCGCCGGTAGCTGCCTATGGAGTTACCACTTTCGAAACCGTAGTGCTGAAAGAAGATAACGGGACGCCCATCACCCGCATGAAGTTTCAGATTTTCACGCAGCCAGGGAATGCTGCTGGGAAGATCGTGTCGCGTGTCACCACCAAAACGATGCAACTGAACCAGGTGTACACCACCCCAGTTCCACGAGTAGCTGTGTGAGTCCGGGTCAATGTCCTCCACCAACACAGGCGCATTGGTTCCGGAGTGACGTTGCGTCACGTAGTCCCACATACGGTCTCGATAAAGGTCGCGGGGCAATCTCGAATCACGTGGCTCTGACTCCAGATCGTGGTTTCCGAGACCGACAAAAACCGGGAATCGCACGGCGTTGTCACGACCGTATTCATAACGGTCGATAAATAGTTGCCACTGGTCGCCGCCTTTGTTGCGGCCCATGAATCCTCCACCGCTTTCGGTGAGATCTCCACCAAGGATGACCCCAAGGGGTGTATCGATTGTTCCTTCGACTCCAAATCGAATCCGCCAGTTTCGTGGCCAGTTATATTCAGTAATGCGGTTGATTCCGGCTACCTGCCAGTCCACCTTTGAGTCTTTGCGCCCCCACCTCTGGCAATTGCGGATACGGTTTACTGCCTCGCCACAGAACTGGGGATCCGAGGTAAAAATAAAGGTGATTCCATCGGCGGCGGTCGCTGCGACAGGTATCGTTCCTGCGAACAGGAACGCAAGCATAGTCAGTTTTTGGCTCAGTAATCGAAGCATATGCAGTGACTTATATCAGTTTCCACGATTGTCAGTCTTGCTCCCTGCCCAAAGCCCGGAACTGTGATGCCAACAAGCGAATATCGCGGAATAGGACCGCTCGGTACAGGAAAAGTTTACGGTTGGTCTGAGTTTTTGCAATATTGGGGGTCAGAATGCAATTTTTGACATGAACACCCGTGCATGGATGGCCAGTCCAAACTATCGGGCGCTCCAATTCCGCTCCCGCCATAAAAAGTAAAATAATGAAGCTATGGTCAGGATTGAACCATAAATCACCATGCCATTACTTGAGCCCGTGAAGAAGTTCACCCAACTCATCTCCGGGGCTCCAAAATCCTTGTAGATCATCACGCCAACTGCGGCCAGATAGCCAAACGCATCCGCCACGTAAATCATGAAGCCGGCGTTGGAAACGTATCTGAAAGTGGCGATCATGCGGTCAAAAAGGATGCAACCAAAAGGGATGTAGCCCATATAGATCCCAATCCCAACCAATACCATCCAGGTGACAGGATTCAACATCCCTGCCTGAAAAAGCCAGGTTGAAATACCGATAAGCAAGAGTCCGGTCAGAATGAAAATATGGTTCAGGATTAAAGCTGTCTTATTGTCCTTGATGAGGAAAAAGCTGCCTATCAGGATCAGGACGATCAGGCCGACCCAGAATTCGGATATGGCAAAGACCGAGGAATCAGAAACCCCCATTTCAATAAACATCTCGGCCATAAAGTTGTCACGGAAATCCCGGAATGCAGTCAAACCCATATACATCAGGACCAACATGACCAAGCCGGGCGCAAAGGTCCCGAAAAAAGCCCGGCGTTCCTTCCTGTCCATGGGCATTCGTCGGGTGCGGATCTCTTGATCCTGCGCACTGGGAGGGGGAATTCGATCCAGCAGAAATACAGCAATGATGAGAGGAACGATAAAAAAGGCTCCCGTAGCCACCGGCATCCAAAATTCTGACACCCCCGCATCCATCAGACCCCGGCCAACTGACTTCACGAAGCCGGATGAAACCACATAACTGATGCTCAATCCCGCCCCCAGGGCCTCGGTAAATCTTCTTCCTTCGAGATAACTAAAAACCAGGCCCCAAACCATGCCCAAAGGCAGGCCATTTAAAAATAGAAAAATAAAATTATAGGGATAGGGAACCAGGGCAAACAGGAGCAGGGCGAACTCGGCAAACAGGATCAGGGCCACAATGGCCAGCGCCCGGCGTTCGCCGGTCATCTCGGAAATGACCTTGATCCCGACAAACTTGGAGAGCGTATAGCCTAAGACCTGGGTAATGACCAGGATGGTTTTAAAGCCCATGCCAAAAAGCGCGTAGTCCTCATAGGAGGTTGCCGTAAATGGCTTTCGGAAGGCATACATGCAAGCGTACACAGAGAAGGCCGCAAAAATTGCATAAACGGAGAAGTAAAGCCCATTTGCCTGTTTTAGCCAGTCTGTAATTTTGTCCTTCAGCATGCTTGTTCTACTTATTTGCTGCTGACATTCTATCGGAACCCCTCGATACGTGTTTGTTACCCGTTGCAATTGTGATATTGAATTTTGTCGGATTCGTCGCTGCAGAGAAAGAAGCCATTACAGACGGACAACGCTCCGGCTTTCTTGTTGAGGGTGCTTTGTCCCACAGGCCGTGGATAACCCAGATGAAGATCCGTCGCATCAATTGTTTTGAGGTTTCGTTAAATCCTTCTTTGGACAGATTACCCGCAGCTCACATTAATCATAGCGATACCCTGATCATTTTCGGTATCTGCAGGGAATAGTCAGCCAAATCAGGAAAACAGGCTGCTCACGATCAATACATCCCAATGTTCAGTGTCAAATCAACCCTGATTTCCTGGCCGGTTGGGCTATTACCGCGTATCCAGATCCTCACACTGGTCAATATTGTCATGGGCAATACGTTCAATGGTTACCGAGCCCTGTCGGCTAATGGAAGGAATATCGTAGTCCACCGTGCCCGAATTGCAATCTGTAAATGTCAGAACAATACTGCCGTCATCCGCACGCTCGATATCGGTAGACGTATCAAATAACCCGCCAGATGCAATGCTGATGGCCATAGTGGAAGTGTTGCCATCGATCGTACCCAATGCCGTCAGCCAACGGTGTCCCGGATGGCCCAGATTGGCTTCAGCCTCGTCCGGGGGTTGCTCTGTGTCATAGGTAAACCAGGCAAGTGTCACGACACCCAGTTCAGGGAATACTGTAATAAAGAAACCCTGGCCATCGGTGACCGGGTTAAACCAGGCGTCGTTGAGACCCGCGTTTATTTTGAATTCCGGAACCGTTCTGATACGCAGGCCGTTGGGCTTGGCCAGCCCTCCGGAACCAGCGGGGGCAAAATCCCCCACGAAGTTGCCGCTGGAATCGTATTGCCTGACCGATGAAGTACCACCGTTGCCGATGAGAAAATCACCATTGCTCAAAAACTCAACGCCCTCGGGTTCACTCAGGCCGAGCACGAAGTTGCTTTGGAAAACACCGTTGGAATTAAACCTCCTGATGGCACCTCCGCTCCAGTCCATGACCAGCAGGTCTCCGTTGCTGTCAAACCAGATATTGGTCGGGCCCTGTAGATTTGACGCTATAAACAAGCCCATGTCATTGCCGTTGGAATCAAACTTGCGCACGTGCGCCAGGTTCCACGGAGACATATAAATTGCCCTGGCTGTCCCAGTCCAGTCCAATGCTGTTGGCCACACCCACGCTGGTGAACTCATCGTGAAAGCTGCCGTCCAGCTGGTAGCGCAGTACCCGGCCGTTGCCGGCCCACTGTAGTACGTAAAGCAGATTGTCCGCACCGATTTTCATCCGTGTGGGCTGGCCAATTCCACTGGCAAATTCACCCAAAAGCTGACCGGTGGTGGCATCGTGCTTCGTAATCCGGTTGCTTGACAGATTTGAAACCAGTGCGACACCATCATTTTCCAGGAAAATAATGTCCTGAGGCTTACTCAAGTCGGAGCCGATGAAAACTTCAGGGTTTTGGCCCGACTCATCATATTTGATCACCTGCCACGGCGCCCCACGATTGGGGCCGACATCGATGACATACAGGTCCAATTCCTGACCGTGTGTGTTGAACACCATCAGCGACAGGCAAAATGTCAATAAACAGAATTTCATATGAATTTTCTTATGTATGAAATGTTTCGTACAAAGAGAAACAGCGTAAAAGCTATGGCAGCTGAAATCCACCGATATGGTCTTTGGGGGTTATATTATGTGCTGGGGTGGTGACTACCGCACCCCGTCCACTGCTTCAGCAACTTAAAGAGCTTTTCTGTTGACTGAAAATAAAATTTCTCTGTAATTTTAGGTAGATAGACCTGTAGAATGACTGGAGATTAGTCACAATAAGCATTGCCTAAAGCGATGACGAAAATTTTCCCAAACGTAAGCCACGTTAGTACCAGCATGGGGGACAGTACAGGAGTCAGGGTAGAACCATAATACACGCCCTCCTTCCCAAACTGACTACAAATGAAAGAAATCGCCAGGATAATTCCCATGCCTCCGGTGGACTGGGGCGGTGGTGATGTAAGAGAGGTTGTCTTACTGGAACTAACAACCCCACAGGGCATCACAGGTCTTGGCTCTGCCTATACCGGTGTTCGTCAATTGCGCGATGCATTGACACAATATCAACATGACCCTGCGATTCTTCACCATGCTGATGCAGAGATGACCGTCCCGATGAGCGCCATCGATATTGCACTCTGGGACATCCGGGGAAAACAGGAAAACCTGCCGGTGAGCGAACTTCTTGGGGGCAGAAAGCATGATCGTGTTCTTGCTTACGCGACCATTGATTTACCGATGACTTCGGCCAGGGCCGGGGATGCCTTCGACCAAATATTACACTCCACTGTCGAGAAAGGTTTCCGTGCAGTCAAACTCTGTATTGAGAACTTTGGTTACCGTGACCACGGAAAGTCTGATAAAGAATGGGACCACTGTGAGGCCAAACTTTTAAGGTTTGCAAGAAAAATTGTTGGCAACAATGTGCAATTGATGCTGGATGTCTATGGCTCTGACCCGGCATGGACCGGAAATTGCGACTGGGCTCTCAAAACAATACAAATTCTGGAGGAACTGGATTATCTCTGGATTGAAGAACCATTCACGCCGGGCGCTTTTGAGGACTTCGTCAGGCTGACTCAAACCGCGAAAATTGCTATCGCCGGGGGTGAAAACTTTATCCTGGAATGCGAATTTGAGAAATTATCAAAACTGAAAGCCGTCAACATTCTCCAACCCGATTGTACCAGGGTAGGCGGATTGTCAAGGATGCAATCCATTCGGGATACCGCCAGTCAAAATGATTTGCATCTGATCCCACACGGTTGGAATACAGCTGTTGGGCTCGCGGCTGATTTGCAGTTTCAAGCAACCGTGTCCGACGATGAATACTGTATGGTTGAGGTCAGACCACACAAAATAATTACGGGTCTTTTAAAACATGATCCCTTCACATTGGACGCCGAGGGAAAAATTACCGTGCCTGCCGGTGCCGGGCTTGGCTTAGAATTGAATGATGCATTTAGAAAATAGTCCTAGTTTGGGTTCACACCCTGTTGATCGCCATGACGCCACGGTCAGCCGGCTTCTACTCATTCATTTACCGAATCTGTGGAGCGTACCCCGGAACAATAGGTGGCTGGCAGTACGCGTATTACTTCAAAACCGGGATCAGGGGTGGTTCCGGCTCCAACACGTGCTCCTGCATCATGGGCATGACCATCATCCTTGTGCCCAATGACTGCAATCCCACAGAACATCACCGTCATTGGTGCCGGTATCAATGGCCTGGTGGCAGCAAATTATCTGGCACGCGCAGGACACCTGGTCACACTACTTGAGCGCAGCAACCGGGTTGGTGGTGCCTGTGTGTCGGAGACGGCAGAGGTGGATGGCATACGGCAGGATTACGCGCTAGGTGCTACCACGCTGGGGTTGATGCAGGACTATGTCTGGCGGGAAACCGGGCTGGCAGATCGTTTGCAGGGCTGGGCGGTTACGCACCCGAACCTGGTGTTTTTCCCTGGCATCAAAAAACCTGCCTTAATCTACGATAATGTGCCCCAGGCGGCCCGGGAGTTAGCCGACAAGTGGGGTGAGCAAGGAAATCTGGCCGCTTTCCGCGCGGATCAGTACCGGGTGGTACGTTTTCTGCAGGCGGGTTACCGGGCCGGTCAGCCACCCAGGCTGGACGAAACGGTTGCAGAGCTGGGGGCAGATCTGACCGCGCTGTGGATCACCGGGAGCGCCAGGACGCTTTTGGAGCATTACCTGAGCTCTGAATATACCAGGCTGCATCTGGCCATGAACGTTACGGAAAGCGGCCCGGTATCCCTGTCCGAACCCTACTCCGCATTCATTATTCCGATGATGAGTTCAGGCTCGGTTTTTGGGGGTTACTACGGTTATATACGCGGTGGTATCTGGCAGATCACACGTGAACTCGGCCGAATCAACCAGGAACTGGGTGTCGAGCTGGTTTTGTCTTGTACGGTACAGGACGTCGACACCAGAGCCGGTATTGTGCGTTATGAGAATTCCACTGGTGAACGGGTACTTCAAGCGGACCACGTGGTGTTTGCTACCGATCCCCAAACTGCCGCACGCCTGACTGGCGATGCGGCACTGATTGAACACACCAGCCAGGAACGATTGCTGGGAACCGCCGGCAAACTCAACCTCATGTTCCGCAATCCCGTGCAGTGGAAACATGGCAGTGCGCACCCTGAATCCGACACCGCTTTCCGCTACCTCTTTGCGGTGGATACCTTGGACGCCTTTGATGACGCCACACTGGCCGTTATGGATGGTGCAGACTTCATTCCGGGATATTTCCAGGTCTACTGTGAGGGAGCAGCCATGCGTCATATGGGTCTCAATGAACCCTTTGACCGCCTGACGGTATTTTTCAAAAATCTTGCATTGGGGAAAACAGGGGATCAGATGGCAAGGGTGGAGGCGCAAGTGCGTGAGATCATCCTGAATCACGTTGCCAATCCCGAAGATTGCGTCTGGACCCGGCTGCTCACACCCCGTGACCTGCAACAAACTTTTGGCTTTCCGGGCGGTAACATTGAACATACCATGCTGGTGGAAGGGCAAAGTTACTTTGACCGGCAATATGCCGACGATGCAAACCGGCGTTTCTACCAGTTCGGCGCGTTTGAAAACGTGTCCATCTGTGGCTCCAGCACCTACCCCTGCGGCTCGGTGGCCGGAACCCCTGGATACATGTGTGTCAGTGAATTGTTGCGGAGAACCTAGCCATGCCAACCACACCTCAATCCCGGACCCATGCCGAGGCCAGTATCCAATCGGTCTTTGAAGCACAGGCACCGGCGTTTTCGGTCCAGGAAGCCGAAGCGATCGCCCAGCGGGTATTCAATATCAAGGCTTGCGCTCACCCACTGGTTAGCGAGCGAGACCAGAACTTTCACCTGGATGCCAATGATGGCTCAGAGTGGGTACTCAAGATCGCCAACCCGGCAGAGAGTCCGACGCTGCTGGAGATGCAGACCCAGGCACTGCTGCACATCGCCCAGGTCGATCCGGGTGTGGGAATTCCTCGGGTCAAGGCAACACCTGGTGGTCGTCTTTTTCATGACTTCGACGGACCCGACGGGAGACGTTTTACCATCCGGCTTCTCAGCTACTTACCCGGCCAGCTGCTCGGTGATGCCACCCTGCATCCGGCGTTGTTACGTGATGTAGGGACAATAACCGCGCGCCTTGCCCGCGCACTGCGCGGTTTCTTTCATCCCGCGGCTCGACATGAACTCATCTGGGATCTCACCCAGGCCTCCGCGCTTCGCACAAAAACCCACTACATTGAAGAACCCGGACGGCGACACCTCATTGAGGAAGTTTTTGACCAATTCGACACACAGGTGCTTCCAAAATTGAAGTTACTGCGGGCGCAGGTCATCCACAACGACGTCAGTGGATTGAACACCCTGGTCGAAGGAAACCGGGTAACGGGTGTCATCGACTTCGGTGATCTTATCCATGCACCGCTGGTCTGTGATCTCGCAGTGCCGGTGGCCGAATTGACCCGGGATCACCCGGACCCCATCACTGCCGCCGCCGAGATCACGGCAGGCTATCACGCCGTTACCCCATTGGAGGATGACGAGTTGCGTTTGATATACGATATCACGTCTACCCGCTGTGCGATGGAAGTGGTCATTGCGAACTGGCGGGCCCGGAATCACCCGGAAAACTTCGATTACATAATGGCGGGTGTCACGCGGGCTGAGGCTCAACTCAAGTTCATGCGGGAATGGGGTGGCGGGCGCATGTACACCGCGCTGCGCCAAGCCTGCGCGACGCCGGTCTCCATCGACGTATTGAATTTCAACGTCAAGCCATCAAACAAGGATGCTCTGCAATCGCTCATCGAGCGGCGCCGGCAACTCCTCGGGCCGGAACTGGAGCTCTCCTACGACAAGCCTGTTCATGCCGTGCGTGGCGAGGGTGTATGGCTTATCGATGACACGGGGCGCTGGTTGCTCGACGCTTACAACAACGTTCCCTCGGTCGGACATTGTCATCCGGTGGTAGTACAGGCGCTGGCACAGCAGGCGGCAACACTGAACACCAATACGCGTTACCTTTTTGAGTCCGCTATTGAATATGCGGAACGTCTCACCACAACCATGCCCGGTGATCTGTCGGTCTGCATGTTCGTGTGCTCGGGGAGCGAGGCAAATGATCTCGCCTGGCGTCTCGCCAAGGCACATACGGGAAACGCCGGTGGAATCGTCATGGAGGATGCCTATCACGGTACCACCGACGTGGTTTACGAACTCTCTCCGGCAGACTATGGAATTGACAAAGGCAGATCGCTGGCCGAATTCATCGCCACGGTCCCCGCACCAGATGGTTACCGTGGGCAGTTCCGCAGGAACGATCCCCATTATGTGGACCACTACACTGCATGCTTCGACGACGCGATAGCATCCCTTGACAATCGAGGCTTTGCGCCTGCCGCCTACTATCTCGATCTGGTCCTGTGTAGCAATGGCATCATGATTCCGCCCCCCGGCTATCTCTCCACGGCGTTCAGTAAGATCCGTGCGGCAGGTGGCCTGTGTGTGGCCGATGAAGTCCAATCGGGTTTCGGGCGAACCGGCGATCACTTCTGGGGGTTCGAAGCCCATGATGTGGTCCCGGATATTGTCACACTCGGGAAACCCATCGGCAATGGACTTTCCATGGCTGCGGTGGTGACAACCCCTGCAATCGTCGCGTCACTGATGAAAGAAACTGATTTCTTCAGTACCACTGGCGGCAACCCGGTGGCCTGTGCGGCAGGTCTCGCGGTGCTCGATGTGTTGGAACGGGAAGGATTGCAGGAACACGCAGCACGCGTCGGCGCCAGGCTTAGATCACAGATTGAAAAACTCGCAGGACAGCACCCTCTGATCGGTGAAGTACGCGGCGCTGGCTTGTTCATTGGCGTGGAACTGGTGCGTGACCACTCGACCCTGGAACCGGCGGCGCAAGAAACGGCTGCCGTGGTTAATCGAATGCGTGAACTGGGAGTGCTGGTGGGAATCGAAGGCCCCTGTTCCAACGTGTTGAAAATTCGCCCACCCCTGGTCTTCGATGAAAACCACGCCCTGCAATTTACAGATATACTTGATCAGGCACTTCGGGAGACATAGCCGTCCTGCGAACAGATTTTGACCTGGGATAGTGATGAATCAGGAAAGAACTCAGCCCAGGGTACCGGAACAGGGTACGGATTCTCAATTAGCTGACTGTAAAGCTGTTAAGAAAAGCCTTCCAATACGACGGCGATTCGAGAAACATGATGTATGTATCACCTATACTCGTTGACTAAGGATTGATTAGTCCCACCTTCATGTATCATTTGATTGTAAACTTATTGAATTATGACCAAGGACAAAAACAAAACACAAGTTTCAGTTGACAGCCTGAAGAAGGAGCTGGAATGTGTTTATCTGCAAAATCGTGATTTGGAACAGCAACTTGTCGAATTGCAGCAACAGGATGAGCAACGACAGAATGAGCATCTCCTCATTGTACAAAGCGAGCGCTTTTTAAAGCAGAGTGTGGCCCTTGCACACGTGGGACATGCCATATGGGATGATGACCTGGATAGAGACATCACCGTTACCGAGGAGCTTGCCAATATCCATGGTATGACAAGAGAAGAATATCTCGAAAGTGTTAATAGCATGGGAAGTTATCTAGAGTTCGTAGTTCCAGAAGACCGTGAAAAATACCTGCACTATGAAAATCAATTTTTCGACGATGAAAGCGGCAGCGCAGCCGGTCTCGAATATCGTATTTCACGGGCTGATGGTGAAATTCGACACCTGCTTCAGCGTAGCCAATACGTCCCCGTCACCTCCGGCAAGCCAACTCAGTCCATCGTAGTTATCCAGGACATCACGGAACTGAAGCAGGCGGAATTCCGCCTTCAAAAGATCCAGGAGGAGCTGGAAGAAAGTGAAGCCATGCTGAATCAGAGTGCCACCATGGCGAATCTGGGTCATGCTGTCTGGGACGAAGTCAATGAGAAATACTCCCTCGTATCCGATGGGTGGGCAGGTATCCACGGATATAACAAAGAGGAATTCATGGCGAGGTTCCAGTATGTGGAAGCGGACATCGAATTGATCCATCCGGCGGATCGCGATCGTTACAAGGCCTTTAGCGTTGAATGGAAGGACCGTGAAGATATTCCAGACATTGAATACCGGATCCTACGTCGCGACGGCAAAGTTCGGCATATACTCGATAGCCATAATTATATTCGTGGCGGGCCCGGTAATTGGGCAAGATCACTCATGACGATCCAGGACATAACTGACCGTGTCATGCGCGAGAATGAACTGACCAAAAGCAGAAAAGAAGAAGCTGCACGGGCAGCTAAACTTGAGCGATTGAACGCAGTGCTCATTCAAATCCAGGAGCAGCTGCGCACAACTCAGCAACAAGCAAAATCGGCAAACGAGGCAAAAAGCGTGTTTCTGGCTACCATGAGCCACGAAATCCGCTCACCTCTGCATGTGATACTGACCATGAACACCCTGTTGAAAGAATCAAACCTTACACCTGAGCAGAGAGAATTCATCAACTTGTCTCGAGACAGCGGGCAGACCCTGATGGCCCTCATCAATGACATTCTCGATTTCAGCAAGATTGAAAGCGGCAAGCTGAAAATGAATTACGAATGGTTCAATCCCGTAAAGACCGTGAAGCATATCGCCGAACAGTTGTATGGGCGGGCGGCCCTCAAAGGCATCGAAGTGGTCAGTGTCATTTCACCTCTTGTCCCCAAAGTGTGCCTGGGTGACGAGATCAGGTTGCGCCAGATCCTTATCAACCTGGTGACCAATGCAATCAAATTCACAGAATCGGGTGGAGTGATCATTCGATTATTATCGTCCGGAAAAGATATCGAGATCCAGATCGACGACAGCGGAATCGGCATCGCGGCAGACCGACATGAGACGATATTTGACGAATTCGTCCAGGTGAATGAAGGTAATTCTCGCGGAATTGGTGGAAGTGGTCTCGGCCTTTCCATTGTCCGTCGTCTCGTCGAGCTGATGAAGGGGGAAGTCATCCTGGATAGTGCCGAAGGCAAAGGCAGTAACTTCCGGGTTCTGTTGCCCATGAAAACCAAGGGCCCGGTCGACTTCACCCCGTTGGATTCCGGGCACCACGTTTGCCTGGACATTGCCAATCCTGTTCTGGCGCAAGGTCTGCGAGAGCAGATAAGCATGATGGGGGCACACACGTACCTGTTGGAAGATTTTTTGTCGGAAGCACCCTCTGGAACCAACAAATGTGTGTTGCTGGTTGACCATAATAAAGATGGCAGGACTGCAAAAGACCACAGAAGCAGGATTGACAAACTTCGGGACGCGGGTAACTGGGGTGTGGCAACCCTGGTAGATATGCGCGAAGTGGGTTACGTGAAGCAGGCAATTGAGGATGGCTACGATGCAGCGATCCGAAAACCACTCCAGGCAGACGATGTACAAGAACACTTGTTCGGCAGTGCGCATCATGCGGTCGATGACGTGGTGGTAGCGCGCCAGGATACTTCCGGTGACTCCTCGGTGGGAGAGGGCAAGCTTGTTCTACTGGTCGAGGACAGTCCGTCAATTCAGGCAATGACCAGGGCCTTGTTGGAACGCAAGGGCTATGATGTCGCGACGGCCAATAACGGCGGTAATGCTGTTGCCAAGGCCGCGGCACGGCCGTTCGATGTGATTTTGATGGATATAGCCATGCCGATCATGGACGGGTTGACGGCTACCCGGCACATCAGGGGTGGAAACGGGCCGAATCAACAGACACCCATAATCGCCATGACCGCCAACGCGTTTAACGAAGACCGGGAACGCTGTTTCGCTGCTGGTATGGATGAATTCATCAGCAAGCCAGTGGATGTGGAGAAGTTCTATCAGCTACTGGAGCATTGGACGTCATCAGAAGCACCCACTGCTGCACAAAGCGCAGCAGTAGAGAGCACGGATGAGAAACCGGAAATAGGTTTGCTGGCGCCAGAAATTCTGGAAACGCTCGCCGAGAACGTTTCGTGGGATCTGCTGCCAAACATTGTCGACACCTTCGTTGGAGAGACCAAACAACGCGTGGCGCTGGCGATGGAACTCTTTTCTCGCAGCGACCTGGACTCACTGATGGATCAGGCCCATACCATAAAGAGTGGCGCTGGCAGTTTTGGGCTAATGAAGCTACAGACGCTGGCCGCGAAAATTGAACTTGCGGCGAAAAAAGAGGATCTGGACAGCGTGACTAAAGCCATGACAGGCCTGGAAAATCTCGCACACGAATCCACATCCGCCCTTAAAAATTTCCTTAAGAAACACGGTGGTACATCTTTCTGATTGTTAAGCACTATTTTACGAAAGATTCGCCTTGCGGGGGGCAAGCCACATTGTTGAACATGATCGGTTTACTCGACCAGCCCAGCGAGGGAGAGGTCAGCATTGATGGTCTTAAGATCAACGGTCAGGGGGACAAGGAGCACGCCAGACTACGCAACGAGAGTATTGGTTTTGTATTCCAGAGCTTTCACCTGATACCGGATCTGAGCGTGGCAGACAACGTGGAAATCCCCCTGCTGTATCGCAAGATGACCTCTTCCGAACGACGCAGGAGGTCATTGCAGGCGTTGGAGCGTGTCGGTCTGTCATCAAGGGTAAATCATTTCCCGACCTAGTTATCCGGTGGTCAACAACAACGTGTGGCCATCGCACGCGCCATTGTTGGCGAACCCCGTATCCTGCTGGCCGACGAACCCACGGGCAACCTCGACAGTCACATGGGGGATGAAATCATGGCCATACTGGAAAGCCTCAACCAGCGCGATGGCACCACCGTGGTGATGGCCACCCATGACCACAAAAAGGCAGCACGTACCCAGCGTATCGTACGTGTGTTTGACGGCCGCATAGTGCACTGAACGGGTATAACGGGAAAAATCATGTTTAAAAATTACCTTGTAACCGCCTACAAAGTGCTGCTCAGACGCAAGTTTTTCAGCTTTGTAAACCTGTTCGGCATCGCATTGACATTGGCCGTGCTGACCATGGTCGTGGCCCTGCTGAACAATTATCTGCACCCCAGGTTTCCGAGGAGGACCGTGGAGATTTTCTGAATGCGCTCCGGGTCGTTATCAACCGAAATGAAAACCTCAATGGCTTTATGCGAAGTTTTGCAGAGGTGGTCAAATTGCCTGGGCCCAATCCAGTGCTTTGCGATCTGACCGAAATGCTGCGGGGGGCTCGAGACCATGTTTGGTGCGCAATGTTCGGAACGATCGATCGAATGGCAAAATCATATTGCAAAGCGACTACCCAAGGTACGCATTGACCGGGAGTTGATGGAACAGGTGCTGATCAAAATTTTCAAGAACGCCATCGAGGCCATCGATGAGCGCGGCGTGATCGAAATCCGGGCCAGGGAAGACCGTGGTCACGTATTGCTGGAGGTGATAGACAATGGCAGCGGTCTGGACCCCTCGCACAATAATAACCTGTTCACGCCCTTTTACACCTCCAAGAACAGCGGTCAGGGGCTGGGGCTGACACTGGTCAAGGAAGTCCTGCTCAGGCATGGATTTGAATTCGGTTTACAAAGCCGCAGCGACGGACGGACCTGTTTCAGTATCAGGATGAGCCGTTAATCCGTAACGGCAATAGCCCCCGTGGTGTTTGCAAGATCCCCGATCCGGGTTCGCTGGACAGAAATGTTTAGACTCAGGGCTTGAAAAAGGGGTAAATTTCATCACGTGAGCAGAACCAGCACAACAAAACCCGTTCAGTACCCCGGCAACCCACGGTGAAAATCGGCATCGTCGGCGCCGGTATTTCCGGTCTGGCAACGGCCAGGGCGATATTGTCCAGGAAACCAGATGCGGAACTCATCATTTTCGAGTCCAGCCAGCGCGTCGGTGGCAAGGTCTGGACTGAAATCAGTCCGGAAGGATACATCTGTGAAGGCGGTGTCAACGGCTTTCTGAACAAGGTTCCCAGCACCCTAGAGTTGTGCACGCAGCTGGGCGTGAAACCCATGCCAGCGGACGAATCCTCGAACAAACGCTATATTTTCAGCCGGGGTGAACTACATGCTTTACCTGAAAAGCCTTCACAATTCCTGACCTCCCGGCTGTTGAGCATGCGTGGACGTTTGCGGGTCGTTTACGAACTCGCGGCCGCCGGCAACGACCAGCAAGACGAAACGCTGGCCGATTTCGCCAACAGGCGCCTGGGCCGCGAGGCTGCAGAACGAATGATCGACCCGATGGCATCGGGGGTCTTCGCTGGTGATCCCACGAAATTAAGTCTGAAAAGCTGTTTTCCACGTATCCACGAGGTAGAACAGGAATATGGCAGTCTGATACGCGGGTTGTTGAGCTTGCAGATGCAGGCACGGCGGAAAGGCGACAAAGAAACACCCGGTCCGGGACCCGGCGGTATCCTGACTTCATTTGCAGCAGGCATGAGCAGGATGACCGACACTCTGGCAGGACAACTGGGTTCACGGATACAAACCGGGATGGCTGTACACAATATCGACAGAAGCGGTGAACGCTACATGCTGCAGCTTGAAGATGGGTCCGAAGAGGAATTCAGCCACGTGGTTCTGGCCGCACCCGCACACGCACAGGCCCACATACTGGACCGATTCGATCCCACGTTGTCCGCTCTGCTGGAGGGTATCCCCTACCCGCCTTTGAGTGTCGTGTGTCTCGGTTATGAGAAACAGCGCACGGGACAGATACTGGATGGTTTCGGATTCCTGGTGCCCTCGAGGGAAAAGCGCGCCGTTTTGGGTACCATCATCGACTCCAACGTATTTCCCGGCAGGGCCCCCGAAGGGTCCATCCTGTTGCGCAGCATGATAGGCGGCGCCAGGTCACCAGAAAACGCCCAGATGCCCGAGGATCAATTGATCAACCTAATCCGGTCTGACCTCAAAGATATCCTCGACCTGGACGCTGATCCCGACTTCGTCCGGGTTTTCCGACATGAAAAGGCCATTCCGCAGTACGTGGTGGGGCATTCTGCACGATTGGAAGCCAAGAATCAGTACCTGAGAAACCACCCGGGCCTGGTCTTGACCGGAAACGCATTCAAGGGTGTCAGTCTCAATGACTGCGTGGTAAACGCGACGCATACCGCCATCTCACTGCTTCCGAAAGCCTAAATGGGGGGCTGCAAATTTCGAAGATGATAAACGATTTGAAAGATGCACCCAACGGAACCTGGTACTCCGTCAGCAAGACGTCTGACCATCAATTGACCGACATCAACCAGGCAAGGGATCATCCTCTTCCGAACAGGGACCTGCCGGTGCGGTGTGTAAATCCCTGATGAGATGCAGACGCCACAACCAAATTCCGACGATCAGTGCTGCGGCAATGGGCAAAGCCGGTGCGGGCATGGCAATCACAATGAAATCATAGATCCCGTGCAACGCCGCCGTAAACACCAGAGCGAGCACTGTGATCACCCCCAGTTTCTGCCGGTACAGACAGGCCTTGCCGATGTAGTAGCCCCATATGGATGAAAACACGATATGTACCACGGGACTAACGAACCCTCTCTTCAGCGCTTCAGAGTCAGTAAGATACTGTATATATTGAATATTCTCCACGAAGGAAAAACCCAACGCTATGAACGATGCATAAATGATTCCGTCGATGGGTTCATTGAACTCCCGGAAATGAATGATTACGACAAGAAAGGGAATGATCTTGGCCAATTCTTCAATTACCCCGATTACCCCAATGGCATAAACAAATAGACCCGGCAGACTTGTCTCGGCCAGTAAATAGGCGTCGTAACGCAGATTCACCAGGCCCAGTGCCTGGTACATCAGCTTACCTAGGTAAAAAGAGCCAACACCCAGGGCAAAAGCCAGCAACAGGTGGCCGAAGGGTTCGGGAAGATGCCGGTCTTTGTAGTAATGGTAACCAGCCCAGAACAACGCCGGCACAACGACAGGCAATATGATGACAGTGTAAGACATCAACATGACATGTGGTTGCCAGGCAACAACAATCCACCGGCCAGCGCCCGGTCTGTGGTGATCAGGCTTTGTACATAACAAAACTGATAATTGAAGACATCGTTGTCAGCGGATTTCATCATTCGAGTATAGGACTGAATGGAGTTCATTTCACCGAAAGCTCAAATGACCCGCATTGACTCATATTTAATGTAACCGAAAGGAGAAGTAGTTCGGCTTCGTTGACTCATATTACATGTAACCGAAATTTGAGGGTTGTAATATGGGCAAGAACGAACGTCAGGCTTATCTCAAAGCCATCCGTCTGCGTTA
>JABAAB010000040.1 GCA_014238945.1 Lysobacterales bacterium
GATACCGGAATCGCCATTTGCGAGCAGGTAAAACCACTTATTCTGGATGCTGTTATTGTGGTGCATGCTACCGTAATCATTGGCTTCCACGGCGGGCGATGTCGGGCCCCAGTGCAGGCCTTTGTAAAAATCAGGCTGGCTCCCCGATCAGCCTCGACCATTTCATCCTGCCTGCCAAGCCCAAGCCGCCTGTCAAACCGGCTGAAAAAACGATCCGGGCCAATATCAACAGATGCCGGCACAAACAAAGCAATGGATCCGTCGTCCAGCCTGCCCTGAGGGATAATTCTGTCTTGCGCTACAAATCGATTCGGATCAGCCAGGATGGCCGTTCCGGTTGGCTTGATGTCCGAGTCCCTGTCCTGCGCCGATACCTCCAGCGCCGTCATCCGGACCAGGTTGGCAAAAACAAGTCCCTTAATGATTGCAAATAGCCACTTCATTACATTTAATATAGTCGGAAAAAACGAAGTCACGTTCTCAATGCAAAGTTGTCCCGTTTTGCAAAAGCCCCCCTTTTTCAAAAGGGGGATTTAGGCGGCGTTGCGTGTCGCTATACACGCAGATAAAAAGTCGCGCAGCGACTCAACTGATTTTCAAGGCATTGGCAAAGGGCATGCCGGATAAGATTGCCGCTTGCTCTGGTGGTGACGTCCCGGGCTTTATGATGTACGGAAGTGAGCCACTGAGTGGTCGCAGTTATGCAATTAGTAATAATGAGCCTGTTGGTTGGGGTGCGGCAGCCAACCATGATGGTTCAAACGCCCTTAATCACGTTTCGACAACGATGGTGCGTAATACCCCTATTGAGGTGATGGAAGCGAAAACAGGCATGCAGTTTGGTCGAGTTGAAATACGTTGTGATAGTGGCGGCGCAGGGAAATTCAGAGGCGGCTTAGGCATTCGCCGTGATATTAAATTTGTATGGCCGGGGCATTTCCTTTCCATAACCAAGAAGAGCAAAACACCACCATGGGCTTTGGAAGGTGGACTAAGTCCTGAACCGAATACCCTGCATCTTTTTCCGGATACTGATGAATCAAGGAAAGTGGGTACCTGCAGAACAGCCGTTGAGGTGGATGATTGTATCGTCAGCTTATCCGCCGGCGGCGGCGGACACGGACAGCCAGGTCAACGAGACCCTGTACTTGTCCTTAATGACGTGTTGGATGGTTATGTGTCGGCACAGGTCGCGGAAAATTTGTATAAAGTCTCGATCAAAAACGGAAAGATTGATCAATAGGCCACTGGATTACTGCGGAGTGAATCTTTATAACTGTGGGGACCTCACCCAAATTTTGAACATCGAGTTAATTACGGAACATCAGAAACTCAAATGGCAAAACTACAACTAGGTGATGATTATTCGCATCAGCCCGTACCTGAAGATGATCGGACCAGTGCTTATTACATTGCCGTCATTATTATTGGAGGGACCATTGCCGTACCAGGCTTTTTAATGTCCTCAAAAATTAGCTACGGTGCGGGGTTTTATCCTGGCTTGATTGGTTTTATTCTGGGTTGCCAGGTATTGGCCGTAACCGGCATTTTTGCTGGTATGGTGGGTACGCGTCCAAATTGTCCACCTATCTGATTCTTCGATTTTCCTTTGGCACCAGCGGATACCGGTTCGCAAATTACCTGATTGCAATGGTGATGTTTTTTTGGTTCGCCATACTCTGCAATTTATTTGGTGCAGCGATGCAGGAGGTCGTTTCAATCGTTGCCGATATCAGTTTTTCAAAACAACGGGCTGCCATTCTAGGGGGCCTGGTCATGGTAGGCATCACCATTTATGGATTCCATGCCATCGAAAAAATGGCCTTATTGATGGTGCCTTTTCTGGCGGCAATTTTGTTGTATGGAGCCTTCAGATCACTAACGTTGGGCGATATAGAGATGTTGAACAGCCATGGAACCGGGGCCATGGGTATCGGTGGCGCGATGTCTGTTGTTATCGGTGCTTATAGTGGTGGGAATGTTACACTGCCGGATTATGTTCGTTATGCCCGTCACCAGGGCCGGGCACTTGCAGCGGTATATCTCGCTTTAGGTGTTTCTTTCCCAATCGTCCTGACCGTAACCGCTATTCCCAGCGTCATTTCAGGCGAAGAGGACCTGATCAAAATCATGCTCACCCTGGGTGTCGGTGTGAGCGCCTTGATTGTCCTGATCTTTTCCACCATGTCCAGCAACGTAGGCATGTTGTATTCGGTCGGTTTGTCCGTGGCCGCATCCCACAAAAAAGTGAAATTCTGGGTCAGTGTTGCTCTTTTAGGCGTCTTGGCAACACTACTGTCGGTGTTCGATGTGGTTACCTTGTTTATTCCCTATATCAGTGTATTGGGAATTTCTATTCCCAGCCTGTGCGGAATATATATGTGACTTCTTTTTTGTGAATAGACAAAACTATTCATTTGAAAAGATTGCGGCACTTCCCGCTTATCATTGGCCGGCATTTGCAGCCTGGGGTACCGGGTTTATTGTGGGCGGCCTCAGCGTTAAGGGATACATTACTTTGACGACGGTTTCAGCCTTTGACTCAATGATCGCTGCGGCATTCTTTTACTGTATCCTGACGAGCGGTCACCCTTCATCCAGTTTTAACCGCAAACGTCACAAGTGACTGCGCTGAGGGCCTGGCAGGTACAACGCTTCGGGGAACCCTCCGATGTTCTCAAAATTGGAATGATTCAAGCCCCTGTAGCTGCTGCGGGAGAAGTGCTTATTGATGTCACTATGGTGGGACTAAATTTTCTTGACGTGATGAGTCAAGCGGCCGTTCCGGGATGGTTCAACGCAGGTGGTACTGGAGCCGCTGGATTTCATGGCACGCCTGGCGGCACTGGTGCCGAGACCGCGACTGAACCTGACCCGTTTTCATGGTGTGTTTGCACCCAACTTCAGGCATCGGGGAAAGATTGTGCCGCGCTCAACACGGAGGAGGGTGGACAGCGTTAAGCCCAA
>JABAAB010000087.1 GCA_014238945.1 Lysobacterales bacterium
AAGCAGATGATCCAAGACAAGGCACAGACCGTAGACAATGGCTGGTCCTTGTTAAGGGCTGTAACGCCGTATTGGGTCATCTGCTTAGCTCCCTTCGGGCGAGCCGGGAAGCGCTCGTTCGCGGTGTTACGCCTCTTGCCAAGGACCAGCCATTGCCAGCGAGACGTGCCTGGCGCCCAAGCACTTCCCGACTCGCTGAACATGGCAATATCACCTTTAAGGAGTACTAGCTATCGCTATGACTTTTCGAACGATTCACCAAACTGTTTCGCCAGCTACAGCGCAAACTCCGGATCCTTGGTGAAATATGCAGGCTAGGGCCAATCAGGTATTCGCCCGGGTGTCCATGGCGCACCCTCGGCCTGCAAATCAGCTTCAATTGCCGCAAGATCCTCAGCAATGGTCTTTAACTCGCCCAGGGCATCCATGAACTGCTGCTCGGCGATCACGAGCGAATCCCGGTAACTGTCTGTGACGGCCGACTGGCTATCCCAGTGACCACCAACGATTCTGTTGATCCGTGCACTGATGGACATCGGTACTTTTTCGGCGCGACCGGATATGGTTCGGTCTCCGCTGAACCGGACCCTCAGGTCGGCCATTCGCGAATTCAAACCACGCAGTGCCTGCGCCTGTTGCTCGCTGGATGACGGTGTATCTACAGCGGCCTTGAGCAGGTGGTCAATCCGGTCCTGAATTTCACCCAACGCCCGGTTTGCACCCGATACAGCGCGGTACAGGGCCGCCGATTGCTGTTCAAAATCCAGCAATTCCTGGCGGTTGTCGGTGACCAGACCACCTTCAAACAGCGACTTGAGAGTGAAGGATTTCGCAGCGGCGATTTCCACCATTTCACCCTCTACTCTTTTAGACAGCGAGACCGAGTATTCCCCTGGTAGCGCCATCGGTCCCTGCGGTGGGCTCTTCCACGGTGCAAAATCGGTCCTCGGTGAGAGATTGACCGGACTCGGTGCGGGGTAGCGCATATTCCATGCCACCCTGTGGAAGCCCTTGCCGGCAGGCGCATCGATCCGCTGTACAACATTACCCGACGCATCACGTACCGTCAGCGTGACAGATGGCGCTTCTTCACGGTCCTCGCGACGCAGTTGCTCCCAGCTGGGGTAAGGATTGTCCTCACCCTCTTTGGCCCGGGCCTTTTCAGCTTTACGCCGTTGTTTTTTGAGTGACTGCAGGTCTTCGGGCAGGTAGTAGGCGAATACCGCACCGTAAGGCGGGTTGTCCGCTGTATAACGCCCCACACCCCAGTCACCTTTACCACCCCAACCGCGCCGGTTGTCGGGTACGTACAACCAGGCATCCCGGGTTTCAAAAAGGGTTGCTTCTGCTTTTAGTGCCTCGGTGTTCGAACGCAGTGGGGAGTAGTCGTCAAGAATATAAATACCCCGCCCGAAGGTACCCACCACCAGGTCACCTTCACGACGCTGAATTTCAATATCACGCACCGCAATAGTTGGCAGCGAAGTCAGCTCATTCCAGTTATCACCGCCATTGTTGCTGAAAAACAGACCGAACTCCGTGCCGACAAAAAGCAGGTTGGGATCGACATGGTCCTCGATGATGGTATGCGCGGTACCCCGCTCGGGCAGGTCATTGCTGATCAGTTTCCAGCTATCGCCGCGATCATCGCTCTTGAGCACATAAGGCTTGTAATCACCACGTTTGTGGTTGTCGATCACGGCATAGGCTACATCTTCATCATGGAACGAGGCGATGAGGTCTTCGATCAGGGACATATCCGGTACACCACGGATCGAGTCGGTGATACTCCAGTTGCCGCCCCCGTCCGAGGTCACGTGAATGAGACCATCGTCGGTACCGGCATAGATCAGGCCTTCGGTCAGCGGGCTTTCATCCACAGCGATCAGGCCGCCGTAAGTCGATGTGGAATTGTTCTTGGCAATGGCATCGACACTCCACACGCGCCCCATGACTTCCAGTTCATTGCGGTCAATCTGACGGCTCAGGTCATCACTGACCGCGACCCAGCTTTCACCCCGGTCATCAGATCGAAACAGTTTTTCTGAGCCATAGTACAGACGGTTGGAATCGTGTGGTGAGATGATCAGCGGCGAACTCCAGTTCCAGTTATAGTCATCTTCGTGGGCATCGGGCATCGGGGTAATTCTCAGACGTTCACCGGTAATACGGTCAAATCGAACCAGGCCACCGTACTGGTACTGCGCATACACCACATTGGCATCGGTGGGATCTATCTGTGCCTTGAAGCCATCACCAAACTGCGCGACCCACCAGTCTGCATTGGTGATGCCGTCGGTCTTGGTATTGCGACTGGGCCCGCACAACGTGAAGTTATCCTGGGTACCTGCGCATACGTTGTAAAACGGAAAATCATTGTCCGGTGTGGAACGATAAAACTGGGTGACAGGCAGGTTTCGCACATGACGCCAGAGCTGGCCACGATCCCAGCTTTCATATACTCCGCCATCACCACCGATAAACAAGTGGTTACTGTTCTCCGGGTCGATCCACAGGGCGTGATCGTCTACATGACGGTTTTTGAATGAGAGTTGCTCCCAACTCTTGCCGCCGTCTTCGGATACCTGGGTAAAGGTATCAACTGCATACACCCTGTCCGGGTTATTCGGATCAACATACAATTCGTTGTAATACTGCGGACTTCCGGCCACGTGGTTGGAGCGCTTATCCCAGCTCTCGCCAAAATCAGTACTGCGGTAAGTCCCGCGACCCTTATCATCCGCCTCGATAATGGCATAGAGCATATTGGGCGCCGAAGTTGCCATGGCAAGACCGATACGGCCCACATCTCCCTTTGGCAAACCCCCTTCAATTTTGCGCCAGCTTGTCCCACCATCAGTTGACTTATGGATGCCACCCCCCGGACCACCGTTGATCAATGTCCACACGTGACGCCGACGCTGGTAGCTGGATGCCACGATGACATCCGGGTTCGCAGGGTCTATAACGAATTCATTGATACCCGTGTGTTCATCAATCTCCAGGATTCGTTCCCAATTCTCTCCGCCGTCGGTGGAACGGTACAGTCCACGGTCGCCACCGGAATTCCATAACGGTCCCTGTGCTGCGACGTACACGGTATTGCTGTCAGTTGGGTGGAAACGGATCATGGAAATGTGCCCCGAGTCCTTCAGACCCATGTGCTTCCATTTTTTGCCACCATCTAAGGATTTGTATACCCCATCACCATATCCCACACTGCGCTGGGCATTGTTTTCGCCACTGCCTACCCATACGGTGTTGGGATTTGATGGATCCAATTCGACTACGCCGATGGCAAACGAGCCTTCGTTATCAAATACCGGCTTCCATGTGATGCCGTTGTTTTCAGTTTTCCAGACACCACCACTGGCCATGGATACATAAAACAGCTCTGATTTTTGCGGGTGAAAGGCAAAATCTGACACCCGTCCTGAAGTCAACGCCGGACCGATGGATCGCAGCGGGATTCCGGCCAGCGGATGATCTGCTGCCGATACGGGTCCAGCAAACATTAAAACCAGCAACGACAGGGCAGCTGAAAATACATTGATGCGCAACATGATGAGATCCATCCAGAAAAAAGAAAACCAGTTTACGCAAAACACGGGGGCTTCGCACATCGCTTCTTACACGTCGAACTCCACCCAAACAAAATTGAGGTAAGCTTTGACCCGTTCAAGGGATTTTCCCGCGGGTGGAGCAAATGAAATGACCAATATTTTGGTCAGTGGGGTATGTCTGCTATTGACCGGATTGCTGTTGACCGGATGTGAACAGGATTCGGGCCAACCGGTCAGCAACACACCGGCATCAGTTTCCGGAGCCTCAATCGTTTCAATAGTTAGCACCGAGCGTCTTGAGTCAGCCAGCAAAGAGCACAACAACTGGCTCTCTCATGGCCGCACCTATGATGAACAAAGATTCAGCCCGCTGGATCAGATCAACACCGCCAATGTCAATCAACTGGGATTGGCATGGTACTTTGACGTCCCCACCAGGCGTGGCATGGAGGCGACCCCCATCGTGGTGGATGAACGCATGTATGTCACTGGCTCCTGGAGCATCGTGTACGCTCTGGATGCTGCCAGTGGCAGCGAACTGTGGCGCTACGACCCCGAAGTGAAGCGGGAATGGGCCCGATACGCCTGCTGCGATGTCGTCAACAGGGGTGTGGCCGTTTGGGGTGACAATGTCTATGTGGGTACCCTGGATGGTTGGCTGGTGGCGCTGGATGCAGCATCAGGTCAGGAACGCTGGCGTGTCGATACCATTTCGCGCACACCCCCTTACACCATAACCGGCGCACCGCGGGTCGTTGACGGGATGGTGATTATTGGTAATGGCGGTGCGGAATTTGGTGTACGCGGATATGTGTCTGCCTATGATGCCGAAAACGGTCGCCTGCGGTGGCGGTTTTACACGGTACCAGCAAACCCGGATGACGGATTCGAGGATGAGGCGCTGGAAATGGCTGCAACGACCTGGAACGGCGAGTGGTGGAAGTACGGTGGAGGTGGCACGGTTTGGGACTCCATGGCCTATGACCCGGAACTGGGTCTCTTGTATATTGGGGTCGGCAATGGCTCACCATGGAATCGAAACATCCGCAGTCCTGGTGGGGGTGACAACCTGTTTTTGTCTTCCATCGTGGCATTACACGCATCCGATGGTTCCTATGCCTGGCATTATCAGACCACCCCGGGCGACAGCTGGGATTACACCGCGACCCAACACATGATTTTGACCGGGTTGGAGATTGGTGGGCTTAGTCGGAAAGTGTTGATGCAAGCACCCAAGAACGGGTTCTTTTATGTCATTGACCGTGAATCCGGTGAACTGCTCAGCGCAGATCCTTACGTCACCGTCACCTGGGCCAATGGTATCGATTTGCAAAGCGGCCGGCCACAAAAGACGCCCAATGCGCACTATGATAAAGAGCCGTTTTTCATCATGCCGGCATCGCTGGGTGGGCATAACTGGCACCCGATGGCATACAACCCTGACAGGAAGCTGGTATATATTCCGACACAGGACTTGCCCTTTGTACACGCCCCAGATGAGGATTTTGAGTTCATTGAAGGGCAATGGAATACTGGTACCGATTTTCGATTTGGTGACCTTCCGGATGACCCCGAGGTACTGGCTGAATTGATGAAACTGGTGCGTGGACAGTTAATTGCATGGGACCCGGTGACGCGGCGGGAAGTCTGGCGATACCAGCATCTTGGTCCGTGGAACGGCGGGGTACTTGCAACCGCCGGCGGGTTGGTCTTCCAGGGAAGCCTGGTGGGTGAGATGGCCGCTTACGATGCGGATAGTGGTCAGCGTCTTTGGCAATTTCAAGCCCAGTCCAGCATTGCCGCAGCTCCGGTCAGTTATGCTGTCGATGATCATCAATTTGTCAGCGTAGCGGTTGGTTGGGGCACCGTTTGGGGCCTGTTGGGTGGTGCACCCACGGCAGCACTGCAACAAAGAAATATCAGCAGGATAATGGCCTTTCGTCTCGGAGGTGAGCAATCCCTGCCTGTGCCCACCCGCCCCGATGCACCCACTGTGCCTAAACCACCCGATTCCACCGCGGGTGATGACACGATAGCGCTGGGGAAAGATTTGTATTACCAGCGTTGTATGGTATGCCACGGAATGGGTGCAGTGAGTGGTGGTGTATTACCCGATCTGCGTTATTCATCGTCAAAAACCCACACGATCTGGGATACCATTGTATTGGGTGGTTCTTTGTCAGAAGAGGGCATGCCGGGGTTCGCGGGGGTTTTGTCCGAACAGGAAAGTGCTGCGATCAGGGTCTACGTGATCAACCGGGCCAACATGGCCTACCAGACACAGCAGGTGGATGACGAATGAAGCTGGCCTGAAACCCGGGGTCGATGATCCGGTGTTTGCTGACCAGGGCAGATTTTAGATTTGGTAAACACACCCTAGAATAATACCAACCACTTATTCTATCGCTGGTTCAAGGCAGAACATCGCAATTTTCGGACTGGAATGCCCGCTACCAGGAACCATCGATGCTTTAACGATGTCTGCTTTGGTCAAGACACTATTTACACACGACTATGTCATTTGGCCCATTCGGGTAGGGCAGGTCGGGTGTATTGTGGTGTCGAGGACGTCGATATGCGTGTGCTTACAATCAAAGGTTTTTGGGACCAATTACAAGAACGGAAAGTCATCCGTGTAGCCATTGTGTACATCATCGTTGGCTGGATCCTGATGCAAATCGGTGAAGTCACGTTCGAAGGACTGGGACTCCCCCCCTGGGCACTGACCCTGTTGATCGTGCTGGTCCTGCTGGGCTTTCCCATCGCCCTCATTCTCGCGTGGGCCTACGAGTTGACCCCACAGGGTATTCGCCGTGACCCCGTCGGTGATGTTGAACATGCCCCGGTCGCTGAATATCTATTGAATGACACTCCTTCCATCGCTGTTCTGCCATTTGACGACATGAGCGAAAAAGGCGATCAGGCATATTTCTGCGAAGGCATTGCAGAGGAGATTCTCAACGCGCTGTGCAAAGTCAACAATTTGAGGGTTGCCTCCAGAGTGGCGTCCTTTCAGTTTGGCAGCAAAAAAGCGGACATCGGTGAAATCGGCAGAAAACTCAAGGTAAACACCGTCCTTGAGGGCAGTGTGCGCAAGCATGGTGACAACCTCAGAATAACCGCCCAGTTAATCAATACATCCGATGGTTTCCACCGCTGGACCCGCCAGTTCAACCGCGGACTTGAAGATATTTTCGAGATCCAGGAGGAAATCGCTAAATCGATCGCCAGTGCGCTGAGCCTCTCACTGCAAAATAATATCGATGATGGCCAGCATGTAGACCCAAAGGCTTATGACTTTTTTCTGCGGGGTCAAAGTTATTTCGCGAAACATACAACATTGAACAACGTGTATGCCCGTCAGATGTTCAACCAGACCATTGAAATCGAACCCAACTTTGACCGTGCCTGGGCCGGCCTGGCCTACACCTATGGCTTTGAATATATGTATTTCAATGCCAGTAACGTCAATCTGAACGAGGCCATGCGTACCAGCGCGCGCGCCCTTGAACTGGCGCCGGAACTGGCGGAATCGCACGTGTCATCCGGTATCGCCCATTGCATGCGCCAGGATTACAAAGAGGCACAGACAGAATTTGAAATGGCCATCGAATTGGATTCTAAAAATTACGAAGCCTGGTATTTCTTTGGTCGTGCCAAGGTGCATGAAGGCGATCTTGATAAGGCGCTGAAGCTATTCGAACGGGCCGCTGAAGTTCGACCTGAAGATTTTCAGAGTGTCTTGCTCCAGGCCCAACTCTACACCAGTCTGGGTCACGAAGATAAGGCCCAGGAGGTCACCCGCAAAGGAATTCTGCGGGTCAGGAGTGTCCTTGAACTCAACCCCGATGATAATCGTGCATTGAACATGGGCGCATTCGCATTGTTACGTTTGGGTGAAAACGAGGAAGCCCGAAAGTGGATGCAGGCCTCAATGAACGCAGCCCCACTAGACTCCATAATCCAGTACAACGGTGCCTGTTTTTTCTCACTCGCCGGTGATGTGGAACACGCACTGGATTGTCTTGAAAATTGCCTGATAAAAGTGGGTAATATCTCACGCGAGTGGTTGATTCATGATTCGGATATGGACAATATGCGCAGTCACAAGAGATACGAAGAAATTATTCAAAGCTTTCCGGACTGATTCTTTCCACCGTTGTGCGCGATCGGGAATTATTGCCCATTGAGCTTCCGGTCATGCCACTGAAATGGGCCAAACGAGCCCGGGTACCTTTATATCATCAGACCATGAGTCAAAAAAGTTCATCTTTTGGTTTGTTTCTCACGCTTGACGGCTTTGGGACCCTGCTGCTGGTCGTCGGGGTTCTGGGTCTGACCGGTACAGATTTTGGTCAACCCGTACTCACCACACTTGCGCCTTTTCTGATCACGGCCGGCATCATCCTGATGTTGCCGCTTATCGTCTGGATAGTTAAAAAATCGGTGATCCGCAATTGAGCAGTACGCTGGCAAATTGATCGGACCAGTGCACAACCGTATCGGGTTATGATTGCGACATGCACCTGTTAATCCTGATTTTGATACTTTTCGCGCTGGTCTTTGGACCGGGCTTGTGGGTTCGCCGCGTCATGTCCCGCTACACATCACCAGAGAACCGATATGAAGGGACGGGTGGTGAACTCGCGAGACATTTGCTCGACGCCAATGATCTCCAGCATATAAAGGTAGAGGAAACCACACATGGTGACCACTATGATCCACTGGAGAAGGTCGTTCGACTGGCCCCGGAACGTCTCAACGGACACTCACTGACCGCTGTGACAGTTGCAGCCCATGAAGTGGGCCACGCACTTCAGGACGCCAGTGGATATGCGCCATTACGTATTCGCACCCGGCTGGTCATGATGACCCAACCGGTTCAACGACTGGGCGCAGGCATATTGATGGCAGCCCCTTTTGTCGGGGCACTGACACGAGCCCCTGTGCTTACCGTGATGATGGCAGCGGGTGGATTGATGAGCATGGGAGCTACAAGCCTGGTACACCTGGTGACACTACCAACTGAACTTGACGCGAGTTTCAACAGGGCTATGCCGATGCTCGAACGTAGCGGCCTGTTGAAATCCGTAGATCTTCCGCATGCCCGAAAAATACTCAAAGCTGCGGCTTTGACCTATCTGTCGGCATCTCTTGCCAGCCTGTTGAATATCGCACGCTGGTGGGCGGTACTCAGACGTTAACCTGAAAGCCCTTGCAGGTAGTTTATCCGTTGGTACTGCTGGCGTCTTCAGCTTCCTTGCGACCCAGCCACCGGGCAAGCGGATTGGCCGTTACCCCATGGGCAACCAGACTGAAAAATACCGTGCAAACAACCACCAGTGTAATGAATTGTCCGCCGGGAAGGCCCTCATTCAACACGATGATCGCGAAGACAATACTGGCCAGTCCGCGTGGTCCAAACCAACCCAGGAAAAGTCGGCTGGAAACACTTTCACCGATACCGGCAAGGGACAGGTATATCGGCAGGACACGTATCACTGTCAGACTCAGTAATGCGTAAACTACCACCTCCCAGTTGAACAACCTGATGGCCGGACCAATCACGGCTGCACCAAACAACATCCAGGTCACCAGGGCCAGTGTTTCACCGATACCCTCGGCTGCCAGCACCAGTTTATGCAGGGCGTCCTTAACGATATAGCCAAAAAACATACCACCGGTGAATGCAGCGATATAACCACTGCCGTGCAGGCTTTGGGCCACCGCAAAGCAGGCAATCGCCAGACCCACGATGGTGATCTGCAACCAGATTTTTGTAGCCCAGCCCTTTTGCCAGCAAAACTTTAGCAGCCAGGCACCACCACCGGCCAAGCCCAACCCGACCGCAAGACCGATACCCAATTCCTGGGCCACCAGCATCAGGGCAGACGTATTGCCTCCATGACTGTTCTCACTGCCAACAGCCAGTGCGATAAACAACAGCAAGATCGGAACACAAAGACCATCATTCAGCCCGCTTTCGACATTCAAACTCTCACGTACTCGTGCCGGAACCGCCTTGTTGCTGATTACTGCCTTACCCAGCGCAGCGTCCGTCGCGGCAAGCATGGTGGCAAGGATCGCAGCTTCATATATGCTTAAGCCGTCAAACATCAATACTGCAACGCCGAACCCCAGCGCGATGACACCCGGCAGACCCAGAAGTAACATACGGGACGGAATGCGGAATTGCCGTTTCAGCACGGTAAGTTCCGCATTGGCCGCATCAATAAACAGAATCAATGCCAATGTCAGGTCAGCGAGCAGTCTGAAATCTGAACTGCTGGCGGTGGCCTGCAACCAACCAAGGTTAAAGGGGCCCATCAGAAAACCCGCGGTTACAAACACAATGGGGCCGGATATTGCAGATTTTTCCACACGGCCCGCAACGATGCTGTAGAGGAAGATAAAAAGAGCAAGTATGGCGAGTTCTGAATACATAGCTGCTTGGTCACTCCCGGGTCGCGTAGTCGAACAAGTATAACGCGTGAATGACCACAGACAACGCAAACCGCGCACGGGTAGGCACACGATCAGCAAAAGAGTACATTAATGATATCTGCAAAACCAACAGGTACCTACAGGAATACATCATGAATAAGCAAACCACCCGATTGATCATGCTCTTCGTGTGTTGCTGCCTTGCAACCTCCGTCAGTGGCAAGGAATTACTGCAGGAATTCAAAGGCAGCAGCGGCAGGACAACCCCGGAATTTGAAGTGACAGCCCCCTGGGTTCTGGACTGGCGGGTCACTTCGGAATTTCAGAAATCACTGGGATTCCAGGTGGACCTGGTGGATGCAAAAAGCGGTGAATACCTCGGCAAGGTGGTCACCACTAAGTGGATCAACAATGGTGTGCGTTTGTTTGATCAAAGTGGCCGGTTTCGTTTTGAAGTCAGTTCCAACTTCGCAAACTGGACCCTTAGGGTCGAAAAACTGACCCGGCAGGAGGCTGAATCCTATACCCCGAAACACGGGGACTAGGACGGCTCGTATGGAATACAAGGACTACTACAAGACCATGGGTGTTGGTCGGGACGCCACCCAGGATGAAATCAAGCGAGCTTACCGCAAACTGGCCAGGAAATATCATCCAGATGTCAGCCAGGAAGCCGATGCGGAGCAGAAATTCAAAGAGGTTGGAGAGGCCAACGAAGTCCTGAAGGATCCTGAAAAACGTGCAGCCTACGACCAGTTGGGCTCCGACTGGCAGGCACAACAGGATTTCCGCCCACCACCTGACCGGGAAAGCGGTTTCGAGTACACCGGTGGGTCCCGACCGGGAGGCGGAGAACACGATTTCAGTGATTTTTTTGAATCGCTCTTCGGCCAGGGTGGCAGTGGTGATGGCAGACGGGGATTCCACATGCACGGTGAAGACCACCATGCAAAGATCCTGATCGACCTGCAAGACAGCTACAACGGAACTACCCGGACCATAACTTTGCAAATGCCCGGTGTGGCCCAGGATGGACAGGTCATTAACCGCCAACGCAACCTGAATGTAAGCATCCCCAGGGGAATCCGCCAGGGCCAGCAAATCCGTCTGGCCGGCCAGGGCAGTACGGGTATGGGTGATGGCAAAGCGGGTGATCTTTACCTGGAGGTGGAGTTCAGGCCTCACGACATTTACCGTGTGGACGGTGCTGACGTCAGTATGGATCTGCCACTGGCACCCTGGGAGGCGGCACTGGGTACCATGGTCAAACTGCCCACACCCTCGGGTGTCATTGATCTCAAAATCCCGGCCAACTCACAGGGTGGCAGGAAACTTCGGTTAAAAGGCCGGGGTATCCCGGCAAAAACAGCGGGGGATCTTTACGCGATATTGCACATTGCTTTGCCACCGGCAGATGACCCCGGTACACGTGAATGGTACCAACGTATGCAACGGGATTCAGAATTCAATCCCCGCGCAAAACTGGAGGTGGCCTGATCATGACCCGCAAACGCATTATTAAAGGACAGCTATTGGAAGACTCGGACCTGGTCACTCTGGATGAACTGTGCAGAAGCTGTATGGTGGAAACAGAAACCGTTACCCTGCTGGTCGCGGAAGGCATTCTTGAGCCACAGGGACAAAGCGCTGAGCGCTGGCGCTTTGGCATCACCAGTCTTAGAAGGGTAAAGACCGTTATTCACCTGCAGCGCGACCTGGGTGTCAACCTGGCAGGAGCGGCGCTGGCACTGGACCTGCTGGATCAGATCGCGGAATTGAAACGTGGGATGCAGAATTGAAAACCAATGGGGTAATGGGTTTTCGTCATGTGTCCGGCAAGGGACCATGCGGTCTTGGGTAGATGTTTTCAGAGCGCATACAATTCCACTAAAATGTTACATCACAACGTAGTAAAGAATCAGGGAAACGATATGAAGAACATACTTGCCGCCTTGCTGCTCATTACAACAGTTCCTCTGTTGGCCGATGACTTTGACGTGGTTGAAATGAAGCTCAAAACAGCCATGGCTGCCGACATCCGAACGGATGCCGAAAGAGAACGGGACCGCAATCGTAATCCGATTGATACACTCAGGTTCTTTGGTCTGCGTGACGACATGAGAATCGTGGAGTTGATGCCCGGTCGTGGCTGGTACACCAAGTTGCTGGCACCGGTAGTACAGGAAAACGGTGAATATTTTGTCGCACTGGGTACCGGCAGGCTAGAGACGTCGTTGCTGACTGAAACCGGCTTTGAGGACATCCAGATTGTTTCGGCCAACTCCAGGATGTCACGTCCTGAAGGTTCCCGTTTTTACACACTGGAGACCGCTGGCCTGGAAGTTGAGGACGCGGACATGGTATTGACCTTCCGCAATTACCATAATTTTTCTGTACCCGGCCGCGCGGCCATGAACAAGGCGAGTTTCGATGCCCTAAAGAGCGGTGGCATCTACGCGGTGGTTGACCACAACCGACGACATATGGAGGCTGACAACCACGAAAACCGCAGACGTGTTGACCCGGTCACGGCCATCCTGGAAATACAGGCCGCGGGTTTTGAACTGGTGGATTCTTCAACCCTGCATTACCGGCCCGATGATGAGCTTCGCTACGAGGTGGGGCGCAAAACGGTCACCGGCAATACCGATCGTTGGGCGCTGAAGTTCATCAAGCCATAGAGTTAGGGACTACTTTGAGGGCGATTCCCGCTATCGCGGGAATGACGAATGGGCTTTCGCCGGAATGACGTGAAGATTACTCCCCCGTCAACTCGTCGCACACCGCAATATTGTCATTGGCAATACGCTCAATCGGCACCACACCCTGCCGGTCAATTGAAGGTATATCGTATTCTGCAGTACCCGAATTGCAGTCCTCAAAGGTCAGCGTAATGGTGCCGTCGCTGATGCGGTCGATCTCGGTGGCCGTGTCGAACAGTCCACCCGATGCCTGGGTGATGGTCATCACCGATGTGTTGCCATCGATGGTACCCAAAGCGGTCAGCCAGCGATGACCCGGGTCACCAAGATTGGCCTCGGCATCTTCGGATGGCAGTTCGGTGTCATAAGTAAACCACGCCAGTGTCACCACCCCCAGGTCCGGAAACACCGTGATAAAAAAACCCTGGCCATCGGTAACCGGGTTGAACCAGGCATCGTTCAGACCGGCATTCATTACAAAGGGGGCCACCCCTGAAATTTCCGTAACCACGGTCATGACCAGGTTTTCCTCGGTCAAGGCACCATTACCGGAGAAATCGATGACCGGAAGGTTGGAAAATGGGGAGCCCGCATCGACTGTTGATAACTCACTGATGGCATCTGCCACCAGCATCCCGTCACCCACAACCCGGGCGAAAACAGTAAACCCCTGGTTCTGGGCGTCCAGGTTCGAAGAGTTGTCTGCGAGGTTGATAAACCACTCGCTGGTGGCACTGTCGGGTTGGTCGTTCAGCTTGGCCATGGCCACGGTACCCCGGGTGTTGGATACCTTGAATTCGTTTACGACCGGAGGATATGAAGGAATGTCAAAGGCCGAGCCATCCGCATATGCATAGCCACCGCCCTGGATTATGAAACCATTTATGCTGCGATGCATAAAGGCCTTGTCATAGCGGTTGTTGCGAATATAGTTCAGAAAGTTCGCAACCGTTTGCGGAGCATCCTCCTCCAGCAGTTCGAGTTCGATATTTCCCAACGGTGTCTCGATCAGAACATTGGTCGCCACCACTGTAACCGGGGTTGCCACCAGGATCAGGGCAGGAATAACAACAAACAGGAAGCTGCGAATTCCCGGGTGGCTGAATGGGCTGTTGAAGATCATATTGAATGTATACCGTAGTTTTTTAGTTATCCGAGCGTGCGCAATATACCAGACCGGTCACAGGGTGCAAGAAATTAAACCCCGGTTGAACCGCAACCGGCTTCACGGGGTCAGACATATCAACTCGGCGAACAACCAGGCGCATAACGATGAAAAAATCGATTCCTGTCCTGTTGCTTCTGCTCCTTTTCGGGGGTGGGGGTTATTATTTCTTTACTTCAGCACCCGAAGCCGTACACAAACCACCGGCGCCACAATTATTGCCACCCGAACCGATCCGGTCGGAACCAGAGCCTGAAGTTGAAACCACCGTGGCCCCGGCGGAACCTGAGCCGGTTACCCCGCCTGAACCATTGCCGTTACTGGGTGAAAGTGATGCTGAGTTCAAAGCATCATTGTCGGCCGTGGTGGGTGCCGACCCATTGGCTCAGTACCTGGTCAAAAACGATATTATCAGCCGTCTGGTGGCCACCATCGACAGCCTGACCAGTCGCCAGGTGCCCGCCCCAATCAACCCGGTACGTCCTGCCGACGGCAAGTTCCTCGCGGACAAGGACGGGGATCAACTGGTGATGAGTGTACAAAACTATGCCCGCTATGACGGCTACATTGCATTGCTGCAACATGCGGACTCCGATGCCATTGTTTCCCTTTACCACCGCTACAACCCATTGTTTCAACAGGCCTGGATGGAAAACGGCGGGGAACAGAGTTTTGACGAGCGCCTGCTCGAAGTGATCGATGAATTACTGGCCACACCCGACGTGCCGGGCCCGGTCTACCTGGTCAAACCTGAAGCTGTGTACCTGTTCGAGGCGGAAGAACTCGAAGCCATGTCGGCCGGGCAGAAAATCCTGGTACGTATGGGCAGTGCCAATGCATCTGTGGTCAAGGAAAAATTGACAGAAATTCGCCGGGCAGTGCTCCAGTAAAAAGCACCCGGATCAGGTATCCGTGTTAACAACTTCCGGTTGATACTGGTCACAGGTTTCTAGCGCAGGTTTCCAACTGCTCAGTATGGTGTCCGGACCGCATATAAAGGTCAGAATTTCCAGTTTTTCCGTGTAAATCAGATCGTTATGCCGATTAATCTGGGCCTGTATTTCAGGCAAATGAGCAACACTTTTTACCAGTGGATATTCGGACCATTGATACCATCGTGCGCCTTTTTCGATGGCTTTGGACGCCGCCAGTGCAGCATCACTGATGCGATCATCGATCACAGCCAGCTGAAATTCCATGCGATAACGGTAATTGTGGGTGTTGCCTGATTCAATCAACGACTGTATAAAACGGCTGGCGGCATCGCGATAAAGACGGAATTCGGCGGGGTGTTCGGATTGCTGTGCGACCCATGCCATTGATAACATCCAACCTCCGAGTTGCGCCGGTTTTTCACCGTAGCGGTTCCAGACTTGCTGCACGTACGGAAATGCTGCCTCTGGATCACCCATCGCCATAAGCGCCTCAACCATGTCCATGGTTAGACCAATTGAATCGGGATTCCGGTCATATTCCTCCTGCCTGATACGCAAATTCTCTTCCCAATCCGCATCAATAAAAGGAATATTTTCAGCAAAGCCTGGCGCCACGACAGCAGCTTCAACACCCAGACCCATTCTGGCCAGCAATGATGCGAGACCGTCACGGGTTGATGACCGCCCGGGATCCAGTTCCAATACGCGAAAGTAGGTACTGACAGCGGATACGATATCACCGCGGCTTTCCCGTACAATGCCCCGGGCAGAAAGACCATAAGGCAGATTCATATCCTCTAATCTCTGCAGTAACAGTTCAATGCGTTGTGGATCATCATTGGGGGTATTGATCAGCGAGGCGATACCATTGTAAAGCGTAATCATCGACATCGGATCAACTTCGATCATGCGAACGGCTACGTCTGAGGACTCTTTCAATTTACCGGCAGCGTTCAGGGCCATGCGGTTCCAGTTCAACACTTCGCCACTGGATGGATTGAGGAGCAGTGACTGATCATAATACTCCAGGGCTTTTTCAATATTCTCATCATTCCGCTCCAACAGACCGTAAACCGCCAGCACCTGCGGATCACTCGGAGACAACGCATAGGCCGTTACCAGCAACGATCTGGCCAGGGCAATGGCTTCAGCCATAGGTATATCCCCGTACGAACTTCCGCCATCACTGAGAAGCAAGATGGCCAGTGCCTCACCAGCCCAGGCCATTGCGAACTCCGGGTCGAGTTGACGGGCGTGTTCAAAACGCAGACGGGCGGACTCGATTGCCGGAAGGGTGCGCTGATCCAACTCTGCACGACCTTTAAAGTACTCTTCCAGCGCTTCCATATTGCGGGTCGGGACATCGGCAACCCGTTCCTGCTCCTCGGGCGTAAGCGTGGTGCGCATGGCGCTGGCCACTGCACTGGATATCTCACTCTGGATGGCAAAGATATTGTCAGCGGTCAATTCGCGGTCAAAGGTCTGGGCCCACAGGTGGGCATCGGTGGCCGCATCGATCAACTGCATATTGATACGCACCTGGTTGCCGGCACGTTGAACACCGCCTTCCAATATCGTGGACACCTCCAGCAATTCCGCAATCTCGCGAATGCTCTTGGTGGTGTCTTTGAACTGGGCCACGGAAGTCCGTGATATCACACGCAACGAGGATATCTGTGCCAACTGGGTCAGCAGGTCATCGTGAATACCGGTGGTGAAGAATTCGTCATCCTCATTTCGGCTGCGGTTGTCAAAGGGCAACACGGCAATGGATTTGTCGGTGGGCAGGGTGGACTCTGACGATGACTCTGAACCATCTTCGGAAGCCACCTGGATCGGTATCACCTGAGGGGTGGGCTCACCGACAAATTTATCCCAAACGAAATAACCCAGTGCCAGCACCAGCACTGCAATTATGGAGAAGTCCAGCTTGCGACCCGTTTGTGGTGTGACCGACTGGCTGCGGTCCACATCCTTTTCCTTCTTCAGACCGTCTGGCGTTAACTCGAAGGCCCAAGCGAAGAACAGGGCGAACGGAAAACCAACCAGGAATGCCGCCAACAGTGTCTTGAGCGCCCAGTCGGGTGCGCCAAAAGTCTCCAACAACATCTCGGCGACCTGTGCCATCAGCCAGGCCAGAATGACATAGGCAATCGCTACTCGAAAAACGTTTCGGCGTTTGAGTTCTTTAAAAAATGACATGAAAAAGCGGAGGGTTCCTATTTTTGTAGTGACAAGATTAAACCTTTCGAGTAGCTAAAACCACTGATAGTAACCCCGATAACGTCAACGCGACTGATTTACCCCGTATATTGTCATCTGCCTTGCTCCGCGACAGATACAGGCTATTATAAGGAACAATACCGATTGACCAGGCCCGATAAAAAAGCTTCTGGAATTACACGCCAAGGAATCCCTAATGAGCAATAAACCAAGTTATGTCTGTGGCAGCAGTGACCAACCATTAACCTTCCAGACCATCGGTGATGTCTTTGACCAGGTGGTTGAGTGCTGGGGCGACCGGGAGGCCGTCGTGGTCTGTCACCAGGATATTCGCTGGACGTTTGCTGAGCTCGGTGAAGCAGTCGATGCATTTGCCGCCGGTCTGCTGTCCCTGGACCTTGATCCCGGTGACCGGATCGGTATCTGGTCACCCAACAATATCGAATGGTTGATTGCCCAGTTTGCTACCGCAAAGACCGGCCTGGTTCTGGTCAATATCAACCCCGCCTACCGCGTATCCGAACTTAGTTATACGCTGGGCAAGGTGGGTTGCAAGTCCCTGATCATGGCCGGAAACTTCAAGACCAGTGATTACATTTCGATGATGCGGGAGATCGGACCTGAAATTGACGGCGGCATACCAGGACAATTGGAGTTGGCTGCCTTACCTGAGCTGCGGTCATTGATCGTCATCAGCGATGAGCCTGTAAATGGTATGTTTCGCTTCCGGGATATTGCTGGTATGGCACCATCCGATGCCGACGAACAACTCGCGGCAAGGGCAAGCTCCAGTCAGCCGGATGATGCCATCAATATCCAGTTCACTTCTGGCACCACCGGACTGCCCAAGGGTGCCACCCTGTCGCACTTCAATATCCTGAACAACGCCTTTTTTATCGGCCAGGGGATGAAGTTTGATGCCGATGATCGTCTCTGTATGCCGGTACCGTTGTACCACTGCTTCGGTATGGTCGGTGGGTCGCTGATGTGCCTGAAGATGGGAGCCTGCATGGTCCTCCCATCCGAGGCCTATGAGCCCCAGGCGGTGCTGGAAGCGATCTCGAAAGAACGCTGCACAGCAGTTTACGGTGTACCGACCATGTTTATCGCGGAACTGGAACATCCTGAATTCAGCCGCTATGACCTGAGCAGTTTGCGAACCGGCATCATGGCGGGTGCACCCTGCCCGATCGAAGTTATGAAAAAGGTCATCTCCGAGATGAACATGACCGAGGTCACCATTGCCTACGGTATGACCGAGACCAGTCCGGTCAGCTTCCAGGGCGCTACCGATGACCCGCTGGAAAAACGAGTGTCTACGGTCGGAAGGGTTCATCCGCATGTACAGGTCAAGGTCGTGGACAAAGAGGGCAAGGTCATACCACGGGGTCAATCCGGTGAACTTTGTACCCGGGGCTACAGCATCATGATGGGTTACTGGGATGACGAGGATCAGACCCGGGATGCGATCGACCCCTCGGGCTGGATGCACACCGGCGATCTGGCGATCATCGATGATGAGGATTATTGCGACATCGTAGGACGGGTCAAAGATATGATCATCCGAGGTGGTGAAAATGTCTATCCACGCGAGATCGAGGATTACCTGTTCCAGCACCCGCAGATCCAGGAGGTGGCTGTGTTTGGTGTGCCGGACAGAAAATTTGGCGAAGCCGTGGCCGCCTGGGTCAGGCTTGATGACGACGCATCACTGGATGCAGACGGAATACGTGCGTTCTGTGCGGATCAAATTGCCTACTACAAGATTCCGGAACACATCTTTGTTGTGGATGAGTTCCCGATGACGGTGACCGGCAAGATCCAAAAATTTAAAATGCGGAAAATCAGCATAGAGCAACTGGGATAGGCCGACACGCCGAAACAGCAACAACTGCTTTTAAAACGAAGAAAGCATCCCCATCTGACACAAATGGCTGAAAAGAATACCACCACTCGCCCTACAGGGTCCTCGTTAAAACCCCTGAGGGCACTGGTACCGTTTATTCTCAATTATCGTGGCACGCTGATCGCGGCGCTCGCGGCGCTGCTGGTCGCATCTGCCGCCATGCTGGCCCTGCCGGTTGCGCTGCGTTTTCTGATCGACAACGGGTTTGTCGCCCGGGATGTGGGCACCATCAACCGCTATTTTGGCTGGTTTTTTGCCGCAGCTGCAGCCTTCGGGGCTTTCGCTGCATTGCGTTATTACCTGGTCTCCTGGCTGGGTGAAAGGGTGGTCGCGGACATACGCACTGCCGTCTATGACCGGGTTATTCGCATGGATCCGACTTTCTTTGAAACCACCCGGACCGGTGAAGTGCTGTCTCGCCTCACAGCCGATGTCACACTGGTTCAAAGTGTCTCCGGTGTCAGCCTGTCGATCGCTTTAAGAGCCACAGTCAACCTGCTGGGTGGGCTGGTGATGCTGGCATTGACGAGCGTCAAGCTGACACTGTACATCCTGATGGGTATCCCGGTCGTGATCGTGCCCATCATCATCATAGGGCGCCGAATCAGGAGCCAGTCGCGCACCACTCAGGACCGGGTGGCTGATACCAGTGGCCTGGCGGACGAAACCCTTAACGCCATCCAGACAGTACAAGCGTTTACGCTGGAACCACTGCAAAGCAAACGATACAGCGAGGCCGTGGTGGAAAGTTTCAAGGCGGCCATACGTCGTGTACGCACCCGGGCTTTCCTGACCGCACTGGGCATCACCATGGTCTTCGGTGCGATAACCGTCATCCTGTGGACCGGGTCACGAGCGGTACTCGCCGGCTCAATGTCCGGTGGGGAGTTGGCACAATTCCTGATGTATTCGATGTTTGTGGGCTCTTCCGCCGCGGCACTCAGTGAGGTCTGGGGCGAGGTCCAGCGCGGTGCAGGTGCCATGGAGCGCCTGTCCGAGTTGCTGATTGCAACACCCGCCATCAGGGCACCGGACAATCCGGCCGAACTGGTTGAACGGGCCAGTGGACGAATTTCATTCAAAGGGGTCAAATTCAATTATCCCTCTCGCCCGGACTCGGCCGCACTGGAAGATTTTTCACTGGATATTGAACCAGGTGAAACGGTGGCCATCGTCGGTCCATCAGGTGCCGGAAAGAGCACCAGTTTCCAAATGCTGTTGCGATTCTATGATCCTGAGTCGGGAAGCATAGAAATTGATGGTATCAACATTGCCCGATTATCACCGACCGCATTACGGCGGCAAATTGGCCTGGTGCCTCAGGAGACCGTGTTGTTTGGTGACAGCGCCAGGGAAAACATCCGATATGGGAACCCCGACGCAGATGATTTTGCCGTTGAACTGGCTGCAGTTGCGGCAGCTGCCGACGAATTCATCGTGGCACTACCCGACGGGTTCGATACCTTCCTGGGGGAAAGAGGTACCCGTTTGTCCGGTGGTCAGCGTCAGCGCGTTGCCATTGCCCGCGCCATATTGAAAGACCCACCCATACTGTTACTGGATGAGGCCACCAGTTCACTTGATGCCGAGAGCGAACAACTGGTCCAGGTTGCGCTGGAAGGCCTGATGAAGGACCGGACCACGCTGGTCATTGCGCACCGCCTCGCCACCGTCAAGAAAGTTGACCGGATCGTGGTCATGGACCAGGGTCGTATTGTGGCCGTGGGCAACCACGATGAATTGACCAGCAGCAACGAGCTGTATGCAAGACTGGCCAGGTTACAATTCGGCGACACCTGACCACCTGGAGGCAACTCGAAATTAGCGGTCGGTTAAACTGAACGGGCAATTTAACAACAAGCGGTGTAGGGACTGTTTATGAGTGACGTCACATTGCGTGAAGCACCTCTCAGGTTTTCATCAAACCTCGACCAGAGCGAAGAAGCAAGAAAAACCGATGCCTTGAACCTGTTGCCTTATGCCGAGGCGCTGCGTGACTTCATACACGATTGTTAAACCCCGATCGCCATTGGTATACAGGGTGAGTGGGGTATTGGCCGCACCAGCCTGATGAACATGTTGCGAGGTGACGCCACCGGTGAGCAATCCGGCCTGCTTGATTCCAGCCTGTGCAAAACCATCAACCTCGATAGCTGGCCCTACTCACAATTTGACCAGGACGACCACATGGCCGTCGCCTGTCTGTACACACTTACCCAAAAGCTGGGTGACTCCCTGTCCCGGGAACCCGGCACAATTCCGGACGTGAAACCACGGACTGGGAATGCAAGATCCTGTTTGCGCTGGTGAGTATGCAAATCGCCTGGCCGGAACTTTTCCAATACTTCATTAGTGACCCCTCGGTAGATTCAATCACCAGCCTGCAAAGCTGGGCTTATCTGGATGGATTGCCGGAGGCCAACAGCCTGTTTGACCGCTCACCCGACAGGGAACTGGTCAAAAATGCCATTTCAGCCTATTTCGATACCCTGTTCAGCCTGTTGGATGAAAATGATGACGGCCAGATAGACAGCAAGTAATTGCAACCGGTGCTCGAAGCCATGGAACTGGCCAAGATGACCGACAACAAGTCACGCGAGCGTCCCCGTGAATGGATCGTGCGTTTGGTTCAGCAAAACAATACCGATTAGAGTGAGTTGATTGACACGTTCCTGGATAATGTGTTCATGAAGTCCGTCTGGTAACTGGGCACCGAGATCAAGTACCGCAGGGCAGGTCACCGATATGTAACGCTGGTTCACGATCGCAGGCAAATCGGCACCCTGGTCAGTCTGCGTTCACAACCCTTTGTATTTCGTCTTGCCATGTCACCGGAACGTGTAATGGCGGGATTGAAAAATTATTGGAAAGGCAAACACGAGGTCAAAAAAGAGGCCATTGTGCTGGTACGCAATACCTTTGGCAGCGAAGCCTCACTGACCGGTTTTGGCGACACACTGGTCGATTTCAGCAAGATGACCTATATGAACAGCCAGGACGCCATCAAGCTACTCAATGCGTTGTACTGGGTCGTGACCCAGGGGAGAAATGGAAAATAGTCTGATCATCCAGGCCACGATGGTGCAGGTGCCCGGGAAGGCATAGACCAGACCCTGCCGCCGGGGTCATTCCCACGGTAAAATATTTCTACTGCATTCCATTGGGCGGACCTCAATGTCCGCCCAACGTGGAGACTAATTTGTCAATCTGAGCCGAATTTTCCGACGAACCAACCCAGTGCCAGGCCACCAGCGGGAAAGACAATAAACCATTCAAGCATCCACCAGCCCCAAATGGCCTTGGGAAGACCGAAAATTCCGGAGAGTCCGAGTCCGGACATGGCATAGATCAATGCAAGAACCAGTCCGAACTTGGCCCCTGTTACCAGGTTGGAACCACCAAATGCACTGCGAATATTATCGTAGATACCGGCATGGACCATTGTGCTCAGCACACCCACTGCTATCCAACCCGGCATTACGGCGGCCATGTCTGGCGGATCCTGGTTGAGCTCCGGACGCCAGAATTCAGTAGTACCTTGATACAGCGGCTCCAGGGCACCCTGGTGTATGGCCATTCCTGTGACTCCGCCGACAAAAAATTCAGCGATGTACATCACCACACCGCCACCGGCAATCACTTTCCAGTCAAGCTTCATTTGAACTCCTCCTGTCATTTATTGACTTCAATATAGGTGCAAGTCAAAGCTTTTACTTGATACCGGCAGTCATGATTTTCAGCCGCACCACCGGGTCAATGTCCGGGGGCGTCGATACTAAAACGCTGTTCAATATAACTTCAGGTACGGCCTGACATCTGTACAGTTTCAGTCCGTGATCGCTGACTGCACTGCTTCCACGACTTCAGCCAACGCAGGCACCCAGCGAAGTACGATCAGCAGGTCATTGTCCTGGTCCACGTAGATATAGTTTCCACCGAATCCTGCAGCCCAGAAAACACCCTCGGGTGCCGCTGGTATTCGTTCCCGATTGGTGTTCAGCCACCACATGTAACCGTAATCGGGTTGTGCTGGTGTGGGTTGTCGCATGGCCCTTATCCAATCTGCGGGTACAATCTGTCTTTGTTGCCAGCGACCATTACGCAGGAACAGGAGACCCATACGGGCATGGTCCAGGGCACTGATGAACAGACCACCACCAAAATGCCCACCACCGGATACCGACTGCATCTTTTGCCCGTCCAGCGTCACCCAGGAATTTTCGTAGCCATGCCAGCGCCAGGTCGTTGATGCACCAATGGGATCCATTATTTCACGCTTGAGTATCTCCGGTAACGGCCGGCGCCAGACCTGTAACAGGGAATAGGCCGCGAGATTGATACGCACATCGTTGTATTTAAAGAAACTACCCGGCTCATGCAATTGACGGTTGGGCCATTGACTGCGGTCATCACCCTGCGGACGGTCAGCCCAGTCGGGCACACCCCAAAGCGTTCCCTGCCAGTCCGAAGTCTGGTTCATCAGGTGATGCCAGGTGATCTTTTTGTTGTGTTCCGATGCGAACTTTCCATCACGTACCCAGTTCGCAACCGGCGCGTTCAGGTCATTGACCAGCCCGTCCCGAAGGGCCAGGGCCATCATGGTGGAAAGATAGCTCTTTACCGCGCTGAAAGTCATGTCGACACGTTCAATATCACCCCACTCAGCAATGATATACCCTCTGCGGATGACCAGTCCGGCGCTGCCCACACGTTCCCTGGTTGGGCCCAGAATCTTGAAATCGGGTTCACGGGGTGAAAACGAATCGGTGATGACCTGTGCAAGATCTGTTGGCTCGACCACCGCCCTGCTCTGTGCCAGTTCAACCGCCAACACCAGTTTGTCCTTATCCACGCCGACATCTTCCGGTGCTTTCCTTTCCCATTCTGCCCGCGGAGGGTAGTAGTCCTGGGCCGCAACAGATATCAGTGGCAATACCAGCAACAGGGTGCAAAGACCCGACAATAAACGAACCACGACGGGGAACATTCTCACGACAGGCTTATTCATCAGCTATTGATTCAGACGCCGGGAGGTGGAAGATTTTTCAAGACGAGCCGGTACAGGTACCTGGCAAACATCCAGTACCTTTGGCGGCTTGCGATCAAAAAAATCCTGTGTTCGGTTGCGACGCGATTTCAACAGGTCCGTGAATCCTTTACTGTTGGTGTCGGCAACATAGATCTCGAGTAATTCACCTGCATCCACCGAAGACGCCAAGCGCATTCTTTTAATCCAGCTGCGGTCCAGGTCTGCCTCAATAATACCGTTTTGGTTCGCTGGCCCACGTTTGATGCGTTGCACCACGTCCATGCCCCAGACTACACGCCCAAACACCGTCAAATTGCGGTCCAGGTACCGAGGTGCCTGGCCGATAACAATGTAAAAATCGGTGCTGCCGGTGTCCGGATCATCATTCCGGGCCATGGCCACTGCACCTGGACAGTGTGTCAACCAGGCCTTATTACCCGCTTTGTCCCGTGCGGCAGGGAAGCCATCTATGAAACCGGTCTGGGCGGCAAACAGATCATTTTTCTGCACCGGTGTCCACGACATCGGTGCCCAGTCCTTTGCCTCATCCTTGTCCTTTGGCTTGCGGGGCCAGTCAATTTCAAACTCGGCTTCAAGCATCGGTACGGGGTGTTCATCACCGAGATCGCTCTCATCTCCGCCCTGGGCAACAAACCCATCAATGACCCGGTAAAAACTGAGCCCACGGTAGAATTGCTCCTCCAACAGTTTCTTGAACTGCTCAACGGTTTTTGGAGCAAAATCCGGGTTAAGTTCGATAACCACCATGCCTTCCTGCAATTGCAGATACACGGTATCTTCAGGATCGAGTTCGATCCAGATCAAATTGTCCTGGGCATGAACTGAAACGGACTGGGCCAGTAAACCGGCCCATAATAGTGTTCGGAGGACAAAGACTCTGGAAGACCTGCGCATTGTGTCGTCGCTGCGTTAAATTTATACCCTGACAGTCTAATTGAAATATGGGTGTTGTGTGCAGAGATGTTGCATCAGACGATCTGAACCCTGGATCAGGGCAATTGTATTTTGCCGGTATCCCGCCCAGGCACAACGATGGATGAAGCCTGCTGACGCTGCATTTCTTTCAGCTCAGTCATGGTTTTCTCAACGGCCTTCTGCGCTGCATCACCAAATCCGGCCACCGCCCCATCCAGGGTCGTGGCTTCGATCTCAAATGTAAGTGGCAATGCACCGGCCGGGGTCATGATCTGGGTGGAGCCGACGTACATCACCAGGCGGCTGCGATCATGCTCCCCTTCAATCGTAACGGGGGTTAATTTTCGGATCGTACCCACACGATTGTCAGTGTAGACCTCCTCACGCACCAGCGCACTGGCATCCATGCTGATTTCCGGGCTGTTTCCCATCTGGCTCATAGTTATTTCCTTTGTTTACTGTATAGCCAAGTGGGGTCAATGGGTGGAGAATCCAACTGCAGACAACGACCGGCTTTGCACTATGATACATTCAGTCACGGTAATCATGGAACCAGACAATGTCAGATATTCACACGGAAGAAATCAACTACTCGGCTGACGGTATTGATATGCAGGGGTACATCGCCTGGAATTCAGAACAGGACGGTCCAAGACCCGGTGTGCTGGTAGCGCATGAATGGTGGGGTTGCAATGACTACGCAAAACGACGGGCCCGGATGCTGGCCCGGGCGGGTTACACCGGTTTGGCCATTGATCTTTATGGTGGGGGGATCAATGCCGCCAATCCCGAAGAGGCAGGCCAGCTGATGACCGGCCGTCTTGATGATATGGAAGGCACCCGAACACGCTTTAACGCTGCGCTGGAGACCCTCAAGACGCACGAAAAGGTAGATGCAACACGCACCGGCGCCATTGGTTACTGCTTTGGTGGCGGTGTGGTGACCCATATGGCCCGTATGGGGGCCGCACTCAACGTGGTGGGTTCCTTCCACGGTGCGGTAGGTATGGCTGCGGTGGATGGTCCCGATCACATTGATTGTCAGGTGATGGTGTACAACGGCGAGGCAGACGTGCTGATCGGTGATGACCAGATTGACGGTTTCAGGGAACAGATGGAGAAGACGGCTGCCCGTTACCAGTTCATCCAGTTACCCGGCGCACTACACGGCTTCAGTAACCCCATGGCAAGCACCAACGCCAAAAAGTATGGATTGCCACTGGCTTATAACGCCCTGGCAGATGAAAGCTCCTGGGCCCATATCCGGCTGACGTTCGAGCACGTATTCGGCCAGTAGAACCGCAGATAAACAGCTAAGCCCGTATATTTCACCAGTATCCCGGATGATAGCGCCGGCCAGATGTGATTGGACGCCGGTCTGGACTGAAGTCCATAGCAGTAGCTATGGGCTGAGGGAAGATCAAGTCCTGTCGCATCTGGACAAGCCAGGGCTGGGATAGGTGTTGGGCCGGGTACAACGTGTCCCCTGGGGTTCATTTGCAAACAAGACATTCAATTCAACTGCTTCAGTTGAGTGCAGTGAGGCCCATTACCGACTGGTGAATTATGCGGGCTAACGACAGGTTGAAGGCAAATACTTGACCTCGGACGCACTGGTGACACCGCTGGTGCAGTTCCAGCCTATCAGCCCGGTGGGATCCGGATTCAAAGGAGTCAGCTGGGGCTGGATTTGCACCAGCAAGCCATCGATTGCTGATTCATTCACATCAATCTGAAAAGCACCGGTTGCGCTGTCGTAATTAATAAAACCATTACAATATGAGGTCATCACAGGGTTAGAAAGACCCGCCTCCAAATCATCAACTGGCCACACACCGGTAGAAGAACGAAATTCCGAGACGTTGAGCTTTCCAACCGCAGCCAGGGCAATGCACTCGGTCACCTTGGCGCGAATGTTGTAGTCCTGGTAAGCAGGTACCGCCATGGCGACAAGTACCGCAACAATGGCAATAACGATCAGTAATTCGATTAATGTGAAGCCTGGTTTCCCGCGTTGCGGGGCGGAATGATTTCTGTGCTTGAGCATGGTCCTTCATCCTCTGCCGTGAAAAAACTGTTGATTTGCCATGCGGTGATCCTTCACCTTGCAAATCGTTTGCACGCAATGCCTGTTCGAGAAAAACAATGCGCAGTCCTAGTATAGGCACCATCCCGTGGAAAAGAATGAACACAAGATTAAAATATGCTGATTTTTTGGCAAACTGAATGGTTTTGTAAATACCATCCCGGGTGAAAAGTTGATTACGCCACCGGCGGGCCTTCATTCCCATTGCCCGTCTTGCCGGACTGGTCCATCTTCCAGGTACGGTGACCAAGAAAACCCAATATCAATATCCAGATACCCACCTGTATCTGTGTATACAACTGGCTCCATGGTTGTGGAAGCAGGTACAAACCACCCGGCGCGATCATGAACACCAGGCCGGCCAGTAACAATGTGACTGCAATTACCTGGCTGGTTGAAGTCATTCCCCCGATTTTGACCTGTCGAAACACGGCGATCATGGGGAGAAAAATCAACACATCATCATACCAGCCGTGGTACGTGTAAAAACGGGAGATCAGCGCCGCTACACCCATCAATAACCACGGGTCCACTCGTCTGAAACGATAGATCCATACACCGAGACCCGCCAACAGAATGGTAGATACAAAGGGTACCGAGGTCCCCAAGCCAAGGCCAGCCAGTAAACTGTGAATACTGGCATTGCTGTTGTGAAATCCTGAACCCGATAAAATGTTGGTGCTGTTTGAGAGCCAATCCTGCATCATGTAAATAATCCCCTGCTGCTGGAAGGCACATGCCCATATGGTCAGGCCCAGGTATCCCAGAACCACCAGTGCCGCCGGCCGAATACGCCCCGGGGCAAACAACAGGATCCAGAAAAAGGGAGCAGTTACACTGGGTTTGACCAGGGCAAACAGGAACAATGCTGCGACCACCAGGTCATCTGAGAGCCGTTCCCTCCCCCTCGCCGTGATCAAGATTGCTGTCACCAGGCAGGGAAGCAGGTGAATGGCAAGTTGCCCGTTGCCGATGGTTGCACCTGTGGCGTAAGCGGCCAATGGACACAACAGGACCAGCCATCGCTCCGTGTTATTTCCGGCCTGGCTTTCTTCAAGAAAAATCCTAAGCAGCCAGAACAGGGACAACACGGTGGTCGCTGCCCAGAACCAGCGGGCAAAACCAAGCGTGGTCCAACCAATAAAAGGCCACAGTAATAAAAAGGACGCAGGGGGATAGGTGGCTATAATGGACTGCTCATAAACATTCACGCCACCGAACCAAAGCTGGCTTTCCTCAAGTCGCATCCTCAGATCGATCGCACCCAGAGGTTGAAGCTGGAACAACAATCTCCAGGTCTCGTAAGACAACCATACGGTTGCGGCAACCCCCATCAAAATGATGATTATGGTCATCAGGTTCTGACCATAATTTGTCCAGATTTCATGTAATTTCAGGTTTTGTGAATCACTGATCAGTTGTGCGCTCCTCGCTCTGTTGAACCGGTCTCTGAATTGTTGCGATACCAGAACAGGGTACCTGCTCAACCGTCATGCAGGAAGATCAAAGAATTTGCACTGGAAGACAGGGCAGGGTCGTCAATCGTTTGGTTCAGGCAATCCCAAAACCAAACCCGGCCGGGTCACTTCTGCGTCAAAGGCCTTGCGGTTGAATACCTCGAACACCTCGTCTCTGAAACTATCAAGAGAATCCATCGGGTAGTCCGGATCGAAACTGGACTGGTCCCAACGCGCACAGAAATCCACGCAGGACTGATAGTAGGGATTGCCGGCATATTTTTCACGCTTTTGACGATCCCAACCATAATACTGGGCATAATAAATCATTTGAAATACACCGTGATGACCGACCACCCAGCTGACTTCCTCACGCACAAAGGGACGCAGAATCTCTGCGGCAAAGCGGTCATGGTTCTGCGGTGACAAGCTGTCACCGATATCATGCAACAATGCCGCCACCACCCAGTCTATTTCGGCATCGTCACGCCTTGCCCGTGTCGCCGTCTGTAAGGCGTGCTGCAAACGGTTGATACGGTAGCCCGTGAGTGATTCCTGCCCCTGGACGGCCAATTCACGCAGCAACCGCTCCGCCGTGCCCCTCAGGAACGGTTTCTCCAGCTTCCGCAGCAGCAGGTAATCTTCCCTGCTACCGTCCTCCATCGCAGTGAAGGACACCTGTTTATCTCTGGCCATCATCTGCCTCTCCTGTATTTACTCCAGTTCATTCATCAGGTAAGTGTAAATCAATGCCTGTACCTTGGCCTGCTGACGGTTATTGGCCGCGCCGCCGTGTCCGCCTTCGGTGTTTTCATAATACAGGTTGGGTTTGTCCATGGCGTTCATCCTGGCCACCATCTTACGGGCGTGGCCTGGATGTACCCGGTCATCACGTGTTGAGGTAGTGAAGAATACCCTGGGATAGTCCTTGTCTTCGTCAAGGTTGTGGTACGGGGAAAAATTCTGTAACCAGGCCCAGTCCTCCGGCTTGTCGGGATTGCCATATTCCTCCACCCAACTGGCACCGGCCAGCAGCTTGTTGAAACGCTTCATATCCAAAAGCGGAACCTGGCAGACCACGGCACTGAACAACTCGGGGCGCTGGGTGAACAACATACCCACCAGCAGACCGCCACCACTGCCACCACGAATTCCGAGATGTTTCGAAGATGTGATCTTCTGGTCGATCAGATCTTCGGCAACTGCGTAAAAGTCATCGTATGAGCGCTGCCGGTTTTCGCGTTGAGCTGCCCGGTGCCATGCTGGCCCATATTCACCACCACCCCGGATATTGGCCAATGCATAAACGCCACCCATCTCCAGCCAGTCCATACCGATGGTGGCCGAGTAGTTGGGTCGTTGTGAAATTTCAAAACCACCGTAAGCATAGATCAGGGTAGGGTTCTTTCCGTTGAGTTCGATTTCCCTGGCCGAAACCAGGAAATAGGGTACCCGCGTACCATCTTTGGACTCCACGAAATGCTGTTCAACTTTGTACGGGCTGGCATCAAAGAAGGCCGGTAGTGATTTCGCCATTTCCGGTTTGGATACGCCCTCGGCCTGGTACAGCGTGGTCGGTGTCAGGAAGTCGGTGTAGGTGAAGTAGAAAAAATTGCTGTCCTCCGAGGTGCTGGAAACCCCGATACGGCCCATGGACGGGGCATCGATGGGACGGCTGTTCCACTCGCCGTCAACCAGGCTGTAGGCATCGAGACGATTGCGTACATCGACCATGCGGTTGACCAGTACCATGTCTTTGGTCCGGCTCACGCCACTGATGGCGGTCCGTTCATCAGGATCCACCACCACGCTGACATGACCCTCACCCTGTAATAATTCATCCAGGTCGATGCTGACCAACATACCCTGTTTCCAGGTTTCTCCATCCCGCTGCCAATCGGACATGAGGCTGATCAACAACTGGTTGTGAAAGATGGTTTCAACATCGGCATCGGCAGGAATATCAATCTTCTTCAATTCACCATCACGCAACAGATAGTATTCATTGGTGAAGAAAGTAGGTGCCACCACCACGAAGGGGTAATCCTTCTCGGGTGTATGGGCCAAATGGGAAAATACACCGATGTCTTCGTTTTTACCTTCAAAGATAACCTTCGCCTCGGACAGCGGTGTGCCACGTGTCCAGATCTTCGTGATCCTCGGGTAGCCTGACTCGGTCATTGACCCCTCACCGAAATCTGTGCCTACGAATACCGTATCGCGGTCGATATAGCCCGCACCACCTTTGGACTCGGGCAGATAGAATCCGTCTGCTACGAAGGACTTTGAGGGAATGTCAAATTCCCGGGTTACATCCGCATCCGCACCACCTCGTGACAACGAGACCAGGCAGCGCGTGTAGTCCGGATGCAGGCAGCTTGAACCATGCCATACCCAGTTTTCATCCTCGGATTTCGCCAATTTGTCCAGATCCAGCAAGGTTTCCCATTCGGGATCATCCTTGGCGTACTCTGTATCGGTGGTGCGACGCCACAGCCCACGTTCATGTTCGGCGTCACGCCAGAAGTTGTACAGGTAATCGCCGCGTATGGCCGGGTACGCGATACGCTCCTTGGAGTCATATACGGCCAGGTTCCGGTCAAAAAGTTTTTGGTAAGAGGGCAGTTTTTCCAACACGGACAATGATTCCGTGTTGCGCTCTTCTACCCATTCGAGGGCCTTTTCACCCTCTATGTCTTCAAGCCAAAGAAAGGGGTCCATGTCATCTTCTCCAAAACTGGTCAACGGCAGGCTGGTCAGCAGGGTTGCGAGCAATAGTGTCGTTTGAATGCGCATATTGTTTCCATAGAAGTGTGTGCATGAATTTGCGATGGGGGCACACGTTAAATCATTGCACCACCTTCATTCAAGCGTCATTGATCATGTCTGCCCGTGCCACCGCACCGGATCAAGCCCACGTATGCCGGGGGGTCCCCATACGGTATCATTCAATGTACGGCTTGTGCGGGAAACAAAATGATGGGTGATGAAGCGAAAGGCAGGGTACTGGGTGTCGGCGGCATATTTTTTCGCTCACCAGACCCGGCTCATCTGGCGGCGTGGTACCGGGACACGCTGGGTCTGGCTGTTGAGTCCTGGGGAACTACCCAGGGTACGAGTTTCTCTCCCGAAGCCATGCCCCCCAATTCATTCACGGTCTGGAGTGCATTCGCCTCGGATACCGAATATTTTGGCGACCCCGGCCAGTCGTTCATGATCAACCTGGTGGTGGACAACCTCGATGCCGCGCTGGCCAAGGTCAGGGCCGGGGGTGGTGAGGTACTCCCCCAGAAAGAAGAACATGACTTTGGCCATTTTGGATGGATCGTGGATCCGGATGGCAATCGTGTTGAATTATGGGAGCCACCAGTACAGATTCCGGAGCACAGCGAGTGAGTGCCGGACCCGGCGAGATGATCAGGCGAATTGAAGAACTGGAAAGCCAGGCTGCTTTCCAGGACGAGTTACACGAAACGCTCAACACCATTGTCGCAAAACAGGATCGGGAAATTCTGGAGTTAAAACGCCAATTGGGCATGCTCAATGACCGTCTCAAGGAAATCAGCGAGGCCGCGCCGGGACACGCCAGCGGTCCCGCTGAAGAAATACCCCCGCATTATTGATGCCCGTTCAAATAGACCCGTTCAAATAGACCCGTTCAAACTGGCCTGGTCAAACAGGCGTGTTCACGAACTTTGGCGCTGCGCCCTTCTCCGCAGTTGCTCGACTATACGCGGACCACGGCCCGGAATGCTCCAAGGGCACACTGCAATACAAATCCCGCAACCGAAGTTTTCGTTGAAGAACGGGATGCACTTGTCAAAATCAACATACCATTTGTCCTGACCACGCACAGGCACCTTTTCCGGCATGATGGCATCGGGCGGACAGGCGTTGGCACATACCTGGCAACGGCTGCAAAAGTCATCCACGTTGTATGAAACAGCATGGGTGGGAATCAATGGTACGTTGGTCAGCACTGCGGCGAGTCTGAACGAAGAGCCATACTTCTCGTTGATGATCGAGCCGTGTTTGCCCAGCTCTCCAAAACCGCATTCCAGTGCCGGGGGTATCAGCAACAACGGTCCGGCCATCGGTCCCGCGTGGGGTACCGCGTCCCAGCCACGTTCCCTGATCCAGGCAGCAATGTCTTTTGAAGCCTTGGTACCACGGCCGTATTGACGCACGACTTCCGCCCCGGCTTCCGGTTCAGGAGCCACCTTGATCTGTTCGTAGTCATGTGCAAATCCCAGCATGATTGCCCATTGATAGTCCAGTTTCACACCTTCGAAAGTCCAGTTGGGCTGTAAGGCGGTGATACCGAATAATTCCAGATCCAACGTGGCAGCATGCCCTGCCAGTTGCTGTGACCATTGTTCGGCCGGGCGCTGTAACGGCTCACCTGAAACCGGGGGCATTTCAATTTCCATGATCCTGGCACGGGCCACACGCGCCTTGTTGATGGCTTCATTGTCGGGATCCTGGGTATAGAACCATTTTTGCAGTTCACCGTGGGTGATCGTTTCCGGTGCGTGCCAGTAGACCGGCGACGCCTGCCTGAATTCTTTTTCACCCAGTCCGTTGATGGTATTGCCCGAAGTCTCCGGCATCAACGCGAGTTGTTCAGGGTGGGGGGTATAGGGTCTGTATGGGGACTTTTTCATCTGCAATTTATGGCTTAACCGCGAGGTACCTCAACAGACTACGCCTGAAGGTCACAGGCTGCAATATGTAGATTTGCCAGGTTGAACCAGGTAATGGTGTCATTACGGCTATCTGAACCACACTATATTCTGATCCCAAGGAATCTGTCGCTTAGTGAGCAATACCATCGAAGCACAACCTGTAGCCGGGGATCTATTTCCGGTTTTTCAGGAACGGCCGCTCTGCCCAACGGTATGAACTGTAGGACAACAGCCAGATCAACGGCAACGAACAGACCAGCATGAAGGGTAGGCGGTAAGCGGAATAATTGACCATGAACGACCACTTGCTCAGAGCAACAATCACCGGTAAATGCCACAGGTACAAACTGTATGAAATGATACCGCTGTGCATCATGAAGCGGTTGCCAAACAGCCACAGCGCCCATTTGGAGCCCAGCAGGATAGAAACCAGGATGCTGGCAACACCGATACCAACCACAGTATTTTTCACCATCAGCAACCAGTGGCCATCCCAGTAACCGGGGATCAGCCAGTGGATGGAGTACAGGCACAGCAGCACCACAGTGATGCCCAGCACCAAAAACAGATTCGCTGGCAATCGGGGTCTGTTGAGCCGGAAATTACTGACATAGGCATAGGCGCATAACGTGCCGACTATGAACTGGTCAAGTGACCCCAACGTATTGCCAATCAGCACCACCATTTTTCCCACGCCCTGCTGGTGGAAATTCTGGTAGACCCACCAGCGATAGACCCAGGCACCCAGCAGCAGCACGAATAACAGTACCCTCGTGGAGCGTGTCTTGAGCAGAAAACCCAGTGGCAGCAACAGCAGATAGAAAAGGAATTCGGTGGGCAGCGTCCACCAAACTCCATTTATGGGGCTGGTCCATGTGGGTGGCAGATTGAAGGCCATCAGCAGGTGTGCGAACAGATCCCGGGTGGAGGGGAACACATAGAAACTGGTGCTGAATGCGATCACGAGCAATATCAGCAATTGTGCCCAGAACGCAGGAAAAACCCGTTTGAACCGCCGCAGCAGGTAGGGACCCACTGACGGAAATTGCTGTTCACCACAGGCCCAGCGTGCAAACGGCAAGGTCAGCAGAAATGCAGACAATACAAAGAAAAAATCGACACCGGCCCATCCAGCTGAAAACAGCGGAGTAAAGTCCAGGGTAACCACCCCGATATCCACCGCCATCAAGCGGGGCTCAGAATAAACCCAGGCGTGGTACAGAATCACCCACAACGCCGCAAACCCTCTCAGACCGGTCAGACTACCAATATACCCACGATGGTCCAGGGCATGATCACGTATCATCTGATGATCTCTATGGCCGCTTCCTGCATCCGGCCCAGTTGTTCCCGCAAGGACAATACCAGGTCCTCCCAGTAGCGGGGCTCGCCAAACCACGGAAAGGCGATAGGAAAAGCGGGGTCCTGCCAGCGTTTTGCCAGCCAGGCTGCATGGTGCAGCATCCGCAGCGTGCGAAGTGCTTCAATCAATTGCAGTTCCCGGAGATCAAAATCATGGAATTGGGTATAGCCATCCAGCACGTCTCTCATTTGCATGGCCATCTCGTGATTGTCACCCGAAAGCAGCATCCACAGGTCCTGCACCGCGGGCCCACTGCGGCAATCATCCAGGTCGACAAACAACGGACCATCACGCCACAGGATATTGCCGGGGTGACAGTCACCGTGCAAACGAATGGATCTGAAGGTGCCTGCACGTTCGAATGCGTGCATTATCGAGGTCATCAAATCCGAGGCCAGGCTGGAAAAGGCGGTTTCGAGGTGGGCCGGCAACCACTGGCCGGCCAGCAGCGCATCAACGGCACGGTGACCAAAGCTATCGATGGTCAGTTCCGGGCGTGAAGGGAAAGGTCTGGCTGCCCCGACCGCATGGATTCGGCCTAGAAACCTTCCCAGCCACACCCGCGTTTCCTTTTGGTCCAGTTCCGGCGCGTGACCACCACGGCGTTCAAACAATGCAAAGCGAAAGCCACTGTGCTCAAGTAAGGTTTGTCCGTTGATACGCAATGGCGGGACCAGTGGAATCTCCGCAGCGGCGATTTCCAGAGCAAAATCATGCTCTTCAAGAATTTGCTCATCTGACCAGCGTCCCGGCCGGTAGAACTTTGTCACCAGTGGCTCCGAATCTTCAATCCCCACTTGGTATACACGGTTTTCATAGCTGTTAAGTGCCAGTAACCGGCCGTCACACTGCAGGCCGGTCGATTCAATGGCCTGTAATACAGCATCGGGATTTAGCCGGTAATAAGGGGTGTCATTTTCGTTGGTTGGGTGCATGATGCGGCTCAACCTGCATATTCCATCAAGGATTCGGAATTTGCGCTGTAGCTGGTGATACAGTTTGGTAAATCGTTCGAGGGACCATAGCGACAGCTATGGTTTGAGAAGGACTTACCAAAATGTGAAGCCAGATGCTGTGCAAAACCGAATAGAACAAACTGTTTCTTCCAGAATCCTATCAAACGCTTTGTAAAACTTTGATTTAAAGTGATTGCTTTCAATTCTACGTTCACCTTGGTGAAATATGCAGGTTAGGATACCGGTAACTGATGAAAAATGTAGTTAAGCCTTTTTGATCGCCTGGTTTGCAAGTAGAATAGGATCACCTGTCCATGGCCTGACCCCCGATGACCAACAAGTCCAAAAACCTGGCACTGTATTGTGATTTTGAGAACATTGCCCTCGGTGTGCGAGACGCCCGCTATGCCCGTTTTGACATAGAAGAAGTACTGGAACGTTTACTCATCAAGGGTAACATCGTGGTCAAAAAAGCCTATTGCGACTGGGATCGTTACAAGGACTTCAAGGCCAATATGCACGAGGCCTCTTTCGAGTTGATTGAAATTCCTCATGTGCGTCAATCGGGTAAGAATTCTGCTGATATTCGCCTGGTGGTTGATGCGCTGGACCTTTGTTACACAAAATCCCATGTAGATACCTTTGTCATTATCTCCGGTGATTCTGATTTTTCCCCGCTGGTATCCAAGCTACGCGAGAACAACAAGATCGTCATCGGTGTGGGTGTCAAGGAATCCACCTCGGACCTGTTGATTGCCAATTGTGACGAGTTCATCTATTACGATGATATTGTCCGCCAGAGCGAACGCCGTAAACCCAGAAAGAAAAAAGCCAGGGCAAAAGAGAACGGTGATAGCCCTGCCAGCCAGAACGGGTCACAAAGTGGTAGCCAGAAAGACACACATCGAGAGGAGAAAGCATTCGAGTGGGTGCTCGAAACCATGGATGACCTTTTCAGTGAGCGTGATGAGGAAGAAAAAGTCTGGGGTTCGATGGTCAAGCAGGCTTTGAAACGACGCAAGCCGGGATTCAGCGAGCGTTACCATGGATTCCGGTCATTCAGCGAACTGTTGGAAAAGATGGAAGGGCGAAAACTGGTCACCCTGATTCATGACCACAAGTCGGGTGGTTATATCATCTCCGATTACTCGGGTGCCTAGCCCCAAATTAAAAGACCACGTGACGCAGAATCAATGACGCGCAGAGACAGTATGCTCCTGTCTGGAACATGGGCAACGCTGGCCGTGATGTTTACATCCCTGGCAGTCTGCGCTGCTGAACCCATCAGCGGTCCGGTAATCACGGAATATGGGCCGGTATACAAGGTGCCTCCCGGTTCATATAACCTGGTACCGGGTAAGCATTACAAGGTGTCCATGGATGTTTCTTCGACGGCTGATTTTCCCGGTGATCGGAATCGGCAACTTGAGTCCGCAGCACGTTTCCTCAATATGCACGCGGCCAATGGTATTGACGCCGGGGATATTGAATTTTCTGTAGTGGTCCATGGCACTGCCGCGAAGGATCTGCTCAATGATGAAGCATACGAGGCCCGCTTCGATGATCCGAATCCAAACACCGAGCTTTTGAACGCTCTGCAGGAAGCCGGGGTGAAAATTTACCTGTGTGGCCAAACGGCCAGTCACCGCGGATACACCCATGATGAATTGAACTCGGCAGTGACCATGGCCGTGTCTGCCATGACGGCACTCGTACGCTTGCAGTCCGAGGGTTTTACACTGATTCCATTTTGACGCCGGTGTTTTGACTGGTATTTCGCGCATATAAGACGAAGACCCGCATAAATGTGGGTCTTCTTCTTATACGGTGGCCAATCAATCGACCACTTTCCCCTTAACTAACCCCTTGATACTCCTAACTTTTCCCCTCTATCAGATCATTTTGCCCAATTTCACTTTGACGTCCTGATCATCCTTGCTTACTCCCCAAGCATATATCGATTTATCAGTTCAACCCACTCCTGGGTCCTGGCCCCTTTTGGCTGCGCTTTCGCAGCCTGATCTACGGGTGGCGACTGTATCTGTATCTGTATGTAGATCTAATTCCGTGAATTTGCCAAGTCTCGCCTTTTTCACTGATCAATCTTGCCCCCCTTACAATGCAATAATCAGGCCATTTCGATACAAAAAAGGTTTATGTGTTATAAAACAAAGAGGTATGAACTTCTAACCAGGATTTCGGCAACCGCCGCTTAGGGCAAAATTGTCGTGAAGTGTCTGAAAACTGACAATTATTGTCAGTCCCCTACAATATGGTTACAAATAGCCCAGCCAATTATGACGGTCAGGAGTGTTGCCATTGAACAAACCAAAGAACGCATCCTGAATGCGTTTGGTTGTCGGACCGCAGCCGCCATTGCCTATGGTGATGTGATCCACCTGGCGAACCGGTGTAACTTCGACCGCTGTACCGGTAAAAAAAGCTTCGTCAGCAGCATAGAGTTGTTCTCGAGACAAGGTCTGTTCGGTGATCTCCATTCCCATATCGGCCACCAACGAGAAAACGGTATCACGGGTTATACCGCCAAGAATAGAGGATGATGTGGGAGGTGTCAGGATTCGACTACCCTGGACGATAAACAGGTTTTCACCAGCACCCTCGCTCAACAGACCATCATTGCCCAGGGCTATGCCTTCTTCAAATCCCCTGTCACGTGCCTCGAAGCCGATCAGTAAACTGGAAAGATAGTTCCCCCCTGCCTTGGCTGCTGTAGGAATGGTATTCGGTGCTACTCGCTGCCAGGATGTAATGCATGCGCGGATACCATTTTTTATACCCTCTTCACCGAGATAGGCCCCCCAGGAATCCACCAGGATAGATACATCGACAGCATCATCGTCTGCAGGGATCAAGCCCAGCCCACAATCTCCCCTGGCCACAAGTGGCCGGACATAGGCATCCTCCAGTCCGTTTTCACGAACAATCTGTATACATGCCTGGTAAAGTTCATCGTAACTGTAACGAATGGGGATTCGATAAATAGAGGCAGAGAAAAACAAACGCTTCAAATGTTCATCGAGACGAAAAAAAGCCGGCCCCTCCGGGGTTTTGTAACAACGCACACCTTCAAAAACGGATGATCCGTAATGCAAGGCATGGCTCTGGACATGTACTTTGCAGTCGTCGAATTCCCGGATTTCTCCGTTGAACCATACTTTGTATTTCGCGCTCATGTTATTGGGACCTGTGCCGAATAGAAGTAATCCATTCGTGCAGTATCCGGCCATGTAATGACCAGTTCAAGTATCATTTTCCAGTGCACATCCCGGGGTGCCAATGCACAGTTGCTCGCCGGTGCAAAAGGTGTTCTGGCTGGTTCATAGCTGTCGCAGGTCGTCAATGAATGCATCATGTCCATGATCGCATAACACAGGTTTTGTCATGAAAGGACTTTTCACGCTCTGTCATGGCTGTCAAACTGCAGTGTAACGAATGGCAGTTCGACAGCGCACTGAAATGAACCGCGAAACCGACCACCATCATCATCACGCGCCACCGGACTATAACCGGGCATTTGCCGTTGGTGTCGCATTGAATGTCATTTTCGTGGTGATCGAGTTCAGCTATGGCGTGATGGCTGAATCCCTGGCCCTGATATCAGACGCCGGTCACAACCTCAGTGACGTTCTCGGTCTGTTGCTTGCATGGGGTGCAACTTACCTGGCCGGCAAACAGCCTTCGCTGAGACGGACTTATGGATACTCCAGGGCCACCATCCTGGCATCCATGTTCAGTGGCCTGTTATTGCTGGCAGCGGTAGTGGTGATCAGTTGGGAAGCAGTTCAAAGATTCATGTTGCCATCTCAACCCGTTGGTCAGACCATTATGGTGGTGGCAGCAATTGGGGTATTGATCAATTCGATCACGGCCTGGTTCTTTTTCTCAGGACGTCAACACGACCTCAACATTCGTGGTGCATATCTGCACATGGCAGCCGATGCCCTGGTGTCTCTCGGAGTGGTTGTTTCAGGTTGGATGATATGGAAATTTGGCCTTTATTGGGTCGATCCGTTCATCAGCCTGTTGATTGCCGTGGTGATACTGGCGTCAACATGGACCCTGTTACGGGATTCGTTGAACCTCGCCATTGATGGTGTGCCTAGGGGAATGGAGCCGGAACAGATCCGTGCCTGGTTGTGTGCTCAACCAGGCGTTGACAGCTTGCATGATTTACACATCTGGCCAATGAGCACCACGGATACCGCGTTGACCGCCCATTTATTGATGCCAAATCCTCCTGAGGATGATGAATTCCTACACCAGTTGACGACCCAGATGCATCAGCGCTTCGGGATTTCGCACGCCACCTTCCAGATAGAAAGGGGCAATCACGCCGAACCCTGTAAACAATCGCAGTCCTGCGCCGAATGACCGGATAGCAAAACCATAATCCAGGGAGATTCCCGCTTGCGCGGGAATGACGACTGTTTGGGGATTCCCGCTTGCGCGGGAATGACGACGCTAAGACAAATCCCGTTGACAATGATCCGTAATAACCTGCGCAACGCAGGTGGTAAGTTTCTGTGCAAATGGTATATGCAAAAACTCATTCGGCCCATGGGCATTGGACTTGGGTCCCAGCACACCGGTAATCATGAATTGCGCCTGTGGGAAGAAATCGCCCAGCATCGCCATGAATGGGATGGTACCGCCCTCACCCATGTACATCACGCCGCGGCCATAACAACCCTGTGAACCCTTCTCCAGTGACGCGTGTAACCAGGGCGCGATGGCCGGGGCGTTCCACCCGGAGGCGGCCTGGTCGGCCTCAAAGCTGACCCGGGCATTCGAAGGCGGATTGGCCTCCAGGGTTTCTTTCATTGCAATGCTTGCGACCTCACCATCAACCGTCGCAGGTAGACGCATGGACAGCTTCATCGCTGTGTAGGGGCGCAGTACATTACCCGCAGATTCCAGTGAGGGAATCCCCTCGACACCGGTGTACGACAAGGCCGGTCGCCAGGTGCGGTTCAATATGCGCTCCACGTTGTTTTCAGCCATGGGGTCCACCCCGTCTGTAAACGGGTAGGCCTGCCAGACCTCGTCACCAAGCGCATCGGCCATGGCCTGCGTTTGCTGCATTCGTTGATCCGGTATATCCGCATACAGGTATTCCGGGAGTACCCTGCCGGTAGTCTCGTCTTCAAGCCTGGCCAGCAATTGGCGAATTACGCGGAAACTCGAGGGCACCACCCCCGATGCATAACCTGAATGTACACCTTCGTTGAGCACATCGGCACGCAGTGTGCCCGCTGCCATGCCACGCAATGAAACCGTTAGCCACAACTGCTCGTAGTTACCGGCACCCGAATCCAGGCAGATGACCAAAGAGGGCTCGCCGATGCGTTCTTCGAGATGGTCAATGTAATACGGCAGGTCATAACTGCCCGATTCTTCACAGGCCTCAATCAGAATCACGCAACGGGTATGCGGAAGATCCTGTCTTTGCACCGCCATGATGGCCGCCAGGGAACTGAAGGCGGCATAACCGTCATCCGCGCCGCCACGACCGTACAATTTTCCATCCCGGATCACGGGCTTCCATGGTGCCAGTCCATCGGCCCAGCCGGTCATTTCCGGTTGTTTGTCCAGATGTCCGTACATCAGGATGGTGTCATCGTCGGAGGCTCCACCGTAGGCCGGGATTTCCATGAAAATTAACGGTGTGCGACCATCCAGGCGGACGATTTCCATCGTCATTCCCTTGACGTCCTGGGCTTTGCACCAGTTGAAAATCTGCTGAACGGCGTCTTCCATGTAGCCGTGCTCAAACCAGTCAGCATCAAAATGAGGCGACTTGTTTGGGATTTTTATGTATTCAACGAGTTCCGGGACGATCGAGTCCGCCCAGATTTCATCAATGAAGGCCTGAGATGCGTTCTGATCCATAATGCTGACCTTTGTTATTTATTTTGCTTAATCGGTGAATTATCGCATGCATTTACCCATTGATGAATAGGCTATCCGCCACTGGCAATGGTATGCTTGCCGTGTTTTTAGAGTGGGCAGAGCCGTAGTTAGTCAAATAACATCAATCTCAATAACAATGGAGCTTCAAAAGTGACCGACCGAACCGATGGTGCCAGCACCTTACAACCGGACTTACCCGCAGGGGAATTCATGGGCCACCCCAAGGCATTGTGGCAGTTATTCAACATCGAAATGTGGGAACGTTTTGCCTTTTATGGTATGCGTGCCGTACTGGCCGTTTATGTTGCCACCACGTTCTTCGGTCACCTCGGTGCCGGGGCCAATGCAGAAGCCAGTCTCGTCTACGGCGGGTATACCGCCCTGGTCTATGCCACAGGAATCGCTGGTGGCTATGTTGCGGATCATATATTGGGATATCAGCGCTCCATATTGCTTGGCGCTATCATCATGGCGAGCGGGTTGTTCGTACTTCTGATCGAGGATTTAAACTGGTTCCTGGTCGGACTGGCCTTAATCGTTGCCGGCAACGGTCTTTTCAAACCCAATATATCAACCATGGTTGGTAAACTGTATTCCGCCGGCGACATCAGACGTGACTCAGGATTCACCATTTTTTACATGGGTATTAACCTGGGCGCCATGATCGCACCATTGATTACGGCCTCATGGATCGGCGCTACCTGGGGTATGAAGTGGGGCTTTTTCGCCGCCGGTATCGGCATGATTCTGTCTACGTTTTTCCTTGAACTTGCAAAAAAATCCCTGGGGCAGGTTGGAGCACCGGAAGAAGGTAAAGATGGCTGGGGTCGCTTTTTCGCAGTGGGTGCCGGTGCCCTGGTCCTCGCTGGCCTGGTTTTCTTCCTGCTTTCAGAGAGCACCATCCTCGGCTACCTGCTGGTCACGATCATGCTTGCGCTGGTTTTGTATTTTGTCATGGCGGGAATCAGGTCAAAGAACAAAGTGCAACTGCACCGTTATATCGCCATGTTGATCTTGTTCCTGGCCAACGCCTGTTTCTGGGCACTTTTTGAACAGGCCGGTAGTTCAATGAACTTCTTTGCACGCGAGTTCGTTACACCGATGGTCGGCAGCATGGAAACATGGCAGGCCGGTGGCTTTGGTATATTCCAGTCATTGAATCCTCTGTACATCCTGCTGTTTGCACCGGTTTTTGCCATTCTTTGGCCCAAGCTGGACAAGAAGGGAATTAATCCATCTATACCACGTAAATTTGCCCTTGGCCTGATCCAGGTGGCCCTGGGTTTCCTGGTCCTCGTTTTTGCCATTGGCAATATGCAGAATGCCGCGGGTCTGGTTCCGTGGATTTTCCTGGCCTTGTGTTATCTGTTGCACACGACCGGTGAGTTGTGCCTGTCACCCATCGGCCTCAGCATGGTGACCAAACTGGCAGATGAAAAAGAAGTCGGGTTGGCCATGGGTGGCTGGTTTCTGTCAATTGCAATGGCCCAGTACGTGGCAGGATTGATTGCAGCCATTGCCTCCGGCGGAGGCAGTGAACATGGTGCCCCGGTGGCAGCAACCATCAACCAGTATTCGGATGTGTACATGCAATTATTCTGGATCGGATTGGTATTTGGTATTGCGTACCTGGTACTCGCTCCGGCGATCAACAAGTTGATGCATGGAGTGAAATAGACCGTTCTGTATACGACGGGCCCCGGGCCAAACGGGGCCCTGATCAAATCAGGGAATATATAAAATGGTTGACGAGCCCAAGTGGCTGGAAATGAAGAGACACGCATTTGAAGCCTACACCAGTGATGGCAGGCTGGATGTTCATGAGTTGGAATCCATTGTGGAGATCGGAAACCGCGACGGTGGTTTTACCGAAGATGAAAAACTCGTCCTGATCAATGTGATTGCCAACTTGACCCGTGCAGACATGACCGACCACATGTGGGCCAAGGTTGAAGAATTAGTTCAAAAACTTGAACTGGAACACGATAGCGAAGCCAGCATAGAAGGCGTCGCTGAAGACCACGAAGACGATAACTGATAAGCCCCCGCGTAGCAGTGGTTTGCTACAGGATTATGGCTACCTCCCTGCCAGGATACCCGCACCCCTTTCCTGACGGAGCACGCTCATGCCCAATACCCTTGATCCACAAACGCGCCCTGTCTGAACCTGCCAGGAACCTGCCAGGTCATGACCTGTGGTACTGGTCGAACCGGGAATTTATGTATACCTTGTCGCACAATTCATGCATGCGTTTAAACCACTTTGCAATAGCTGGCATCAAAGGCTGCATAAAACAAATTTACATGAATCAAGGAGACAGAACATGGGGATCAGACATTTCTTAATTGCCGGGGTCATGCTGGCGTCATCCAGCCTGGCCCCAGACGTTACAGAAGAAGAGACATATTCCTACAAATTGGATAATGGTGGACATCTCAGTGTGTCCAACATTAATGGTTCCATAACGGTCACCGGCAGCAGTCGTGACAGCGTAGAAATTATTGCGACCAAGAAAGCTGACAACCAGGACGCGATGGATGAAATCGAGATTGAAATCACCCATACCAGCGACAGGATTACCATTGAAACAGAAATAGGCCACTCGGACAGCTGGTTCTCATTCGGAGACAACAGTGGTGAGGTTACCTACGAGATTCTCGTTCCCAAAGGTACCGGGCTTGAAGGCATTGAATCGGTAAACGGTGACGTGATCATCGCCGGTGTTGCCGGCAAAGTCGTTGCTGAAACAGTCAATGGTGATGTCAATTGCACCGACCTGGCCAGTGACGCAAAGTTCTCCACGGTCAATGGTGATGTTGAGGCAACTTTCACCCGACTGGAAGACGGACAACGGGTAAAGGCAGATTCAGTTAACGGACGTCTGACCTTCACCCTGCCTGAAGATGCCGACGTTAGGGTCAGTGCTGACAGCCTCAACGGCAATATCAATGGCCGTGATTTTGATCTCGAGACCGATGATGGCTTTATCGGCAGTGGCATGGACGGTGAGATTGGTGGTGGCAGCGCTACACTGAGTGCGAATACCGTCAACGGCTCCATCAAGGTTCGCAGCGACTAACACAGCGCAGAACCAGAACACCCAACCCACGATCGGCGGTACCGGTCGTGGGTTTTTTATTGGCAACTCAGCAAATGGTGTGCGGTCAGGAACGCGGAATTATTTCAGCCAAAATCCGCTAACAACGCCTGGCGTACCTCGGCACGGACTGCCATGCTATGAGTGTAGAATTCGTGTTGACAGCCAAACTTCAATACGCCACCCCCACGCAGCGCCATGATCATTTCAGGATCAAATTCAAAACGCATAAAATGGACGGCGGAGGTCTTTTCCTCGTTGCTGCGCTCAAGATCCTCGTTTGAAATGGCATACACACGGTCAAAATCATCGACCTGCAACCAGACCAGATCCTCAATACCCCTGAGCAAGGCCAACTGCCGCTTGCGTACATCAACATCCTGGTACTCCAGCATTGCCGTTGCCTTAAGATTGCTGCCGCTGGGGATTAGCGGGTTGTAGGTATCGAGTTCTTCAGTAATACCTGCTGCTTCAAATATTTTTTCAATACGCAACATTTCCTGTACCTGGTACTGAATGGTCAGCCGATTTTCAAAGTACAGGAACAGATGTGGGCCGATGGCCACCCGACGATGCCTCTTGTGTTCCAGCACATTAGCCCTGAAGCGGTCACGTGCCTCTGCGTATAATTCCAGGCTCATCAGGTCTGAGCGATCCAGGGGTGCCGCCATATTCATATTCCGTATGCTTTTCTCAGAAGTGACAGGGGATTGGTTTCACCGTGCTTGAGTTCCAGCCCGTTGGCGATCTGGGTTGCGGCCATCGGGCAGTCCGAAACCAGGTAATCGGCACCCATCTTGTTGACACGATTAATGACCGGCTTTGCGATTTTCTGGGATTTTTCCCAGCTGCCGTTACGCACACCATAGGTTCCGTCGTGACCGGAACAACGTTCAATCGTATTGATCTCGGTGCCTGAAACCAACGACAACACCTGTCTTGTTTTCGGGCCTATATTCTGCACCCGTTGGTGACAGGGAACATGCCAGGCCACGGTACCCAGTGGTTGATGAAAATCAGTTCTCAGCAAGCCGGCCTTGTGCCGGTGCAACAGGTATTCAAAAGGATCAAATATGTGTTGTTTGACCCTGAGCACATCAGCATCATCAGGGAACATCAGGGGCAGCTCCTGCTTGAACATCAAAACACACGATGGCAGCGCTGCAACGATGTCCCAGCCCGCATCGATCAGGCCGATCAGCTGCGGTATGTTCTTGCGGCGTAATTTGTCCACTTTGCCCAGATCACCCTGTTCCAGTTTCGGCATACCACAACAGGATTCCTTTTCCGTTAAACGGACAGGGATCCCATTGTGTTCAAACACTGCGATCAGGTCTTCGCCTATGCCGGGTTCGGTGAAATTGCAATAACAGGTCGCAAACAAGGCTGCACGGCCACGGGTCGGACCTGCCTCGTTGGCTTGAATGCTCCTGGGTTGGTGGTCCCTGCAGCGTTTTCTGAGTGTGTCCCTGTGGTATTCGGGTACATGAGCCCGCGGGTGTATATCAAGTACCTTCGAGACCACCTTGCGCAACGCCGGAGTCCTGTTGGCGGCATTAACCACCTGGTTGACCACCGGCAGGCTGGCAACTTTTCCAACAAGATCAGTACTGC
>JABAAB010000008.1 GCA_014238945.1 Lysobacterales bacterium
AGCGGGCCGGCATGGGAATATCCGCCACATCCGGTGGCACGCTGTAAAGGGTCAACGCCTTGCGCCCTGCATGCGGGCCGATTGCGATCCGGTAATTGATCGAAGCTGCCTGCAACTGGTCCAGGCTGGAACCAGCCTCAAGATCCAGGCCGGGATATTCCGGCTCCGCAATCAGCAGGCCGCGACGTTCCAGCAAACGCACGATACGCCGGCTGAGGGCGTCGAGCAGCTTTGCCAGTTCATCGCGGGTGGAACGGCGAGCGCGGTAAAAGGAGGCCTTACCGCTGGTGAATCGGTAAACACCGTCCAGAAACAGCATGTGCAGGTGAATATTCAGATTGAGAGCAGAGCCAAAACGCTGAATGAGTGTCACCGCTCCGGTGCAGGCGCCTTGCGAGAACTCGAACCCACGCTCGCCTGGGACCAGAACCCGCGTTACAACGTGGCCAACAAGGGTGCCGACTTTATGGACAATTACGGCTGGAACGCACTGGGTCTGAGTGGAAGCAATTCAGTGTCATTTGGCGTCCTGTTGCTCGGACCGGGAGTCACTTACCCTCTGACCAGCTACGAGTCTGAAGGAATCTTCCTCGTGATAGGCGGATCACCGGAGTGGATCAGTGACGAACAGCCCTGGAGACGGGTCAATGCCGGCGATGTCATTTGCCGGCCCTGGGGCGGAGCAGAAGGCAAACGACCAGGGAAGGAGCCCATGCTGGCCCTTTACGCGTGGATGTATCGATAAGTTGCCATAACCAAAATCATCACTTCCTCGGATCCTTTACTGCAAATGTTCCTGTTGCGTAACCTGACACTCAAGAACCGGATTATGAGCACCCGTCACACGATGTTGTGCGCGCAGGATGAAGCTCCCCAGCAGCGTTACCAGGTTTATCACGAAGAAAGGACCAAAGGCGGCATCTCGTTGACCATGTCCGGAGCCTCATATGCCGAGGTGTTGGCTGATGAGGGCATCAAAGTCAAATTCACCTTTGGCGGTTAGCAGGCAGCGCAAAAATCAGGTTATGTAAAATATGCCGTCTATCCCAAGCATTCCTATGGGAAGACAATTGAATTGATACCCGACCGCGGCGTGCAGAAACAGGAGTACCGCAGTCGACCCAGGACTATGACCGCAAGGGCTACGATCTTTACAGAGTGGGTGATGCAGTTTCAAGCAGAGACAAACATTGTGCCCTTCTCGATTCGCGACGTCTGTGCAAGGATTTGTGAAACAGCAGCGCCCCGGGTTGCACCCGCCCTGAAAAGCCCGGGTTGTACACCTGGGTTATGAAAATGAACTGTACGCCGTTACAAACTATTGCCCTGGCTGGTCTGTCCGGTTAACGCAGGTTCTTCTTCCAACCGGTAAACCTTGGTGGCAGTATCATGTAAAACTGCAGCACGTTCCGATGGCGAATACCCCCGGCTCAGCCGTTTAAACGCATTCCACAACACGGTATAGGAACACGAGGCCCGATCGACCGGAAAGTTGCTTTCGAACATACAACGATCCACACCGAACAATTCAATACCTGCATCACAGTACGGGCCCATCGCCTCTGCAAGTTCCCGGGAGCCAGGCGGTTTTTCACCCTTGTGCCAGCCATAGCCACTCATGGTCATGGTCCGGCCGCCAAGTTTGACATATACGTTCTGATGTTCGGCCAGGACGGCCATGGCACAGCGCCATTCGCGGAACACGTCATCACGCGCGTGCGCGTATGGGCCGATACCCAACGGACCCGCCATGTGGTTCAGAATAATATTGATACCCGGAAATGCCGCTGCCAGGCTGGCCAGTTCCGGAATCTGCGGGTGGTAAAGCCATGCATCAAAAGACAGCTTCAGGTTTTCCAGACAGGCGAATCCCTCGCGAAAGCAGGAGTCCATCAACAAGTCCCTGGGTGGCCTGGTGTAGGCATTGTGAATTCTGTCATCCGCATGCCAGGCGCTGGCGTGGCGTATCCCCCGGAACCGTTCGCTGGCCTGTACGTGTGCCACCAGCACCTCTTCGACCGAGGCTCCCTGGCCAAGGTCAGCAAAACCCACAATACCCGCAGCAATTCGAGTTGATTGTTCAGTACAACTGCCCACCAACCGGGACACGAACTCGGTCTCACCCACGGGCTTCAGGTTGGCCGGGCCGGTCTCGCGATAATTCTGCAGACACTCAACGTAAACCGTGCTGATCACCCGGTGCCCACCACCCAGGTCCTGTTCAAATTCCTCCAGCAGGTAACGGTTGCCCGGGTGCTCCCACAGGTGGTGATGGGGGTCACAGATCGCAACGCTCGGATCAAGGGCCTGCTCGACTGTAAGCTCCAGCCACCGGTCACGATCATTCATGCCTGATGGTCGCAGTCGGGCAATTCAATTTCCTTTTGAAGGCTGAAATTTTGCGATCGTGATTTCATCTGACCAGCGTTCAAAAACCACCTCCACCGCCAAACCGACCCTGATACTCTCAGGTTCACAATTACACAGTACGCTCATCATGGTGGGCCCTTCGGCGAGCCGTATCAGGGCAAGAACGTAAGGGGTTTCGTCTGCGTAGGCCTTTGAAACGGGGTGCCGGATTACGGTATAGGAGCTGACCTGGCCCTGTCCGGAGGCGTGCACCCACCCCAGTTCCCGGCCCATACAGGAACTGCAGATACTGCGCGGATAGAACTGCAGATGTTCACATTGCGTACAGCGCTGGATCAGTAGCCGGTGCTTATGACAGCCTTCCCAGTATCCTGCTGTTACCGCCGTGGGACGGGGAAACCTTTTGCCGGCATGCGCTTCGGTCACCGGTTTGTTTCCTTGCCGAGAATCAGTGTGGCGTGGCTGGACATGATGCCTCCCTGGCCGTGAACCAGTGCGGTCTCAGCGTTTCTTACCTGCCGTTCACCCGCTGCGTTCCTCAATTGAAAAACCGCTTCGGTGAGGGCATACATAGAACCCGGATTCCCGGGGTGACAGTAGGAAAGCAGACCCCCGTTGGTGTTCATGGGAAGAGTCCCCTCCAGCGCCGTATGACCATCGGCGACAAAAGCGCCGGCTTCCCCTTTTTTACAAAAGCCCAGATCTTCCAGCTCAATGAGTACCACGGGTGTGAAACAGTCGTAGATTTGTGCCACATCGATGTCACCAGGACCGAGGCCGGCCATCTTATAGGCAGCCGCACCTGATTCCAAAGCTGCAGAGGTGGTCAAACTGCGGGCCTGGCTGATGTGTTCATGACCATGACCCTCACCACTACCCAGCAAATAGACCGGGGCATGAGGAAAATCCATGGCCCGTTCAGCAGAGGTCAGAATCACTGCCGCACCACCGTCTGACACCAGTGAACAATCCAACAGGTGCAGTGGGTCAGCGATCATCCTTGAGTTGAGTACATCCTCGATTGTTATCGGCTCACGCATCTGTGCATTGGGGTTTCGCGCGGCGTGCAGTCGCGCGTTGACTGCAACGGCAGCCAATTGCTCAGGGCTTGTGCCATATTCTTCCATGTGCGCACGTGCGATCAATGCATAAAAGGCCGGCACGGTCGGACCATAGGGAATTTCGAATTCGGGGTGACCGGTTGATGCCTGTATCAGCATCGCCTGCTCACGGGACAAGCCGGTACGAAGACTGTCTGCCATGGTGACCAGCACGGTGTCGCATAACCCGGAAACAATAGCGGCAACTGCATTTTGAATGCTTGAAAACGTGGTACCGCCGCCGGCCGCTGCAGTAACACAATAGCGTGGAAAAATCTGCAGGTACTCGGCGATCATCTCGGCATGGTACATATAGGGTTCAGCAAAGGAGTTACAGGTCACCAGGCCATCCACCTGGTCTTTTTGGATACCCGCATCCTTCAGGGCCCGTCTGGCGGCATCCACACACAGGCCCGTGGCACTGAATTGCGGCAGCTTACCCACCTCGGTATCGGCAGCACCAACGATGGCGACCTTGCCTCTCAGAGTGTCCATTTCAATAAAAGCTGACCGTGGCAGTACCCGGAATGATGACTTCGTCCGCTGCATTGAAGACCTGTACTTCGAGTTGCGCTGTTTTGGCATCTTGGTCCGTACTCAAAACCCTGCCACAACAACGCAATACCTCGCCGATTATGGAGGCTCTACGATTCGAATATTGCAGCGATTGCAACTGACCGTCGTCACCCAGCCACTCGTTGACACACTGGGTCAGCCAGTCACCCATCAATGGGCCTGCGTTGACCAATCCCGGGTAACCCTCGACCTGGGTTGCATAGTGATAGTCATAGTGAATCCGGTGGGCATTCCAGAGTACGGCATTATAGAAGAACAGCTGTACATTATCAGTCTTGTATTCCCTCCCGGGCAACAGGTCGCCGGTATTGATCTGGTCCAGTCGTGACATGGCTTTACTTCAAAATCCGAGTGGCTTTTTCGGTCAGGACCGGATCGCCTGCCACGGTTTTGATCTCCATGGTGACCTGGTAAAAAATAAGCGGTCCCGAACGCCCCTGTTTTTCATAGATATCGGTCAGTGTGCGCCTGGCAATCAGCCAGTCACCGGGAAATGCTGACTGGTAAAACTCAATCTCCAGGCCACCGGCCATCGCACGTTTGAGTGGAAATTCGGGAATCAGGGTATCCATTGACACCCCATCGGGTGATAACTGTTCGAGTGCGACCACGTCCCAGAACAGGGGGATGTAGAACATGGGTGGGGCCTCGTCTCCGTCGATGAACTTTTGTACACGTTGACCGGTGGCCACAGCGTACTTACGGATATCCCGGCGGGTGACCAGCTCCTTTTTCGGTGCGGCTGTCCGGCCAATATTGGCCAGCAACTCAGGGGTAAGCAACGAACCCATGCTTCGGAGCCGCTTAAAAGCCCAATTCGAGCTTTAACAAGCGGTCCGCTATCTGCCAATTGCCGTCATTCTTAATCACCACATCCCGGTATATCCCGCTGGTAACCAGTCTGATCTCGCCATTTTCAGTGGCGGCAAGAACGATCTGAGAAACACAGGTCGCCGATTCCTCGCCCTCTTTTTCAAAAAAGAAGTTCGAGATGATGTGCCGTCTGAAATCCGTCTGAGCATCCAGTGAAGCTTTCAGCAGCCCCATAATGGCTTCGCGGCCTTCAAAGGGCCCAAATGTCTGGCCATCGGCAATATTCACCAGCATGTTTGCATCGGGTGCGAAGCATTGTTCAAGCGTATCCAGTTCACGTTCATCAAAGCAATACGCAGCGCGACTCAGGAGTTCATGGATGGAAAGCTTGTCAATTGGGTTCATGATGAGTTGCCTCTTTAAATTTTGCGAGATTGAGCATTTCCGTGCGGAACAGTCGCAATGCCTGGTCGTGTTGAATTCGTTTGTCGAAATAGGCAGCAGTGCGTAACCCTATAAGCATGGCATAGGCAATTTCAGCGCAGTCCTCCGCCTTGGTTTTTCCGCCGGGTGTTTGTGCAAATAACTTCTGCAGGACATTCTTACAGAATCGATCCAGTTCCTTCTTGGCCGTGCGCAGTTCCTGATCATGAACGGCAACACCAAAGCACTCAAGCATGAAACCAATTTCAGATCGCGTGATCCCCTTACCGGCAAAAAACAGGTCTGACAACAAGTCTATCTGGTCCTGGGGGTCCTTTTTGCTAAAGCTTTCGAGACGATCCATGATGCGTTTCGCAACCTCTGCAAAATAGTGCTCGAGGATAGCGTCCTTGCCAGAGAAGTAGTACAGCAAGTGGCTTGCGGTCATATCAGATTCTCTGGCCACGTCTCTGAGCTTGGTTTTCCCGTAGCCCTTTTTGATGATGCAATCGTGAAAAGCATTCAGGATACGCTGACGCCGGATACCGCCGCGACTGCCCGGAACAGGGTCAGTTGACTCTCTTTTTTTCTGACTTAAGTTTTCCGGTTGGTTCGCCATGATGATGCTATTTATCCTGGATCAGTGTTAATTCAAAGTTTAGCCGACTCACCACCGTCTATCACGAATACGCTTCCGGTGACGAAATCGGACAGGGGAGACGCCAGGTAGCAGGCCAGCGGACCGATTTCATTCGGTTCTCCCATGCGTCTCATGGGAATTTTGCCCAGACGGCGATCAAGCATAACAGGAGAGTCCAGCACTGCTCGTTGTGCTTCGGTAGCAAATGCTCCAGGTGCGATAGCATTTACCTGGACACCCTTTTTGGCCCATTCAGCAGCCAGTGCCTTGGTGAACTGGAGCATGGCGCCCTTGGATGCCGAGTATGAAACCAGTATCGCCTTGCCGAGGATACCAGAGGTAGAGGCGATGTTGATGATTTTACCGGAGCCCTGCTCCACCATATGCCGGCCGGCGGCGCGGGCAAGGATCGCAGGCGCCGTGACATTAATGGCCAGCACGCGATCCCATTCTTCGTTTGGCTGGTCAATAAAACTTCCTGCCGGTGCAATTCCTGCATTGTTGACCACGATGTCCAGGCATCCGAAAGCTTCGATGGCTACACCTGGCAGGCTGGCAACCAACTCCGAATCCAGCATATCGCAAGTCATAACCCGAGTTCTTTCGGGTTCCAGGGTCTCAAGCTCCTTCAGGTCCTTGTGTGACCGGGCAACCGCCAGCACACAGGCGCCCTGTTCGAGCAAGGCAATGGCCACCGCACGGCCAAGTCCCCGACTGGCACCGGTAACAATGGCAACTTTGCCTTCCAGCTTGAGATTGATCAATTGACTTCCTCGCTGAGTTTTCTGGCGATACTCTGGCGAAGTACTTCCGAGGCACCTTCATAGATACGCATGGGCCGGGCCTGTCGGTACAGACGCTCTATTTTTGAATTACTGATCAGGCCGAATCGTCCCATAACCTGGACACAGCGGTCCACGACACGTGAGGCCATTTCGCTGGCTCCCAACTTGGCCATTGATGAATAGTGAATGCTCGCGGCCGAATCCTCTCTCGCAAGGTACGCTGCACGATAGGTGATCAGGCGGGCCATTTCGACTTCAACCCAGCTGTCCGCAAGCATTTGGGACACTGCTCCAAGCCGGTTCAATGGCTTGCCAAACTGTACACGTGTGCGGGTATGGCGAACGGCCTCTTCAAGTGCTGCCTGGGCGAGACCCACAGCCGCCCCTGCCACTGAAACACGAAAAACGCCCAGCGTTGCAAGTACCAGGTCAAGACCGCTTCCTGCAGGGCCTACACGTGCGTCGGACGACAGAATGACGTCATCAAAATCTACCTCACCCATAACGTGTGGAGCAATGATTTCAGGGGTTGGCTTGACGCTGACCCCTGCCGTGTCTGCAGGAACCAACACCATGGAAAAGCCCTCGCCATCCCGGGTGAATACAATGTAATAGGCGGCGGCACCCGCGTTGGAAATAAATGACTTTTGACCATTTAATCGAAGCCTGTCACCATCCGCCACGAGTTCAGATCCTATGGACTTCAAATCTGAACCCGATTCAGGTTCGGTCAGGGCAAACGCCGGCAGACATTCAGATGTGGCGATAAGTGGCAACCACTCCTGCTTTTGTCGCTCAGAGCCCGCCGCAGTCAGCGCAAAACTGCCGATACCCTGCATCGCAAACAGCGAATCGGCCTGACAGCATGTCCCCATCAGTACTTCCCTGACCAGGCAGATCGCCAGCGGGTCCAGTTTCGCACCATGGCCACCGTAGGGTTCCGGAACCATCAGACGACTCAATTCACTCTCGCGCAAAGCGTTGAGCAGTCCAGGGTGTACCTCACTCATCCCGTCCGCTTCGATAGCGAGATGCTCTATGGACCGGGCAAACTCCCGTGCCTTCTGCCGGACTTCCAGATGTGTGGCGTCGAGTTCAAAATTCATTGGGGGGTGCCCCGCTACAGCTCATGGTCTTCAGGACTTGTCAGGCGCAGGCACCCGGCCTTCAAATTGCGGACGTCGTTTTTCCATAAACGCGGAGGCCCCTTCGATCATGTCCTTGGAGCCGATCGCTTGTACCAGCATGCCAAGACCACTCAGGTAGTTGTCCCGGCACTGGTTCCACCAGACATTAGAGGATATCTTGGCTATTTCGAGGTACCGGGGACTCATACGCAGCAGTTCATCAGCCCACCTTGTTACTTCATCCTCAAGCTGCTCAATTGGAACCACAGCATTGATCAAACCCATCTTCAACGCCTCGGGGGCAGAATATCGACGGCACAGAAATGCGACTTCCTTGGCCCGCTTTTCACCGATGCTCATGGCCAGGAAATTGGTGCCACCCAGCACGGGAGCGCTTCCTACCTTGACGCCGGTCTGACCGAAACTGGCTGGTTCGGCGGCAATGGCCATGTCACAGGCAACCACCAGTTCGTTGCCTCCCCCTGCGGCCGCCCCATTTACCGCTGCGATCACCGGCCGGGGGCTGGTCCGGACAGCCTCGTACACTTTCAGGGAGCCGTAAAACATCTTTCTGAGCGCTTCGGGATCAGGGTTACTGAGATTGGCCAGGTAGCCGCCGGCACAAAAGGCTCGTCCCGTACCTGTGAGCACTATGACCCCTGCGTCTGCAGCGTCTTCGACAGCCCCGATAAGCATCCGGGCCATTTCTGCATCGTAGGCGTTCATCCTATCGGGCCGGTTAAGCCGAATCCATGCAATTTCGCCCTTACGCTCAACAATGATATCGGTCATTGAACTCTCCTGGTTTGTGCTTCAGTTTATTACTCATTCAGATATTCCAGAACAGTCCCTGCAGTGATTTCCGTCCGCTTGACAGTACCTTGTATTTTGTGGAAAAATTGAACGAAGTTCAAGTTTTTCTGGTGGCCAGAGATTTCGGATCAAACGGCTAGCTGGGGAACGACTCATCATTACCCGGGACTCATTCACATGAACTACAGGAATCATTGGAACTTGAATAGCATCGTTGCCTTGATAGTGGCAGGGTTAAGTCTGCTCACCACCAGCAATCTGAAAGCACAGGATGAAGGAAACCAGGTATTGGAGGAGGTTACCGTCACCGCACGTAAGCGAGTGGAGAACATCCAGGATCTCGCACTTTCAGTAAGTGCCATGGGACAGCAGGAAATAGAGAACAGTTTCGCGACGGATCTTCGCGACCTGGTTTCCATCTCACCCAATTTGGTGCTGGATGACACATCCCAGGGACCAGGTGGTGTGGCCGCTGCCTACATTCGGGGGATTGGTGTCTCAGAGGTTGAAAAGAATTTCGACCCTGCAGTGGGTGTGGTGGTAGACGGTATATTCCGTGGCACCATGACCGGCAGCATAGACCGGGCCATCGACATCGCGAGAATAGAAGTGCTACGCGGACCACAGGGAACGCTGTTTGGCCGAAACACCATTGGTGGCGTAATCAATATGGAACGCACCAAGCCCACGGGGGAAAATGGAGGCAAAGTTCGGGCCGGTATCGGCGACTACGATACCACCACGCTCGATGGAGTTTTTAATTTTGGGATGGGCGATATGGGTGGAGTCAAACTCACAGCTTCGTATCGGGATCAGGGTGAGGGGTTTGTCACAAACAACATCACCGGAAGAAAAGACGGCCAGGTGGAATACACGGCATTTGGTATTAATCCCTTATTCAAACCCACCGAGGGGCTTGAGATTGAACTCACCTATCTGCAGGAGCGAACCGACCAGGACACGCCACCACTATTAAACCTCGCACAGCCAGGCCAGGTATTCTGCGCGGCCTTCGGTATCTGCTCACCGGATCTGAGAACACCGACTTCAGGCGACCGATACCATTCTGATCAGGCCTGGGGTGATGATGTCACCTGGGCCCTGGGTGAAGACCCGAACTTCAGCACACCCCTGTCACCTTACGACACGACCTACGATGCCGACACACTGCAGTTTGAAGTTCGCTATGACATCAACGACCACTATCGGCTTGACTACATATACGGTAGTTGGGATACGGAAGAAGAGGTGGTAACGGACTGGGATGCGGTACAGGAATTCATGTTCCATACCGACCGGCCTGCAGAGTATGAACAGGACACCCACGAGATTCGGCTCACCTACGATGCAGGTGAAAATTTCAGTTACACGGCAGGTGCATACTTCTGGGATTCAAAATATGAGATTCGGCTACTGAGCTGGATCGGTTTTGCCATTCCAAATTTCATTTTGCCGCTGCCACAAACCACACAGCAGACCAGTGAATCCTGGGCCGTGTTTTTCGAGGGTGACTACGCAATGAATGACCAGTGGACGTTGACTGCAGGCGGACGTCACACCCAGGATGACAAGACCTCCAACCAGATTGGCAACGCATTTACGACAACAGCATATGCTGAATCTGACTGGAGCGAATTTACTCCGAAACTGGCCTTAAAATATCAACTAAATGACGACGCCATGGTCTACGGTCTCTATTCGCGGGGCTACAGGGCCGGTGGTTTTAATGGTCGTGTCGACAGTGTGGAGACCGCGACCACGCCTTACGACCCGGAAACGGTAGACAACTTTGAATTGGGCTACAAATCAACGAAACTCGATGGTCGCATGACATTTAACGTCACGGCTTTCTACATGGATTACAAAGACAAGCAGGAGGAGATCCAGCAACCTTCCGCAACCAGTGGTACCGGCCAGGTAACACGCGTGGTCAACGCCTCATCGGCCACCATATCCGGGCTTGAATTCGAGTTGATGTATCTGGCTGAAAACGGCCTGATTCTGCGTGCAAATCTGGGTTTGCTTGATGCCGATTACGATGAATTTAAGGTCAACACCGGCACTGCAGACGCCCCGGTAATAACTGATTTTTCGGACCTGGAATTCAGGCGTGCACCGGAATTGACAGCCAGTTTGTCAGCAATGTATCAGTGGTCGACTGGCTCGGGCACGGGAGATTTCCAGGCCAGTTGGCATTACATTGATGACCATGCCGTTGACTTTCTCAACAAGCCTGAACTGAATAACGATGCTCAAAATTTGGTAAATGCATCTGTCAATTATGGGTTCAATAACTGGCGTTTCAGCCTGTTTGGAAACAACCTGCTGGATGAAGACGGATACGGAATTGGTTTTGATGTGGCAAACCTGTGGTCTTACGCTGCGGCACGTCCGCCACGCACTTATGGGTTCGAGGTAAGCTATAGCTGGTAATTAACCGCTCAACAAGTTGCAGACCCGTGGCAGTGGCAGGCGGTAGCCTGTCATTAACTCAATTGATCAAACTCCGGCCGCGTGATATTACTGCAGTGATATTTTTACTGGCCCGGCCTGAACAGTTCGAAATGTCATCCACTTAATGCGAGAAATTCAAATGTCTGAAGATAAACCCCAAGTAAAATTTGATCCTGCCAAACTCGAGCAACTCAGAGTAGCTCAAGACTACCCCATGGAGGCGGATGAGTTCGACCTGCTGTACCATGAGAGTGCCTATTGCAACATGGGCCACGTGAACAGGAGAGGCTATCCCGTCGTGACCCCGATGTTTTACGTCATCAAGAATGACAACATCATGATGAGCAGTATCAAGAACTTCCGCCATAAGGTGGGCTGCCTGATGGAGAATCCAAAAATCACGGTCAGTATCCACAATGACGGTACCAACGTGCGCCACCAGAAAGCCATCATGGTCATGGGCCAGGCAACGATCCACGATGAAGACGCCATGATGCGTGACATCCACTGGAAGATCATCGACAAGTATTTCTTCGAGCTGACCACTGATGATGAGCGTGCGGTAGCTTTCGAGGCCGTGCACACACCATTGCGCTGCATCATCGAGGTGAACCCAGAAAAGATCCTGACCTGGGACCTGGGCAAGATGCTGGAAGCGCATGATGACGGCGTCTGGTACGGTGAGAGCCAGAAACTGATCAACAAGCATATGTTCCAGGAGCACCTGGATCTGTCGGTCAGTTGAGACATGGGCCGATGGGACGACAAGTTCGATCGCCACGCCCGGAAGTGGGCCTCGTGGAACATGCAGGAGTATTCCCAGCATGACCGGGTGCTGACGAAGATCATCGCAGACAAAGCCCGGCATAACCCGGACCACGTAGTGTTCCAGTTCCAGGATGACCCGCTCACCATGGGCGAATTCAACGAGGCGATCAACAAGACTGCAAATGGTCTGTTGTCGCTGGGCGTCCAGCATGGCGACAAGGTCGCCATCATGCTGCCCAATGGTCCCGAGTTCCTCTACACCTGGTTCGCCCTGAACAGGATCGGCGCCTGTGAAGTACCGATCAACGTGGCGCTGAAAGGACAGGGCCTGTCCTATCAGATGACGCAATCGGATTGCGTGGCACTGGTGGCCGACACGCAGTACCTGGACCGCCTGGAAGGAGTGACGGACGATCTCACTGACATCCGCAACGTGGCCTTCACTGATTCGGCCGGTGTCGGTGTTCAGCATTGGCAGGGTTTTGAAAACCTGTCCTTTACGGAATTGATGGACCATTCGTCCAATACACCGGATGTCAATGTTCATTACAGTGACCTGGCCTCCATTCTCTATACATCCGGCACCACCGGGGTCTCCAAGGGTGTGATGTTCAGCCACCATTACTGGTACGACATCTGGGCCGAGTCGGTGAAATATTCCCGCTATACAGAGGACGATGTGCTGTACACGGGCCTGCCATTTTTCCATGGAAACGCGCAGGGCATCACCGTTGGCCCGGCCATTCTTGCCGATGCCAAGGCCGTGATCGTGGACCGGTTCTCCGCAAGCCAGCTGTGGGATGACTGCAGACGCTGGGAATGTACCGAGGCCAATTATATCGGTGGCATCATTCCGATCCTGCTCAAGCAGGAGGAACGAGAAACCGACGCGGACAATCCCGTGCGACTGATGGTCGGAGCGGCAGCACCACAGGACGAATGGCACGCATTCCAGGACCGCTTCAATACCAAGATTCTCGAAGTTTACGGTATGACCGAGTGCTATTGTTGTCTGGTGAGCCCGTATGATGAGCCAAGGGCAGGTGCCTGCGGCAAGACCATCACCGGCTGGGATGTGCGTATCGTCGATGATGACGACAACGAGTGCAAACCCGGTAGCCTGGGCGAATTCATCGCCCGTTCGAACAAAATGTTCGTTGGCACAGACGGATATTACAGCAAACCCGAAGCCACGCTGGAGTTATTCAAGAACGGCTGGATACACACCGGTGACCTTGGACGCATGGACGAAGACGGCTATTTCTATTTTGTAGACCGTAAGAAGCAGGCCATTCGCCGGCGTGGTGAGAATATTTCATCCTTCGAGGTGGAATCGGTTATCAGTTCGCATGAAGCGGTGCTCGAATCCTGCGTTGTCGGTGTGCCATCTGAACTGGGTGAAGAGGAAGTCAAAGCGGTTGTTGTACTGAAGGATGGTTGTACCGTTACCGAAGAGGAACTGATCCGCTGGTGCGAACCACGACTGGCGTACTTTTCCATTCCACGATACATCGCAATCCGTAACAGCCTGCCCAAGACCCCCAGTGAGCGGGTTGAAAAATTCAAGCTGAAAAAGGAAGGCATAAGCGATGACTGCTGGGACCGGGAAGCCGAGGGAATCGAATTATCGAGGTAATACAGCCCGGCGTATTAACTGCCAAGGGCCGAGGAGAAGCCAATGAGTGACCAGGGCGGGGGCGGAAGAAAAGGACTGACTCGCAGGCAGGTGCTTGCCGGCACAGGTGCAGCTTTTGCATCAGCGGGTTTGATCACGCTGGGTTCAAAAAGTGCTGAAGCTTCCTATTCCTGGAACCATGAAGCAGACATTATTGTGGTCGGAAGCGGTGTTGGCGCATTGACGGCTGCCATCACTGCCCACCAAAACGGTGATTCGGTCAGGGTGATTGAAAAGGCCGGTTTCATAGGTGGTACCTCCGCCAAGTCCGCAGGTGTGTTGTGGATACCGAACAACTTCACATTGCATGCAAAGGGAATAGAAGACCATAAACAGGATTGTGTACGGTACCAGGCCCGCTTTTCATATCCCGAACGTTACAACGCTGAAGATGAAAGACTGGGCTTATCCAAACAGGAATACACATTGCTCGAAGCCTTCTATGATAACGCGTCAGCGGCCATCGATTTCCTTCGCAAAAGCAATTCACTGAATGTTGCTGAGTGGCGAATGTTTTTTCTCGACCGACCGGCAACCGATTACCTGGATCATGTAACTGAGAACAAGGTACCGGCAGGACGCGCATTGGGTCCCGTAGCGGATGACGGCAGCATGGGCGGCGGCGGCGAGTTAATGTCGCAGTTGGGCAAGGCGGTGGCGACCCGCAATATCCCTGTCCTGATAAATCACCGTGCTGGCAGGCTGGTTCAGAATTCCGACGATCGGGTCATTGGTGTACAAGCGATCTCTGAAGGGAATACCATCAATCTGAAAGCCCGCAAAGGAATAATCTTCGCCACAGGCGGGTACGTGCATAACGTTGAAATGACCAATCGCTACCAACCGGTCCGTCTTTATGGTTCCTGTGCAATGCCGGCAGCCGAGGGCGACTTCATCAATATCGCCGGTGCTGCCGGAGCACGCCTTGGCAACATGGGCGGTGCCTGGCGCACCCAGGTCGTGCTGGAGGAGACACTGAAGAGTCCGAAACTGGCTGCCGGAGTATTTTTTCCACCCGGAGACTCAGCCATTCAGGTCAACAAACACGGTGTACGCGTGGTCAATGAAAACCGCAATTATAATGACCGCACCGAGGCGCACGGCATCTATGACGCAACCCGGGCCGAATATCCCAACCAGTTGATGTTCATGGTCTATGACCAGCGCACCGCTGAGGGATTTGCAGGAGACTATCCCCTGCCGGCAAAGAAAGCCAAAGCTGCCCACGTCATGAGTGCATCAAGCCTGCCGGAACTGACCGCTGTTATCGAAAAGCGTCTTTTTGAAATCAGGGCACACACCGGTGCTGTGAGTCTTTCAAAATCATTCACTGAAAATCTAGAAAAAACCATCCATCGGTTCAATGATTACGCAAAGACCGGA
>JABAAB010000007.1 GCA_014238945.1 Lysobacterales bacterium
ATGCCGGCGGTGGGCGGGAGCGAGACTGGGTAGCGTTGCCACCCATTGATGATTGGGTCAGGACAAATACGTGACTATGGAGTCTCACCCCCGATTCATGTGAGCGTAAGTCCCCGGGGCTACATATTCCTTCGGTACTCCCCACCCAGTCGCCGACTTTTTCGAAAAAAGTGTTTTATACTTCCCTGTAGTCTTTTCACCAGCCCAGTGCTGTAATTCTTCGGTCTGTACCTGGTACCAACAGGAATCGCACGCGTGACTGAGAATAAGTTGAAAGTCCTTGTCATCGACGGCCATACGACATCACTAACGTCTATTGGGCAAAAACAATCACGGGGAGGAATGATGGATTGGTGTTAATAAGCCCAAATAACAACTCATGCGGGGATTGAGTCGGATATGGCTGATTTTGCCTCCGACCAGGAATTGATCAATGCGGTGTGCGCTCATTCGGCACCAGCGGCAGAGGCCTTTGTTGCCCGTTACCGGCCTTTGGTGGCCGGTCTGGCGGTTAGCCGCTTCAATTATTCAGCAGATGCTGTTGAAGATCTGTTCAATCAGCTGATTGTTATGCTCTGGGATGGCGATTTTCGGGCTTTACGAGCATGGCGTGGCCGCGGTCGTTTCTCGACCTATCTGACGGTCATCTTGTTGCATCTGTGTCAGAAACAGCAACAGCTGGCCGCCCGGCAGCAGCCCTTGGATGAAGCGGCGTTGAGTCGCCAGGTATCCTGCGAGCCACAGCCGGAACAGCAGGCCGCAACGGATCAGGGAGCGGAACATTTGCACCGTGCACTGGCAACATTACCGCCCCGCGACCGTTTGTTAATCCGCTGGCGTTATTTTGATGACTGCTCGCCCAGCCATATCGGGCGTTTACTCGGAATCAGTGGAGGGACCGCACGCAAGGCGGTATTCGACGCCGTACGCCGGTTGAGAAAACGTTATCAGGTACACTTAAACAATACTGACTGAAAAGCGGTTGGTAACGCCGGGCGCTATTCAGCCTCTCATTTATTATTCAATCAGTGAATCGATGATTAATCAGAGTCAGTATTATTGTGATGAATCAGTTTGAACAACAACTCCGTGACAACCTGAAGGCCTCGCGAAAGCAGCCAGAACCGCATCAGCCCGACTTTGAAGCGCTGGCGGCTCTGGTCGATGATGCTTTACCACCAGGAGAGCAGGAGAAGTTACTGGCTCATCTGGCCGGCTGTCAGTTGTGTAGTGGCCTGGCAGTCAGTCTGGTAGAAAGCACCAGGCCTGCGGCTCGACGGTCATGGGGGCAGTGGTTCAACGGCTGGCGACAGCACATCGGCCTGCCGGTTTTAGCGTTGGCCGGTGCGGCGGCGGCCTTAATGTTGAGTGTGACATTGGTGCAGCGCTCAACCCAGCCGACAGACTGGTTTGCCGAAGCACCGGAGTTGGGCATTGCTGCCACCTGGGATCAACCCAATAGCCCCGTGTACCGTAATGCAGGCGAGTCACTGGCCGCCGTGCCGCTCAGCCCACGGCGCTCTCTGACTGCCAGCCTGCGGCCAGAGATGCGCTGGCGGGGGATTGCCGATGATGCCCAGCGCCTGGAAATTCTGGTGATTGATGATGCGCAAAATCTGGTGGCACGCTGGCAACCGCAGGCGGTGATGCAGCACAGCCAGTGGCCGGAACCGCTGGATAGCCTGCAAGCAGGCCAGGTATACGCCTGGAAAATAAGTTACTGGACACCACTGGGGCCGCAGACAACGGCATTTACGCCGTTTAAAGTGACTGCCGAGGCGCTGCCGGTCGAATTACAGGGTAGTGCGACCAAGCTGGCTGCGCTGATTCGTAACGGTCAGTTTGATCTGGCCTGGCAGGTACTGGCTGACCCGGATCAGTTGGAAGAAAGTATCGTTGATGAATTGCGCACGACTTTGGCTGAACGATTGCACTTCAGTCAAGCCGAAATAGCGCTGTTGACCGAGCTGTGAGGAACATCTTGCGCTCAGTTTTCCGTCTCAGTACACGATGCCTGCTGTGGGGAGCGTTGCTGGTCAGTGGGGTGGGGTACGGGGAATCCGCTGATGAAGGCCCAAAATGGCATCTGGACCAGGCCCGGCGGTTGATCAGGGCGACCGATTTCGACCAGGCCTGGCAGCATCTGGTTCAGGCACGCCAGCAACTGGAACGTGACGCCGAAGGTCAGATCGAACAGCGCGTTCGGCAATGGATCATCACTGCTGATTACTATGCCAGCAGTGGGGGTGGCGAGCAGATATTTCAGTCACTGGATAAGGCGCGAGAGCTGGCCCGGCAATTCCAGTATCCCCAGGGTGAAGCGGCTGCTCTCAAGCAATCCGCTCAATATCTGGCAGGGCGGCAGAAATTCAGTGCGGCCTGGGTAGCCCTGGAAAGCGCCCGTGAGATCTACCGCAAACATGATAACCAGGAACGGCTGCTTGAGCTGGAAGCCTTTGCCAGCTTACTCGCGTCGCGTCAGGGCGATCATCAGAAGGCGGCTGATCTGGCCGCGGCGGCGATCACCGGTTTGACGACTGCGGGTGACGACCGCATGGCGATGAATGCTTTGTCGGTGCTCGCCTACAGTCAGCATCAGCTGGGCCGGAACGAACAGGCGTTACACAGTTATCAGTCGCTGATCCCCAAAGCCTGGGCACTGAATGATCAATTGCAATTGAATGGCGCGTATTGCAACCTGGCCCAGGTAAAACGTGATTTAGGGATTGCCACCGAAGTTGAAAGCGATCTGCGCCAAACGGTTAATGCCCTGGCCAAGGCACGGCATGAGTTGCCCCGCACGCCACAACAGCGCAGCGCATTTGTCGAACAACAGATGCTGGCCTATTCCAGGCTGGCCAGCCTGCTGGTGGACAATTACCGCGATGAAGAAGCGCTGGATGTTCTGGCTCAGTTCCGTGGCCAGGCCTATCTGGATAATTTATCGATGGTGGAAGTCAGCCAGCAGGATGACCTGCCGCCGGCGATTCGCCGACAGGAGCAGCAGTTGCTCGATGCGCTGGCAGCAGCCCGCCTTGCTGCTGATGGTCAGGCCCAGGCTGAGGTAACTTCGGGCGGCGGGACCAGGGCAGCGGATCTGGAAGCCCGTTTACAGAACCTGAGAGCCGACTACTGGCAGCAACACGGACACAATTTACAACAACTGCCGGCCGTCGACAGAGACATCATTCAGACTTTGTTAACGGTTGATGAGGCGGTGTTGAATTACTGGCAACTGCCCGATCGATTGTTAGTTTGGGTGATCACTGCCGAAGGCACTGATTTCACTAATATCCCCCTGGACGCACCTTCGCTGGATCGGGTGGTAGCCGATTACATCGCACCGTTTAAATGGCCCTGGCTGGCTCGGGACCAGGCTCTTAGTGGCCTTGAGCAGGGCCATCAGAAACTGGGCCAGAAACTCTATCGCTGGTTGGTCAAATCTTTGCCGGCCAGTGCTGCCAGCAAGGCGCGTTGGATAATTATTCCGCACGGTGTTCTAAACGAACTGCCGTGGTCGGCTTTGATCGAACAGTGTCAGTCAAATACGCCTGATCCTGAGGTAGTCCACAGCGCTTACGCCCAATGTCGTTATCTGATTGAGCAGCATTCACTGCGTTACAGTTCATCACTCAACGCATTCCAGCATTTGCGGGTACGTGCTCGCGATAAGACAGTCAACAATCGAGGACGACCACCGACATTACTCGGCATGAGTCCGGGCGCCGATCAATTTGCTGCCGCAGGCCTGACCGCATTACCGGCTGCTGCCGAGGAGGTTGGTCGCTTGGGTAAGTGGTTTGATCAGCAAACAGTACTGTCCGGCAGTGCCGCCAATGAAAGTCGATTTAAGGCCGAGGCCGCAGAACACGATGTGATTCATTTGGCCACTCATGGCTTGATGACCGAAGCCCATCCACTGAGTTCGGCTGTAATGCTGGCGGCTGATGAAGCGGATGATGGCCTGCTTCAGGCGCATGAGGTGTTGTCGCTAAAGCTTGATGCCCGCCTGGTGACCCTGGCATCCTGTCGCTCGGCCGGTGGCCGCATCAGCCCGGCCGAGGGTCTGATCGGTTTAAGTCAGGCTTTTCTCTACGCTGGTGCCGATGCAGTGTTGGCCAGTTTATGGGACGTGCAGGATGAGCGTTCTGCCGAGCTGATCTGGCCGTTTTACGAGCGCCGACAAGCCGAACTCAGCGATGATCTGGCTCTGCAGGCGGCGATCAAGCAAGTACTGAAACAACAAGGCGATATGCTCTGGGTTACCACCAATCGGCCAACCGCTTTGGCCCATCCTCGATTCTGGGCCGGTTATCGATTAATGGGCGCGCCCTGACTGGTAACGCTCGACCATCTCGTCGCTCTTATTAAGAAGTTGCTCGATAAGGCGAGGATTATGCAAGTTTTCAAATCCCGGGTTGTTCTTCAACTCGAAGAGGGTATTGCCCGACCACAGACGTTAATTGATTTTATTAGCGAACCGATATCGTTCGCCTGCTGGCGACTGCCTGCTCATCATGCGGCACGGTGGGAAAATAACATTGGGGAGGGATTGCTATGAGTCGAGTGATAGTGGTATTGCTGAGTATTTTCCTGCTCGCTGAGGCGAATGCTCAGCCTGAGGTGATTTTTGCCGATGGTTTTGACATTGGTGATAATTGTTCCGGCGCGCGGCCTGCCTTTTGCCAGCCGCCGGTAGCCTCAAGCGACGGACTGCATATCAACGAGATTCGAGTGGATGCCATCGATCGCGGCATTGCCGATGAAAACCTGTTGGCGCCGCCGCTGCCCTGGGTGGAACTTTACAACGGCTCTGACAGCGATCAGGACCTAACCGGATTGACTTTGCAAACCGTGGTGGAGTCGGCGCTGGCCAACCTACCCGCGGTCAACCTGCCGGCAGGGGCTTTTTTGACCGTTTATTTTCTGCCGTTGGGTGCGACAGGTCCCGGTCTGGGGCTGGTCGATGACCTCGACTTCAGTGATGGTTCTGGTGAGATATTTGCCGATTTTTTGGGTCAGCCCGACGCTGAAGACGATGATCTGGCGCTGATCGATGGTGCCGACACTTTGGCCTTCGTTGCCTGGGGTGATCCGCTGGACCCGGTCTCGGCTTTGGAAACCGATGCCGTGGCCGATGGTGTGTGGACTGCCGGCAGCCGCATCATGACGACCTCGTTCACCGCCGGTGAAAGCGCCAGTTTGCTGCTGGACGGTTATTATCAAAATCAACCGCCCACACTGACGGCGAACCTTGGCCCCCCCACCCTGCGCAGTGCCCAGGATTACATCACCATCCCCTGGGTTGATCAGACCGCCGGCATTCAACAGCCCGCTCAGCCTTTGCAGATTTCACCACGTGATGGCCAGGCGCTGCCGGGGGCGCCGGTCACTTTGAACTGGCGCAGTTGTCCGAGCGCTTCGGGCTATCTGGTGGAGCTACGCAGCTCTGAAGATACTGATGCCGATGTCGATCAGTTCATTGCCAGCACGAATTCGCTGATCCTGCAGAATTCGGATATCGACTTTAACCCGACTTACTGGACGGTGGCCTGTCTGTTCGAAAATAACACCCTGCGTAGTCCTTTTTCCGAAACCTGGGAGTTCGGCTTGCTATCCGGTGGCGGTGGTGGTGGCGGCACGCCGGTGGTGCTGGGGGTGGGTCATCAGTATCAACGTAAAGACACCAATGTCCTGTGTTTATACGATTTTGCCAAAGGTAATCGCTTTGGCTGCGCTGAAACCATCAATGTCGGTGCCGGTTGTCACTGGGATGGACCGCATGATGTGAATTCCGCCGCTGATGTGCGAGCCTGCGGTCCGATCAGCGAGAACAATTGTGTACGGGCATCGATCCAGATGGTCTACGATTTCTTTACCGGTGGTGCGTCCGACCTGCACCAGGATTACATTTCCTATCTGGTGTTCAACGCGCTGAATCCGCCGGGTATTGCCACTGCCGCTGAACCGGAAGGCGATCTGGGGGCCGGTGTTGGCATGACCCGTGGTGAAACCCGGACAGCTTTGGCTAAAGTACTGGGAGTCAACGGTGGTGATATCCTGATCGAGGAAGATCCTTCCTTTAGCGATATTCGAGGGTGGATTGATGAGGGCCGGCCAGTCATCCTGTTCCGCTGGTGGCGCGGCGGCGGTGGCCATGCCACGGTGGCTTATGGTTATCAGACTGAGCCGTTTGGTGCTGTGTTTGTGCACGACCCAACCGACGGACCCGGCTTGACCTATCGCTACAGCCGCTATTCCAGTCGCTCACTGCGTAATAACAACCCGATTACCGCTATCGTGCCACCCGCCATGATTGGCACGCCGTTCGGTGATCCACCCAATGCCGATCATTCCGGCAGTCTGTTTCTCGATGGCGATATCGATGGCGTGGTGAGCTTCGATGAGTTGGAGCGGTTTAAAACCGATCCGACCAACTTCGATACCGATTACGATCAAGTGCCCGAAGTCGATGAGGTGCATAGTTATACCTTCGCCTTGGGACGCCGCACGATCGTCACCCGGCGGCCGGATATCGATGGCGATACCTTCCGCGCCGAGTTGGATTGCAATACGGACAATGATCCATTAGGCGATCTGGATGGCGGTGAGGATATCGATCGCGATGGCGGGCATAACGGCGAACCGCTGGCGGTTGGTCTGGGTGAAACCGATAAATTTATCGTGGGTGGTGTGAATGATGCTCTGAATCTGATCGTGTCGCCAAGTGAAGGTCCGCCCGGTACCACGTTTAATCTGAGTGGTGGAACGCTGAACGGCAGTGCCATATATAGCGTCGAGCCGGTTAATTGCCTGAGTCCGAAGCAACCGGGTGATGCTATCGGTGGCGTACCCTGGTCAACCGATATCAATGGCAATGGTGACAGCGACGTCTTTACCTGCCCGCGTCCGGGCTGCTGGATTCTCTATATGGACCTGGCCAACGATGCGATCTGGCAGGATCCAGCGCCGCCGGTGCCGGCCAGTGTCGCCTGCGACACCAGCTTCGTCGTCAATTGCAAATGTACGCCCTACGATGGCGATGACGATTCGCTGCGGCTGGACGATAGCAGCCTGGTGATTCCATTGAATAATGAGGTCGACGATATCAAGCTGGTGGAGATCAGCCGTTACAATCCCGACCCGCTGGATCTGAAAATTATCACCGCTCCGGGTTCAGGTGGCGCGCCGCCGGCGCATTACTGGAACCTGTTCTTCCAGATTCAGGGTCAAGCGGGCAGTAACCAGCCAAACTTCACCAATGGCGGTTTCCTGTGGGCTCAGTTCATCTTCGAGCAGAACGGCTTTTTAAACCCGCCGCAATGGCAGATCTGGGATGGTGCCAACTGGCAGCCTGAACCGCTGGCCGGGCCGGAGCCGTTCCTGAACGATCAGATCATGCTTACCCCGACGGTGCAGATAGAACTGGTGGAATTGCAACTGACCTCTATCGATCCGATCGTAGTGGTGGCTGGCCAACCAAGCCAATTCCAGGGCATGCGGGTGGTGACCTTCGGCCAGGATTTGAATGCGGGTAATCCCGGGCCGCTTGTCGATGGTATGCCCGATCTGCAGCCGATGCCGGGCAATGAGCCGGTCGGACAGGGTTTTGTGAGTTTTGATACCTGTCCGAATTAATTTTCATTAGACCATTAATCTCGGCCAAAGGGTGTCAATCAGACACCCTTTGGTTTATCTCAGATAAGAATAACCCGTGTTTATCGATGCGATAACATGTGTTGACTGTTGCCGGATATGACTGGTTTTGGCTAATTGATGGAAAGAATCAAATTTCACATCTGTCAGTAAATTCTCATCCTCATTGGCATGGTTGTTGCCTGTGTTGCATAGACCAATGACTGTTTCCCTGATTTGTGAATACTGGTACAGTGAAATATTAGTACTATTTCATGGCTTAGGGGTGAGCCTGATTGCACCGATTGACAGCCGGGCAGCGATTTTTTCTGGGAGATTGAATTAGCGCAAAATGATATCTATTGCGGGGCTTTTTATACCTGCAACTCACGATATTCAGTGGCGTTCGAGCCACGCTACGCATCCCTAAGCAGTGATACAGGCGCAATACCTGATCGATGCGTCAATAAATGCTTGGGATTTTACTCTCTGTACTTTATCGAATGGGAGCTTCAGATACGTAAGTTGTGGTGGGATCGTCTCGTTAGTTATTTCGTGGCATTTGTTTTTACCGTGCTAACGGTGCTGCCGCTGCAGTATCTAAACTCCGTTCAAAGCTATGCGGGATCAAGCACATCAGGTGTACCGCATTAAATACTGTCAGTCTTTTTGCGACTGTTGCATTTCACTTTAATCCATACTCATTTTTATGTCATTTGGAATGATTATTGTGCCTGAACACCCGGGCATGACGTAGAATCACTGCATTGATTTGTACCGGAAGAATTGATGCCTTCAGTTGAGTGGTTTGCGTATTGTTTTCCCAATCGCCGAACAGACAAAACCGTGGTTGAAATTACCATAAAATTCAATCCTGACCGACAATACATTCTGCCTGGGTACTTCTCCGGGATTAAAGACCTGCTTGTCGATGGCGGAGTATTGACAAGGGATGAACAATACCCGCAGCAGTTGTTACCGGAAGATCCAATGTGTGCCTACGCCTCCCTGCTGGCGCAGACCGCTTTATTGATCCAGCAAAAGACCGGTCACCGTGTAAATTACCATTCCATATCACCCGACCCTGTCGGGAAGCGTTGTATTGCACTGGTGGAACACGAACACTGTGATGTGGGCATGACAGCGGTGAAACTGGCGGTTGAATTGCTCAATGCAAAACGCAGGCTTCTTAAAGAACCATTTATGGCGATAAAGAAATTTGCCCGTGATCGTTTGCTGCCTGCCGACACACAGGCGCTGATTGATGCTGCGCAGCGTCGTGATATCCCCTATGTGAAGCTTGAGCGTCAACCCTACAAACGCGAAGACTTCAAGCATCTCACCGGTGGCGAGTGCATACGACCGAACGGCCTGTTGATGCTGGGTCATGGTGCACACCAGCATGTTTTGGACGGCACATTTTGTCTCGACAGGTCTCCAGCACTCAATGAATTGCGCAACGATAGGCACATGCGGGAAAAGTTACTGAACGCATTGGATATCCCGGTTATTGGGGAAAGTGATGGTCCGGCCATTGGAGCGGAGAAATATCTGTTGATTGCCGTCAATGGAGAAGTTACCGGAGTTGTCAGACACACGACCAACGAACAGTTGCACCCGGGTGATCTGGATCAGTCGTTGGTCGAGATGGTGCTAAAGATCAATCGAGAAGTCGGTTTCGCACCAGTGCATGTCACTTTGCTGACAACCGATATTTCACAACCAATCAAAAATGCCGTGGTTGGTGTCGCAGATTTTGAGTTGTCACCAGAACTGGGTTGCTTTGCGGAATTAACCCGCAGCCAGGGGCCCGATCTTTTGATGTCAACTGCTCAGGGTATCGTCGATTGGCTGTTCCCGGTAGGCAGCCTTACACGCATGCCGGTCATCGCGGTTACAGGAACCAATGGCAAGACCACGACAACCCGCATGATCAATCACATCATGCTGGCCGCAGGTCGCCGGCCAGGGATGGTCTGTTCCGATGGTGTTTATCTCAATGGCGGACAGATAAGCGAGGGCGATGAGTGCGCCGACACTGGTCATTTGAAGGTCCTCACCAGCAGGGACGTCAATGTTGCGGTGCTGGAATCCCACCTTGCGGGCATCCTGATCCGGGGCTTCGCTTTTCACTGGTGTGACATTGCGGTCTGTCTGAATGTCACGGACGACCATCTTGGACCAATGAATGTTGATTCGGTGGAACAGATGGCACGAATAAAGGGTGCATTGCCAGAAAGTGCACGCCATGGCGTGGTTTTGAATGCAGACGATCCATTGTGCATGGGAATGCTCAAATCGATTTCGGCCGAAAAAATTGGTCTTGTATCCATGCAAAGCAGTTTCGGTGAACTCTCTGATTTGACCCCAGAGGTCTCGGTATCTTGTGTGCTGGAGTCAATTGATGACACGCAGTGGCTGGTGATATACGACCAGGAGAAACGCCTGCCGGTAATCGAGGCGTCGCTCATACCGGCAACATTTGACGGCGCCGCACGCTTCAATATCAGCAATGCAATGCACGCGGTCACTGCCTGTTACCTGGAAGGTGTCAATGCAGAGACGCTGGCAAATGCAATGAGTGATTTCAGAGCGGGGTATGAGTCAACACCTGGACGCATGAATGTATTTGATGGACTTCCGTTTCAGATCGTAATGGATTACGCGCACAATTTCGATGGGATTAACCGAATCACAGAATTTGTCGATGCATATCCTGTAAAAGGAAGAAAGATCCTGATGGTTGGAGGTTCAGGAGACCGGCTCGATGACAACATCAGGTCGTCCGTGACGCCCTGTGCGGGTCATTTTGATTATTACATCTGCCGTAATTACAGAAATTTGGCTGGCCGTCAAACACATGAAATTCCGGCCCTGCTCAAGTCTGGATTATTGTCTGCGGGCGTCGACGAAACGGCGATATGCGTCATCTGCCAGGCGGAAGAAGCCGTGCATCACGCCCTGGCCATCGCAGTACCTGGTGACCTTGTCGTTTTACTGATCGGGTCCAGTGAATTTCAGTCCGTTTGGACACTGCTGGGTACCATGGCTGAAACCAGCGACATTCTGCCGGGTTAGTACATAAGTTCAATCACAATTGCGAATTGAACCCGGAAACATACAGGGACCTGATCTTCCGTTTGGGATTCATTCCTTCAAGGTCGTGGCGTAAAGTCTCTTGATATGCCGGACTGGTGAATTACTGGTGGCGGATGGATCAAAAGCTGTTCTGCCATGAGCTATCCTGTGATTGTCAACGATCAGCAGATCCCCCCTCTCCAACAACAACTGTTGTGAAACGTCGGACAATGCTTGATTAAATCGCTTCAGTGTTGATTTTGCCTGGTTCGGGAAGCACATGCTGGAGTGTTTGTATCGCCACATACGTCGTTCAAAAATTGCATAATTTTGAATCTGGCCCTCGGGGCAATTGGGTGGATATGAATAGCTGAACACCCGCTTTTGTATGATTGTCTGTTCGAAGTCATTGAGCGATGCCATCGCCGCGTAACAATCTGCCAACAAGTAGATGCCATCACCTTGTGGATCCGGATTAACGCAGTGCAACAGCATGAACCTCGGTGGGTTCGGGACATAGCTGACATCGGTATGCAATGGAAAGAAATTTGATGTGAAATACGCCGGCAGTTTGTTCTCCCGTGCAATCGCAGGATCATAGCGCAAGTGCATGATCGTGGGTCCCAGCAACTTTTCATCAATACCAACATCAATGGTGCCCAACATCGTTCCCAATCTGAGTAAATGATCATCAGAATCAGGGTCTAAACCCTTGAACAGGACAATACCGGTCTGGTCAATGTCAGCCACAAGAGACGAGCCGGAATCAGTCCAGGGCTTTTCGTAACGGCTGACATCATCCAACTTGCTCTTTCTTAACATCTGTCTCATAGGCGTAATAAAACCGGATTAATTCAGCAGGTTTGAATTTGTCGTGTTTGTCATCAGTTATTTCCCTGGATAATTATTCAATTTATGGTGTGTTTCCCACAGTGCCCCAAACCAATGAGTCATTTGATGTATAGTCTTCAGTTCATCACAGATTCGTAAAGCCAGGCGCCCAAGGTGTCGATGGTACAGGAAATCAAGGATTTTTCATGGCTGATTGTTGCGCTCCATTTGGAAAGAAAACCGACAACTGTCCAGGCTATTATGGCCAGGAAGATGACAAATGCCAGTATTGCAAGAAGATCTGTCTCAGTGGATAGGAAGTATAAACCACCTTATTTGCAATTCAGCAAAGTATCAGTGACCGTTGACCCCGTGCATATTTGACCTTTGCCGTCCCCGGGCCACCGGTGTACTGGTCATCCGTGCGCCTCAAACCGTCCCCTTTGGCC
>JABAAB010000074.1 GCA_014238945.1 Lysobacterales bacterium
CCACCTTGCGCAACGCCGGAGTCCTGTTGGCGGCATTAACCACCTGGTTGACCACCGGCAGGCTGGCAACTTTTCCAACAAGATCAGTACTGCTGATCAGCTTGTGGCTGATCTTGCGCTCACCCTTGTTGAATTGGATGGCCTTGGCCCGCAGCATCAGGTGTGGGAAATCAATATTCCAGTCGTGAGGTGGGACATAAGGGCATTTGACCTGGTAACAAAGATCACACAGGTAACACTCATCGACCACTTTCCAGTAATCATTCTTGTCCACACCATCAACTTCAAAGGTCTTGGACTCGTCTACCAGGTCAAACAAAGTCGGAAAAGCGGCACACAACGAAACACAACGTCGGCAGCCATGGCAGACATCGTAAACCCGTTCCAGTTCTTCGAGCAGACTCCCCTCGTTCTGAAACTCAGGGCTTTTCCAGTCCAGGGGATGGCGGGTTGGTGCTTCCAGGCTGCCTTCGCGCATGACAAATTGTGCTCCGGGGTATCGCCCCGGACCACGTCATCAACGGATCCGGGTGACTACCACGTGGCTGATCAGTCCAGTTCGTCCAGGGCTCTCTGGAAGCGGTTGGCATGGGACCGCTCAGCTTTCGCCAGTGTTTCAAACCAATCTGCGATCTCATCAAAGCCCTCGTCCCGGGCGGAGCTTGCCATACCGGGATACATATCGGTGTACTCGTGGGTCTCACCCGCTATTGCAGCCTTGAGGTTGTTTCCAGTATCACCAATGGGCAGGCCGGTTGCCGGGTCACCTGTTTCTTCCAGATATTCAAGATGGCCGTGCGCGTGCCCGGTTTCACCTTCGGCTGTTGAGCGGAACACCGCGGCAACGTCGTTGTATCCTTCAATGTCCGCACGCTGTGCAAAATAGAGATATCGCCGGTTGGCCTGTGATTCACCGGCAAATGCGTCTTTCAGATTCTGTTCGGTTTTGCTTCCTTTTAAGGACATGTTTCTTTCCTCCGATTGTTTATGCTAGCAGTGATGGCAGAGGTCAAATCATAGACCTGTCGTGGTGATGAGTGAAATCATTTTTTGCAATTGTTTTGATAGCCGCTGCCTATGGTTCAAAAAAAGGGCATCTTTTCACTCCGTCATTCCCGCGCAAGCGGGGGTCTCGCAGCGCATTTCTTAGCTGAAACAATGGTACGACTTTACACTCTGCTAACGTACGGAGGTCCCGGGTTCTGCTATTCGCGGCCCCGGGATGACGGTGCGATGAGAATCGTCATTCCCGCGCAAGCGGGAATCTGCCTACGGCTTCGTAACTTCAATCGATGGCACTGTGTGCGCTCTGCGTGCGTTAGGAGGTCCCGGGTTCCGCTATTCGCAGCCCCGGGATGACGGGGGCTCTTTTGGTGTTTGGTTGCCCAAACCAGTTTGGAAAACCCTCTTTCCCAACTGAATTGGTGTAGCATTAGAGTCTCTCGAAAACAATTTGGGTTTACCATGCAACGACTGCTCGCCCTGGCTGTTTTCCTGCTGGTCGTGGTGGCCACTGCTGCGTTCAGTGGTCAGTTTGTCGGTGGTGAGTGGTACCAGGAAGTGGTCCAGCCCTCATGGAACCCACCGCCGCTGATGATGGCGTGTGTGTGGGCAGTTTTGTACGCCCTCATGGCGGTTTCTGCATGGATGGTCTGTGACACCATGAGGGGTGTGGCGGGTAGCGTGCTGGGTTGGTGGGTTGTGCAATTGATGCTCAATGTCACCTGGTCCTGGTTGTATTTCGGGCTAAACCGCACGGGTTATGCGCAATTGATCATGGCTCTCTGGCTGGCGGTCGTGTTACTGACGATCCGGGCATTCCACTCAATCAAACCCGAGGCGGCCTGGTTGATGATTCCGGTGGCCGTCTGGCTGTTTTTTGTCATGTTGTTGAATTTCTCCCAGTGGTATCTCAACGGCGGCGGTTGGCACACGGTTTTCTAAACAACCCCACCAAATCCTTACACCATCAACTGTCAGGTCTGTCGCCTGCCTTACCGGGCGGGTTCACAGTATGGGAGAATTAGTTTAAACTTAAACTAATTCATGATTGTCAGGTTGAATCAATGAAAATAGCTTGTGTGGGTGGCGGGCCTGCTGGTCTCTATTTCGCCATTTCAATGATGTTGCGTTCGTCTGCGCACGAACTGACTGTGATTGAACGCAATCGCCCCGACGATACTTTCGGCTGGGGCGTGGTCTTTTCTGACGGCGTACTGGCGGACCTGGCAAGAAATGACCAGCCATCGGCCGATATGGTCACCGATGGTTTTATCCACTGGGATGATATCGATGTTCATTTCCAGGGAGAGGTCATCACATCGGGTGGACACGGATTTTGCGGTATCGGCCGCCAGCACCTGTTGAATATCCTGTACAAGCGCGCAACCGACCTGGGTGTAAAACTGGTATTCGAGACCGAGGTGGAGCCTGAACTGGATCAATTTTCCGATTATGACCTGGTCATAGCTTCCGATGGTGTCAACAGCCGCTTCAGGGAAGCGTACAAAGAGCACCTCGATGTAAACATCGACCTGCGACCCAACAAGTTTATCTGGCTGGGTACACACAAAGTGTTCGATGCTTTCACATTTATATTCAAGGAAACCGATCACGGCTGGATATGGGTGCACGCCTATCGCTTCGACAATGAGACATCCACCTTCATCGTCGAGTGCCAGGAATCAACCTGGACCGCGCTGGGCCTGGGTGAGATGAGCCAGGATGAGTGTTCACACTATCTTGAAGAGTTGTTTGCCGGGTATCTTGATGGCAACAGCCTGATGAGTAATGCGAAACACATCCGGGGCTCAGCATGGATCAGTTTTCCAAGGGTATTATGTGGCCAGTGGCGGTATAAAAACCTGGTATTGATCGGTGATGCAGCGCATACGGCTCATTTCTCGATTGGTTCCGGTACCCGGCTTGGCTTTGAAGATGCGATCGACCTAGCCGACGCACTGAATTTCAACCCGGACCTGGACCAGGCGCTGGAAAATTATCGTGAAAAGCGAACCATCGAGGTGCTGCGACTGCAAAGCGCCGCGCGAAACTCAATGCAGTGGTTTGAAAAACTGCCGCGCTACACCGGTCTTGAACCCATGCAATTCAATTACGCCCTGCTGACACGCAGCCAGCGGGTCAGCCATGAAAATCTTCGCCTGCGCGACGCCGACTGGCTGGGGCGTATGGAGCAATGGTTCCAGAACAAAGCAACGGGTCAACATCAGCAGGCAGGCAAGGCTCCGGCCCCGATGTTTACCCCGTTTCGACTCCGTAACATGGTTTTAAAAAACCGCATCGTTGTCTCACCCATGGCAATGTACAGCGCCAAAGACGGCAAACCTGGAGATTTTCACCTGGTACATCTCGGAGCGCGTGCACAGGGTGGGGCTGCACTGATAATGACCGAGATGCTGGGTGTATCACCTGAGGCACGGATCACCCCGGGTTGTGCTGGTCTCTACCAAGACGATCATGTCGAAGCCTGGAAAAGAATTGTTGATTTTGTCCATGGCAACGATGGGGCAAAGATCGGTGCACAGTTGGGGCACTCCGGTCCGAAAGGCGCCACCAGGCTAATCTGGGAAGGCATGGATGAACCCCTGAAAGATGGTGGCTGGGACGTCATGGCACCGTCGCCTGTGTGCTGGGCACCCGAAAATCAGCTTCCCAGAGAAATGACACGTGCAGATATGGATACGGTTCGTGATCAATTTATCAACGCAGCAGAACGGGCCCGGGTCTGTGGTTTCGACCTGTTGGAGATGCATTTTGCACACGGTTACCTGATGTCCAGCTTCATTTCACCGTTGACCAATCAACGTGGTGATGAGTATGGCGGCAGCCTGGAAAACAGGTTGCGTTTCCCCCTGGAGGTTTTTGCAGCGGTACGTGCC
>JABAAB010000023.1 GCA_014238945.1 Lysobacterales bacterium
AGGCCAAAGGGGACGGTTTGAGGCGCACCGATGACCAGTACACCGGTGGCTCGGGGACGGCAAAGGTCAAATATGCACGGGGTCAACGGTCACTGATACTTTGCTGAATTGCAAATAAGGTGGTTTATACTTCCTATCCACACAAGCACATCGGTGACTGCCTTTTTAACTTGCTTTGTCGGACCTTTTTCCCCTTCACAATCTACAATCTCAAAAATCGGTAAAGTCAGAAACTGACTTAGGGCAGTGTATGCTTCAGCAGATAGCGTATCTCTGAACTCAGCAAGGCCTGTTGCGCACTCTTGTTGTTCGGCCCAATCATCAAATCCAACCTCTAATTCGTCCAATTTTTCGTCACTAAGCATTTCATCTCTCGGATTTGTCATCTTTTTTCCTTAATTACAACTGCGGGTATTGGTTTTCATGGTGTGGCAAGCTCCCCCGTCCAGAGTGCGGCTTTTCCCTCAGCCCATATGTTGGGGTGGCTAATGGGAAAGATGCTTTTCTAAGTTGGGAAACTACCCTCCTTAATCGCCCAAGTTGGTCTTGGCTGATAACCTTCAGCGGCAGACTGTAAACCCAATTCATGCAACCAATCTAAATGCTCTTGCCACGATGGTGTTGGACGGGGTGAATTGCCATTTAAGCTGACCCTCGGACAAGTGGGTTCAATCTCCTTAACGTACTGGATAGCCTTCTCTAAAGTATCAAATTCATCACTTCGTACAGGTGGCAGGCTAGGTACATTTCTGTAGGTGACGAGAATAGTAGAGTTTGATCCTGCAGCATGATCTGGCCCAGTGATGATCTCTTCCATGCCCCCGATAGAGCGCGTTGAACCATGTGTGATTCGCATGACAAACATGCGGTCATCACGGTATGCACCCGACCTATGCTCTTGTACAGACATAATTTCCAAATTTCCTTCTTCTTAATGTATCAACTTGGCTTCAACCACCTTCAGTTAAAGGCCCGTCTCACTTTCCAGATACTATCCCTGCATCTTTTTACCAGAATACGGGTTTTTATTGTTGACGGCGAATACTACTGCTTGTAGTCCAAAGCAGTGAGATTTTGAGTCAGAATGCTTCCCCTACTATCCAACCCATATGCACCTTAACCAATTTGTCCTATGGTTATGTTACGGTAACAAACCACACTGATGCACCAAATCCGTAGGAGATACTCATGAAAAGCATTCAGTTCACCCGGCTGACCAAAACAATCTGTCTTACAGCTATCCTGTCGCTGTATTTTGTGACCGGCACGCAGGCGGCCGGAAAAATCGACCGTGTGCCAAGCGAACCGGCCGTCAACGGAATGGCAACCGCGGAGTACCTGGATCAACAAATACAGTTACACGAATGGCTAATGTCTGAGCTTCCTGATGGCACGATGGATGTGCCTATTCGGGCTCCTTTAACCAAGAAAGACCGGCACGCCATTAAAAACGACAATACGCTGCAGCCACGCCCACGACGTGTTGGTATCGTCAAGCAGGTCGGGCGAACCATCAAGATATGGCGGGATCGGCCGGTTTCAAAAGCACCGGCTCGCCGGTCTGAAGGTGTCATTCGGGGAACTGATGACGGTGGCTTTGTGTGGGCGGTAGCACTGGAATCCGAAGGCGCATCCGCATTTCGTGTTCATCTGTCAAACGTCTCTCTTGCGGACAGTGCAGACGTGTATTTTTTCAACCTGGACGGGCAGGCACATGGACCTTACCGTGGCAGTGATGAATTCTGGACGAACACCCTGATCGGCTCGCAGGGCATCGTGCTGGTGCGGCAATTCGGCCCGCCTCCGACCAGAATACGTTCGATGTCTCTTTCGGTGACATCAGTCGGCAACATGGGTGAGCAATTTGTGACAGGCGCCCAGGCCACACTTTGCGAATACAACCACCCCTGCATCGAGAATGCAGAGGGCTATGAGGGTCAACCGGTATCGGACTTACAGGCGGCAACGGCTTACATAGAATGGGTGCAGGGGAGGTGGGTCTACAGCTGCAGCGGCGGTCTCATTGCCGACAGCGATTCACAAAGCCAGATTCCGTATTTCCTGACCGCACACCACTGCCTCAAATCGAATTCGACGGCCAGAAACCTGGAGCTTTTCTGGAACTACACAACTTCCAATGGTAGTTGCGAAGGCCCGATCGGCCCAATGACGTCGGGTGCCACCGTCAAGGCGACCGGTTCCAGGGGAGATTTCACATTACTGCAGCTAAACGAGCCGCCACCGGCGCAAAGCGTTTTCATGGGCTGGAACAGTACGGACATCTCAACCGCCACCGATATGGGCCTGCACCGTGTCCACCACCCCGCTGGTGCGCCGCAATCGTACACAACCCATGTCGTTAATCCGGATTTTGTTGCCTGCGGCAGCCTGCCTATTGGGCAGTTTATTTACAGCGTGGATACGCTCGGCTCAACCGAGGGCGGCAGCAGCGGCTCACTGGTGACCAATGATGCGGGCGAGGTTGTGGGACAGTTATATGGTGGCTGCGGGACCAACTTTGATGAATGCCTCAGCTACGACTGGCGCACGGTTGACGGGGCATTGTCTCACTACTTCGACCAGGTTTCAGGATTCCTGGCAGCAAGCTGTGACCCATTACCGGAGATATGCACTGACGGTATGGATAACGACTGCGATGCGGACGTCGATTGCAATGATGCCGATTGCAGTGGCGATTCCGCATGCGAATCCGCCTGTGAGCCGAAAAACGCCGCTTGCGATGATGCGTCTGACTGTTGCTCAGGTATTTGTAAACGAAACGGGCGTTGTAGATAAACTGGATAACTGCGCGACTTCAATTGGCGGTGCCCCGGGAAACACCGGGGCAGATGCGCCTTCCGATAGTGTCCGGATTGCTGAGTGCGCTGGTGAGGGACAAGCCGACGCAGTCTCTTTGGGGGACATTGAAGGCCTGTACAGAGGTACGCTCCTTCCAGAGGTGATCGAAAAATTCGTCGATTAATCGACCTGATGGCTTTTTGGGCAGACGGAAGTTAGATTGGCTGGCAGTCACCTGTCTTTGCGATACCTGTCAATCAGTTCCTGCATACGTTGCCTTCCAAAGCTGGCGTAGTGACCGCAATGGAAGGTCTCTCCCGGGAGTTCGCGTAGGCGTGCAGAATTGCAAATAAGGTGGTTTATACTTCCTATCCACAGCAATTCGCTCAAATCGGCTATGCAGGGAACCAAATAGCGCAACGCTTTAACCAGATAGGGTTCCAGATAGCTGCGACCGGTTACCCCTTCTTCGGTCTCCAAATCGATTAACACTAGCGGCCATTGCTCCATGGTCGCGATGCGGGCGACAACGGGTCGTTCAAGGGGGAGAACCACCGGGCACGCGGTAATTTTGCGCAATGTGAGTTTTTCAATTGTCATTGGCTTGCTTTCGATGGCTTGACAAATTCAGCAAACCTGATCATTTTTTGCCCGTTAGGGTACTCACTAGTGAGTATACTTTGTTGGGGAAAAGAAATGGCCGTCAAAACGAAGGAAAAAATCTTAAAATGTGCGTATATCCTGTTTTACCGAGAAGGGTTTGCCCGTGTCAGCGTCGATGCGATTGCCGAAGCCTCAGGCGTTACCAAAAAAACGGTTTATTACCACTTCGAAAGCAAGGACCAGATCGTCGCCGACGTCCTTGATCATCAGCATGCTTATACCCTGCAACGTATCCACAGTTGGGCCGGTCCCGAAATCAAAAAACCGTTGGAATTTGTTGAAGCGTTATTTGCCAGGCTTGCATTATGGACTTCCGAACCCAATTGGCGGGGTTCAGGCTTTACCCGGATAACCATGGAATTGGCAGACCTGCCGGGGCACCCTGCGCGCGGTGCGGCCAGCCGCCATAAAGACGCCGTCGAATCCTGGCTTGAAGAACGCTTCGTCGAATTGGATGTTTATGAAGCAAATGCAAAGGCCCGCCAGATCATGCTCCTGATCGAAGGCTGTATCTCGCTTATTCTGATCCACGGAAAGAAAGATTACGCCGACCAGGCATTGTGCGCCGCGAAAATATTAATGGGCGCAATGGACAAGTAAGATAATTTTTCGCGCCGGATTTTCCATTCACAATAAAACCTGGGATGTCATGTTTATCAACCAACTCGCTTGGTCTTTTCAACAGGACAGATTAATTTTTTAAACTCGTTTGCTGTAAGTCGTTGAATATTAATGAAAACGGAATTCCCAGCTCCAATTCAACGAAGACGTTTTGGGTAAATCAGTGAGTTCGCCGGAAGATAACAAATATAAGGTTTTGTTCGAACGATCAGCCGATGCAATGCTGATCATCGAAGGCAAAAAATTCGTTGATTGTAATCAGGCAACGTTGGACATGCTGGGCTATGCCAACCGCGACGATTTATTTTCCACTCATCCGTCGGAACTGTCGCCGGAATTCCAAGCCGACGGCCGACCGTCTTTCGATAAAGCCAACGAGATGATCGCCATCGCCATGGACCAAGGCAGCAACCGTTTTGAATGGCTTCACACACGCGCTAACGGAGAGCACTTTCCCGTTGAAGTGCTGTTGACGAGTATCTCATTCGATGGCCAGATCCTGTTGCATGTTGTCTGGCGCGATATCACGCAGCGTATCGAAACCGAGCAAGAGGTCATCGAACAACGAAATCATTTGCAGGACCTGACCAATACCCTTGAGCAACGGGTCGAAAACCGTTCGCAGGAACTTGCCGCCAAAAACAAGGAACTGGATTTTCAGAAGCTGGCGCTGGACGAGCACGCCATCGTCAGCATCACAGACGTGAACGGCGACATCACGTACGCCAATGATAAAATCTGTCAAATCAGCGAATATAGTCGCGAGGAGTTATTGGGACAAAATCATCGGATATTTAAATCCGGAGAGCATACCACCGCATTTTATGAAGATTTGTGGCAGACCATTTCGAGCGGTAAAGTGTGGAATGGCGAAATAAAAAACAATACCAAAAATGGCGGCTCTTATTGGGTCAAAGCGACATTGGTTCCCTTTTTGGATGAACAGGGAGCGCCCTTTCAATATGCCGCGATCCGCACCGATATAACGGACCGGAAGCTAGCGGAAGCGGCTAAAACTGAATTTGTTGCAACGGTAAGCCATGAGCTTAGAACTCCATTGACTTCGATCATCGGCGCGCTTGGCCTTTTGCGCTCGGGGTCAATGGGTGACGTTCCCGAACAACATAAAACGATGCTGGAAATCGCTAGCAACAATTCGGACCGCTTGCAGTTGTTGATTAACGACTTACTCGATATAGAAAAAATCGAAGCCGGCAAGATGACTTTCGATATGAAGCCCACACCTGTTATGGCGCTGGTCGAGGATGTGATTAAGGCGAACGCGGGGTTTGCCAACCAGCACAAAGTTACCTTCAAATTGACGGGCATCGAAGAAGACGTGCAGGTCGAGGGCGATCCGGACCGTTTGATGCAAATCCTTTCTAATCTGATGTCCAATGCGGCTAAGTTCTCCAATGAAGGAGATCAAATCGAAATTTCAGTGACGTATGATGAAACGAACATTCGCGTAGACGTTACCGACAGCGGCCCCGGCATCCCCGAAGAATTCCACGAAAACCTGTTCGAAAAGTTTACCCAGGCTGATTCCTCAGATACCCGTCAGATTGGCGGTACCGGACTGGGGCTCAGCATCACGAAAGGGATTGTCAACCGGCACGGCGGCACAATCAATTTTGAGACCCGGGAAGGCGAGGGAAGCACCTTTTACTTTACGCTGCCGATATATAAGTAAAGTGATCAACAACTGAAAAATAAAGTGCTCGGCACGAGCAACAATACTCAATAGGGCGGGGATCAAAATTGAACGCTTCATTTAAGGAAATTATGGAGATCCGCGGCGGCGAATTGCCCTCGGATTCCGAGATCAAAATTACGGGTAGTGACCCGGTCTTTTCGACTCCGTTCAAAATCAGCGAAACCTGCGCGTCGGTTTTGGCGGGCATCGGTGTCGCGGTTTCCGATATTTGTGAAATGAAAACCGGCGAGCGCCAGATTGGTTCTGTCGATGTGCGGCACGCCGCTGCCGCCTTGAATAGCACCCTTTATATGCAGCGAGCAAATTCGCAGGGCGGGTTCGACCCGATTGTAAATAGAAATCACGAGGCGATGCTGGCGATTACGCAGCCTTGGCCGACCCGGGATGGTCGGTGGTTTTTAGCACATTTCGGACTGCCCAATATGAAAGCGCGGGTGCTGGGCGTTCTTGGCTGTGAACCGACACCGGACTCCGTTCGCAATGCTGTTGCGAAATGGGACGCGCTTGATCTGGAAAATGCGATTGACCAGGCCAGAGCTTGTGGGGCCATGGTGCGATCCAATTCGGAGTGGCTGGATCACTCGCATGGCCAGGTGCTGCAATCGAAACCACTGGTCGAGATCACGAAGATTGCAGACAGCGATCCCATTCCTTTTCCGAAGGGCGACCGCCCGTTAAGCGGAATTCGGACGCTGGATCTTACGCGTATTCTGGCCGGGCCCATCCAGGCGCGCACCTTGGCAGAGCACGGTTCTGACGTGATGATGGTTACGGCCGAACAGCTGCCGCAGATTGACGAACATGTCATCGATACAAGCCATGGCAAACGGAGCTGTTTTACCGATCTCAAAACCACGCAAGGGACGGAGCAACTGAAGAAACTTGCCATGAGCGCCGATGTTTTTGCCCAAGGGTATCGTCCGGGAATTCTGGAAGGATTAGGTTTCGGGCCCGAAGAGCTGGCTTCAAATCGCCCCGGTATTGTTTATCTATCGATAAGCTGTTTCGGCGCCGATGGGCCGTTAAGCCACCGCGCCGGCTGGGAGCAAGTCGCCCAAACGGTCACCGGCATTTGCCATGACGGGCATGAGGACCGACCGGGCTTGAGTCCGGCCAGCTGGGAAGAAGTCGTGGTCGATCTTACTCCGATTGGTCCGCCGGACTACCGCAATCCGCGGGCCGTGACGAGAATCGCCAACGACCGGCCACGCTTTGTCGAGCAGGTCCAGATCACGGTCGAGGGCAGCGATGATGTCGATATCGAACTGATGGAATTACTGGTGGACGGCGCGGTCGCCGACTTCAGGGATTACACCGGCAGCAACGACCGGAACGTCTCGTTTGTGCATACGGCGCTTTATCCGGTTGGCGACCATACCTATCAGGCCCGCATTTTCGACCACGCCGGACGCGAGACTGACTCGTTATTCAAGTCGTATCGGGTGCTGGTGGATGGTGAGCCCCCGGCGATCAGTCTGACCGTTGATCCGCCGTCGCCGGCGCGCGGTCAAACCGTCACGCTGACCGCCCGGGCGCGGGATCCGTCCGGGGTGCAGTTGATCATGCTGCGCGATGTGCCCAGAGATGCTCGCTGTACTGACATCTGCCATGGGTATCGGTGCAGTCATCGCAGGTGTGCGAACACTGCTGTGGGGCGCGGGCAAGGGCATGGTCAATCTCGTCCTCTCCAGTACGATCATGTCGGGCGTCAGGGTGATCCTTTTTTCATTGACCACCAACATCTGGCTGGCAGCTGTGATCCTTTGCCTGGCCGCCTACTGGGTCACGGTATGCGGAATTGTCAGCCAGACCCTGATCCAGACCTGTGTTGAGCGCGGCAAGCGTGGCAGGGTGGTCAGTCTGTGGGCAGCTATCTATCGCGGTGTGCCCGGAGTAGGGGCATTACTGATAGGCTGGCTCGCGGGAATCTACGGTCTGGCGTGGCCGAACATAATCGCCGCATCCGCGTGTGTCATCGGCGCAATCTGAATGTACCGTAAGCGCCGGGTGATGACCGGCTTTTTTGTTGAATGCCCGGAGAAGGATGAGCGCGGTGAGGCCTGAAATAAAGCGTAGAAATGTATTACATATAATGTATACAAAATGACAAACTCGGCTATAATATTGACCTATCCTCACACGCAGAACCTGGATAAGAAGCATGAATTTGCTGATCACCCAATTGATAAATACCTGGTCAGAACGCTTTTTCGGGCAGGATGAGCAGTAAAATGCAAGAGGGACGCATTCCTGTTTCTGTAATAACCGGTTTCCTGGGCAGCGGTAAAACCACCCTGCTCAATTACCTGGTGCACCATCCGGGCATGGGTGAAACGGCCGTTATTGTTAACGAGTTCGGTGAAGTCGGACTCGACCACGAACTGATTGAAAAAAGTGATGAGAACACCATCCTTCTGGGTTCCGGCTGCCTGTGTTGCACGGTGCGGGGCGACCTGGTGGATACGCTTGGAGACCTGTCTGTGCGGCGTTTGAAAGGAGAAGTTCCACCGTTCAAGCGCGTCGTTATCGAAACCACAGGCCTTGCCGACCCCGCCCCCATCCTGCATACGCTGATGAGCGTGCCGGTGGTGGGCCGCTACGTGTTGGACAACGTTGTCACCACGGTGGACGTGGTCAATGGCTACGACACGCTGCAAAATCATGACGAGGCAGTCAAACAGGTGGCGATTGCGGATCGTATCCTGATGACCAAATCGGATCTGGTCGAAGCAGACAGCATGACAGGATTGTCCTCTTACCTGCGTAAATTGAACCCTGCAGCACCAACTGCCAACGTCGTTAATGGCGAGATTGACCCGTCAGGCTTGTTCGGCAGCCTGCGCTTTGATCTTGAGACCAAGTCTGACGAGGTTCGCCAGTGGTTGATGGCTGAGCGCTATCCCGATGCCCATCACGAGAAAGAGCACCGGCACAACGTCAATCGTCACAAGGACAATATCGAGGCGTTTTGCCTGCGTTTTGACCAGCCACTGGATTGGAAAACCACCGCCCTGTGGCTGGATTCCCTGGTGGCGAACCAGGGTGAGAAACTACTGCGCGTTAAAGGGATACTCGACGTTGAAGGCATTGCAGAACCGATCGTGATTCACGCGGTGCAACACCTGTTCCATCCCCCGGTGCGGATCGAATCCTGGCCACAGGCACAGCGAGAGAGCCGCATCGTGTTCATCACCAGGGATTTACCCCGCAGTGCGGTGGAAGAAGCACTGCAAAAGGCCAAAAACCTTATTCGGCTGCAATCGGTAGCGTAATGTCGGTTATTGCCAAACTTATCAATCTACAGGAGTGAGTAATGACTGACACGGTCATCAAGAATGGAGAAATCGTTACGGCGCAAGGTCGCCGCAAAGCGTCAATCGCAATTTCGGGCGAACGCATCGAGGGAATCTTTGAACCCGGTACCGAGCCGCAAGCCAGCGAAGTGATTGACGCTGAAGGCCTGGTTATCCTGCCCGGTGGAGTCGATATGCACTCGCATCATCGCCAGGGCGCCGAGAGTGGGGGATACGAATACAAAGAAACCATCGAGTCGGCCACCAACCAGTGCGCCGCCGGCGGAATTACCACTTCGGTCGCCATGCCCAACGTGGTGCCTCCGCCCAATACCCTTGAACGGCTTGAGGATCTGCTGCGCGTTTACGAGAAATGCGCAGTGGTGGATTACAACGTTAACCCCGCCGGAACAGTAATGGAGGAAATCCCAAGGTTGGCAGAGACAGGGATAGGCGCATTCAAGATTTTCATGGTGGTCGATACCGGGCGCGATTATCCGCATATGCCGGGTATCGGCATGCATGATCACGGCCAGATCATGGAAGCGATGGAGCTGTGCGCCGCGGCCAATGTCCCGCTGATGATCCATCCGCACGACCAGGCCCTGATGGACCACATTGAAAAGGCATACTGGGAGCGTGGTGAGCGTGATGCACTGGCTTACGCCAAGGCTTACTCGGCACATGACGGAGTGATCTGGGATACGGCGATTGCCACCCTCTTGCGTCTGCAAAAGGCCACCGGTGTGCACTTGCATCTGTTGCACATCCAGACAGCCGGCAGCGTCAAGTTGATCAGGGAAGCCAAGGCCAACGGCCAGAAGGTCACCTGCGAGATCAATCCATGGGCCCTGTTCCTCGGGAATGACTGGTCGGCGATTGAACGGCTTGGCTCTTATGCGCTGTCCTATTACGTGCCTGAGAAAAACACACCATACCTTTGGGAAGCGCTGAACGAGGGCACCATCGATATCTTTGCCAGCGATCACGCGCCGCATACGGCGGAAGAGAAGGAGATCGGCTGGGAGGACGGCTGGAAAGCCCATACCGGTACCCCTTCTACCCAGTATTACATGCGCTTCCTGGTAGATGCGGCATCCAATGGAAAGATCTCGCTGGAGCGGGTGGCCGAAATCACATCCACCGCACCGGCGGAAATTTTCAAACTCGATAACAAGGGCCAAATTGAACCCGGCTACCACGCAGATCTCGTGCTATATGACCTTGAAGCTGAGTCAGAGGTCAGGGACGAGGACCTGCTTGGACTGATCGGGTGGTCGCCATACGCGGGCCTGAAGACCAAGGGCGTACCCGTAAGGACCATCATCAGGGGCAGGACCGTTTTTGCAGATGGCAAGGTGATCGCAAAAGCGGGTGACGGCAGGTTTGCCAGCGCCCGGGGCGACCGGGCCGCATAAACCAACTTCAGTCTGAGACGCTATATTTAAATAATACACATACAGGAAAGCAGCCATATCAAAACGTAAATCCGATGATTTGAAGAACGCCAAGCTCACGCGCAGGGAACTGGTTGGGGGCACCGCCACGCTTGGGTTGCTGGCAGCTGGAGGCGTGTTGGCTGGAAATGCGATGGCGGGGAGTGGCGAGGCCGCGTCGAAAGCGAATGGAAAACTCCCCGCACAGGGGGAATACCTGGTAAAAAATGCCTACGTTCTGAGCATGGATCCTGAAATAGGTCACCTCGATAAAGGCAGCGTGCATATAAAGGACGGCAGGATTGTCGCGGTGGGCGCAGATGTCTCCGCACCAGGCGCCGAAGTGCTGGACGGGTATGGCATGGTCGTCATGCCGGGCTTCATCGATACCCACTGGCACATGTGGCATGCAATTTTCCGGAATTTTCTGCGCGAAGGACTGAGCTATTTTCCTGTCAAGTATGCCTTGTCCCAGCATTTCACCCCTGAGGATGTACACAACGGCAACCGCCTGGCCCTGGCTGAAGCGATCAATGCCGGTTTTACCACCGTGCATAACTTTGCACACAACATCAGGAGTCCGGAATTTGCCGATGCGGAGATGAGCGCCTGGGCGGAATTCGGTATGCCCGGCAGATTCTCCTACGGATGGAAAGACGGACTCCCGTTTACCGAGATCGATCCGTCCGATGACCTGGAGAGGTTTCAGAAAAAATGGATAGGGCCGGACTCCCCGACCCGGGGCCTGATGGAACTCGGCCGTGCAGTGCGCGGGCCGATGTACACCAAGCACGAGATTTATGCGCCCGAGATCGAAGCCGCCTACGCGATGGACCTGCCCATCACCATGCATGCCGGCATCACCCGGGCAAGAACCATTTCAGCAGCCCGGCTGCACGAGGAAGGTTGCCTTAATGGCAGGACGATGCTGGTGCATTTCCTGCTGGCCAACAGGAACGACCGTGCGGCCATGAAGGAGGTTGGGGCTTCGCTCAGCGCGACGATCAAGTCCGAGATGCGCGGCCAAAAGGACGGCGGTTTCCGCCGCAACCTGCTGCACATGCTCAATGACGGGATCAACGTGTGCCTTTCGGGCGTTGATGCAAACGTAACCAGCGCTTCGAGCATGTTCGACGCCATGTCCAGCGCCTGGTCAGTCGGTATTCCATGGAGTACGGACGACACGGCCGAGTTGAAGGCCGTTGAGTACAGTACCTGCCTTGAAATGGCGATTACCAACGGCGCGAAAGGACTGGGACTTGAGAATGTCACCGGCAGCCTGACGCCCGGCAAGCGCGCAGACCTGATCCTTGTGCGCGCGAACGATCTGAATATGGCGCCCTTCCACGATGCCAATTCCGCCATTGTGAAATCCGCCAGGGTGGCGAATGTCGATACCGTGATGATCGACGGGCGCATCAGGAAACGTGCTGGTGAACTAATTGGTGTCGATATTCCTGAAATTGTCGGCAATGCGGCGCGCTCCCTGCACAATATGCAAACCCGTGCAGGCGGTGAATGGGCGCCGAAATCTCCTACCGTGCCCAAGTTTTAGGGCGAGCTTATGCGGTTCCGGTCAATTCCGCTCTGATTGGTGGTGGTATTGGCCGGTATGGCAAGCGGGGTCGCCGGACAGGAAGCCGGCGACCCCGGTGTTATTGAATTCAGGGGCCGCCTTGTCTTGATCGTCACTGCTGATGATCAGACCCGAATCGACGATTTGACCGGCGTGTCTTCCGGTGAAGCTGTTTCTGGTGAAGAAGAACAGTACCGGCAATTGTCCGTACGCATTGACAGGCACCTGGCGTCCACCGAGTTGCAGGAAGACAGGCAGTTATCAGGAATGGAACGCCTGCACAGGGCGACCAATTACGCGCGTAAACTCATCGAGCGGGTCGATTTGCTTAATGAGCGCGTCATGTTTCTGGGCAACGAAAAAGCACTTCACGAAAAAATTCTTGCTGCAACCGCGGCGTTCGATGTCCCCCTGATCAAATCCCTCTTGCAGGAGAAGCTTTCGCTCGAGGATGACAACCTGGCCGAGGCCGCGTTCCAGTTGGCCGGATTCCAGGAACTGGATGGCGAATACCAGGATGCCTGGGGTAACTACCAGCGCGCCAGTAACCTGGAACCGGGCAATCAGTTTTATATGGACGCCCACGGAAAAAACGAATTCTGAGTGGTAAAAAACATGAGTCAATCACCCCTGGTCAGTTCCCAATGGCTGGCCGACCGCCTCGAAGACCCCTCTGTGGCTGTTGCACACGTACTCTACGAATCCGATGTCGATGACTATACGCAGGGACATATCCCCGGTGCGCTGGCCTGGTACTGGAAAGACATTTTCTGGCATGACAGCAAGCGCGAGTTTCCCACGCCTTCAGAAATGGCTGAAAAACTGGGCCAGCAAGGCATTGATGAAAATACGACCCTGGTGCTGTACAGCGGCCGTAATCAATATGCCATTTACGGATACCGGGCCATTAAGACCATGTGCGGTCACGCAGATGTCAGGATCCTGGATGGGCATCTTAAAAAGTGGAACCTGGAAGGGCGCCAATTGCAAAAAGAAGCTCTCCGGCTCCAACCCACACCTTATACGCCGCAACAAAGCGTTCGTGACGACTCCAGCAGGGTGGACATCAGCGAAGTCAGTGCCTTGCTGAATCATCCGGGTACGGTCATCCTTGATGCCAGGTACCAGTCGGAATACCAGTCGGAATACGACGGTGAGCGCGTCAAGCCGGGCACAGGATTCGACTACGGGGCCGAATGCTGGGGGCGGATTCCGGGCGCCAGGCACCTGATGTTCCGCAGGCTTTTTGATGAAACGGATGACAGTCTTCTCGATGCCGCAGGGCTGGAAAAGCTGTTTCGCAGCGTTGGTGCAGCACCCGACCAGGCTGAGCAAGTGATCTGTTATTGCCGGCTCGGCCACCGGGGTAGTTTGCTGTGGTTTGCGGCCTCACAAATTTTGGGGTGGCATCATTTCAGGGTATACGACGGCTCGTGGACCGAATGGGGTTCCTCAGTGGGATACCCCGTAGAAGTATGCGATTGACTTCGTTCACCTGGTGCCGGTCGGGAAACCACCGGGAGAATCCTATGATTTCAGCGTTTCAGAGTTGAATTTCCAGTTACGTTACCGTTGGCAGATAGCGCCACTGTCGGACCTGTTCGTGGTGTATACCAGGGGTGATTCACGGGAAACCGGGCTCAGGACTTTCAGTGATTTATTTCAGGATTCCTGGGACTTTCCACTGGGTGACCTGCTGGTGGTGAAGCTTCGTTACCGGATCGGTTCCTAGCGCTTCAGACACCTGGAATGGATCTTTTGGCGAAGTAGTGGTCAAGGTTGTATTTTCCGGCTCCATGGGCTGTAACAAACAGCAGGCCGCCGAAGATGGCTATATTTTTTGAAAAGAATAAATAAACATAGAAATTCGACTCCCAGTCCCAGTGAAAGATAAAGGACGCCAGCGCGGTAAAACCGGCCAGGCCTAATGCGGCCAGGCGGGTTTGCCAGCCCAGCGCCAGGGCAAGGCCACAACCCAGTTCAAGCACGATAACGAATGGCAGCAATTCAGCCGGAACACCATGGTCCTCGAGCATGCTTTCAAACCTGCCATATTCCAGCATCTTCCTGATTGGGAGCGGATAAAGATAAACGCGATAAACAGCCGGCCTGCCAGTTCCAGTACGTTTCCGTATTTTTCAAAGGTGTTGTTAATGTTCACTATTCTGATCGGCCACTTTTGCAATTGCGCCGCTGTGTGGAATCCAACGCTTTCTTATAGAAGGACAGGTCGATAAAATCGTCCATGTCCGACAGGTCAGCCGGTGGTGAACCATACTCGTCGCGCAGGGAAAGTACGGTCGCGACACCATCCATATCCAATGCACCACGGGGCGTGAAACCGTAGGCTCCAGAGGTCATCTGTGCCAGGGTTTTGAGCGCAATGGCCGGGTCCATTGACGTATGTGCACTGACAATGGCAACCACTTCATCACGACGGCTTTCGTCATAGACGATTTCCATGGCCTTGATATAGGCACGGATGAAAGCAACGACAACCTCGGGGTTTTCGGCCGCCCAGCTTGCGTTCAGCCCGAAACTTGAGCCTTGGTAAGGCCCTATCGATGCCAGGCTGTCATCAAGGTGTTTGAAGCCTGCAGCATATGCCTGGTTGATGTAGTTGCCGACCAGCAGGGTGGCCCGGTAGTCCCCGTTTTTAAGTGCCGTGACTCGTTTGGCCGTGTTGCCGGTTTCAACGAACCGGTAGTCGGATTCCGACAGTCCGCCCTTTTTCAACATCTCCCTCAACACGAATGCCCAGCCGGTGGTCAGTGCGTCGACGCCCAGTGGCTCGCCCCTGATATCGGAGTACTCATTCACGTCCGGCGACACGACCAGGTCAAGTTTCATGGTCGACCCGCCCATCACCACGCGCAGTTCCGGTTCACGGTCCAGTTCAGCTGCGCCCTGGCCGGACTGGTAGGCGAAAAAGTTGTCAATGGATGCCTGGGCGATGTCGTAATTCCCCTTGACCAGTTCGGTCATCAGGTAGATGGAATTGGGTGTGTCCTTGACGGATACCTCCAGATTTTCCTGCGCAAACAGGCCTGTGTCCTGTGCAACGTAAATGCCGGTAGCCATGATTCCGCCAAAAAGCACGACCCTGATTTCTGAGCCTGTGGTCTGGTCAGCATAAACAGGAAAGGTGCAGGCAATGCTGATAAGCAGAACCAGCGGAAGCAGTAAAAACGAGCGCCGCCACTGTATTCTTCCCGAATTGTGCATCATCGAATCAGGATCGGCGCGACCGGTGATCCGCCGTTGCCCCGGATGGGGATGGTCTGGATGATCAGGGTCGATATGTAACAGGATTTATCCGGTTTGCCGCTGGCTTCGATCCCGGCCAGCCGTTCCTTTTCGCAGGTTTCGGAAATAACTTCCAGGTCAAGGTCCTCCATCATGTAAATGCCGTTGTTCAACCAGCTCAGGTGACCAAAATTTTCAAATTTGAAGCGCGGCTTTTTGACCGTGGCTTCAACGCTCTTGTTGTCACCACCCACCAGCACGGGTTGGCGGTTGACAGACCAGGTAATCGCGCGGGCATCCAGTCCGGGACCGGCGGGCCCGAAAGTGTTCTTGCCGCCGTTGAGGTAGCGCAAACGCTCATCGCGTGGGTCCCGCGGATTCGAGGTCCAGTAACGGCCGGCCCAGCCGGTGCGGAACAGGATGGCATCACCGGGCTTGATGTCGTCCGGTGTCAGCCCTTGGCGAACCATGGCCGACTCGATCTCTTCGGGGCTGAATTCATAGTCGAACGGTGGGAACTGCCCGGGGTCTCGGCCTTGCGCTGCCTCTATTTCACGCAGGCCGGTCGCAAGATCTATCAGGATCGCCCGCGCCACCACGGTGCCGACATTTTCCATGCCCATTTTGGTATGGCCACGGAACACGTAGTCTTTCCCTGGCATGCCGTTTGGAAGCTCGCCGGGATCACCTTCGGCCAGCCGGTGATAGGCGGGGTCACGGGTGTTGAAACAGTTGTAGGTGATCCCGCTTTGCGTCGTATGGGTAAACCCGTCGAATTGCGTGCCAAGCGATGTGAGCAGGGACCCCGATGCCTTCTGGTTGTAGGTGCTGTTTCCGGTCAGCTCTTCGTTATTGAATATGGTTGTGCTGCCGTTTTTACCCGGCCATTCACCCAGGTTGCTTTTGGTATCCAGGTGGGCTGTGAAGCCCATCTGGCCGGGGTCGAGCGCATGCGACAGGTTGTAAACCTTGCCCAGCCGTATCAGGCCGAGGTTTTCGGCAATGCGCTCCGGGGTGAGGTAATTGAGATTACCCAGTTCATCGTCCGGGCCCCATTTGCGCGTGGTCGTGTTGTCGCAGGGGTCCGGTAGCTCAAGCTCAAAGGGGATTTTGTCCATCGGGGCCGGCGCATTTTCTTCCGCTGCATGGGCCAGGGACAGGGCCATTGCCATGATCCCAGCTGAAAGGACCAGGCGAAAACCGGTTGGCTGCTTAAGATTTTCCATGATCAATCCTCTGCTCGGTCTGTTCGTCAACAAGCGAACGATTTTGGTTCAGGGTTCCAGGGAGGCCAGGTAGGCGGCAATATCAGCCATGTCTGTCTCGCTGAGCCGGTCCACCACGGGTTTCATTTGCGCGCTTAACGGACCGGCCCTGTTACCGGTTTGAAAGTCATACAACTGACGCACAACATAGGTCGGATCGATTCCACGGATTCGTGGAATGTTACCCATGCCATTGAGATCAGCGCCGTGGCAAATATTGCATGCCAGGGTTTTGCCCGCGCCGGTGGATGACAATTCTTTGCCGCGCGCCACGCTGCCGATGGGCGCCCATACCTCAAAACCCGAATAGGGGTGCTTTGAGATAGCGTGTTCTTCATTCATCGCAAGAACAACAAGACGCTCGCCCAGGGGTTCTTCGCCTCCGTCCTGAGCACGAAGTCGCAGGCGGCTCTCACCGATATAGCTGCGAGGCACGGTATCGGACTCGATAACTTTGAACCAGCCCGGTTTCGGTTTCAGCACGGCAAAATACTCTGCTGCCTGCCGGACCTCTTGGTCAGAAATCACGACGGCAAACTTGTTCATCCACTTGGCACTGTCCTTGCGTGCGCCGCTTTTAAAATCCGCCATCTGCGCGATGAAGTAATCAACCGGCAGGCCGGCAAGGTGCCCCGACTGGGGATGACCCATCCCCGAAGCCATGTGGCAGGCAGTACATGCTTTGACCGGTTCCTGTGAGCGGATCACCACCTCCGGCATCGCCGGGTGATCGTCCGGGAACCCGTCGGGCGGATTGAGATCATCGTCGATCTCGGCCAGCGTGTAGACCTTATCGCTGCCGGGAATGGTTCGCGGCGCATTGACATCGATACCACTGGGGGGTGGTTCGGGTTATATTTGGGGTAGGCCCAATCAGGTTCCGCTTGGACATCGCCGCTGGTAAGTATCGCCGTAGCGATGACCGGAAAGAGAATTTTCATCATGTGCTGTCTTGTCTATTCATTGGTTGCTGATTTCGTTCTGGCTTCGTTGAGTTCGGGAAAATTCGAGTCCGCCGACTTCCAGTTGTTTGCCAGTGCGGTATAGGCTCTGACCGCATCTTTGTCATTGTCGGCTGCGGCCGAGGAACGCGCCAGTCCCAGCAATGATTTCGACCGGCCCTTGGCCAGGCTCAGGCTCTTCTTGAATTGATGACGGGCGGCTTCATGTTCGCCCAGTGCCGCGAGTTGCTCCCCCAACATTTCATGGGAAGGTTTGGGCGGCCAGGGCGGGCCAAACCTCAATGGCATGGTTTCTTCCACCGCTGCCGCCTCTTTGAGCAATGCCACAGCTTGTTCATGTTCGCCTTCGGAATTGCTGATCAGGGCCTTCAGTTCCAGTACCATGACCGGCTGAGCCTTTTCCGACCAGTTCAGGTCATCAAGCTTCATCTCAAGTCCTGTCAGCAAGCCCAGGTTTTCCCGTGCTGTTTCGGTATCTCCGGATTTTGCCGCCAGAGCACCCTTGACGAAATAGTACATTGAGGAACGCCTCGCTGGCTGACTGCCGACATCGGTTTCCCATCCGGCCACTGTTTTATCCTCGTAATCGGTTTCCACCAGGTACGAGGCCCAGGTTTCAATAAACTGGCCTTTGCGGGCCGGGTCTTTGGCTGTGATATCCTGAAATTCAGCGAGATGTTGCCTTGCATCGCGGAATTTCCCTTCCTGCATTTCACTGTAAACGAGCCATGTCAGTGCATGCGCACCGCCACCGTTGATGCCCTTGTCATTTCGCTCGCCCCACGCCAGGCCTGCCGCGTAGCTTTTGGTATTGGTGCTTGTTGCTTCAGCCCACATACCGAGCGGAAAGAAAATGTGCGAGGGCATGTGCAGCGCATGGGTGGCTGCCGGTGCAATTTCTGCATAAACGAGGGCAGGGCGCAGGCCGAGAGGTGCGTGTACCGGGTCGTCGTATGCATGGATCAGGTAATGGATAGCACCCGGATGCAATGGGTTCTTCGCAATGATATATTCGGAAATCGCCGCTGACTTCATGTAAATGGCAAAGTTACGATCGGGTCCACTGCTGGCCAACAATGCCAACGCATAAAATGCCGCGGCATTTTCATCATCGGGATAATCCGAAGCCAGGTTTTCCATGGCCTCGGCATAGAGCAGGGTGCTTTCAGCGAGGTCTCGCTCCGCCAGCAGTATTTCAAGGGCGGCCAGGTAGTCTTTTTCACGCTGGGTCCCGGCCCTGGCGGCCCGGCCCTGGGCAGAATTCGCCAGCTCGTTGAGTACCGCGCGGGCTTGTTCAATTTCAATTTCATTCCACAATGCACGGTAGTGCGTCAGTGCCTCGCCCCAGTAGGCCATTGCAAATCCGGGGTCTGTTTCCCGTGCTCTTGCAAATGCCTTTCGCGCGTCTGAATATTCGAAGCTGTGCAGCATCAACAGCCCTTCCATGAAGGCATCCTGTGCCTGTTCGGATCCTGAGTTCGGGAACGTGGTTTTACCGTAGCTGGATTCACCGGCGGACACGGTCTCCTGGGCGCTCGTGAATTCGCTGAAGAAGGCGTTGCCGAACAGAAAGAGTGATAAAACTGCTGAGAAAGAAAAATGCTTTTGTAACATGGTCAGTGCAACCTCAATCAGGGGTCCGTATTTCAGAAAGATCACAGGAAAAATGGTTCTGGGATTTGTCGTTCATTCACCGTTTGGCACAGTGGGAAATTTACGGTATCACGTATTAGATATATTGTATACTTCCTGAAAATTATCCAATACTCTCACTGGATTCAGCAGGTACACGTAATCGGAGGGACGGCCGGAAGGCGGCACCTGCCGGGTTATGTCGATGAAACCTTGAAATCTCGTTACTCATGAAGGTAGTAAAATGCTAGAGCTTTATCACGATGCCGACTCCATCATGTCATTCAAAGTCAGGTTCTGCCTTGCGGAAAAAAACCTGGATTGGCAGTCACATCGCATTGTCCTGGGAAAATTTGAAAACCTGAGCCCCCAATACCTGGCGCTCAACCCAAATGGGGTGGTCCCCACGCTCGTGCACGATGGAACGGTCATCACCGAATCGACAGTCATCAATGAGTATATAGATGAAGTATTTCCCGATCCCCCGTTAAAGCCGGAACTCGCTGTTGATCGCGCCCGCATGCGTATCTGGACAAAGTACCAGGATGACGTCATACACCATTCAGTGCGGCCCGCCACGTTCCAGCTAATGATCAAGCAGCGGTTCAAAGGACTGTCTGAGCAGGAAATGGACCGGAAAGTGGCCAGGCATCCCATGCCTGAAAGACGCAAGGCCTATAGAGAATGGACCACGGGACCGGTTGATACGGCCGCAGTGTCCGCGGCAATCAAACAGATGCAAACGATAATTGCACGGATGGAAGCCAGCCTTTCGGTGTCACCCTGGCTGGCAGGAGGAACATTTTCACTGGCAGATGTTGCGGTTGCGACTTTTGTAGACCGGGTGGATCACCTGTTGTTCGGCTTACTCTGGGAAGAGCACCCTCACGTGCAGGACTGGATTGGACGGATCAAGAGCCGCAAGGCATTTGACGTGGCCAGTCCCGATCCACGTCTGCCCAGGCCAGACGACAATGATGTGGCGCCATTTATTCCGGGCAAGGAAAGTGGAATTCTTGAAAGTAGCACCTGAAGGAAGAGGGCTTTAATGAACAAGGAATATATCAGTATGAGTCCGGAGCTTTACCGATACATGTTGTCGGTGAGTCTGAAGGAAGACGCGGCCCTGAGACAGTTGCGGGAGGAAACCGCCGCCGGGGCCATGGCCGTGTTACAGATTTTTCCCGACCAGGGCCAGTTTATGAAACTGATTGTCAGCTTGCTTGGCGCCAGAAAAATTCTCGAGATCGGTACCTTTACGGGCTATAGCGCCATGTGCATGGCGATGGCGTTACCGCCTGACGGAAATTTAGTGAGCTGTGACATTAACAAGGACTGGACAGAAGTTGCCAAACGCCACTGGCGCAATGCAGGTCTGGATCAGCTCATTGAGCTTCGGTTGGCGCCTGCGCTCGAGACGCTTGACAACTTGCTGGCTGCCGGGGAGGAGGGAAGCTATGACCTGGTGTTCATAGATGCCGATAAAGGCAACTACATCGCTTATTATGAGGCTGCGCTGCGCCTGCTGCGATCAGGGGGCCTGGTGCTTCTTGATAACACTCTCTGGAAAGGCAAGGTGGCCGATGATCTTGAGCAGGATCCGGACACGACTGCCCTGAGGGCGGTCAACGTTCACATATACTCAGATGAGAGGGTGGATTCCAGTATCGTTCCGATCGGTGACGGGCTGACGTTTGTGCGTAAGCATTAACGATTAATCCGGAAAGGGTACGAATGTAAAAATTTAGAGAATTGCAGAAGCGCTTCACGTATAATGTATACAACGATACGGTATGCAGTTACTCACAGAGTAAAGTCGGATTAGAAACAAGCACGCTTTAGTCGTGTTTATATTGTTATTTAAAACATTGTATAACAAGTAGTTATCAGGTATATCTTATGTTAATCAAGAGGTCTGAAAGCTGCGGAAGCAATCAGGAGAGTGTTCCGTCATGCGAGAAGAACACGTTACATTTTATAGTGAAGGGGTGGAAATAGCCGGGATTTTGCGCTTACCCGACGTCACGGGTGAACCTTATTCGGGAATTGTTCAGGGCCCGGGCTGGTTGGGGTTAAAGGACGCGAAACTCTATCTTCGCTATCACACTGCTTTGACAGACGCCGGGTTCGCGGTGTTGATTTTCGACTACCGTGGTTTTGGCGATTCCGGTGGAGCCAATGACATCCTGATCCCCGCCATGCAACTGGAAGACCTGATCAACGCGGTAACCTACCTGACAACACGTGACGATATCGATGCCGACAATATTGGCGCGTTTGGATCGGGTGGCACCGGTGGTGGTAATTCAATCATGCTGGCGGCGCACGATTCCCGTGTCAGCTGCGCGGTTTCACAGGTACCGGTCGCAGATGGTGAAGACTGGTTACATCGCATGCGCTCAGAATATGAGTGGCTCGATTTCCTTGCATCACTGGAAGCGGACAGAAAGCAGCGCGTACTGACGGGTGAAGGCAGGAAAGTGCATCCTCGCGAAGGCATCATGGTGCCGACACCGGAGCGCAAAAAGACCAATATCAAGAAGGACGTAGACGGGCGCATTCCAAGCGAAGTCCTGTTGCGCAGCGCCGAGGCGATACTGCACTACAAACCCATCGACGTGGTCCACCAGGTCGGAGCCTTGTTGGTCATCGGTGTAGAAGGGGACGCGACGACCCCGACTGACCACGCCGAGGCGCTCTACGAAGAGGCTAATGAGCCGAAAAAGCTGATTATGCAACGTCATACCACGCACTATGCCGCGTACGAGACCTATGGCGACCAGGTCACTCCGGCGATCGTGGAATGGTTCCAGACCCACATGCAGCGGGGTAATCTCGAAATAGAGTCTGAAGGCTAAGAAGGAGAGAATCGTGTCGGAAAAAACAAAGAACATGAAGTTTGGATTGCTGTTACCGCATTTTGGCGCATATGCTTCGCGCACCCGCCTGCTCGACGGCGCACGCCTGGCTGAAGCGCTCGATTTTGACTCCCTGTGGGTACGTGACCACCTGGTTTTCGAACCCCATGCGGAGATGGAAGCGGCGAACACAACTTTTTACGAAGCACTGACAACCCTGTCGGTACTGGGTGCTGTGACTGATCGAATCACGCTTGGAACGGGCTCGCTGATTCCCTTCAGGCACCCGTTGCACACGGCATTGAGCCTGGGCACCATGTCGAAATTACTCGGCAATCGGTTCATCATCGGATACGGCGCGGGCACTTTCGATCATGAATTCGAAGCGATCGGCATGGGCGGAATCTGGCGTCCTGAACTGGTGGAATCCAATGCCAATATTTTCAAGCGGGTATTCAGGGAGAATAACGTCTCCTACAAAGACGACCATTACGAGTTCAACAACGTCAACCTGAACCCCAAGCCTGACGGTGACATTCCGTTTTGGTATTGTGGTGCGACGCCGGCGTCGGCCCGTCTGGCAGTCAAGTATGCAGACGGCTGGATGCCAGGCCGCACAACGCTCAAGACGATAGAAAAGCGTGTTGAAAAAATGACAGAGATGTCCGCGGAAGCAGGCCGCACGGTACCAACCGTTGGCGTGATTCCACCTACTTCCATCGGTAAGACACACGAGGCCGCCTGGGCCAACTTGAATATTGACGGATTACTGCGCTGGGCCAATGAGCGCGGCAAGTGGTGGGTCAAACCAGAATCGGGCGTATTCGAAACCGCCGAAGATATTCAGGGCTCGTTGATCGCAGGGTCTCCGGAAGAGGTTATCGAAGAAGTGGAAAAATTCGCTGAATCAGGCGTAGAACACCTGGTATTCGATGTGCGTCTGAGTTTCGACCGGTGGTTTGAACAAATTGAATTACTCGGCGATCATGTGCTGCCCGCTTTGCGGCAATAGGAAATAACAGGACAGACTGGAAATCAGTATTGAAGAAACAGTAAACATGGTCAAAGAGCGGTATCGCAACCTGCTCGAGCATGCCGAGGATGACCATGAATGGGCATACGCCTGGCGACATGAATTGAACAACGGCGGCTTTCACGCCAACGATTTTTTGATGCTTGAAGTGGTCGATCCGGGTAAATGTATCGGTTGTGCCGCCTGCGTGTCCATTTGCCCCACCAGCGTCTTTGACTACGACGATGAGATGCCGGTCAACGCCCGGCCAGACGCTTGTGTGCAATGCGTGCTCTGCGCGGATGTGTGCCCGGTTTTGCGTCCGTTGGACAAGGACATAGGCAAGTTTCTTGAGTACCGCGATGACGCAAAAGACGAGGGCTTCGGACCCTACAGTTATATGCTTTACACGCGTGCGACCGACCCGGAACTGCTCGCTGTGGGCCAGGATGGCGGCTGAACGGTCGCGGGCGGTTCAGGACATATCGGTAGCCGCCCATATCGACGGTTACCGAAAGCACATGGAGATGTACACCATGTAGGGAGCAGGCCTCTTCCGGTCCCGTGACCGGTTTTTGAGACCTGCATGCAATGGGAGCCTGAATGGCTCCTCAATGTTTTTTTAGTCCGCCTCAGGGCCTGGTGAAGAACTCGCAGGTTATAGGCAGGGACACTGGAGCGATTAGTGATGACCGGACTGGCAAGTGCTCATGACTAAGCGCCTCGAATTGCTTGCTCCCGAGAAGTTTCCCCTGGTCGAGCCCGGCGATGACCTGCCGGCGCTGATTCGCAACACGCTCAAGCAGGAAGGTATTGAACTCCGTTCAGGGGACGTACTGGTCCTGGCGCAGAAGATCGTATCCAAGTCCGAAGGTCGATTTGCAGACCTGGCTGATGTCACCCCAACACCCGAAGCCAGCGAGCTGGCTTCGAAATGCGACAAGGACCCCCGGCTGGTGCAGTTGATCCTCGATCAGTCCGACGAAGTGCTTCGCTGTGTGCCGGGCGTCCTTATCGTGCGTCACAAACTGGGTTGCGTGATGGCCAATGCAGGGATTGATCATTCGAATCTTTCCGGCAACTCTGATGACGAATGCGTTCTGCTGTTGCCCGAAGACCCGGACCGCAGTGCGGGTAAAATCAGGCGCGCATTAGAGCGTGAAACTGGTCATGAACTCGCCGTGATCATCAATGACAGCTTTGGCCGCCCCTGGCGCATGGGTACCACGGGGGTATGTATCGGTTGTGATGGCATTGCCTCACTGGTCGATCAGCGGGGCGATACGGACCTGTTCGGCCGGGAACTGGAGGTCACGCAGGTGGCAGTGGGTGATGAATTGTCCACGGCGGCATCGGTGTTGATGGGGCAGGCCGGGGAAGCACGCCCGCTGGTGGTGATCCGAGGCGCTGACTTTCCCCGTGAGCCTTCCGCCGCCCATCACCTGTTACGTCCCGTGGCCGAGGACCTGTTTCTTTGAACAATACCGGACAACCCAGGGTGCTGGCCCTGTGCGGCGGTGTCGGCGGCGCCAAGCTTGCGCTGGGACTGACCCGCGTGCTCTCACCCGGGCAACTGACGATCGTTGTAAATACCGGCGATGATTTTGAACATTTCGGACTCCCGGTCTGTCCGGACCTGGATACCGTCACCTACACCCTGGCGGGCCTGAGCAATACGGAACTGGGCTGGGGCCGGCAGGATGAGACCTGGCACTGCCTCGAAACCCTGGAGCAGCTGGGAGCGGATACCTGGTTCCGCCTGGGTGACCGGGACCTGGCCATTCACCTGTCCAGGCGGTCTTTGCTGGATAACGGTGACACACTGTCAGATGCAACAGCTCAAATCTGTACCCGGCTTGGCATCGAACATCCGGTGATCCCCATGAGTGACGAACCCGTTCGGACCATGGTGGAAACCGACGAAGGACTGCTGTCGTTCCAGCACTATTTCGTACGCGAACAATGCCGCCCAGAGGTTAACGGGTTTCAGTTCAACGGCGCAGCGGAAGCAACCATGTCGCAGGGCTTTCGCAAAGCGATTTCGGACCCTGGTCAGAGCGCCATTTTCATTTGTCCTTCCAATCCGTTTGTCAGCGTTGCGCCAGTCCTTGCCATGCCGGGGGTTGAATCGGCACTGCATAACAGTCCGGCTCCGGTGATTGCGGTATCTCCCATCGTGGCCAGCGAAGCCATCAAGGGCCCTGCCGCCAAGATGATGCGGGAACTCGGGCTGGAATTGTCGGCGCTCGGGGTTTATGAACACTACGGCAGTTTGCTGGACGGCTTTGTCCTGGACGAACAGGACCGCGGCCTGACGGGGGCGTTTCCGCACCCTGGGCGGTTGCACTGCTGCAACACGGTCATGCGCAGTCTTGAAGACCGGATTGCGCTGGCCCGGGAATGCCTGGCGTTTGCTTCGGCACTGTCGGGTCGTGAACACTGAAAGAGAGGTTTATATGTGGGCAATACTTCCATTAAAAGCACTGAGCCCGGTTAAGTCCCGGCTGGCGCCCGTATTATCGCCCGAGCAGCGCAAGTGCCTGATGCACGCGATGGTCGCAGATGTGCTTGGCGCCCTGAACCATTGCCCGGAAATCGAAGGCGTGTTGCTGGTCAGCAGGGACCAGGAAGCTGCTGTCCTGGCTGACAAGGCAGGCGCGGAATTGTTGAGCCTGGAACAGGACAAAGACCTCAACAGCGCGGTGCAGGCAGCGGCGGATCACCTGGCAGGAAGGGGCGTTCAGCGCGTGCTGGTGTTGCACGGTGATATTCCATTGGCCGGCCCGGAAAACCTCAGCCGCCTGGTCGAAGACAGCACCGGGCACGACCTCGCAATCCTGCCCTGCCGACACGGCCGGGGAACCAAGGCGCTGGTCACCACGTTGCCGGCCGGCATTTCATTCCAGTTTGGCAAAGCGAGTTTCCGCCACCACCAGGATGCTGCCCAACAGGCCGGTACAGGTGCCGTCGTGCTGGAAAATCCGGACCTCTCTCTGGATATCAACAACGCCGAAGACCTCCAGGCGCTGTGCACGCGTTACCTGGACGAAAAACGGTGGGAAAACAGCCTTACATGCCAATTCGTGGAAAGTCTCGGCCTGTTGCACGATTCCCAAAAGCTGCTCGATGAGGCCATGAGCGGTAAACCGCCTGGCAGCCGGCAGGCACGTTCGCTGGCGCTGGTGACGGACACCCGGGCGCTGGTTGCCAGGGCATCCGTGTTGCGTGACCGCGCGCACGGCAACCTGGTTTCCTATTCCCGTAAAGTGTTTATTCCACTGACCAAGTTGTGCCGTGACGTGTGCCACTACTGCACGTTTGCCAAGGTGCCCAGGCAGGCCGGTAGCCCGTACATGAGCGTGGAACAGGTGCTGGACGTGGCCCGAAAAGGGGCTGAGCTGGGATGCAAGGAAGCGCTGCTGACTCTGGGTGAGAAACCCGAGCTTCGCTACAAAACCGCCCGTGACGCGTTGGCGGAAATGGGGTTCGAAACTACGCTTGAGTATGTTGCGCATGTTTCAAAGGCAATCTACGAGGAAACCGGGTTGCTTCCGCACGTCAACGCAGGTTGCATGGATGCCGAAGAGATCGCCATGCTGCGCAAGTACGCGCCTTCCATGGGCATCATGCTGGAATCGTCATCGCCGAGGCTGTGCGAAAAAGGCATGCCCCATCATGGTTCACCCGACAAGGTCCCGGAACGACGGATTGAAACCATCGCGCTTGCCGGCGAGGCTCGGGTTCCGTTTACCTCGGGCGTATTGATCGGCATCGGGGAAACCCGGATTGAGCGTATCGAGTCGCTGCTGGCCCTGCGTGACCTGCACGAGCAGTTCGGGCATATCCAGGAGATCATTATTCAGAATTTCCGTGCCAAGGCCGATACGCTGATGGCCAACGCCAGCGAACCCGACCAGGACGATCTGTGTTGGACCATCGCGGTGGCGCGGATTATCTTCGGCGCGGAGATGAACATCCAGGCGCCGCCCAACCTGGTGCCTGATTCGCTCGAACCGGTGATCGAGGCCGGCATCAATGACCTGGGCGGGATTTCGCCGCTGACACCGGACTTCGTCAATCCGGAAGCGCCCTGGCCGCACCTGCAGCAACTCGAAAAGCAACTCGAAGATTGCGGCCGGCACCTGTTGCAGCGCCTGACGGTCTACCCGGTTTACACACGTGATGCCAAAGACTGGGTCGCGCCGGAAGTGCTGCCCGGTGTGTTGCGGCTGGCAGACGGCGAGGGGTTCGGGCGAGCCGACGACTGGCTTTCGGGGCTGAGTGAGACTGCACCACCGGCGGTGGTTGAACGGATCACGCGCACGAGCCAGCACCCACGCCGCTTAACGGCCGTTACAACCCTGTTGCAGCGTTGCCAGGCCGAGGGGTCAGAATCCCTGGGTATCGATGAGATCGGCCGCCTGTTCGCGGCCCGCGGCCCGGACTTCAGCGCAGTATGCCGGTCGGCAGACCGCCTGCGCGCGGAGGTTAATGGCAACACCGTCAGCTACGTCAGCAACCGCAACATCAATTACACCAATATCTGCTACTTCAAATGTAAATTCTGCGCATTCTCCAAGGGTAAGGTTGCCGAGGACCTGCGCGATAAGCCTTATGATCTTGGTCTGGACGAAATCCAGCGTCGTACCATAGAAGCCCGTCAGCTTGGGGCGACCGAGGTCTGCCTGCAGGGCGGCATTCACCCGAATTACACCGGCCGGCACTACATCGATATCTGTCACGCCATCAAGGAAGTGCTGCCGGACATGCACATTCATGCTTTCTCTCCGCTGGAGGTATGGCAGGGCGCCGAGACCCTTGGTGTTTCGCTGGAAGATTTTCTTTCAAAGCTGCGAGATGCCGGCCTGGGATCTCTGCCTGGGACAGCGGCGGAGATATTGCACGACGATGTGCGCAAAGACCTCTGCGCGGACAAGATCAATACGGCCCAATGGCTGGAAGTAATGGAAACGGCTCATCGTGTGGGTCTCAAATCCACCGCCACGATCATGTTTGGCCATATCGACCGATATGAGCATTGGGCCCATCACCTGGTGGCGGTGCGCGACCTGCAGGCGCGAAGCGGCGGGTTTACGGAATTCGTTCCCCTGCCGTTTGTTGCACAGATGGCGCCGATTTACCGGCGCGGGCAAGCACGGCGCGGCCCGACGTTTCGTGAAGCGATCCTGATGCATGTGGTGGCAAGGCTGGTGTTACACCCGCATATCACCAATATCCAGGCTTCGTGGGTCAAACTGGGCCTGGAGGGAATGCAGGCCTGTCTGAACGCCGGGGCGAACGATATTGGCGGAACTTTAATTAATGAAAGCATTACCCGTTCCGCGGGGGCCAGCCACGGACAGTACGTCAATGCAGAACAACTACAGGACATAGCGCTCGAAGCAGGGCGCGCGCCGTGGCAACGAACGACCCTGTACAGTGAGCTTCCAAGAGATCTGGCGTCGTGCAGGTAGTTCTTGCCCTGCTGGCAATGCTGCCAATCGCTGTGGTTGCGGTTTTGCTGGTGGGCTTGCGCTGGCCAGCCCGGCGGGCAATGTCCATTACTTATTTTGTGTGCGCCGCACTTGCGCTCTGGGTCTGGCAGGTTCCACTGCCGGAGGTGGCGGCAGCAACACTTAACGGTGTCGTCATTGCGCTCTCCCTGGTATTCATCATTTTTGGCGCCATCACTTTGCTTAACACGCTGCAGGAGAGTGGAGGGCTGCATACCATACGGACAGGATTTACCAATATTTCTCCAGACCGCCGCGTGCAGGTGATTATCGTCGCGTGGCTCTTTGGATCCTTCATCGAAGGGGCTGCAGGCTTTGGCGCGCCTTCCGCAGTTGCTGTTCCGCTGCTGGTCGGGCTGGGTTTCCCGGCCATGGCTGCGGTCATGGCCGGAATGATCATTCAAAGCAGCCCGGTGTCGTTCGGCGCAGCCGGGACCCCGATCCTGGTCGGCGTCAATACGGGCTTAAGCAACGACCCTGGCGTGCTTGAATATATTCATCAGCTTGGTTACCAGGACATGACAGTCTTTCTGCACATGATCGGCCTGAAGGTCGCTTTGCTACATATGCTGGCGGGCACTTTTGTGCCGCTGATCGTGGTTTGCATGATCACCAGGATTTACGGTCCTGAAAAGAGCTTTACCGCTGGGCTTAAGGCCTGGAAGTTTGCGTTGTTTGCGGCTTTTTCCATGACCGTTCCCTATTTACTGGTAGCCCGGTACCTGGGCCCAGAATTTCCCTCCATGCTGGGTGGCCTGGTTGGACTGGCCATCGTTATCACCGCTGCAAGGCATCATTTTCTGACGCCGGAAACCGAATGGGATTTTGCCGGCAAGGATTCGTGGGATCCTCAATGGACGGGACTGATTGAAATAGGAGTGGACGACGTGCCTGACCGAAAAATCAGCCTCGTTCGTGCATGGATGCCCTATATGCTGGTGGCGGTGCTGCTGGTTATTACACGCCTGAATTTTTTGCCTTTCAAGGCATTCATGCAGGATTTTGCGCTGGTTATTCCGCGATTATTCGATACGCAAATTGGTATCAAGTTAGCGCCGCTGTATCTGCCGGGCACCATTTTCCTGCTGGCTGCAGGAGTGACCATTTTTTATCACCGCATGGACCGGGCAGCGGCAGTCCGCGCCTGGAGACGTTCCGGCTGGGCGGCAATGCAGGCATCGCTGGCCTTGATCTTCACAGTGCCAATGGTGCAGGTTTTTATTAACTCCGGTGGTGGTGTGTCTGGATATGAGCGCATGCCCATTGTCCTGGCGGATGGCGTTGCGGCTTTTGCCGGTACCGCGTGACCACTATTCTCCACGTATGTTGGCGGCATGGGCGCGTTTGTTGCCGGCAGCAATACGGTCAGCAACATGATGTTCTCTTCGTTCCAGTTTGGCGTGGGTGAACGGATTGGTGTCGACCCCACCTGGGTTGTGGCCTTGCAGGCGGTAGGCGGCGCGGCGGGTAACATGATATGCGTGCATAACGTGGTTGCAGCATCAGCCGTGGTAGGCCTGTTGGGCCGCGAAGGGCAGGTCATACGGCACACATTTTTGCCTTTTGTCTATTATGCTGGATTCACCGGGGCGATCGGGTACTGGATATTGTTCGCCGAACAGAAGGGGTTGATTAATGCCGGGTCGCTGATTGTATTGCTGGTGCTCATTTCTGCCACGATTGGAATTTATCGCGCCAATACAAAGCAGAGAGTTACACAGTAATGGTCCTGAGAAAAAGCGGTGATCATAGCCAGAACTTCCCGTGGAGGAATAAACAATGAAATTCGGTGTCATGCTCCCCCATACCAACAAGGTCGCCTCAACCGATGCGATTATCCGTACAGCTGAAACGGCTGAAGAGCTTGGGTTTCACGCCTTATCCGTACACGACCACATCGTGTTCAATGGCCACTGGATTGTCTCAGGTGTGCGTGGAATTGAAGCCCCGGGCGATGACAGGAATTTGTTCGAAGCCATGGAAACCATGACTTTTGCGGCTGCCAGGACCAGTAAAATCCGGTTGGTTGCCTCGGTCATCGTGCTGCCAATCCGCGAGCCGGTGTTGTTTGCCAAGCAGGCAGCGACACTGGACGTATTGTCCAACGGGCGCCTGACCATCGGCTTTGGAGTAGGTCCGCCACTGACGCCTTCGGACAAGGAAACCACTAAGCTGGGTAAACACCGCAGTAACGCGGGCAAGGAATACGACGCGGTCGGTGTTTACGGTAACCGGGGGCCGCGAACCGACGAATATATCGAAGCCGTGCTGGAGATCTGGCAGAACGAATCTGCCAGTTTCCAGGGAAAGTACACTTCGTTTACCGATATCGAGGTATTTCCAAAACCCGTCCAGGACCCACACCCGCCGATATTTATTGGAGGTCGCTCAGAGTTCGCCATTCAACGAACTGTCAAGTACGGTGACGGTTGGAACCCCAGTCAGCCCAGTGCACCTCAGATGGCCGAAAACATTCCGCGAATCAAGGCGCTTTGCCTTGAGGCGGGCAGGGAGCCCGTACGCGATTTTGGTGTGAATATCCCATCGGTGATCGCGGACAGTGATGAACAGGCAGATGCAATCGCCCGGCCCACTGTGGGTCCTATGTTCCCCGGTGAAACCGAGTACCGTGAACGGACCATTGTCGGCTCGCCGGAGACATTTATCAGGCGGGTCAGGGAATTTAAAAAAGCCGGCGTCAACTATGTCGAACTGAAGCCGCTGTATCCGGACATGGACCAGTTCATGCGACAGCTCAAATTGATTCACGACGAGGTCATGCCGGCTGTCAGCGATTGATGCACGGCCACGTTCAACCGGCAAAACTGCCACACATGAGAGAACCATGAGAGGACATTCCACCATGAGAAATGCAGTGACGGCTCTGGCCGCTCTGGCCATTTGTTCCGTAGCGATGGCGCATGAAGTTGACCTTCAGCGAATTGACCCGCCGACCCTGAACAAGCACCCCAAGTATGCCCAGGTGACCACGGTGTCCGGTGACATGAAAATGGTCTTCGTGGCAGGGCAGGTTGATCGCCCGCTGGTTTACACACCGCGCAGTAATTCCTGTGGGCACGATGACTGGCCGGGACAATTTGTCGGTGTCATGGACAATGTCACACGGGGCCTGGAAGCAGGTGGTGCGACCTGGGATGACGTGGTGTTCATCCGCAAGTTCACCACGGATATGAAGGGTTTCCTGGCACTGGAGAATGTTCCTGAGTACTGGGATCCTGACAAGGCGCCTTCAAGCACATTGATCGAGGTAAAGGCCCTGTCAGAACCCTGCCAGTTGCTGGAAATTGATGTGATCGCCGTGGTACCTGCCGGGCGTCACCATAAGGCAATGGAAAAAGCGGAAGAATCCGCCGGCACGAATTAGGGTAAGACCCCGCCTGGTTACAGGCGGGGACAATAATCAGGCGTCGGCCTCGACGGGTTTGAGTTCCCGTGGTAATTCCGGATATGGACCGAGCATGGCAACCAGTACACAGCCGATCAGGAGAATGCCGGACATGGACCAGAGGATTTCGTCATACCTGCCGACGAGGTCGAAGGCGACACCCATGAACAACGGCCCGGTTGCCGCGCCCACCTTGTAGGCCGAGTAGCTGTAACCATAGACCTGACCGAATGCACGCGGGCCGAAATAGCGGCTGGTGAAGTAACCCATGACGTCAAATTCGGCGCCGATGGCCATGCCTACCAGAGCGGCGCAGAATGCTGCCATGCCGCCGGTTGCGCCATCGGCCAGCAGGGCGAGACCAATGACCGGGCCGAGCATGAAAAAGATCACCACGCGCGGGGCAAAAAATTTGTCCATCAGATACCCGGCGAGCAGCCTTCCGCCGATCAGGGCCATACCCAGGTAAGCAAAGGTCCCGGCAGCCTCGGCGCGTGACATACCACGGTCGATCATCAGCGGGATCATGTGAATCAGGATGGTGGAAGTCGTTAGTCCGACAATGGCAAAGGATACGACGATCAGCCAGAAACTTTTATGCCTGATGGCCTGTCGGCCGGTGAATCCGATAAACCACTTGCCTTCGTGGCCATCCGACTCTTCATCGTGCTCGATTTCACCGTCGGGAAACAGCCCCATGGGCTTGGGCGAGTTGCGCATCACCAGTGCCACCACGGGGACAGCGAGAACGATAATGATGATTCCGAGACCCAGGTAAGCCTCGCGCCAGCTGTATGTATCCATGATCCTGGTGGCAATCACCGGCACCAGGGTCGTTCCGATACCAACGCCGGCAAGCCCAATTCCCAGCGCCAGTCCGCGCCTCTTGTCAAACCAGGCAACAATCAATCGTGAGTAGGTCAGGGGTGCGGTGCCTGAAGCGAGGATGGGTATCAGTACACAAATTGCATAAAAATGCAGCAGGGAGTCGGTCAGGAAATACAGGGACATGATGGTTAGCCCGAACAGAAACGTGGACGGCACCAGTACTTTTTTAGCACCGATCTTGTCGACCACCATGCCCGCCATTGGAAAGACCACGATCGCAGTGTATCCGATGATGGTTAACCCAAAAGAGATCTGCCCCCTGGACCAGCCGAACGCTTCCTGCAGTGGCTGGATAAAGGTGCCAAAAGACATCACTGCGACAACACTGTAACCCAGTGCAATTCCGACAACCGTAGCCGCTACGATGTACCAGCCATAAAATATGCCCTGGCCAGGAGTACGCTGTGCTGCAGTGGTAGTTTTTTCGATTGAGCTATTCATTGATTCGTCCGCTGGTTAGTGTTGGGTTACCTGCCTGTTTTGATGGTCATTTCAGGCCGGGTTTTGAGAGTCTTTGAACAAAATCAGCTATTTGAGACGAAGCCTTTCATTCTTCTTCGGCCTGAGATTCCATGTATTGCAAAAGGTCGTCACGAGCATCAGTAAGGTGACGCACCAGGACTTCGGCCGCACGCTCTGCATCCCGTTGTGCGATGGCTTCCTTGAACTTCGAATGTTCATGGTGCGCATGGTCATGATCCTTGACGAGGTGATATCGGCTCACGTTGTCCCTTAACATCAAAATCTGTTCACGCATCATCGGTCGGCCAGCGAAAGAGTAAAACAAGGCGTAAAACTCCCGGCGTGCGGAAAAACCCCTGTTTTCAGGGTCTGCTTCGGCCTCATCCATCTTTTCGAACAAGTCAAGGACTTCGGCCATTTCCTCATCGTTCATGTTTCTGACTGCATAAATTGTGCAGCACTCTTCCAGCATCATGCGGATTTCGTAAATCTCCCTGATGGCCTTAACGGACAGGGAGGATACCCAGGTGCCGCGTCGGCCGTTCATTCTGACCAGGTCTTCTGCTTCAAGCCTGCGCAAGGCATCGCGCAGTGGAATACGGCTGACACCAAGTTGTTCAGCCAGGTCGGCCTGTGAAAGGCGTTGTCCGGGTTTGAGAAACCCCTGGTGGATGGCATTGCGCAATGCTTCGGTGACAGCCTCTTCGGCACTGCGCTGAGGTTGTATGGCGATCATGGGGGTAGGCATTTCTGTGCCTGCTCTTTTTTTGATTTGCGCTCTTGGTTTATCTTTGCTTGTTGGCAATGCGTTCATCAGGTTCTCCATCAATCCCTTATTCAGAGTTTCCCGGGTATCATCAGTCTATGAATTTCATTCAGGGTCGCGATTACTTCCGCCAATGGATACCCGTAAAAATGATTACCACCCGCGGCAAAAATTATATCACAGATTGATATACTGTATACATAAATTCCAAAAATAGAGCGTATGTATATTTTCCGGAGGGATTCCAAACTGAATTGAGTTTGAGCGACACAATCGAAACTGAGAAAGTGGCGCCGGTTGCCGAAGATTGATCAACAACTCCAATTCAGTCCGGTAATATTGGCACAAATCCGATAGAATTCCAACTTTGCATATTCATTGTATTGCTGCATAAAAGACAATTAAAACAAGTAGATATTTGTTAAGATGTTGATGTGTTCGAAATCATTTACGTATGTTGTATACAATATATCTAAGTGATATAATGCCAGTGCTGACTCCGAATTCAAGATAATAACGACACAAATACGACGGCTGGGACGTTACCAACCGGGGATTTTTCAGCTTTCGTGTCAGACTTTTCCTGACCCAATGAAACAATCACCAGCCAGCGTAAGTGCATGGAGAAGACCTTGTTTAATATTTGCATAGATGTTGGCGGGACCTTTACCGATTGCCTGGTTATGGATTCGAAAGGCTCGTTACGGCAGTTCAAGTCGCCCACGACCTATCCCGATCCGTCCATTGGTTTTATGTCATCGCTTGAGAAGGCAGCACAAGGGTTTGAAATTGCCTTGCAGAGCATGCTGAGCGATGTCGACTTGCTGATTCACGGAACGACCCTGGCCACGAATACACTGATCAATCGAAATGGCGCCAAGACCGGTATGATCACCACCAGGGGATTTCGCGACGTTGTCGAAATACGCCGTGGTTACAAGAATATTCGTACATCCATGTACAACGTCTTTGTACCGCCTTATGACCCGCTCATTCCACGTCACCTGAGAAAAGAAGCGGAGGAGCGCGTGCTGTTCGACGGCTCCGTGCACACGGAACTGAACGAAGATGATGTCCGAAAGGCGGCTGCCGAACTGAAGGAAAAGGGATGCCAGTCCCTTGCGGTGTGTTTTCTCCACTCCTATGCCAACGATGACCATGAAAAGCGGGCAGCTGCGATTGCGCGCGAAGTGATGGGAGACGATGTGTACATCACGACATCCGCCGACATACTGTCTGTCTGGCGTGAATGGGAGCGGTTTTCAACCACATCGGTTTCGGCCTATACCGGTCCGGAAGTGAAAAGATACATGGAGAACCTGGTCAGCCGGCTGGATGAAAATCAGTTTGGTGGAACCCTCCTGATGATGTTATCCGACGGCCTGGTTGAAACGGTTGAATACTGCAAGCCAAGGGTGGTCAACCTGATTGGCTCCGGTCCGGCAGCCGCGCCGGCCGCTGCGATCTATATGGGTAATGCAGCCGGTCAGAAAAACCTCCTGTCCTTTGATATGGGTGGAACATCGATAGACATTGGCCTGATCCAGGATGGGCGTATCCCGACCACGACAGATGCCTGGGTACAGGATGAGCGGGTTGCGATCAAGATGGTCGATGTGAAGTCAGCCGGCGCAGGCGGCGGTTCCATTGCGTGGATCGATTCACTGGGATTGCTGCGCGTCGGGCCCCAATCGGCAGGCAGTACGCCGGGACCGGCCTGTTATGGCAACGGCGGCGAAGACCCGACCGTGACCGACCTGGATATCGCCCTTGGCTACATGGATCCGGATTTCTTTCTCGGCGGTGAAATACCCCTTGATCCGGAGCTGTCGCGTAATGCCATTCAAGACAAGATCGGCGACCCCCTGGGAATGAACGTGAATGAGGCTGCACAGGCCGCCATGACCACGGTGGTCTCCTACATGGCCGACCAGATAACGGAAATTTCGACCACGGTCGGATTCGATGTGCGTGACATGGCGATCGTTGCCGGCGGCGGCGCCGGACCCATGCATGCGCCATTCATCGCTGAGCGCCTGGGTGTCCCGAACGTGATTGTGCCCACTATCGCTGCCACGTATTCCGCGTTTGGCATGTTTGCGATGGATGTCGGACGCAACTATGCGCGATCTTACATCGTGCGGGCGGACAATCTCGAACTCGACCGTGTCAATGCACACTACGATGATATGCGCGAAGAGGCGGTTGATGGATTCGCCTCGCAGGGTGTAAAACCTGAAGATGGTGTTTTTCACCGAACCTGCGAAATCCGCTACATAGGCCAGTACCACGAAGTGGAAGTGGATATGCCCGACGGACATCTCACGGATGCGCACATTCAGACCGCTATCGAAGCCTTTCATGACCGGCACAAGGAACTGTACACCTTTAATATGCATTGGAAAGGCGTTGAGTTTCTGACATTCCGCCTGCGTGCAACCGCGCCAAAGAAACCCATTCACATGCAAAGCAATGAATTGGCTGGTCCGGACGCATCCGGTGCGATCAAGGGCCATCGCGATGCCTGGTTCGATGGCAAAATATTCGACACGCCCGTTTACGATGGGGGCAAGCTGGGCGCCGGCAATGAAATACAGGGGCCTGCTATCATCGAGGAGCCCACCACGACCGTCGTGGTGCCAGCTTCCTATCGGTGTACGGTCGACAACCTTCACGGATATCAGCTTGAACTGAAAACAAAGAGCCAGGCTGATGCAGGAGTGACATTATGAGCAGAAATGTAGATCCAATCACTTTGTCCACGACCTGGCACGCTTTCCAGAGTATTGCGCGCGAAATGCGCCACGTGATCGACCGTACGGCGCAAAGTTACCTGCTGGCGCAGCTGCATGACATGGCGGCCGGTATCTGGGATGCACAGGGCCGCACCATTGCGGTTCCCGAGGGCCCGACCTCGATGTTCCTGTCACAGCATTTTTGTGTCGAGTATATTCTTGAGCATTTCGGCGACGATCTCCATCCGGGCGATGTGTTCTGTACCAACGACCCCTACCACAGCCAATGTAATCACCTGCCTGACTGGGGGTTTATCCGGCCGATCTTTTACGATGGTGAATTGGTTTTCATGGCCCTGACCCGGGGTCACATGATGGACACTGGCGGGTCTTTTCCAGGGGGCTATTTTCCCAATGGGTATGACATTCATGCGGAGGGCCTGATCATTCCGCCCATCAAGGTATTTTCCAAGGGCCGCGAGCGCACCGATGTGCTGCAACTACTTTGGAACAACGTGCGCTTCCCCGAAGGTGTGAAGATCGATAATTTCTCACTGATGGCTGCATTGCAGGTATGTGAAAACCGCATCACCGCGATGCTGGACAAGTACGGAAAAGACACGGTTCTCGATTGCGTCGAGGAAATGATCGATCGCATGGAGACCAGCGTTCGCTCGCAGATTCGAGATATGCCAGATGGCACCTATTATGGTGAATCAGCCACCGATGACGATGGCACCACGCTGGACGAGCAGGTCTGGGTGCGCCTGGATGCCACGGTAAAAGGCGAAGAACTGACCCTGGATTTCTCAAAATCTGACGATCAACGCAAAGGCTTCGTCAATTGCGTGGAAGCCTCCACATTCAGCCGTGCGGTCGCAGGCGCATTTTTGTATTTCGACCCGGAACTCGCACCGTTCCATAATGCCGGCAGTATGCGCCCTGTTAACGTCATCTGCCGACCGGGCAGCGTCTGCAATGCGCAGTATCCGGCCACGGTTGGTGGTTCACCTGTGAATGTCGGTACACAGATCCTGGAAGCCACCGTCATGGCCCTGTCCAAGGCGCGGCCGGACAAGGCCATTGCCGGGTGGGGCAGGCGTCGCGGTCATTACCTTTCCGCCATCGATCCACGTACCAATGAGCGTTATGTCCAGACCACGACGGATGCCGACGGAGGCGCCGGGGCAGTCAGTGGTTATGACGGGTTTGAGGGTGCCATGGGCATGTCGGGCCTGGGCGCAATTCAGCGCGGCAGTGTCGAGGAGATTGAAATCAAGTTCCCCTGGCGAACCGTGAACTATCATTTCGTGCCGGATATGTCCGGTGCAGGTCAGTATCGCGGCGGTTCCGGAATGTTGTGGGAAGTTGAAAACCTCGGGACCGACGCGCCGGTGGCCACGGGCAGCTCTGACGGTGACCTGACGCAACCCCCCGGCGTACAGGGGGGTGACAACGGACCCTTGTCACGCATGTATATCCGCAAGGGAGACAAGAAAACGCCGGCCCGTACGCATCGCATGATCGAGGTGAAGACCGGCGAAATTCTGGGCAAAGTGAGTGGTGGCGGCGGTGGTGTAGGTGATCCTTTTAAACGCGACCCCTCGGCGGTCCTCAAAGATGTGATCAATGATTTCGTCACGCTTGAGGGTGCCCGGAACACCTACGGTGTGGTGATTGACACGGATACCATGACCGTCGATGAAGAAGCCACCGACGCATTGCGCGCGAGCGCTTAGACGGAACCCGGAGTTCATACAGGGATGACTACCTCCGAGGTAAGCAGGGACGATCTCAGGTCGTTCCTGGAAAGCATGTGGTTGATCCGGGCCTTTGAAGAGAAGGCGGCGGAAATCTATGCGCGCGGCAAGATTAATGGCTTGTTGCACCTTGGTATGGGGCTCGAGGGTGTCGCCTCAGGCGCTGCCAGCGCCATGCGCAGGGACGACTATGTATTTGGCGGGCACCGTGCCCACGCGCATGCCATTGCCCGCGGCGCGGATATCACCTCGATGATGGCCGAACTGGCAGGCCGCAGCACGGGCCTGTGCGGGGGCAAGGGCGGAACCATGCACCTGTCGGCGCCGGATGTCGGCTTTGTCACGGCAACCGGCGTTGTGGCCGGAAATATTCCACTGGCCCTTGGCGCGGCATTATCGGCCCGTGAAGCGGGTCGTGAGCAGGTATCCGCCGCCGTATTCGGCGACGGAGCAGGCCAGGCCGGAGTTTTTCACGAATCCCTGAATATTGCGTCCCTGTGGAAGTTACCGATGCTGTTCATCTGCGAGAATAACGGCTATGCAGAGTTCTCTCCGCTGTCTGACCATACACTGGTCGAGCGACTGTCCGAGTATGCCAAAACCTATGGCGTTCCCAGGGTTACGGTTGACGGAAATGACGTGCTGGCGGTTCGGGACGCCATAGCCGAGGCGGTTCAACGGGCACGCGCCGGAAAAGGCCCTTCATTTGTCGAGTGCCTGACGCACCGCTTGCGAGGCCACTACGAAGGCAAGAAAAGCGAATACGAGCGCAGTGAGATTGACAGCAAGGATGTGGTCAGAATTTTTGAACGGAAGCTGATCGAAAGCGGCGATATCCTCCGCGATGAAGCGACAGAGATCGCCAGGCTCGCACGCGAGCGCGTGGAGCAGGCAGCAAAGGCCGCACTCGATGCGCCCTGGCCGCAGGCCGATCAGGTCACCACACAGGTATTGAGCACATAAGCCATGGCTGAAACCAGGTACATCAACGGTATACAGCAGGCGCTGCTCGAAGAGATGGCTGACGACAGCACCATCAGGGTCATGGGTGAGGATGTGACCTTCGGCGGCCCTTTTGGCGCGACCAAGGGCCTGGTCGAGGCCTATGGCGAATCACGAGTAATCAATACACCCATTTCGGAAGCCACCATTGTCGGCATGGCCGTAGGCGCAGCCATTACCGGCTTGCGTCCCGTACTCGAGATCATGTTTGTCGATTTCATCACGCTGGGTATGGACCAGCTGGTGAATCACGCGGCCAAGTTGCATTACATGACCGGTGGACAGCTTGAAGTTCCATTGACGATTCGCGCAACCTGTGGAGTAGGTGGTGGCTACGGGGCGCATCATTCGCAGAGCCTGGAGGCCTGGTTTTCCCATGTGCCCGGGCTCAAGGTGGTCGCGCCATACACACCCGCAGATGCCAAAGCGCTACTGAAATCATCCATTCGCGACAACAACACGGTCTTGTTCCTTGAGCACCGGGGTTTGTATTGGACCAGGGGCGAAGAACTGGCGGAACATGAACAGGTAGCGCTGGGCGAGGCAGTGGTTCGGAGAGCCGGCAAAGATATCACCATCCTGGGTGTTTCAAAGATGGTGGGTACCGCTTTGAAGGCGGCAGAACAACTGGCCGAACACGGAATCGAAGCGGAAGTCATCGATCCCCGTACGCTGGCGCCGCTGGACCTCGACACCATCGTGTCGTCGGTCAAGCGTACAGGCCACCTCGTCATTGCGCACGAAGCGGTGGAAACCGGGGGTATCGGCGCCGAAATAGCAGCCCGGGTACAGGAAGCGGCGTTTAATGAGCTTGCTGCGCCCGTCATGCGCGTTGGCGCGCCATTTTCGCCCGTCCCGACCAGCATTGCGCTTGAAAAGGAGTTCGTTCCGGGACCCGAACAGGTGATCGAGGCCGTGCGACGGTCCATCGCCTATAACCGCGTGGCCTGAAAACAAGTCACACGGCACCAAAACAGGAGTATTGCATGTTACCCAAGCTATCCGGCGAACAGGTGCTGGAACAACTGCGGTTGGCGATCGTGATCAGGCGTTTTGAAGAGGAGTTGATCAAGCTTGCCGGTTCCAGGGACATAGGCCATTTCCACGTCTATATTGGTCAGGAAATGACCGGCGTGCCGGCGCTGTACCTGTTGGAGAGAGGCGATTTGTCGTTCACAACCCATCGAAACCACGGCCACCTGCTGGCCAGGGGTGTTCCTGCCAGCCAGATGTACGCCGAGATCCTGGGTAAGGAGACCGGGATGATGGGCGGGCGCGGCGGAACCCTCCATCTATGTTCCATGGAGCACGGTTTTCCCACCACCTCATCGGCCGTAGGCGGCGCAACCCCATTGGCCACTGGCGCGGCATTTGGTTTTCAAAGGCTGGGTCAGGACCGTGTCAGTGTCTGTCTTTTCGGTGATGGGGCATTGGAAGAGGGGTCCTGGCACGAGTCGATCAACATTGCAGCTATGGAAAAATTACCAGTAATTTATCTGTGTGAAAACAATAGTTTGGAAGCATTAGGTCAGAAAGCAGGTGAATATCCGTCCTCAACGCTGGCAGCCGTTGATCTGATTGATCTGGTTACGCCATTCGGTGTGCCGACCATCCAGATTGATGGCTGTGATGCCGGAGCCGTACACGCGGCCATGGGCGAAGCCCTGCACCGGGCACGTAGCGGTGGTGGCGCGACATTCATAGAGGCGCGCACGGTGCGCTGGCCCGGCAACCGCCCGATTTGGCCGGAACTGTCGACCGGTGAAACGAACTTCGCCATGGCGTGGGACAGTTCACTGGTCCCCACGGAATATCGCGAATGGCATGCTGAACAGGACGCCGTTCTTCGTTTCATACGGGAAATTCTTGCTGAAGGACTGATTGAACCCGAAGCCATCCTGGCCATGGACGCAGAAGTCAGCGCCGAGATGAAAGAGGCCGTCGAATTTGCGCTCGCCAGCAATTATCCGCCCGCGGCGGCGGCCATGGAAAAGGTCCTTGCCTAGGCTGGTGCTGAAAATGAGAATACAAATATGAGAACATTGACTTATGGACAGGCCATGGTGGAGGGTTTGCGCGAGCTGCTCGAATCCGATGACCGTATTCACATCATGGGACAGTACTTCCTCGGGCTGACACCGCAAAGGGCGCTGGTGGGAGAACTGGCCGCCGAGCATCCCGATCGGTTCTACTATCCGCCGATCGCTGAACTGGGCTACCTGGGCACCGCCATCGGTGCAGCGATGACCGGTATGCGGCCCATTGTTGATCTTGCCACTGCGAGCTTCATGTTCCAGGCCTGGGCGCAGATTACAGAGGAGATGGCCAATATCCACTACATGTCCGACGGGCAGACAAAAGTACCGATGGTGTTCCACTTTAATCACGGTATACGCGGCGGCGGTGCGGCACAGCATTCGCACAGCCCGCAGGCCATGCTCTGGAATACACCCGGCATGGAAATCATGCTGCCTTCAACGCCGTATGACGTCAAAGGGTTGTTGAAAACAGCCGCGTCCACCGATAATCCAACGGCCTGGGGCGATCACGTCAAGCTGTTCATGATGGAAGGTGAAGTACCGGAAGAGGACTACGCCATTCCGTTCGGTGTTGCCGATATCAAGCGGGAGGGCAGTGATGTGACCATCGTAGCCACATCCCTGATGGTGCAGCGCTCACTGGCGGCAGCCGGGAAACTGGCATCAGAAGGTATCAGCGTCGAGATTGTTGATCCGCGCACTATTGTCCCGCTGGATGAGGCTGCTATCCTTGAGTCAGTAGCCAAGACCGGACGGTTGGTCGTGGTGGACGAATGCCATCGAAGTTGCGGTGTGGGTGCGGAGTTTTCCGCCATCGTTGCAGAAAAGGCTTTTGGCTACCTGAAGTCGCCGATCAGGCGCGTGGTCACGGAGGACGTACCGATTCCATTCAGCCCGCCAATGGAGGAATACGTAGAGCCGACCGAGGCAAAAATCATCCAGGCAGTGAAAGAGGTAATCGACTGATGGCCAGAATTGCAATAGAAATGCCCAACCTGGGGCATGACATTGAAGAAGGAAAAATCACCGAATGGGTCAAGAAAGTCGGCGATACCGTCGAGCGCGGTGACGTGATCGCGGAGGTTGAAACAGAAAAGGTGACCATGGAGGTTGAGGCTTTCGATACGGGAGTGCTCGCCGAGATCGTGCGCGACGTGGATTCTGAGGTTGCAACGGGTGAGGTCATTGCATACCTCGAGAGCCCGTAATAAAAACGATGTCTGATCCGGAAGATAACGGCCGCCGGTTAGTCCAATCCACACCGATGCGCAAGGCCATAGCCCGGCGTATGAGCGAAAGTAAACAACAGGCTCCGCATTTTTACGTCAGTTGCGAAATCTCGATGGACGCAGCCAATGCAGCCATCGAAGCCCTGAACGAGAGCCGGGCGCCGGAATCGCGTATTACATTGACGGTTCTGTTGCTCAAGGCGGTTGCGCTGACATTGGCTGATTACCCTGAGTTCAATGCGCATTGGACCCCCGAAGGCCATGAAATCATCGACGACATCAACCTCGGTGTTGCGATCAGTTTGCCTGCCGGTCTGATTGCGCCAGCGATACTGGATTGCGGCGACTTTGGAATTGAGGAATTCTCTCACCGCCTGGCGGACCTCGCCGCCAGGGCAGGCAAAGGCAAGTTACGCGCTGCTGAGCTGAACGACACGACTTTTACCCTGAGCAACCTGGGCATGTTCGACGTCAGCTCTTTTACCGCCATTATCACGCCCCCCCAGGTAGCCATCCTGGCCGCCGGCCGGGCCTACCCATTGCCGAGGGTGGTGGACGGTGAAGTGGCTGTCCAGTCCATCATGAACGTGACGATGAGCTCGGACCACCGAGCGGTTGACGGCACCGGCGCGGCACGCTTCCTGGGTGCGCTGAAAGAAAGGCTGGAAGCACCCCAAAACTGGCTTTAAGCCGTTTGCAGGAAAAAAGTGACCAGTCCCGGCTGCCAGCTCAGCAGCACCAGCAGTGCCAGCACCACGACAAAGAATGGCAGGATGGCAGCGAATACCCGGCCAGGCCGCACCTCGGCAATGTGCGAGGCGATATAGAGCCCCGTACCGACAGGTGGCGTCAGAAGACCCAGCACCAGGTTGATCGAGATGACAACGCCAAAGTGGTAGGGATCGATGTCGTAAAGCCTCTGCGCGATCGGCAGCAGGATGGGCACGATCATGATCATGGCCGCGATACCATCGATCACTGCCCCGACCAGTAGCAAAACCAGGTTGACGATCAGCATGAAAACCAGGGGATCGGTGGTGAGTCCAGTGATCCAGTTCGACACCAATTGGGGTATCTGCTCGAAGATCAGCATCCAGCCGAACAGGCTTGCCATCGCCACCAGGAACAGCACCACGGCAGTGTTGGTGCCTGCGTTCAGGCAGGCTTTCCAGGCATCGCCAGGCGTCAATTCCCGGTTAATCCATTTTCCAATCAGAAAGGCTGCCACTGCGGCCACGACAGCCGACTCTGTTGGAGTGGCGATTCCCAGCAGTATGGAAGCTACAATAATGGCGGGAATGGACATCGAGGGCACTGCATCGACCAGGGCCTGAATTTTTTCTGCACGGTCTTTTTCCTCAAGCGCAGGAAACTCGTAGAACATGCCCAGGACCGTCACCGCGCCAAGAAACCCCAGGGCCATCAGCAGGCCGGGAATGATTCCGGAAAGGAACATGTCGCCGATCGCGACCTGGGCCAGCACGCCGTAAATAATGAAGATCATTGACGGTGGGATAATGGGTGACATCAGTCCGCCAGCCGCCGTGGTGGCAGCGGCCAGTGCGGGATCGTATCCCTTTTTAACCATTTCCGGGACCATGGTTTTCGACATGATCGCAATTTGGGCATTGGCCGAGCCCATGATGGACGCCATCATCATGTTCGCCAGTAAATTGATGTAGGCCAGACTTCCGCGCAGTGAACCCACCAGCACCGTTGCCGCGTTGACGAGTCTGCGTGTCGAACCGCCGAACCCCATCAGCTCACCGACCAGCAGAAACAGGGGAATCGCCAGCAGCCCATATTTTTCCATCGACGAGAATATCTGCTGGGCGAAGGAATAAAAAAGCAGGTAATTGTCCGAAATCACGGCGTAGGAAATCGCTGACACCAACAATACCAGTGCAACCGGCATACCGATGAACAGCAACACTGCGAAAATGACGGCCGTTAACATCCTTAATCCTTCAGAGTGATGTGCAGGGCTTCACCGGCCAGGGCCTGGAGCAAGTTCGAGACTGAGTGGATCGTCATGGTCACCGAAATGACCGGCATGATGAGCCATAGCCAGAACTTGCGGATTCCCAGCGTGACCGTGGGTTCGTGATAGATGAAATTATACGAGGCGGTTTTGAAGGCCCCGATATCGAATCCGCTGGCAATAAGCAATGCCGGGTCATACCAGATCCAGCTGAATACCAGCAGGCTGAGCGCACAGGCCAGCACCAGCGTGTCAACCATCATGTCCACCAACCGGGTCCCGCGCTCCGGCAGAAAGTCATGCAACAATCGAACGGCGATGCCGGTACGCAGCTTGACCGATATCGAGGCTCCAACCAGCACCGCCCAGATCATCAGGTAAATGGCCAGTTCATCGGCCCAGTAGAGCGCCCACCCCAGTGACCTGCTCAAGCTGGTTTGATGTTGGGGGGCGGTTGCGCCCAGGGCCGATATCGGCTGCGCTACGGGAATGGAGTCATTAGAGGCCAAAGGGGACGGTTTGAGGCACACGGATGACCAGTACACCGGTGGCTCGGGGACGGCAAAGGTCAAATATGCACGGGGTCAACGGTCACTGATACTTTGCTGAATTGCAAATAAGGTGGTTTATACTTCCTATCCACCAAATCAGCCCGCACGTTTGTTCATTCAATCGGACTGGAAAACCGGACGCGCCAGAAGACTTTCGGAAGTCGGCGGGGCTGGGTTTCTCGTCCGCGGGCGTCGAATGCCAGGACACTGATTGGCGCGTTCGAAACAGGAATTGGAAGCTGAAAACCTGATTAGGAGCGTGATCGGACGTGCAATCAAGTCAGCGGCATCTTCACCACTCCGAATATCGATCTTTCTGATATCCTCCGCATTCCGCCGTAGCGATTTGCGCGAGCGGGAGTTCGAGAGGGATTGAAATCCGGCGGGCAAGGAAGGCTCAGTAAGGACGTTGACGGTTTCTTCCAGGGTCAATTCAACCTCGGCCGGACCCCATGAATCGTTGAACAAGATATAGACCGGGCTTTCCTTTTTTCCATCCTGGCGCAAACGGATGCGCGGATCCGGTTCCCTTTCCATGTATACGGTAGAAAACTCGACATCCTCATCAGGCGCCTGGTCGGTGAAGTGCCAGATGCCGTTTTTATCCTGGAACTTGTATAAGTTTTTCGCCGATACGCTGGCAGGTAGCAGGGCCGCGACACCACCGCCAACGGGATTGTTTGCCTGAAGGGGTCCAATCATTCCACCCACTTGCCCCTCTATATACTGTTACTGATCCGCGAGCAGCACGGTATTTTTTGGCCGCAGCTCAGGAATGGGCGTGCAACAGCTTAGTCCGTGGCTGGAATTCAATCCTGGACACTCGTACAGGGTCGGATTTCGCGATGATCTGGCTGCTGGCCTATTTTGATGCCGGAATGGATGGAGCCGTCGGCAAACCCCTGCAATTACCGGAGCTGGTTGCCACGATCAAAAAGCTTCGTGATGGGGAAGCGGCTGAGTAAGCGATTGCAGCGGTGGTGAGTTCATGCCGGCATGGTTTGCCTCTATCGCTTACGATACACGGGGTTTTTAGCAGCGCATAGCCGCCGCCTTGCAATGTGTTAGACGCAGGCGGCCACCTGGTGGGCCGTGGCGCAGGCCAGGGTCCAGCCCAACATACCATGGCCGGTGTTGACGAATAAGCCTTCCAACCGACATGGGCCGACGATTGGACGAGAGTCTGGTGTCATGGGACGGAAACCGCCCCAGGAATTGATGGGTTGGGCGCTGTAGTCAGCGATTCCTGGCGCCAGGTTTTTTGTCTGGACGAGCAGTTGTTCAATCCTGGCCTCGTCATGTCGTGCTCGATAGCCACAAAAGTCAGCAAATCCGGCCACGCGAATCTGCTGATCCAGCCGACTGAAGACCAGTTTCCCTTGCAGATCCGTCACGCTGACCCGGTTGGGGTAGCTGCCACAAGGTAAAGTCAGGCTGTAGCCCCTGACCGGATAGATGGAAGCGGATTGAAAACGCGATTTCAGTAGACTGTCGCTCCAGGCGCCGAGGCACACCACTACGGCGTCTGCTTCCAGCGGACCCCGGTCGGTTTGCACCGCTCGTTGTCGGTTACCTTGTGCTGTAATTTCCTGGATGGTGGTATTAAACATGAACTCCGTGGGTGTGTGCTTTGCCAGCCAGGTGGCCAGCTCAATGGTGAATCGATGGGTGTCGCCTACCGCATCATGCTCGGCATAAATGGCGCCGGCGTAAAATTTCTTGATGTGCTCGAGCGCGGGTTCAATTTTCAGTGCCTCCTGTGCCGTCAGCAACTCAACCTCGCAGCCTAATTGCCGTTTCTGTGCAGAAATCTTTTCCGCCTCTGCACAGGCTGCGGGTGTGTCCAGCATGACGAGCTTGCCGGCTTTTTTATGGGCAAAATAAAAACCGGTATCCTGGCGTAATTCCTCCATCAGATCTGCCGATCGGAGCGCCAGTTTCAATACGTGTTCCGTGTTTGCCTTGTATCGACGGCGAGTGCACTGCAACAGGAAATTGGCACCCCAACTCAACCATTGCCAGTTGATGTCAGGACGCAGCCGAAACGCGGGTTCACGGTTGGCAATGATTCCCGGTAGTTTGTACAGCAGCGTGGGGCTGCCCATGGCGTCGGTAAAACTGTACGAGAGTTGGCCACCGTTGTGACCGCTGGCCCCTTCTGCGACGCTACTGCACCGGTCAACGACGGTGACCTGGTGGCCGCGTTGAGTGAGATAGTATGCTGTCGTGACACCGGCCACGCCGGCGCCAAGTACCATTACATGCATGACCAAGAGTTTCTGATCCTAGGGCCGATTCAGTGTAACGGTCACATGACCTTGCCTGCCAATAAGTAGTTTTACGGAGGTCATAGCATTTATCTATGGGCCAGCGAGATGCGCCGCGGCAAAATTCAGTTCAGGAAATGGTCGACTTCCACTGCGAGTCGTTGGTAGAAGCGCTGGACAATGATGGGCAGCGAAACGGAAGCCAAGCGCATCCCCATGATATCGAATTTTAATTCAGGCTCCAATGGCCAGGACCGGGTCTGGTCATGCTTGCTCGAGCGTGCCGTGACCTCATCTAACAGGCACACGCCCACGCCATGAGCAACCAGGGTTTCCGCCATTTGATAGGTTTCTACAGTGGCAACCGTGTGCAGATCGAGTTCGAGCGAATTGAGCTTGCTGGCCAATAATCGACCCAGCGGCCCCCGTTCGCTGAGCGCGATGAAAGGGTGGCCGGAAAAATCGGCAAAAGACAGTCGTTTTTTATCTCCAAAATCGATCGACTCATGGGTCAGTGCAACGAATTTTGCGCTCGCCAACCGGTCCAGTTGAATCTCGGCTGCCGGCGGTGGATCAAACGCCAGGCCCAGGTCGATCCGATGCTCCCGGATGGCACGTGAAATCTGTCGATGGTGGAGGGTTTCGATTTCAAACTGGTTGGAGGGGTACTCCGCCAGGTAGGCCGCAATAACGGCGGGCACCAGTTCCACGCCAAAAGCCGGGGTTGAGGCAAACCGGATAAGACCGGCATTCATGTCTCCCAGATTCCTGGCAATCCGCCGCACCTCTCCAATATGCGAATAGGCACCCATCACGTTACTGATCAGGATTTCCGCCTCGCGCGTTGGCACTACCTTGCCTTTCTCACGGTCAAACAAGCGGTAACCCAATTGTGATTCCGCATGGGCGAGCACCTTGCTCACCGAGGGCTGGGAGACGTTTAGAGACCGGGCAGCGGAAGTAATTGAACCACGAGTGTAGATCGCGTGAAAGATCTCAATGTGTCTTAAACGCATGGTCTTGTTATTTTGCAATCCACGGCCCGAGTATAACCTTAGGTTATCAAGCCTGTCGAAGGTATTATTTGCCATCGATGGTTCACGGCTGGACAATGGGGCGTGGGATTGAGCCTGATAACGTGTGGCGGCGAATCAAAAAAAACATGGTTCTGCCACCAGAGCGCGAATCGGCTAGCGACCACCTGTCCAAATTGCATACCAGGCAGGTGGGGAAGCGCATACGATGCGGCGGCCATACCGGCCAAAAGTTTCGGCAGTTCGAAAAGACTCATCCACGAAAGGTAACTGATTTCTTCACAGAAGGACTGGTAAAATTACGAATACGGGGCAACGTTAGCGGTGGTTATCTCCACAACAGCGAATGGACAACAAGCCATTCGGGGGGCGCCATGAATAACGGAACTTCTCCAGCATAAAAGGTCTGAAAAATCAGACGGGAGCGCAGAAATGAAATCCTCAATTGCTTCTTTATTTATTCGCGAAATCCATCGCATCGCGGTTCGCGGTCTGGTGATCGTTTTCGCCTGTGTCGCTTCGCTTTCGGGGCTGGCCGATACGGTGGCTGCTGGCAGCGCAGCCAGTCGCCAGGCGAACGCGGTTGCCGAGCCAGCGGAAACCCGCGTAACACAGGTCGCACAGGCCGAAAGTGAACAAGCGAAGGACGATGACAACGAGTTGGAGGAAATCGTCGTTACCGGTAGCCAGATCAGGGGTGCCGCCATTTCCGACGCGTTGGCCGTTTCTGTCTTCACCCAGGCGAAAATCGAAGCGTTGGGCGTGTCATCAGGCGATGAATTGCTTGATTTCATTCCCGAGCAAGGGCAGAACTTTTTCAATGAGGCGGAGAACATCAGCGGTGGGGTAAACTCGGCGCGTGGTGACATCGGTGCCTTCAATCTGCGCAATATGGGCACTGGCAACACGCTGGTCCTGGTCAACGGTCGACGCATGGTCGCGGCAGCCGGTTACCAGACCGAGGTTGTGGGTGGCAGCTTTGTTCCGGTGACGACATACAACTCCAATGCGCTACCCGTGTTTGGGGTTGATCGGGTTGAAATACTTCGTGACGGTGCTTCGGCAATTTACGGTGCAGATGCGGTTGCAGGCGTGGTCAACACGGTCCTGAAGAATGACTTCGAAGGGTTTTCCCTGCGCTTGCGCTACGACGAGTATGATCATTTGCCCCGCAATGACCAACGGATAAACATCGAGTGGGGCAGGTTTTTCAACGGTGGGCGCACCAATCTTGGAATTTACGCCGACTTTTATCATCGTGACCGGATTAACTCACAGGATGATGACAAATGGTCCGACTCCGATTACCGGCGATTGATTCCGGCGGGTTCGCCCTGGGAGGGAAACACCCGTTTTCGGAACACCAGCGCCAACTCCAATTTTGGTCAATTCGACATGAGTGGGTCTGTCTCGGGTATTACCGATGGCAGCGGCGAATTCGAGACCTACCCAATGGGTGACGCGCGCTGCGACGGCGGGTGGCAGCTCAATGAGGTGATGTGCGGCCATGCCGATGGCCAGGGTACCTACCGGTACAATCTGTGGGGCAATAACGTTGACCTGGCGTCCGAACTCGACCGCTACAATTTCTTTGGCTATCTCAATCACGATTTCGACAATGGGGTGCAGGCTTATAGCGAATTTTCCTATTACCAGGCAAAAACCAATCTGAATCGCCATCCTTCGGCATCATTTAGCAGTGTAAAGTTAGTTGTCGGTGCCGAAAATTATTACAACCCGTTTGGCCCCTGCGGTTCACCCAATCGTTTACCGGATGAAATCATCGGTGCAGATTTCCCCTGCGAGGGTAAAAGCCTGCTGATCGATAACTACCGGTATACCGAGGTGCCGAGGATTGTCGATACGAAAAATGAAACGTGGCGGTTGCTGCAAGGCTTTCGTGGCACCATGGGTGAGTGGGACTGGGATGCGGCGCTGCTGTACTCCAAGGCCGAACGCAATGATGTGACCCACAACCGAATTTCCAACACGCTGATGCAGGAAGCTCTGAATGATCCCACACCGGCAGCTTACAATCCGTTCAATGGCGGAGTTCTGCCTTCCAACATTGATCGTGCCCTGGTTGATGTTTACCGCAATAACCAGACCGACCTGAAACTGATCGACTTCAAAGTGAGTCGACCTGATCTGTTCAATCTCTGGGCTGGGCCGGTCGGTTTCCTGGCGGGCGTGGAATATCGTGAAGAATCGTTCAAGGATAACCGTGACCCGCGACTAGACGGTACCATCGTGTTTACCGATAACGATGGCGACACCTTCCCGCTCGTTGGTGACGTGGTTAATTCAAGCCCCTCCTCAGACAGTCGCGGTGGTCGGGATGTCACCTCGGTATTTGCTGAGCTGGCCATTCCGTTGCATTCGACCCTCAACGTGCAGGCTGCCTTGCGCTATGAGAACTTTTCGGACACCAAGAGCACCACCGTCGGCAAGGTGGCTTTCGGTTGGCGGCCGGTTGAGCCTCTGCTGATCAGAGGGTCATGGTCGCAGGCGTTCAGAGCGCCTAATCTCGTGACCATTAATGAGAACCTGGTTGTTCGCAACAACACACGCAACGATTATGCCTGTTTCTTTGTCGATCCCGATGAAGATATCCTGGATTGTCGCTACGCCATGCAGCGGCGGGCTCAGGGCAGCCAGAATCTCGATCCGGAAGAATCCACCAACACGTCGATCGGAGCGGTTTGGAATATCACCGAGGGCCTGACCGTCAGCCTCGATTTCTGGACGATTGAAAAGGAAGACACCATCGGCCTGTTCGGGGAAGAAAATCACACCATCCTTGATCTTCTGCTCCGAATTGAGGCAGGGCTCGGCAATTGTGACCAGGTGTTTAATCCGGCGGTTTCCCGGAACGCGCCTGACGATGACCAGATTGCAATCTACACTGCAGCGGGGATCTGCCCGGGTGGTGACATTGAATTCATCGACGACCGGTATGCCAACCTCGACACGCGCACGGTCGAAGGGTATGACATTGGCATTTATTGGGATGTGGATACGCGGGTCGGTGATTTCAGCTTCAGCTACAACGGCAGCTTCTACGAAACCTACGAGCAGGAACCCGGTGGCGCAGCCAAGGTTTTGCTCGCAGCCTCCGAAGCGGGCACGATTCCGCCGACCATCCCGGTGGCAGGTTTTGATGATTTGCTCGGTCTCGATGGTAACCAGGACGAAAAACACACCGCCAGCATCACGTGGCGCAATGACAACTGGGCCGCTCGGGTATCGGGTAACAAGTTGGGCAGCTTCTATCAAAGCTCTCTGACCTTGAGTGATGGCACCAAATACATCATTCCGTCCATGACCACTTTCAACCTCAGCGCGGACTACAACTTCGATCTCTGGAAGAGTCGTTCCCGCGTCCGGCTTGGCGTCAACAATTTCACCGATGAACGGGCGCCGCTGGCCGACCGATACTTTGGTTATTTTGCTGATGCCCATCGCGATTTCGGTCGTTATTACTACCTGGATCTGAGGTTCAGGTTTGACTGATGCCAACGTGACGTGGGGACAAGACAGGGGAGCTGCGGCTCCCCTTCTTGTATGGCCAAGTGGTTTAACCGGGCCGGTGTAGAGCTGTTGCTGAGTCCAGGCTGCCGGCATGATGCGAGGCTCCGGGTGAGTTACCGATCCCGGCCAGTCGTGGCCACGCTGTTGTGCAGCCTGCTACTGTGTGCGGGAGTGGCTACTGACGAAAGCCACGCCGGGGACCGATCTGGTGAGGTTATCCGGCTACAAGGTGGCCGGGTCTTCAGCGGTGTCGACGTGCCTCCTTCGGTGAGTGATGTATGGTTGATCGAAGACCGCATCGTCGCGCTCGGAGCAAGCGAAGCGTTCCAGGCGAGCCGCGTGATCGACGTCAGCGGCCTGGCGGTGGCGCCCGGATTTATTGATCTGCATTCCCACGCCATCAGGGCAGATCCTGAGCGCAGTGGTCTGCTGCGCTGGCCGGACGCGGAAAACCAGGTGCGCCAGGGCGTGACGAGCGTGATCGGCGGGCCGGATGGCTGGTCGCCACTGCCGCTGGAACCGAGCTTCAAGCGTCTGCAAACCCAGGGCATTGCGATAAATTTCGGCAGCTTCGTCGGCCATGGCGCGGTCCGCCAGAAGGTTATTGGGCTGGATGACCGCTTGGCGACCCACGATGAGCTAGCGACCATGCGAACGCTGGTTGATGTTGCCATGCGTCAGGGTGCATTCGGGCTTTCATCAGGCCTGGTGTACACGCCGGGCAGCTTCAGCAATACCGCTGAGCTGATCGAGTTGGCGAGCGTGGCAGGCCGTCACGGGGGCATTTACATCAGCCACATTCGTAACGAGGCTCTCGCTGTGCTCGACAGTGTCGCAGAACTGATCGACATTGCCGAGCAGGGCGGTTTACCGGCGCAGATCACGCATGCCAAGGCAATGGGCACTGCCATGCAGGGGCGCTCCGCAGACCTGTTGGCGATGGTCGATGAAGCGGTTTCGCGTGGTCTCGACATCACCCTGGATCAATATCCGTACACAGCCGGGCACACGGGCCTGACGGTGCAGTTTCCACGCTGGAGTCGGGACGGCGGCGAGACGCGCCTGAGCGAGCGCCTCGGTGACCCTGAACTGAGGCTCAATATTCGGGACTACCTGGTCGATCAACTGAGCGAAGTCCGTGCGCGCAATGATCCGGCCAATGTTCAGCTCAGTTGGTGCGCTTTTGATCATACTCTGGATGGTCTGAACCTGAGTCAGGTTCTTAGGCAGCAAGGCCGCGCGGTAACCCTGGTCAATGCGGCTGAATTGATCATCGAGTTGCAGGAAGCGGGCGGTTGCCAGGCGGTTTATCATGCCATGCACGAGGAGGATGTTGAAAACATCATGCGCCATCCAAGAACCATGATCGCCGCCGATGGGGGTATCGAGGTTCCGGGTAACGGGCACCCACATCCGCGTAATTATGGCAGCTTTGCCCGTGTGCTGGGCTATTATGTGCGTCAACTGGAGGTGCTGCCATTGCATACCGCAATCCACAAAATGACGCGCATGCCCGCCGACCGGATCGGCCTGAAACGGCGCGGTCGAATTGCCGTGGGTGCGGTCGCTGATCTGGTGGTGTTCGATCCTGAAACCATCATCGATCGCGCCAGTTTTATCGATCCGCATCAATATGCCCTGGGCGTGACGCATGTTTTTGTTGCGGGCGAAGCGGTGCTGTTCGACGGGCGCATGACCGGCGCCCGTCCAGGTAGGATTCTCCGCTCGGATGCATCCGGGCAAGGCCATTAAATGAAGGTGTGCACGGCGAGATCCGTTCGGATCATTCTGCTCGCCCTGGCGGGCTCGTTGTTGCTGGGTGCCACTGCGGGGCTTGCACAAACCCGCCAGGCGATTATCCGCTATGACTCGGTGCACCACCCGGTGGTGGCCGCGCATGGCATGGTCGTGTCACAAAATGAACTGGCCTCGCGGGTCGGTCGCGACATACTGGGCCAGGGTGGTAATGCGGTCGATGCAGCCGTGGCCACGGGATTTGCCCTTGCGGTGACCCTGCCGCGGGCCGGTAACCTGGGTGGCAGTGGGTTCATGCTGGTTCACGTGGCGGAGGAATCCAAAACCTATGCCCTGGATTATCGATCGATGGCGCCGTTGACTGCCGACGCAGCGCTGTTTCGCGGGGATGGTGGGCAGGTGGACTGGGACGCGCTCACCCATGGCGCCCGGGCCGCCGCAGTGCCCGGAACCGTGGCCGGGTTGTTCGAAGCGTGGCAGCGCTGGGGCTCAATGCCCTGGGGTGAATTGGTGGCCCCGGCCCAGGCGTTGGCAAGCGCGGGTATCGTGGTGAGCCACGATCTCAGTTTTGCACTGACCGAGGCGGCCCAGACTCTGGGCAACTTCGGCTCCAGCGCGGCCATTTACCTGCGCCCTGACGGCCAGGCCTGGCGGCCAGGTGAGCGGTTGATGCAGCCGGACCTGGCCTGGTCGCTTGGGCAGATTGGGCAGGGCGGTGCAGACGCCTTCTATCGCGGTGAACTGGCCGACAGGATCGCCGCGGCATTTGCGGCGGCGGGTGGCTTGATTACGCGCGATGACCTGGCCGCTTACCGGGTCCGAGAGCGCGCAGTGGTGGCCACAGACTATCGTGGCTACCGGGTGGTTTCGATGCCACCCGTCAGCGCCGGTGGTGTCACGCTGATCCAGATGCTGAACATGCTGTCTGAATTCGACCTCGCCGCAATCGGGGCAGGTTCGGTGCAGCACCTGCACCTGCTGGCCGAGGTTATGAAACGGGCTGCTGCCAATCGGCGCACCTGGCTGGGCGATCCGGATTTTGTCAAGATCCCCCTGGCTGAATACATCAGCCCGGCCATCGGCAAGGCCATGGCGGGCGACATTTCGTTGGATCGCATGACCGAGGTCGAGTCAGTGCGGCCATGGCCGATGCTGCCGCCGGAAAGTCATGATACGACCCATTTCTCCGCGGTCGATGGGGCAGGGAATGCCGTCTCCAATACCTATACGCTCGGCCATTCGTTTGGCGGCAGTTGGGTAGCGCCTGGCACCGGCATCCTGTTTGACAACCAGATGCGTAATTTCAGCTATCGTGACGAGCCCGGCCATCCCAATGCCCTGGTGCCAAAAAAACGGATGCTTTCGACCATGACACCGACCATCGTGCTGGATGCTGAGGGGGAAGTGTTTCTCGTGACGGGAACACCTGGTGGCAGTTATATTATCAACGTAATTCTTCAAATTATTGTCAATCTAATTGATTTTAATATGAATATATCCGAAGCGACTCATCGTCCCCGGATTTACCAGGGCTGGAATCGACCGCAATTGGGGTTGGAGCCGGGTTTTAGCCCGGACCTCATCAGGCAGCTGGAGCAGTTGGGGCATGAAACCCGCATTGAGCAAACCATGGGCAGCGTGCAATCCATCAGCCGGCACAGTGGGCGCCTCCATGGGGCTGCCGATCCGCGCCGTCCCGGTGCCATGGCACTGGGCTTGATGGCGCCGCCGCCGGTGCGTGCAGCGACCGGCTTGCGGCGCGATTGAGCCGCGCACGAGAAACCCGGCACCCTTCGCATGGGTCGGCGATGCCGTTCCCATCGCCTGGACGGCCCCTACGATGTCGTGGTGGTGGGCAAGGCGGCGGGGATGGCTTGAGAGGCAGGGGTGACCAGGGCGCTGGTGGATCAGGGGCTGCCAGGGTCAAAAATGGGGCCAGTGCGCAGCCACCGAACCTTTGTTAAATTCAATAATGATGACCCTGTTGGATATGGCAAATGAGCTCGGATACAAAGTTAGCGCTTTCCACCATGGTGTCGAAGCCTACAAAGTTGCCGCTGACTTTGAGAACTGGCATCAGGAACTACCAGGAACCGAGTACATTGAGCTCCTGAAATACATATAGCAACTGTGCGGAAAATGCGACGATTGCTGTTCCCAGTTGTATGGCTCGTCGTTCTGAGATAATGCCAGTGATTACCACAGCAAAGTTAATGGAGTAGTTCATTAATACTGCTGGTCGCAAACCCCACTCGGTGCCTTTTAAAAAGGTGTCTGCAACATCGAATGCTATCACGAGAAATAATGCACCAAAGAACCACTTTCGTCCTTCCATGAAATAGGCATAGCTGTCTGTAACCCCCTGCATGCGATGAGGCACCAGAATCTGTGAAACCATGAAGAGAATAATTGAGTAGCCGAGTACAAAGAGGTACAGACCGTATGACCATTTGACCTGAAATTCCTGAAATTTAAATTCCCACCACCAAAATGAAACAAGCCAGATCAGAACAAAGATGATCCATAGTAAGAAAACAGAGTCCACCTTTATTGGTTCGCCGTGTCCTCGAAATCGGTGAACGCCCGCAGCGAGTGCGGTAAGCAAATGCGCGATTGCCAAGGCAACTACGATTGAAACCAATACCATTACATATTCAAATTCACTCATAGCGTCTGTTTTACTCAGTTGCCACCAGTCGCCATCGTAGCACGCGGTGGTCCGTTGCTGACCGATTCCCGCTACTCGTACCGGTCAAACTCAGTAGACAGGTTCCGGTCGCAAAGCGGCCAATGAAAGCCGACCTGGAGGGGAATGCTGCGGGGGTTATCAGCGACCAGATCGGCATGGATTTGGTGGCATAGGTATGGGTTGGATGGTGTAGGCAATCTGCTCGGATAGCTGTGGGGGCTGTCGCTATTGCCAGTAGCATTCTGAACCACAACGACTATGCTTAGTGGTGACCCGAATGGTGGGCGGGGCATATGATGGTTGTCAGAATAGGAGGGGGTCCCATGCAAAGAATAATCTCATTTTTTAAAGCTGTTTTTTTTACCTTTAGCGTGATCAGTCTCACATTTTTTTCATTTCAACTTCTATATGTCGTTGTCGCATTAAGCAATAGATCAGATTTTGGACGTATCAGGACAGATGATCTGGTTTTGTGGTTCATAATCTCTGTTATTTTTTTTGCAATGTTTTTATTGTTAAAGCGGGTTGAAAACGCCAAACATAAAACAACGACCTTGGCACACCGAAGTAACGGCAGGTCTTGGCGATATTACCTGATTTAATTGCGTGATCTAAGATTCGTCGCTTACGCCTTATTTCTCTTTCTTCTGCTTTCATTACTGAGCCCTCCATGTGATTCAAAATACATGAAGTGTCCAAAAGGGTCCTACATTCTTACACTGGCCATGATCCTGACCTCACCACCGCATTGATCACAGGTTTCGATCTCAATATTGAACACACGTATATGGACTCCTCCTGGTTTGCA
>JABAAB010000006.1 GCA_014238945.1 Lysobacterales bacterium
CAAATTCCGAATCCTTCGTGCAATATGCGGGTTAGGCGATATAGACATAGAAACCTGTAGTGAATGCGGTGGTGATGTACGCATCATTGCCAGCATTGGTAGTGTCAAAAATAGTTCGCACTTTTCATTTGGCAGTGGTTCCGGTCTTGGGTCATGCTGCTGAGTAAAGGACTGGATGCAAAAGGAATCCATGCTGATCTGCTACCCCAGTGTCGTGCCCCACCGGGGATTGGATTTTCGACTGCAGTATATAACGCTGCTGGTCCCGATCGGGTTTGGCACGGCATTTATCATCCTGAGGCTGGGTTTGATCCCAAACATGGGTTCACCGGGTAAGATTCAGTCCTGGACATTCCGGAAGGATAGGATTCGTATTCACCTGGCAGGGAAATATGAGTTGACGAGCTTCTAAGTTACTCCAAATTTATTGTAATATGGCTTTTATACTACCTATACCCAAACTAGTTGCTCTCAGCCCTTTAATTCAGCTTTGGTGGGGAATCAAAAATGAAAATATCACTGCTAATTCATTCCCACCCGCTTCTTGCCCTGTGGTTGATCTTCTTCAGTACCGGCAGTTATGGGCAGGAAACGATGGGACATCCCATTATCAAACCCATGCCAAAGGCAGAGCTGGTGGAGAGCCTGAGTGAGCAAGTCGATTTTGCTACTTATGCTTTTCGCACTGACCAGGCAACAGGCATGGAACTGGTTGAGAAAAAAGGCAGGCACTGGAAGCTGGTTTACGTCATCAAAAATGAGCTAGGCAAAACCGACCAGCAGGTTTCACGAACCGAGATTCTGGAAAACATCAAGGCTGCAGCCAAAGAAATAGGCGGTGAAATCCTGTACGAACGACGCAATGGCAAGATGACATTTACTTTGCCCATGGAAAACGGCAGCACGATCTGGGCATATGTGACGGCCCGCACCGGAAGTTATGAAATCTTTATCATTGAAGAGGCTGGCTTTAAACAGCGCCTAACATTCGGCGCAGCTGAAATGCAAAAGGCGCTGGACGAGCAAGGCAATGTTGCTGTGTATGGCATCAATTTTGATATCGACAAAGATTTCCTTAAACCGGGGGCTGAAAAGATAATCATAGAGATCGTCAAACTGATGAAGAACAACGCGGACCTGGCCATAGAGATCCAGGGACACACTGATAATACCGGTTCGGCACAGCATAATATGGACCTGTCACAGCGTCGCGCGGAAGCCGTACAGAAATTCCTGATGATCTATGGCATCAATCCGTCGCGCATGCCCGCGAAAGGTTATGGAATGGAAAAGCCGGTTGATAGCAATGACACACAAGAGGGCCGGGCTATGAACCGGCGGGTGGAGTTGGTCAAGCTGGACTAGCCCGATTTACATCGCATTCCAGATTGCAGACCTTGCCGCACAGGCTGAGCGGAAGAAACGTGTTGCTTAAGCCAGATTATTTCACCAACTCGAAATCTCCCGGCTTCCAGGTCTTGTAGAACCACGGTTCCAGGGGGCCATACAGCCGTAAAAGTACGTTGTAACTTTTGTCCGGCAATGTCTGAATCCAGTTGCCCTCTTGACCCTTTGGTGCCTCGGGGCCGAACCAGACTGTATAGCTGCCATCATCATTGGATTTGATATCAGGACTCTTACTATCCAGACCACCCGATAGCCGATAGAAGCAAATGCCCCAACCAGTTCAGGCGGAAACGCATCCGCCGGTTCTTTCTGGATGACGGTGTATAGCTCCTCATAGAACTCGAAATTATTGGCATGAATGGTATTGAATTGTTTGCCGGAGAGATTGTGAAAAATCTCGGCCGGCGGGTTGTCAGCCTGTGCAAGCGGACAGATGTTCAAATGCTCTTTGACCATTTTCACCGGTTCGGCAGTATCGCCATCCTTTGTGGCTGCCCGCAAGATTACCTAATGATCATAGGTTTTTGATTTTGCGACAAAATAGCCGGCAGGGATATCGCTTTCATATCCGGGAGGAAGAAAAAGGAATTTGCCGCCCTTGCCCTTGTCGGGACCGGCCTGGCCGATATCGATGACATATCCGAACGACGCATCATTTACAAAACCAAGCAGTAATACCAACCTCGCCCGGCTTCACACCGGCTTCACTGAGACCGCGATTGAATGCATATAATGAGGCAATGGGCATCCCGTCCAAAAACGATGTAATACCGCGTGTCAGATCAAGATGGTCGTAGGCTTTCTGCACCGTTTCCTCGTTGGCATACCGTCAAAAAATTCCAGCGTACCCAGTGTTTTTGTTTCAACCTTATCAGGTGTCGTTACAAAATCCGGAACTTTGGCGGAGTACTTCGCCTCCGTATGCGCCTGTTGAGTAATAATTGTTGGCATAAGCAGAATTGCCAATACCATCAAAATTGCGAAATAGCTAACTTGCTTGTTATTCATGATAATTCATCCCAGGAATGACATTACTAAGCACCCGATTGTTGCAGTTTGTTTCTAGCGACAGGCATCACCCTTTATCCAATTATTTCGCTCTTCAGTGTTATGTAATGCAAAATATATTCCGACGAACCCGCAAGAGGCTGAAACCCAGCGACCACGTTGGATATTTCATGGCTTCAGGCCGGTGTTGGGGCTTGATTGGCAATGTCACAGTCATGTATCAAGATACAGCTGAGTTCAGAATATGAGACAGTTTCCGTAAGCAAAGTGGAAACCCCCACGTCTCCTGCTGAATCGCTGTCTGCTACGGCAATGGCTTTATCCGCTGAATTAAACTGTCTAAAACCGCCACGTTACAGAAGCGATGTAGGCCTCCCTGGAGCTGACGAAGCCGTTGAATTCCAAAGCAACAGACCGGTTTCGGCTGATGTCCCAGTTGCGCCGACCACCAGGTTCCACTGATCCTTGTTCTGCTGCTCAATGATATAATCAATGGTCAGGAGATCATCCGGAAGCGTAACCCTTCCGGTCACGGTCAACTACATCACAAGGAAAAACCAGGCATAGGTTTGCGCTGCGATCATGATGAGTTTAACCAGACCTATTTTTGCCAGCAAGGAGGCGATCACCATCAGTATAATTGCCGTGATCGGGCGTAATTTCCTGGGCATCGTCTGGTTCCGGGTGCGATATAAACTGGCGAGTCGTTCATTAAACGCGTGGATCACCGCTACCCCTGTTTCGATTAATGTACCGGGCAAGACTACCTGAAATAACACCTGGAACCAGCTTGACCCCAGTGATTCGAGAAGGAAATTAGAGGGCAATACAACGTCTTTAATGGCGGGGTAATGACTCAACATCACCAGATAAAAGCCAAAAAAGCCAAGACACCCATCCAATTTTACTTGGACTGTAAGAGGTCGCTTGCGGCCGAACGGCTTATTACAAAAAGCCAACAAAAGCCAAGACACCTATCGTTTTTTCTAATAAGTCATGGGTGTCCTGGCTTTTTTATACAGGCAGCTTGGATTACTAAAGGTAGGCCCCAGGTCGCTACGACTGGTCAGGGTGGCGACGTTTCCTCAGAATCTACAGCTTCGCGTTTCGGCAGCCATTTGATGACGGTCGCGAAGAGGTCATCCGGTACCACCGGCTTGGCAACGAAGTCGTTCATTCCGGCCTCAATGCAGGCTTGGCGATCCTCTGCGAAGACATTGGCGGTCATCGTCAGGATGGGCAGGTCTCCATTGCTGGCCGTGGAGCGGATCACACGGGTTGCCTCCAGGCCATCCATCTTCGACATCTGGACGTCCATCAGGACCAGTCCATAAGCGGTGGCGTCAACCATTTCCACAGCCTCAATTCTGTTTTCCGCCGTGTCCACCGCCAGGCCCACACCAATCAGCATCGCCATTGCCACCTCGCGGTTGATCATATTGTCTTCGACCAACAGGATGCGAGAACCAATGCATCGGGTACGTAGCAGAGTCTCGGCGTCTGTTGCCAGCTCGGCCGGTGCGATGGAAGGACCGTGGCTTCGGCCGAGCCGGGCGGTTAACCAGAAGGTACTGCCCTTGCCCGGCTCGCTCTCCACACCCACGTCGCCGCCCATCAACTGCGCCAGACGCCGGGTAATGGCCAAGCCCAGCCCTGTACCGCCGTAGTCACGTGTGGTGGAAGAATCAGCCTGCTCAAAGGCCCCGAACAGGTTGGACAAATGCTCGGGTTCGATGCCGATACCTGTGTCCGACACCTCGAAACGGACCAGGATTTCGTCACCGTGCTCTTCCAGTTTTATAGAGCGTAGAAAGATCGTTCCCTGCTCGGTAAACTTGATGGCATTGACGACATAGTTTAGTAAGGCCTGGCGCAAGCGGGTCGAATCACCCTTGTGCCAGTGTGGTACTTCGTTTCTATCTACTTCAATGGTCAATCCCTTGCTTTCGACCTGTTCTTTCAACATCGATAGGATGTCATCGAAGACCGCGTCCATGTGGAAATTCGAGTGCTCCAGGGTCAGCTTTCCGGCATCGATCCTGGTCAGGTCCAGGATGTCATTGATGATGGTCAGCAAGTGTCGGGCGGAGGTATCGATCTTGCTCAGCCGTTCCACGTGCTCTGGTCGCAGCTCGGCACGCTGTAACAGATGGGTAAGACCAATGATGGCGTTCATGGGGGTGCGGATTTCGTGACTCATAGTGGATAAAAAGACACTTTTGGCCTGGTTGGCTGCTTCGGCGACCTCCTTAGCCTCTCGTAATTCAAGTTCTGCCAGCTTGATATCGGTGATATCCTGCATGGTCCCTTTACCGCGGTATTTCCACCTTCCTGCTCAGACACTCCGGTTTCACGGTAGCCTCAGGCGCCCGCACCGGAGCGGTGACACTCATTCAGCGTTTTGGCTCTGCCCTCAATCTGAATATGCACCTGCACATGCTGTTCCTGGACGGCGCTTACCGATTCGCCGGCGGCA
>JABAAB010000005.1 GCA_014238945.1 Lysobacterales bacterium
AAGCGTTCCGGCCTCGAGCCCAACGCTGGCAATCTCCAACTCGGGACTAGCGCGGCAGGCAATGATGTCGGTGACTTCCGAGTCGAGCTTGGTCTCGGCTTGAATCTCGCCCTCATCATCAATCACACAGATATGGACAGAGCGCAGTGATACGTCGAGTGCAGCATAATAAGTCATGGCTTTCTCCCTGGTGGATGTACCACCATGGTAAGGGAGCAGGGCTAATATGAGCCCGCCCGATTACTAATGCTTCTGGCCGAAAGCGGAAGCTCAGTTGACAGAGGTGCAGGTTGCAGACGAGAACTATTTCACAGCCCATACCGAGTGTTTCCACGAGAGTCTGATAAACCTGTCAACCTGGGATACTTACACCGGGAGGCTACAAAACGTGCTAAATCGCCGGCGACTTATCCAGCAGAAAACATTGGCTGAGAGACGTCGGCTATACTACGGAAACAGGGTTGCATGAACGTGAAGCTGATGAGTTGAAATTCTCTGTTAAAACCGATTCCTTTGAATCAGGACTCCTGCGGCGTCGCACAGTCCACAGGGGATTTTGCCCAGGCAAGTATGCACGGGATCCTTTCCAGAATAATATGACTGACATGTCGATACCGGAACGAATATTATAAAAGTATCCGTGACATTATCGGTGAACAGATGACACCAGGCAGCGCTTGGGGTTATTTGTTCTGCAAGTCCCGGCGAAGCGGGCAGAATCAGGCAACAATCCACCGAGAACAATCAATGACCAAATCCGAATCAACAGTTGGGTCCGGAGAACCGGACAAGCCGAAATCATATTTCCTGCCGGCTTTGCTTTTTCTATTGGTTTTCACAACTGGCTGTGAAGCCCCGCAGCCTCCTTCTGCCTCGATGCCAAGAAACCTCGTGATCATAGGTATTGATACCGTTCGCGCGGACGTTTTCTACAGTGAACTGATCGATGACGCACTATCCCTACGACTGGATGGCGCGCAACAATACCTCAATGCCAGTTCGGTTGCGCCCTGGACGGTTCCGGCGGTGGCGTCGATCCTGACCGGGCTTTACCCGGTACAGCACAATGCCGGTCAGTTCCAGCATCAGCCAGCCAATCTTGATGTGGAACTGCCAAGCTCCCTTGAAGAGTCTGCCCAGACTCTGGCGGATATGCTCAATGAGCATCAGTTCAGAACCGGTGCGTTCTCTGCGCACTACTGGTTTACAGCGAAATTTGGACTGGCACAGGGGTTTGAGCAACTCCACTCATTGAAGGGATGGGAAAAAGTCACGGAAAAATTCTATCAGTGGCTGGACGTACCAGAACAAACACCACAACGCTTCTTTGCTTATCTGCATCTCATGGAAGCGCACGATTGGCACCAGGAGAAGCGGGATGCACGTAAGTTGCGTTTGGCATCAGTCGATCCGCCGACACGCGCATTGCTGCTTGAGGACGCCCAAAAGGCGGCCTGTATCAATGAAAACAGCAACGTATGCCTGAGCAACCAGGTATACAACCTGGCGGTACGTGAGGTTCGTGTGGCAATAGCCGATGTTTTACAAAAACTCGAAGACCGTGATGTGCTCAAGGACACCCTGGTGTTGGTGTACTCTGATCATGGGGAGGAATTCTGGGAGCACAGGGAAGAACACCAGCAGCAAGTGGACCCCCGCGGGATATACGGGTACGGGCATGGGCAGAGCCTGTTCCAGGAATTACTGCACGTACCGCTGTTGCTGTGGCACCCGAAAATCAGTGGAGCAGCCAGGCAGGACCTGGTCAGCCTGGTCGATGTCTTGCCTTCAGTGCTGTCGTGGCTGGGAGTTCCGCAACCCGATACGCCGTTGCCCGGTACCCCGCTGCCCGCAGGTACCGATCCCGTTCGCAGCCATGAAGACCCGCGCACGGTCTATGCCTCCGGGATTGCCTATGGCCCCGAGGCAATAGCAACCCGCGAGGGCCAGTTCAAGTCCATCATGCGTTACCCGGGTGAGGGTTTTGAATACTACGATCTGTCCAGGGATCCGGATGAAAAGTACCCGCTTAAAAGCAATAATCTGACCATGCGTTTCGATGTACTGACCGGTGACTATATCGATATGACCATTCAGTCTCTGGTGTCCAGTCCGGAACTTGATGCACAAACACTGGAACACCTGAAATCCATAGGTTACCTGCAAGGAGTTGAGGAACAATCAGAGCGCGAAGCCGAAAACGTAGCGCTGCAACAAGCAGATGACAGCGCCAACAAGCCGGACTCCGAGGATTCACCGGAATCATGAAGAAGTGCTGCCTGGCGGCTTTTTCCAGCATCCTGTTGCTGGTTGCATGTGAACAGCCACCGGCAACAGTGACAAGCCGGCTGATTATCGTTGGCTTCGACGGAATGGATCCCAGGCTGGCCCAGCAGTGGATGGATGATGGCAGTTTGCCAAACTTCAGTAAACTGGCTGCAGCAGGGGAATTTCATCCTTTAAAGACCAGCAACCCGCCACAATCACCGGTTGCCTGGTCCGATTTTGCCACCGGTACCAAACCCGGAGAACACGGAATCTATGATTTCCTGCGCCGTGATCCCGGTAATTATGGTCCGGCATTCTCAATTTCAGAAGCAATCCCGCCGGAATCGGTATTGTCATTATTTGGTATGGAATTGCCGTTGGAAGATGGGGCGATAATCAATCGCCGCAAGGGTACCCCCTTCTGGTCAAGTATCGAGAATGATGGTGGTGCCAGTACGGTATTGAGGGTGCCGGTGACTTTTCCGCCGGACCCGATCCACCGCATGCTGGCAGGTATGGGGGTACCGGATCTACTCGGCACCCAGGGTACATACACACTCTATACGACACGACCAACATCAAATTCGAGTTCGGAAAGTACCCGTGCGGTCCGGGTCAGGCCGGACAGGAATGGACTGATTCAGACACTGCTGGTGGGACCGGCACATCCGCTTAAAAAAGGAGCACCCCCATTAAGCGTGGAACTGACAGTCCGCCCTGACGGCGATGATGCCATCGTGGAACTTGATGGTGAAATAATACATCTGGCTGCGGGTCAATGGTCTGACTGGGCGGTGATAAGTTTTCCATTCATGGGTCTGGCGTCTGTCAACGGCATGGTCCGTCTGAATCTGGTCAGCAGCTACCCCAGGCTGCAACTTTATGTATCACCCATCCACATAGACCCGCTTGAACCGGTCGTGCCGCTTTCTTCCCCACCGGGTTACGCTGCTCAACTCGTTGATGAAATCGGTATGTACCACACCCTTGGCATGCCCGAGGAGACCTGGTCGCTGAATGAAGGACATTTGTCCGATCACGCCTACCTGGAAATGATTCGAACCATACTCGCAGAGCGCGAAGCCATGTTTTATAACGCGCTGGACAAACATGACAGCGACCTTGTGGTGGCCGTATTTGTACAGACCGACCGGGTATCACATATGTTTTATCGTGGAATCGACACATTACACAGTCTCCATGCTGACAGCGATGCCGAAGCCCGTGAGGCCATCCACTGGATATACAAAGAAGCGGACCGCATTCTGGGTGAGACCGTGTCACGCATGGGTCCGGATGACCGTCTGATCGTGCTCAGTGACCATGGTTTTGCACCCTTCAGGTGGGCCGTCAATCTCAATCGATGGCTGGCCGACGAGGGCTTGCTGGTGCTCAAAGACAGTGCAGCGACTTCAAGCGTGGGCTTCAGGGAAGTCGACTGGACTCGCAGCAAAGCGTATGCAATCGGGCTCAACAGCGTATACATCAACCGCTCCGGGCGGGAAGCACGGGGTATAGTCGGCGAGAATGAAGCGGGGCAAATCAAAAGACAGATCATGCAACGCTTACCCGCCGTGGTTGATGAAAACAACGGCTCGCAAATCGTTGCGGAGGTTTTTGATGGTGCGTTGCTTTACCCCGGAAATGGCAATGGTGACGCACCCGACCTGGTGATCGGATATCAGCCGGGTTACCGGGCATCGTGGCAAACAACACTGGGTGGCATACCCACAAACCTGATTGAGCTCAATGCACGCAAATGGAGTGGTGATCATTGTATTTTTCCGGACGCGGTACCGGGCGTACTGTTCACATCCTTTCACCCGCAAAGGGCAATAACTGAAATTGTAGATATTGCCCGCTATGCACGCGCCGGAGGAAGTGCAGATCAGTGAAAGCCGGGAAACCCACGTCGGTGGATGTTCCTGCGGCTTTGCATCTGCAGTCAAAGTTCTTTGCAGCGACCAGCAAACTCTGGCAGCGCCTGGGAAATATTGAAACTTCCGTTCTGAGCGATGAACTCGGGCAGATGGAAATTCAGAAGCCTGTTTATGTGTCTGGTCTGGCCAGGTCAGGGACCACCATCCTGACCGAGATGCTGGATAAACACCCTGAACTGACCAGTCACCGGTACAGCGACTTTCCAAACATCTGGACACCTTTCTGGCGTAATTTCCTGTTACAAAAAACCCGCAGAGGAGAACGTGTAGCCAGCCAGCGCGCACACGGCGATCGAATACAAATAACCAATGACAGCCCCGAGGCGGTTGAAGAAGTCCTGTGGATGTATTTTTTCCCCAAAAGTCACGCCAAAACAACGGACAACACCCTGGATGAAGGAACTTCAAATTCGGTCTTCGAGTCTTTCTACCGCAACCACATAAAAAAACTGCTGCTGGTGCGTGACCGTCCCCGCTACCTGGCAAAGGGCAATTACAACCTGGGTCGATTTACCTATCTCCTCAAACTGTTCCCGGATGCACGCTTGTTGATTCCATACCGGAATCCCGTTAACCACATCGCCTCGTTGATCAAGCAACACAATTTTTTCCTAGGTGCACATGATCAAAACCCAAAAGTGGGTCGGCAACTTGCACTTTCGGGACATTTTGAATTCGGACCGCAACGCAGTGCCCTCAACCTGGGCAACATGGTTCAGCAACAGGCTATCCTGGATGCCTGGTCAGATGGCCGCGAGGTCGAAGGCTGGGCATTGTACTGGGCGGCAACCTACCGGTACCTTCTGGACCATGCGCGTTCACACCAGGGTTTCGCCAGCGCCAGTCTGTTTTTGAGCTATGAAACACTGTGTAGCCGTTCAGCGGAAACGATCGACCGGATTGTCGCTCATTGCGCGTTGGATCCGTTGGTATTTGCTGGTGTGAAGACCTATTACACGGACCACCTGAGCCTGCCGAATTATTACGAACCGGATTTCTCCCCCGCAGAACTCGCGCACATCGAACGGGTTTGCGCCCCGATAGTTTCTGAACTGGATGAGATTGCCACCTGAACGACAATCTTTGTCATGCCATCATTCAGACTGGGCTATAATAGCTTGGATAAATTCTGAACATATGTATCATGTTGAAAACATTAGTAATAATTATTTTGTTGTTGGCTTCTCCAGCAGCCGTGTCTTACATCGGGCCAGGTGCCGGTATCAGCGTTCTCGGTTCCGTGCTGGGGATTTTGGGTACCATCGTTGTGGCCATTGGTGCCATCGTTTTTTGGCCTGTACGCAAGTATTTAAAGCGCAGAAAACAATCCAAAATCGCGGTCCAGGACGAAAATCCAGGTAACAGCGAGTAGCCACAGTTGATGGGTTTTTTCGATCTGCCGGCACCACTGTTCGGAGTAATTGACCAGGGCCTGGGGCTGGTTTTGCCGGCCCTGGTTCGCCTGGTTTTGTGGGGTGTACTGGCAGGCTGGATGACCATGGTGGTCTACCGCCGCTTGTCCAATCAGGACAAGATCCGGCAACTCAAGATAAAACAAAAAAAACAACAAAAAATCATCTCCCGATTTGACGGGGAATTTGAAGAGCTGTTACCGGTAATCCGCAACACGCTCGGCCTGGGAATACGCCAATTGGGTCTGTCCCTGGGACCGGCATTACTGGCAACGATCCCGATATTGTTCATCGTCATCTGGGTTGCGGGGGCATTCGGTTATCAGCAACCCGCGGTGGGTACGTCCGTCGGCATCGATATAAAACCTGCGCTGGCAGACAATGACCGGCTGGAATGGAGTTCACCCACAATGCGCAACAAAACGGCAAAAGGCTGGACCCTCAGTTGGCCATCAGCCGACCAACCTGTATCGATGATGCAGGACGGCCAGGCATTATTCGACCTTCCGTTTGAGTACAACATACCGGTGATTCACAAACGCCAGTGGTGGAATTGGCTGGTGGCCAACCCGGTTGGTTTTTTGCCGGACGAGGCACTATTTGATTCGGTGGATATCGCCTTGCCCCCACAGCAGTTTCTGGGTTTCGGACCCGATTGGCTACGCGGTTGGATGTTCAGTTTCTTTGTCACGTTTCTGTTATCTTCTGTCGGCTTTAAGCTGATACTGAAAATCGACTGACTCTCGGAAAATTTCCCCTGAACCATGCTGTGGCGGCGCGGTGGACCGGTGGGATTTTTATCGGTGGCCACAGCAGCCAGAATGTGCTGCATCAATATCGGCTCGAAGTGCTGAATCAATATACCGGTGATTTGAAAAAAGTTCTGCCCGGCACGAAAGTGTTCCGCTGCTTGCAGGTTGAGTACAAGTCGAAGCAATCGCTCGTTTCGAGTTGGCCAAGGGGATTCCGCTGGCTCAATAAGCCGAAAGTTGAGAGGGGTATTACAATATCCTTAAGCTGTTAAATTCAAGAATTGCGACACGAATAATCCGTGATCGTTAATGAAAATGCATAGTTGTGAGAATTAAGTATTTTTCCATGTGGTAATGTTAGAAGTAATTGTAAAGCCAAAGTAGTCTACCGCTAGAAAACGAGCGATAGACTACTTTGGTTCGGACTTTGCTAATTTGGGGGTAACCCTATGTATGAAAACCTCGCGATCCTGGCCGCGTTTGTTTTTATCTACAGTTTAATCTGCGGTGGCTTCGAAAAAACACCCATCAACGGTGCGATCGTGTTCGCGGCCTTCGGGCTGGTTTTAGGCCCCATGGGTCTGGGCCTTCTCAACCTGGAGCTTGATACGGAGGGTCTGAGTCTCCTCGCCGAGCTGACCCTCGCGATGGTTCTCTTTACGGATGCTTTCAACACCAATCTACGCGTCCTGAAAAAGAACCTTGCGATCCCTCAACGGCTGCTGCTGATCGGTCTGCCACTGACCATTTTGCTCGGATTCGGGGCTGGTTATCTGATTTTCGACGGCCTGACACTCGTTGAGATCGCCATTATCGCGACCATGCTGGCTCCCACTGATGCTGCGCTGGGTAAGGCGGTGGTGACCAATGAGGACGTACCCGCCAACATTTCCGCGGTGTGGGTTGGCCGGGCTGTGCGGACTGTTCACCGGGATTATCCAGTTAGCTGTGGTGGTCGTGCCGCCTCGTCATCGCAGATTGAGCCAGCCCATCATCGGGGGTATGCTGAGAGCGTCGCCGAATTGGCAGTTGCTGGGTTCGGCATCATCGGGGGGGTTATTCCTTGGCGCAGGTGAAGGACAATGACAAGGGCTTTCGCTCAAATCTGATTTCCGGTTTTGCCACCGGCCTGTTCAGCATTCCTGAGGGTATGGCTTACGCCAAGCTGGCTGGCGTCAATCCGGTTTATGGTCTTTATTCCGGTATGGTCGCAACCCTCGTTGCGTCCATGACCACCGGGTCGGTGTTGATGATCAGTACGCTGACCAGTGCGATTGCCTTGTCCACGGCCAGCGTGATCGCCGTGGCCGATATTCAACAGAGCCAGTTGCCACATGCACTTTTCACAGTCACCTTCCTGGTGGGTGTGGTGATGTTTTTGCTCGGTTTGTTGCGCCTGGGTAGTCTGGTCAACTTCGTGTCCAATGCGGTCATGACCGGGTTTGTGGCCGGTGCCTCATTGCTGATCATGATTGGCGAGTTGGGTGATTTTTCCGGTTACGAGCCGGTCGGGGCCAACAAGCTGGTGAAGGTTTTCGACTGGTTTGGCCACATCGGCGAGTGGGACCCGGTGACCACCGCTGTTGGCCTCAGCACGATTGTCCTGATGCTGCTCTTCAAGCGTTTTAAATTTACCAGGCGGCTGGCAGCCATAATTACCCTCGGGCTGATGACGGTCGTGGTTCATTGGCTGGATCTTCCGGCAATCGAGCTTGTGGGCAGCATCGCGCAGATTCCCAATGCTCTGCCCATGCCCATGCTGCCGAGCATCGAGCTCATGCCGAAGCTCGTGCTTGGCTCGGTCTCGGTCGCCCTGGTGGCGTTGGTGCAGGGGGCCGGCATCAGTACGGCCTATACCAATCCGGACGGCAACCGATCGCGCGCCTCGCGTGATTTTATCGGGCAGGGGCTGGGCAACCTGGCAGGCAGTTTTTTCCAGTCCATGGCGACCGGCGGCTCGTTGTCGCGAACAGGTATCAGCGTCAGTGCCGGCGCCAGTTCGCGCTGGGGCGGGATCTTTGCGGCACTGTGGCTTGCGGTCATCGTGGTGTTGTTTGGTCAACTGGCCGAATTGGTGCCCCTGAGTGTCATCGCCGGCATGTTGATGGTGATTGCGACCGAGCTGATTCTGGGGCGGGTTCACGATGCCCGTCTTGTTTGGGCCTCATCCTACGGTTCGGTCGCTGCCGGCTTGCTGACGTTTATTTGTGCGCTGTTTATTCCGCTCCAGTGGACCGTGTTTCTCGGTACCGGTTTTTCGATCGTGCTGTACGTTTATTCCTCGGCGATGCATGTCGAGGTCAAGCAGTTGGTGCCCCGGGCAGATGGCAAATTCAAGGTCACCGATCTACCGACCGTATACCCATCCGGCGCGGTGACCATTCTGACTTTCAGGGGAACCCGGTTTTTCGCTGAAATTTCATTGTTGGATGATTTGTTACCGTCTCGTCGGGGCGTGCGCAATGCCACCATTATTATGCGAACACGTTGGCAGGAAACCGTGTCGAGTACCGCGCTCAAGTGGCTGCAACGGTACCAGGCGGAGTTACAACAGGGCGGCAACCGCCTGTTGCTTGCCGGTGTCAGCAAGGCAGGTTTGAAAGAACTTGAGAAGGCGGGTTTGCTCGAGCAGATTGGCCGCCAGAACATTTTTCTTGCCAGTCCCGTGCTGCAGGAATCGTTGAGCGAAGCGCTGGCTGCCGCCCGGCAGCTGCAGGCTGAAGACCCGTGCTAAGCCCTCTCGATCGCGCGCGCCGGATGACTTGTGCGCGAGTGCGGTGAGCGCAGCGGGGCATAAATAAAACAGGGGAAGGCATCTGCCTTCCCCAATATGCCCAAGCACTTCAGTTTGATCGTTCAACAAACATCGTGCTCGGTGGCGACGAGGGATTCTGACCTTCCCCTTTCCACTACGCTTTTTACTGGCTGCACAGCCCGGAGTGCTGACCGAGGTGTTGGCAATAGTCCAGCGTGGTATTTCCACCTTCCTGGTCAGACACTCCGGTTTCACGGTAGCCTCAGGCGCCCGCACCGGAGCGGTGACACTCATTCAGCGTTTTGGCTCTGCCCTCAATCTGAATATGCACCTGCACATGCTGTTCCTGGACGGCGCTTACCGATTCGCCGGCGGCA
>JABAAB010000004.1 GCA_014238945.1 Lysobacterales bacterium
AGCCAGCCTGATTTTTACAAAGGCCTGCACTGGGGCCCGACATCGCCCGCCGTGGAAGCCAATGATTACGGTAGCATGCACCACAATAACAGCATCCAGAATAAGTGGTTTTACCTGCTCGCAAATGGCGATTCCGGTATCAACAGCAATTTCGATGTCTATGACATTATCGGCGTAGGTACCGATTCTGCCATCAGCGTGCTACTGAAGATGTTTGAAAACCTGAATGACTCAAGCAGCTATGCAAACGCGCGTGATCAATCCATCCTCGCCGCCGCCCAGCAGTGTGGAGAATTTTCACAGGCAAGAGTTTCAGCCCATGAGAGTTGGAGGGCGGTTGGTCTGTTCCAGTCACCTTACGGCCCGGCACCATTTACTCAACCCGCTGACGTAGATACCGATGTCGATCCATGGCCTGCGGTGCTTTCCTTCGAGGTGCCTGCGCAGTTTCCTGAAAATAGCTGGGTGGTGGAAGTCGCTGAAGACTTCGGGTTCACCACCGGTGTCCAGTCAATGAACACCACGTCCACCGGACAAATTGGCACCACGCAGGTCGGGGTCGCAGAGTTCAACCTGGAATCTGACCGGCAATATTTCTGGCGTGTGCGGCCGGTAAGCGTGCCATCCGGACAGGATTGTTGGCGGCCGGTACGTTCGTTCCGCACGGCCGAGATGGTAGTGACCCCGTTGAGCCCTGTGATTGAAAGAACGCGCGGTGAGCCGGTGCATCCCTGGGAGTTGGAATTTGGCTGGACCCAGCATGCCAAGGCGACTTCCTACACGGTTGAGGTCTCCAAGACCCCAGGCTTCGATCCACCCCTGACACAGAGTGTCGAAACCACAAATACCAAGGTGGTGCTTGATGTCCTGGTGGATGTGATGCAGTACTGGCGCGTGCGTCCCGAATACGTCGACCCCGATGGTAAGGAATTCCTGGGTGCCTGGTCGGATGCGATGTTCCAGACCACGATGCCCGCGGTTATCCTGGTAAAACCCGCACAGAGTGATCAAGTTTATCCATGGCCTGTAGATTTCGCCTGGCAGCCGGTCACAGGTGCCGATCACTACCTGTTTGAAATCAAGCTTGCCAGGGGCGGCTGGGGCGACCCGGATGGCGAAGCACAATCCATTAAGCTCGACGCTACACAAACCAGTTACAAACTGAACCTGCGCGGAGACGAACACTTGATTTCATACTCCTGGCGTGTACGCGTTTTTGGACCAGAAATTGAGTTGCTTTCATTGCAGCAAGAAGGCTTGCCCGGCAATGGCTATTTTAAGGTCAGGGGATCGGGAACCATGCCGGACCCTCTGACCAGAGGCCCTGATCTCTGTGTGTCTCTGAATCAGCCCGTGGCACTGGAATGGCCTGCAATTCCGCAGGCAACCAGTTACCACCTCCGAGTATTCGAAGCCGACTGTCCTTACGGGCAAAACTGTGATCGAGACGGGCAGATGGCCTCTGTAGATGTGGCCGCGCAGCCGTCCTCACCCCAGTCCTATGATTTTGTACCTCAAGCGGTGTCCAACAACAACGCCATCGGGTTTGTTATGAAGGTCAAATCCTTTGGTCCCGACGGAATTCCCGGCATGGAATCGAGCTCCGCGTGGCCACCGGTGATGATTCAGCCGACCAAGCCCAACGCCCTGGTTCCTAGCGGCATGGCGGAATTTGAATTGGATGAGCCAGTCACACTGTCATGGAATTCTGAGAAATCCCATTGGGGCGGATTTGTAGTCAACGTGTACAAAGGCTCGAATTCCAATTGTCAGGGTGCACCTCAACTGTCGTACGTGCACATGGGTGCATCGCTCGGCCAGAACAATTCGGTGCTTACCAATGTCCAGTTCGATTCAGGCACTCACAATCACAGTTGGAAGGTCAAGCCGTTCGTTGGCGGACTCAATTATCAGAACCAGTTCCACCAGTCGTGTGCCTTACCACGCTGGAGCAATTGCGCGACTTTCAAAGTCGTCGAAAATGTGCCCCCGCTCACTGCACCAACTGTGCCCGACGGTCTCTTTGGTGCTATTGGCTCGGTAGTCGCGCTGTGGAGCGTCGTTGAGGGAGCAGACCACTACAAAGTTGAGGTACGAGCCGACAGCCCGAACGGTGCTGTCTTGGGAAATTTCGACTGGGGTGTTCCCACACTCATTAACTACAAGAATCAATTGGCGCAGCAATGGCAGGTTGACCTCTCAGTGCTCAATATATGGATCGCTAATATACCAGGGGCCGCTCCGCTGAATCGATACTTTTACCAGGTAAAGGCTTGCGCCGGACAAACCTGTGGTCCGCCCTCCAACTGGAGTGAATGGTGGGAAACCTACCCCTGGCCGTTTTAAGTTTTGTGAGTGAGAGAATGAAGGGGGGCCAGGGGGGGATTCATTGAGGTCTTTGCGCAAAAAAGGGCCAGATACATTAATAACACGGCCCCTTTGCACGAATACTTCAATAATAACTTAACCTCTAAATAGGCTCTTCAATGCCAAAATCATGTACATTTTTCGTTCCATTGTCATTTGGCTAATCATTTGCCCTCAACGGTGCCATTTCCTTTTCAAGACGGATTTTCATAGACGACCGAAATTCGGTGCCAAGTCCGGTTTCTTTGCTTTCTTCATCCCAGCTTTCAACCGCGTTCAGCACTTTATCAATTATTTCCTCCGCCCGGTTTTTACGAATATCAAAGCTTGTTGCCACCTTCAGGCAATCTAAACGGTTAATGTCGTGAAATTTTCCCGCCACAGCCATTTGGTGTTGGGAAGTCCAGTCGTTATTTTCTGCAAAGGAAATGTCGTACGCCGGGGAAAGAGACCAGGTGCCTTGTTTGTTCATCAGGAAAGAAAAGTTTTTGAGGTGATCGTCATAATTAACTGTCGCTATGGCAAATACCATTCGGCGGAACGCTTCCTCTATCGATGGTTGAGAAAGACCCAATCGTCTCATGGCATCGAAATAGTCTTCGTATCCAATTTGATATTGATCTTCATAATCTAAGTGCAACATGCCCCCCAAAGTATGCATGTGAATTTTCTCGTTAGAATTCTCGCTTCTGTCGAATCGCCTGGTCATGAAATGAGCGAGACCATTGTTGTCATGGAGAAGAAATGTCTCGGTCATTTCAATTCCAGCCTTTTCGGCAAGTTTGGAGTAAGCGTACTCAACTTGACCCCAGGGCCCGGGTTCATGAGTGACACGATTATCTAATCCCCCTGAGGATTTCGTAACGCCGTCAAATTTGATAATCCAGTATTCGTCGCCGGATTCAGGGGTTGCATGCCCCGAGCGAACACGATTCAGTGAACGGTTCCACAATATGACAGCCTTAGGCCGGGCGCCTCCTACGGTTGCCCCAATGCTAATGATCTCAGCGATCGCATCAGTTGTTTCTCCCACCACCACCTTACGGGCTTGATCCACTAATTGGCCTACTTGCAGTGCGTCTTCAATTTCAGGGCTGGTGTGCTCCGCCGGGCGGTATTCAAGTGCACCTGGTCCCCGATTAGCCAAATACAGGAGCTTTTGGAGTGGGGTAAGTTTGCCGCTCAGTCCCTTATTTTCAAAGTGGGCCTGGATGAGAGCGGATCCAAACTTATCCGGAAGCGAATCTGCTATGACACCCGGAAGGCCCTCAAAAGTATTTGACCGTACCAGCTCTGTGAACGCCCGAGCACTGGTGTCGGAACAAGGAAGGTTTATCGGTGAGATTTCCAAACCCAGCTTTGCAAAATTCTCGTCGTACTGGAAGATTCGCCGTTTAGTCTCGGATTCTTCAATGAGACGGCCCACAAGCCGGTCCCAAATGTACACGTCAACCCGATTATACTTAGCCATTGGACCGGGAAGCTCTACGGCGCGGTGTGCCGCCTTGTTTAAGGATTTCAAATGGAGAAACCTCAATATCGGGAATGATGTTATCGATGTCACCCAATCGATTCAGGGACCGGAGCACTTTGATGAGCGTCTTGAAATTGACGTTTTCTCCAGTCTCTAACCTTTGTAGTGTTGCGATGCCAATTCCAGCCTCTTTTGCCAAATCTTCGAGACTTGTGTTTCGCTGAAGGCGAACACGTTCAACCCTTCTCCCAAGCTCTTCCAGAGCTTCAGGTGTTCTGGTGGTTTGTCTAATTTTCATAATTAATCACATATGAGTATTTGTTTGTTATATTTGCCTTTATATTATCATTTAAGATCAATTAACTTAAAATAAGTTCAAATCTGACTCAATACTTGAACAGTTTCAATAGATGATATTATTTATCATATATGATACGTATTTGGCATATTACTGCATTATATCATCATATATGATAAATAATTAACCAATTGAATACAAGATTGCTCAGGAATCCCCCTAAATCCCCCTTTTGAAAAAGGGGGACTTTACACTTCCCCCTTTCTTGATTAGCGCCGGGTGACGGCCACCGCATCACCCTCAGCCTGAAGCACGAGTGTTGTGTCCTTGCCCCTTTGGATTGCCACGTCGTCCACCGCAACCGGCGTGTCGCCGGCAATGCGCAGGCGGTATATTCCGACGGGTAATTTGAGCGGCAGGCCACCAACGCGACCCTGGGCGACACGGCGGCCGGTGGCGTCCAACACATCGAAAGGAACTGCGAGTGCTGCACGAATCGCCTCGGTCAGTTCCGCTGCGTCACCGGCGGTTACAAAAGCGCCGTCTCCAGCAGTAGCGACGGCTGCCAACTCTGCCTGGACACTGGAATCGTCGATATCGAAGCCGATAATGTTGACGGTGACTTCGATGCCTTTGGAGCGCAGCGCCTCAACCACTGCGATTGGATAATGCGGGTCACCAGGATCGGCGTCACAGGTCTCCTCGCCGTCGGTAATCAGCACCACCATCACGTTACGCCCGTTCGCCTGGCCGGCGATGCTCTCACCGAGTAACCGGAGTGCGCGGCCGATCGGAGTCTGGCCTTTGGGTTGCAGACTATCGACAGCAGAAAGCAGTGCCTTGCGGTCGAGCGGTCCAAACGGGATAACCACTTCAGTGTCATCGCAGCTTTCGATTTTTGGCTCGCGTGGCAGGCGATGACCATAAGCGATCAGCGCTGCAGGCAGGCCTTCCGGCAGCTTCCCGATCACGTTGGCAAAGGCGGCGCGTGCGCTGGCGACCCTGCGTTGGCCCGCCTTATCCTTTGCCGCCATGGATCCGGATGAGTCATAGATGAAGGCCACGGCAGCCGGAGTGGCGACGCCGCGTAGAGGCTCACCGTCAATGACCACCGACAAGGCGCCTTCACCCACCGGCTCCGTGAGCAACAGGCGATAGCCAAGCGGCGCGCGTAGATCCTGGGCGATACGCGCGTAGAGCCGATCCAGCCCGTCGGCCTCGGGTGCGAAAAGGGTCGCGCCGCCGGTGATCCGGGCCCACGCTTCGAGCAACCACTGCGGCGCCATGCCGGCCTCGGGGTTGAACGACCCCATATCATGGCCCAGTGCGATTGCATAAAGACGTACGCCGGACCCGTCGAGCAGCCGCCACATTGCCATCGCGTCGGCGTCGCTG
>JABAAB010000003.1 GCA_014238945.1 Lysobacterales bacterium
CCAGCTCCGACTCCGTGAAGGTGTCCCAACAAGGACACGCCAAGGTTGGTGGCTCACAACCATCGTCGATACCGTCCCCATTAGTGTCTTCTTTGCCTTCACCACTGGCACCGATATCCTCAGGCAGGTAGTCCGAAATACCATCATACATATGGCTCGGGTTTAACAGGTGCCTATTCGCATTGGCCACTTCGATGAGATCGATTTTTCCCGCATCAGGGCAAAAATACCCGTTTCCCTCATGCGGCGCGCAGCCGGGATCATCGAGGTAGACCTCCCCGCCTGGCCCCTCTTCATTGCCAACATGGCAAATAGTAGTCTTCTCTTTCTTTGCGGCGAACCCCGTTGCTGCGAATAACATTAACGTGACAACAAATATGATCTTTATCAGCCTCATGACAGTTTCCTCCCTGTGTACCTACGCATGATGCGTTAACTCTTCATAGAATGCAAGATTTGTGCCGGAAAGCTTGCGAGAGGGAGTGGAGTGATTCTCGCGACATGCCCAAATTGTTTTTTTGATCATGGCGATGGTTTGTTTCATGTGGTCATGGAGCCGCTAACCACGTGGCAGGAGGGAGGCTATCACTTACAGCTCAGGGTGGTGATTGGTGGAGCGACGTTATTTAAGTTGTTTACTGTGGAAGTCATCCCCTAAGGATAGAAATGCCGGTTTAAAATTGACCCCCTTTCGTTCATTTCTGCCGGTTTAGAATTGACCCCCCATGGTCAGGTTCTCACACACGAGCGAGCGCAAGCGAGTGCTGGGGCATTTCGGCGGGATGTGATACTAAGACCCCACTATCCACAGTTGAGGTGTCTGCGCTTGCTTGTGCAATAATCCCCGTATGAGACTTAACCCAAAAGACCCTGCCGACACGCCCTACAAACTGAAAAGGGCCATCAAGGATTCCAGTCTGACGCGCCAGGACATCTGTGATCGATTGGAAGCAGGCTACGGGGTCAAGACTTCACCCAGCGCACTGAGTCGGACAATCAACCGCAACACCATAATATTGAAGCTGGCAGTGCAGGTGCTGGCTGTTTGTAGGGTGGATGGGATTGGGATTGAGGGGTAGTCTGCTTTCTACCGGATAGCGGCTATAGGCTTTGAAGATTCGCAGCCACTGTAAAAGGCGGCAATCGGCCAGGAGCGGTCGTTCACCATCGACGCGTTCTGATTTCTTTTAGATGACTACACCACAACGAGGATACGAATATTAGTCTACACCCTTTGTATCAAGTTTTATTTTACAGAATGAGCGTTCGTACAAACAGTCAAACTGTAACCAGCCGTCAGTGGGATCGAAACTTAAGCCTTTCCCGGCCAGCAATGTATTTTTCCCGGAACTGGCTGAAGCCACTTCTTTCAAAATATCTGCACTGGAATCAATTTCTGCTACTTGCATAGACAATTGCAGGCCGACCAGGCTGATCATACTGTTCAAGTCATGAACCCGGGCGATATAGTTCGCCGGATACCCCATTAACTTCGAAAGAAGAACCTTGCCGCCAAGGTTATACAGGGTACCTGGCCAAACAGTTGTCATAGCATCAACTGCATCATGACCATGGGCATTACTTATACTTCTATTTCTTTGCTCACGCATGGTGGTTTGCTCAAAAAATTCGGCACCGGTCAAGCCGCTTAGATACACCACCGGTTCGATAACGTGTTCGTAATAACTATTCAAAGTCGCATTCTCCTGGATTAGCCAGGGGCTTACCAGCGGTCCAAAGTCCGGCAGTGCATGTCCATCTTTATCTAGCGACCGATACAGTATGTGTTGCTCAGATATAAAGGCATCCGCAAGATTCAACTCATTTGCGGATAATGGCGCCAGCAGGGACATAGCAAGACGGAGATCATCACCAGATAAGTCGTGGGTGGTTAGATATTCAGACAAAAATTGAACAACCGTCCATATTCCTGCAATCGCAAACATTTTGTCAATCACCTCGGAGCCCTGCACCAGCATCATTTTCCAGAATTGTATGTTCAGTTGCAGTTGTTGCAGAAAGTCTGATTGCAGATTGGAATCGGAGAGGCTGGCAAGCTTCAATTGACTCAGCCTCAGGAAGGTCCAGTATGGCGGAACCGGTGCGGTAAAACTGCTGTCCCCCCAGTTTTTAAAAAACTGCATTTGCAATATCTGCTGATGTCTTGCCAGCATCAGTTGCGACCGGCTACTGGCAATTGAACCTTTCTGAAGACTTCTGCGTGTATTGGCCAAACACCCGTAATTTGTGCGCGCATGACAGGAATAGTCCGATAACCACGCCTCGTCCAAATCTACCGCACCCAGAATTTCGACAAAATCATCTGGTGCTAGGGTGGCAAGTCCACTTTTCGCAAGCTTGTCACGATATCGCTCAACAAGACGCACTCCGGATTCATTCATGTCCTTATCTGCTGTAGCACTGATGCCCCACATCGCAAAGTAGGCATTGCGTTCAAGCGGTGGGCGCTGAACGGGTTGTAGAATACCAGCGACATCAGGATTCAGGTCTTCATCAAAAAATGAAAGATTGACCAACCAGGCAATGAGCAAAAAAGCAATGGGTAGCATCACGACCGTAGTCACAACGCGTCGAAACAGTTTGGAAGATTTCATGGCAGTGTATCCTTTATCTCAATGGTAACCGTTGCCAGCACTTTCTCGCACTTTCATTACATTGTCCTGTGAAAACACTATGCAAAATATATAAAACATCCGCAAGACCTTCGCAAAAGCTTCGAACCCCGACACCAATCATTCTTTCTCCAGCAACGCTGTTACACTGGCGCCCATGCGTAACACAGCAGAGCACAATGTAATAAAAAGTGCTGATCTGACGGTATTCCCGCAATCAGGACAAGTCGAGATTAAGGGTCATGTTGTTAGCCTGGGACTGGTCAATATGCAGGTTTTGCTGGTGTTACTGGGGCGTGCCGGAGAAGTGGTAAGCCGCGCGGAAATGTTCGAACGGGTGTGGAAAAACCAGACCGTCAGTGACGATACCTTAACCCGCTGTATATCAGAAATCCGTGCCCAACTGAGCAAGCACACAGCCTGTTCACAACTGATTGAAACCCTACCCAAGCGGGGTTACCGGTGGGTCCCAGGAGTTGATGATATGGACTGCCACGTTGCGGCTGTCATCGCGTCCGAAAAAGGTAAACCCCAGGGCGGTTGGAAGCAGGTTGTTATTCTGGCAACCAGTGGCATGGCGGCGCTGTTGGTATTTATCATGCTGGTTTTATGGCTGATTGATAACTCCCTCCGTTCAGATGTGGTTCGGGTTGCGTTGATCCCGGTTTATGCTGCTCAGGCAGGTCAGCGGTCAGTAGCGGCAGATCTGGATGACTTGTTACGGGAAAAATTATTGGCCACCAGAAACCTGCGCTTCTTTGCCCGCAGCGCCGTCAGGAATAGCCAGCAGAAGCCTTTTCCTTTCACCTCCAGGGAATTCAATGCGCAGTGGATCATCGAAGGAAACATTCGGCAAAAGCAGGATAAAGTTCGTGTTTCACTGAGCCTGGTCGATGCAAAAACCGCATTGGTTGCCTATACGATGACCCAGGATATAGATGGGGGTACGACCCAATTGGAGGACTTGTGTGTAAATTTTATCAATGAAGTCTCTGGGGTATTGCGGCTGGACCAGGGTTAAAGCTCACCTGAGGTGCTAATACTTCTAAATCTGTAGCCGCGAGTGTAGGCAGCTAAATTGCCAGAAATCTGCAGGTATTGGGAGGCTCGTAAACTCGTGTTTCGCTGGTGGGTGCCTGCTTGATGATCGTCGCGTATTCATTACAAGGTGAGTAAGCACCAAAGGCTGCTCCTGGCCGAGGCTGTGTGAAAACCCAAAACTCGAAATCTCAAGTGGGAATCAAACTCTATATTTCTAGGTTTCAGAGCTTTATGTGGGGTTTTTTTACCAAATTAAGTGGGTGGATGGC
>JABAAB010000002.1 GCA_014238945.1 Lysobacterales bacterium
AGAGTGACAAGGAGATAGAATACAGCCTTCACCGAGTAACTGGCGCGATAATTCACTGAAACCTTGGCAATTTATTATCGTAAAGCGAGGATCAATACATTCGGGTTTCTGGCAATATAGCTTTAATGCTACCTATACTCATGTAATTTTATTTTGGCCTCGGGCGTTGTATACTTGGTGGCCAGAAACAGCATGTTGAGGGAGCTTAGGTGCTGAACGGCACTTTGAAACGGATTTCACTCGCAATGCTATTGTGGTTGGCGGCGGTCCCTGCGCTGGCAATAAGCGTGGAAAGGGGTCCTTATTTACAGCAGCAGGACGATGACAGCATCATCGTTCGTTGGCGCACCGACATTGCGACTGATTCCAAGGTTTTTTATGGCCTGATCAGCGGCACGCTGAATCTGTCAGAAACGGTTACAGGGTCCCGAACCGAGCATACTGTCCTGCTCACTGGCCTCAACCCGCTCACCACTTATTATTATTCCGTTGGTGACAGCGGCGGAGCATTGGCCGGCGATCCCAGCGGTGATCCCACTTGCACTCCCGCTCCCTGTTATTTCTTTCACACCAGCCCGGCACCCGGTATAGCGACGCCAACCCGCTTCTGGGCAATCGGTGATTCCGGCACCAACACACCGGCGCAGACCAGTCATGTGGGCAAAGCCATCGCCGTTCGTGACGCTTTTGTAACCTATGCGGGCACAAGCCTGGCCGATTTCATGATAATGCTGGGAGATAATGCGTACAACGATGGTACCGATGCCGAGTACCAGGACGCTGTTTTTGACACATACCCGAATCAACTGCGCCAATTACCCGTGTGGGTGACCCTTGGCAATCATGACGGGCATAGCGCCGATTCAGGAACGCAAACAGGTCCTTATTTCGACATTTTCGACCCGCCCAGGTATGCCGAGGTCGGCGGAATCACATCGGGAACAGAAGCGTATTACTCCTGGGATTATGGCAACATTCACTTCATCAGTCTGGACTCGTATGACACGGACAAATCGGTAGCCGGGAACATGATGCAGTGGCTGGAAGCTGACCTGGCGGTCAATGACAAGGATTGGCTCATCGCTATTTGGCACCATCCCCCTTATACCAAGGGCTCCCACGATTCCGACACGGAAGGCGGCTTGATTGATATGCGGCAAAACGCTTTGCCATTCCTGGAAGCCTGGGGTGTTGATTTGGTAATGAGCGGGCACAGCCATTCTTTTGAAAGATCGTTCCTGATCGACAGCCACTACGGCATATCTGACTCATTGAATTTACTCACTGAAGTATTGGACGGTGGTGACGGCAGTGTGGGCGGAGACGGGGCCTACGAAAAACCTCCTATCGTGGCCGCGGAGCACGCCGGGGCAGTATATGCAGTTGCCGGCAGTTCCGGCAAAGTGAGCTCACTGAAGCCTGATGCTCCGCATGAAGCCATGTACATCACTCTCCAGGCTTTGGGGTCCCTGGTTGTGGACGTTGCAGGAAACCAGTTGGATGCCGTTTTTATCGACGAAACGGGAGCGGTAAGGGACGAATTCAGGATCGTTAAGGTGCCGGATACCAGCCCGCCATTGATCGGCGATGTACGCACTGAAGATGCCATCCACGTTGTTGTGGATTTCACAGAACGCCTCGATATCTTCTCGGCGATAACGCCTGCAAACTACGATATTCCGGGACTGCTGATCACTGCGATAGAAATATTGGAAGGTGACCGATCAGTGCGACTGACCACCAGCACCATGAGCACTGGTGTGAATTACGTTCTCACCGTCAACAACGTGATGGACAGGGCGGGCAACCCCATCCTGCCCAACAGCCAGTTTCCGTTTAATTTTATTGAAGAGTGGACAGTATCATTCCAGGACGGACTGGCGCCAACACCCGCGTATTCCGATACATTTGACACCTTTATCCGGGAGGCATCCCCTACTACCACATACGGTTCCGCGGTCACTCTGGAAATGGATGGCGAAGAACCATCGGGCACCACAACGGACATGTACATCCTGGTGGGGTGGGAAGTGAGCTATATTCCAACAACGGCCACCATTCTATCTGCCACGATGCATTTTAACGTCACAAACGCCGGTGGACCTTATGACTGTTATGCGCTTTTACGCGGCTGGGTAGAGTCCGAGGCTACCTGGAACCTGGCCAGCACTGGAAACGCCTGGGATACCGCGGGTGCATTGGCGGCTACGGATCGCGATAATATTGACCTCTGCACGATTGATGCCGGTACCGGACCGCTTGCGGTTCCGCTGGACGATGACGGGGTGGCGTTGGTGCAATCCTGGGTGGATGGCGGGGCTGCCAATAACGGTATCGTGATTTCCCACCCTACCAGCGATAATGGCGTCGATATTGATTCCAGAGAATCACTGGCAGCCATGAGCAGACCCAGGTTGGAAGTCATCTACACATTTGCTGCCGCTTCGCCCAATCAGGCTCCGGATGCACTGTTTAGTTACAGCTGTACCGGCCTTTGGTGCAGTTTCTCCGACGCCTCCACGGACATCGATGGAACCGTGGTCTCCTGGGACTGGGATTTTGGCGACAGTTCCGGTTCGGCTGTCCGGAATCCACTCCACCAGTACGCCTCAGGCGCCACATATCCGGTCTCGTTAACGGTAACAGACAATGACGGGGCAGTTGATACGCATAACCTCAATGTGACGGTTAGCGCCACTGGCACGTCCTTTGCCATTGATATCGCCATCGACAGTGGCTCCGACGATGTAGAGGAGAATCTGACTACCGGCGCTATGTCTTTTACTTCATCAGACCTCGAGTTGATTGATGATGGCGACGATCAGGCTGTTGGCCTGCGCTTCAACAACATTGACGTTGCAGGGGATGCGACCGTCACCTCGGCTCACATCGAATTTACCGCCAAGAACTCTCACTCTGCCGACGCTGACCTGGTCATTCATGCACAGGATATTGATGACGCACCGGTTTTTGTCAATGTTGCCGATGACGTTACTGATCGAGTGACGACATCGGCCTCTGTGACCTGGAACAATGTTGAGAGTTGGACAGCAGGTAACGCCTACAATTCGCCTGACCTGACGGCAGTAGTGCAGGAAGTGGTCGACCGGCCCGGCTGGGGTGTTAACAACAGCATGGTGTTCGTAATAACCGGCTCTACTGGCGCCAAGCGTCGTGCCTGGTCCTTTGATGGAAATGCGCCGGCTGCTGCAACTCTGCACATCGAATATGAAGGCGGTTCCTGCAACGCCAGCCGGAACATCGTGGCTGACCAGTGGGAAAGCATCGCCCTGCCCTGTGACCCGGGTGTCAATAACCAGGTTCAACAGGTGCTGGCCGTACTCGTGGCCAGCGGTGGTTATGACGTGACCTGGATTGTGTATCGCTTTGACGAGATATCCGGAACCTATGCAAAATTGGCGTTGGATGAAGCCATGTACCCCGGACAGGGATATTGGGTGTACACCTTCAACGCCGTGACCGTTAATTTTGTGGGTGAATTCAATGATCTGGCGGGCAGAACCCTGGCGTATGACGTCGTCAACGGTGCCCAGAATTTCGTAGGAAATTATCGCAACGAGATCGTATCATGGCCCGATGTTGTTGTCGTCAACGGGCCCACCGAAGTGAACATTGCCGGCGCTGACCCGCTGAACGACGTCCCGCCGCCAGTGGCCTATGAATGTGACATGAACCCGGCTGGAGATGATTGCCTTGTCTCCCGCAAAAGTTACTGGTGGAGCGGTTCCAACTACGACACATTCAGTCCCCTGGTCCCCGGGTTTGAAGGAGAAATACCCATTGCGCATGCCATTTTCGTCAAGGCTTTCAAAGCTGGCAGCCAGTTGCGGCTGCCGGCTGGTGTTGCTTCGCCGGCGGCGGTCGAAGAACCGGCCAAAACCACCACAAATCGGACCTTCGATGCCAGCGTGGAAACCGAGCAGAAAAGCTTCCGCCCAGGGGACAACGACGATGGCGATAAACAGCCCAAGCATACCGACCCGTGGATGCTCCGGTTGATCGCGAGTTCCGGCACCAAACGCGATCAGGGGAACGTGCTCGGTCAGTTGATTGATAGTGAAGATGGCCTGGACATTAACGACCTTGAAGAACTGGTTCCATTTGGCACCAAGTACCTGAGCCTGACCTTTGAAAACTCTCTGCTGCCGTCAGCGGACTGGGGATTTACCTCGGATTTCCGTGCCCTGACAAAAAAATCCGAGGGCAACTGGCCGATCCTGGTGCGCGCATCTCCAGATGTAGAAGACATCACGCTTAGCTGGGAGGGTAATTTCAAGGCATTCAAAAATGCGTGGATCAGGGATGAACAAACCGGCAAGAAACACAAGATGAAGGAAAATGGAACCTACACTTTCGCCAATACCGGCGGCGAAAATCGCTTCACGATCATAATCCGCTGAAAGGATGGTGCTGAAGATCCGGTGGTGATCCAGAAGATATTCGATCACTTGCAAGAAAAAGCATCAGACAGGTCTTTCTGCCCATGTCTGGGGCCTGAGGGTCAGGTGTGAGACTTGCCATGCTGAGAAACTTTTAGCGTTCAGTTGCAAACGCCGCGGTAGACTGCTCGCAATCAATAAGAAAGCGCAAGCAAGGGGCGCGCGGCATTAGCCTGCATATTTCACCAAGGATCCGGAGTTTGCGCTGTAGTTGGCGAAACAGTTTGGTGAATCGTTCGAATAGTCATAGCGATAGCTAGTACTCCTTAAAGGTGATATTGCCATGTTCAGAGCCAAGCAGATGATCCAAGACAAGGCACAGACCGTAGACAATGGCTGGTCCTTGTTAAGGGCTGTAACGCCGTATTGGGTCATCTGCTTAGCTCCCTTCGGGCGAGCCGGGAAGCGCTCGTTCGCGGTGTTACGCCTCTTGCCA
>JABAAB010000001.1 GCA_014238945.1 Lysobacterales bacterium
CTTCACTGATATTGGGATAGCACCCAATAATTGACTTGGCATACCGTTTAATTAGACCCATAAACTCCACATACTTAGCCGATCATCCGTGGATCGGCGTTGATTTCCCACTTTGGATTTTCGAGTTTGAGTTTTCACACAGCCTCGGCCGAAAGCAGCTATTAACACAACTCAAATCCAATAGCCGCTTTGAAGCTGAAAGCAGAACCTCGACTTTTATATATGGGGTTAGCTAAAAGTTGGAAATAAATTCTCAAAAATTTTTACCCAAATTTTTTCAGGATTGGATGAACGTCAGGTATAACAAAGTGAGGGCTAGTGGCTTTTCTGAGAAGCGGGTTTTCTGTGTGGGAATAATTACCGTCCCCCTCTGATTGAAAAAGGAGTCTCTTTTCGTTTTCCAGTTCCCTGGTGTGCCAACCAAAACTTGATGCTATGTATGCTTTGTTGCACTCCGTGAGTTTACAGGGGGTTTATCGTCAGCGGTATCTTATTGATTTAAATGGTGCCGACAAGAAGATTCGAACTTCTGACCTACGCATTACGAATGCGCCGCTCTACCAACTGAGCTATGCCGGCACGCAAGGGCGGCAAGTATATTCAAATCGTTGAGTCGCGACAACACCGAACGACAAATCTGACCTACAAGCCATACCGGTTTTACTGACAATTCCTAACGTCATCTTCCACTATCGGGGCAAAGGAACAATCGAGAGAATAGATGGAAAGTTGCATAACGTGATGCAGATGTAAAGGTAGGGGGAGCACACCTTGGTTGGATTAAATTCTAGTGGATATATTCGTAACTCGGGATTTAGTTTGTTGGAAGTTCTGGTTGCCAGCACCGTATTTTCATTGGGAATGATGGGACTGGCAGTCCTTTTATTGACCAGCATTTCAAGTTCTGGCGCGGCGAAGCAGGAAATCATGGCCTCGGAAGCAGCGGCCAGCCTGGCTGAACAGATTCGTCTGAACCCCACTGTGTTGGATCGATACCTCAGCCCACCTGATTCTGTTTCACGTATGTGCATGGAAGGAGAATCATGTACACCCGAACAACAGGCTGACTTTGATTTCAGGCTTTGGCAACTGGAACTGGGAGACAGGATTCACAATGCCAGCGGTATTGTCTGTAAGGACACAACACCCGGAGATGGATCTGAAAACCGGGACGACTGTGACGGAGCCGGACCAATTGTCATCAAGATTTTCTGGACAAGAGGGGTCAGCGAGGGCACCAACTCAGGTCATCACCGGTATACACTCGGGATTTCCTGAGTTGCAATCCACACGACTTTATCGCGGTTTTTCGATCCTGGAGTTGTTGATCGGGATGGCACTTTCCACTTTGTTGATCTCAGCAGTCATTTTACTGCTCAGTAGCAGTGTATCAATCTACCGAATGCAATTGAGCCAGAGTCATCTGGAAGAATCCAGCCGCTATGCCACCGATGTCCTGACCACTCACATATCCCAGGCAGGTTTCCAGCCTGACCCGTGGCTGGAACAGCCGGAATTCCCTGCCCTCACAGATGATACGGTGGATGGATTATCGTTGACCGGTGACCAATTGGGTACACAACGCTGGTCACAAAAAAATTGCTACGGAAATGACAACCCAGTTCGAGACTTCAACGATTTGCCCGTTTTTTATCTGCTGCAGTCAAAATTTCGTGTGACCTCCTCCGGTAATCTCGGCTTCACCTGCCGGTACGGGGCTGATGCATCCACCTCACGTCTGCAAATCAATAATTTTGGACTGGTCGGGGGAATTGAATCATTGCAAGTACTGTACGCTGAGGATCGCGATGCTGATGGGATTGCGGACAACTGGGTCACCGCCCAGCATTGGCAGAACGAGACCGACATTCGGGCAGTCAAAGTTGCCATGTTGCTGGCAAGCGATCAGAAATTTGATCAACCATCCATCGGCCGGTTCACCTTGCTGGACCAGACCGTTGAGCGGCCTTCGGACGGGCATTTACGCAGGGTCAGTACATTTACCTCTGCCATTCGGGGCAGGTTGAAATGATCTTGCAACGGTATGGTCCCAGGTACTTGTCAGGTAGGTTACAAAGGGGTGTGGCCTTGTTGCTGTGTCTGCTGTTTCTGACCGCTCTGGCACTGCTGGGATTATCAGCCTCGGCAGACGCTGTATTACAAAACCAATTGGCGGCCAACCACCATGATGCACAAATGGCCAGACAATCGGCCCTTTCTGCTTTGTCATGGGCGGAACAATGGCTGACCGGACTGGAAGATCCGAGTCCGGATAAATGTACTATTGACTGTGATGGCTTGAAAATTTATTCGCCCGGTGACTTGCCGGCTCGCGCGGAGTTTTCGGACCCGGCGTGGTGGGACTTACACGGACATGAGGCAGGCATCGACCCGCTTACGGGGGAGCGCAACGCAACAATTGTCAGGGGCTCTGCCAGGCCGTCAATATTCATCATTGTCAAGGCGCATGAACTACCGACCCAAACCGCAGAAACACCGGTATCACAGACATGGTACCGCATCCTTGCCCGGGGGAGCGGCCGTTCAGAGTCTGCGGTCTCAGTAGTGGAGAGCATGGTCTGGCGAACATGGGTTTCGGACGGACACAAAGATTCACCCGATGGTGCGCGAGCTGGATCCTGTCATGATCCGGACCAGTCTCCTCGTTGTGGCCGTGTATCCTGGCGGCAGTTGCGATGAACGAATCTGTGTTGTTAATACATGGAAGATCGGACCCTGGCATGACCCTGATAGAATTGGTCATTGTGCTTGCGATAATGGGCATATTGCTGGTTTTGGCGGTGCCCGCCTATAGTGGCTATATGATGCGGGTGTATCGTACCGAGGCCATCGGAATGCTGTTGAGAGCATCGATGTGTCAGCAAAAACTTTATGCCAGCGAGGGTTACTATGACACCAGTCAATGCGACCCGGCGTTTGATGATCGACACTACCGGATCAGTTATACACCGGCTGGCACCCGAAGCGATTCCTGGATTGTGATGGCCAGACCCGTAGGTACGCAAAGTACGGATACCTGTGGAATTCTGTCACTGGATCAAAATGGGCAGCAAAGCATCAGCGGTAACAATATCAGTACCGTGATGTGCTGGAGTGGCCGTTAACCGGATTTACACTGTACTTGTCAGCTACTGGGTTTGCGACGCAATTCTCTGGGAAGGGCGAATTCCATACTTTCCCTTGCACCCTTCAAGTTGCTGACAGAGTCCGCACCCTGCTCTTCGAGTCTCGCAGCCACACCTTCAACGAGGCTTTCTGGCGCCGAGGCTCCGGCTGTGACCCCGATCCGATCGGGCTGTTCCAGCCACTCAGCTTTAATATCCTCGGCTCCATCAATCAAGTAAGACGGTACACCCTGTTTTTCACCCAACTCCCGTAGTCGGTTGGAATTTGAACTGTTAACGGACCCAACCACCAATAGCAGGTCGACATCTTTTGCCAATGCCTTGACCGCATCCTGACGATTCTGTGTGGCGTAGCAGATATCATCACGTCGTGGACCGATGATGGCGGGGAATTTCTTTTTCAAAGCAGCTATGACGGCCTGGGTATCATCAACCGAAAGTGTGGTCTGAGTCACGTAGGCAATTTCCCTGGGGTACCTGACATCCAGCAATTCCACATCCTCGCAGGATTCAACCAGGTAAATCCGATTGTCACGTGGTGGGTGTGAATACCATTGCCCCAGGGTACCTTCCACTTCCGGATGTCCCGCATGACCAATGAGCACCACGTCACGTCCGGATTTACAATACCGCGCCACTTCCATATGCACCTTGGTGACCAGCGGACAGGTGGCATCAAAGACTTTTAAACCCCTTTTGTTGCCGGCTTCGCGCACTTTCTTCGAAACACCATGCGCGCTGAAGATGACCGTGGCGTTATCCGGAACTGCTGCAAGTTCATCGACAAATACAGCACCCAGTCCGGCCAGACGATCGACCACAAATCGGTTATGCACTACTTCGTGACGTACGTATATGGGCGCACCAAAAAGCTCCAGAGCCCGTTCCACAATTTCTATGGCGCGGTCTACCCCTGCACAGAACCCACGGGGATTTGCCAGTCGGACCTCCATTTCACTCCTTATCTGCTCGCCAGTCCAAAAAACCATCGATAAGCAACAATGTAACACCGCAGGTGATGGCCGAGTCAGCAATATTGAACGCGGGCCAGTGCCAGCCCTGATAGTAAACATCTATGAAATCGACAACATAACCCAAGGTAATACGATCAACGAGATTTCCGATGGCACCACCGATGATCAATCCCAGCGCTGCCCCTGTTCGTATGTCATATTTCGGAAGACGCAGCAACCACACGATAAGCACCACGGTTACAATCGAGGCCAGAATGGTGAAGAGCCAGCGTTGCCAACCTCCGGCATCACTCAGAAAACTGAACGCAGCACCATAATTATGTGCCAGTGTCATGTTTAACCAGGAGGTTACTTCCACCGGTCGGTAAAGTGTCAGCGACTCAGTAGCCAAATTCTTGGTCCACAAATCAAGCGCGATGATCACTACAGATAGCAGTAACCAGGCCATCGCCCATTTGTTGGCTACCAGATTATGAAGTTTACGGCTCTGCATATTCATATCAGGCGATCCGCCGGTGCTCACCCGCACCGGAAACATTTTGTATGCACCGCCCACACAATTCGGGGTGATCTTCGGAATTACCCACATCTTCTCGCTGATGCCAGCATCTGACGCATTTTTGGTGTGGATTTCTGTTTATCCAAACCAGGTAACCGGGTGTCTCATAATGATTTCCGGGTGGTTTGGCGTCATCGGGTTCGACGATTGCTTCAGAGACGATCAGGATGAAACTCAATTCATCATCCCATTTTTCCAGGAAACTGCGTCTCTCTTTATTTTTGGGTTGCACATGCACGGTGGCTTCCAATGAGCCCCTGATCACCTTGTCGCGGCGCATGGGCTCTATCGCCTCATTGACACCATTGATCAATGCAATGGTGTCATCCCAGAACGCGGTGTCAAAATGTTCGTCATCCAGTGCAAACAAACCCTCATGCCACTGGCTCATAAAAACGCTGTCTTCCCGATCACCCGGCATCAACGCCCAGATTTCCTCGGCGGTGTAACTCAAAATGGGTGCAATCCAGCGCACCAGGCTCTCAAGAACATGATACATTGCCGTCTGTGCGGACCTGCGAGGCAGGCTGTTTCTACCGGTAGTGTAGAGACGATCCTTCAGAACATCCAGGTAAATGGCACTCAGTTCGAGTGCGCAATAGTTGTTAATTTTTTGATACACCTGCATGAACTGGTAATCAGAATAAGCCTGTCCCAACTCGGTTTGAATCTGAAGTGCCCGATCCACGGCCCAACGATCAAATGGTAGCATTTGTGAAGGCTCAAGCACGTCGGATGGTTCAAAACCATCGAGATTTCCCAACAGGAATCTGGCCGTATTTCGAATACGACGATAGGCATCGGAAACGCGCTTGAGAATCTCATCGGAAACCGTCATTTCCTGACGATAATCCGCAGCGGATACCCACAAACGCAGTACATCTGCACCCAGGGAGTTCATTACCTTTTGCGGTGCCACTACGTTTCCAACCGATTTGGACATCTTGCGGCCATCTGCATCCACGACAAAACCATGGGTAAGCACCTCCCGGTAGGGTGCTTCGCCATGCATGGCTACCGAGGTCAACAGCGAGGACTGGAACCAGCCACGATGCTGATCGGATCCTTCAAGATACATATCCGCGGGACGGGCGAGATTTTCCCGCTCATCCAGCACACACCGATGACTGACACCGGAATCGAACCAAACATCCAGTATGTCTCTCACCTGTTCGTATCTGGTCTCATCCACGCCCAGGCGTTGGTATATATCATCCTCATACCAGCAATCGATGCCTTGTTCTCCGATCAATTCAGCCACCCGGTGCATCAGGTCGATGGAGTCCGGGTGCAGTTCTCCGCTTTCTCTGTGGACAAACAGGGTAATTGGCACACCCCAGGTTCTTTGCCTGGAAATACACCAGTCCGGTCGTCCTTCTATCATGCCGTTTATGCGTTCCTCTCCCCAACCCGGCACCCAACGTATGCTTTTGATGGCTTCCAGCGCATCCCGACGTAGACCAACCTTGTCCATATCGATAAACCATTGGGGTGTGACACGGAAAGCGGTGGGTGACTTGTGACGCCAGCAATGGGGGTAGCTGTGTTCAATTGGCTCATGATGCAGCAATACGCCATTGGCTTTCAGCAACTCAATGATGTCTGCATTGGCCTTCCACACAAACTTGCCTGCAAATATTTTGGTTTCCGGCAGAAACAGGCCATTGCCACCTACCGGGTTGGTGATGGGCAGCTTGTAGATTTTGCCCACCTTGAAATCATCATCACCATGACCAGGTGCTGTATGCACTGCTCCGGTCCCTGCTTCCGTGGTGACGTGGTCTCCGAGGATGACCGGAACCGTGTGATCATAAAATGGATGTTGTAGCAACAGATGTTCCATCGCTGCTCCCTTGCAGGTACCCAGGATCTGGGGTTCTTCCATACCGGCACGTCCAATCACATCGATATGCAGATCTTTTGCCACAACCATGGCCAGCGCCCTGCCCTGCCAGATAGCCCTGATCAACACATAGTCCAACTCAGCATGCAATGTAACTGCCTCATTGGCCGGTAAGGTCCACGGTGTTGTTGTCCAAATAGGAATACCCACATCAGCGTCAAGCCTGTCGACCGCAAAAACCCGAAGTAAAGCGGCAGGATCAACGGCGCGGAACAACACGTCAATGGCAGGTGAAACCTTATTTTTGTATTCAATCTCTGCCTCTGCCAGCGCAGAGCCACAATCAAAACACCAGTTAACCGGTTTGACACCCTGGTCCAGGTGACCACCCTCAATAATCTTTGCCAGTGCACGCACCATGTTTGCTTCGTAGCTGAAATCACGGCTGGCATAGCGATGATCCCAATCGCCCAATACACCCAGTCGTTTGAAACCCTCTCGCTGCAGGGCGATTTGGCGGTCCGCATATTCCCGGCATTTTTGTCTGAAGGTACGGGCATCAACTTTGCGTCCGACTTTGCCAACTTTCTTCTCGACCTGCAATTCAATCGGCAACCCGTGACAATCCCAGCCAGGCACATAGGGGGAATGAAACCCTGCCAGCAATTTGGACTTGACGACCATATCCTTCAGAATCTTGTTCACAGCATGACCGATGTGTATATCGCCATTTGCATAGGGGGGGCCATCATGCAGGGTCCACATCGGCCTGCCGGCAGTGTGCTGCTGGATGCGTTCATACAAGCCACTTTCCTGCCACTTTTTCAACATCAGCGGTTCACGGTTGGCCAGGTTGGCTTTCATCGGAAAAGCCGTGTGTGGAAGGTTAATTGTTTCTTTATAGTCCATTGCTTTTCAATGCTGTTTTACTTGTCAGTTCTCATAATGTTGCAGGCTTAGACGCGCCAGTCGTTCATCTTCGCGTATTTGTTCAACAAGTTCATCAATATCCGCAAAATCTGCCTCGTCGCGAAGCTTGTCAACGAACTCCACTTCCATTTTTTTACCATACAGGTTGCCACTGTAGTCAAACAGGTGAACTTCGATCATGAAGCCTTCACCACCTACTGCCGGGCGTGTTCCCAGACTGGCGACACCATTACGCCATTCATTTTCATCCCATCGGGCCCTGACTGCGAAAATACCCATTAACGGGCTGGGATGTGCAGCCCAGCGCAGGTTTGCAGTCGGGTAACCGAGCTGTCGACCCAACTGTTTGCCCCGAATCACCCTGCCCTGCATTCGGTAGGGTCGCCCCAGCAAGCGTGCGGCCCGTGCCAGGTCACCCACAGCCAGGCATTCACGGATGGTGGTACTTGAAGCCCGCTCGGTGTCCACTGTTATCGTTTCAACTGTAGTGAGGTCAAAACCGTATTTCTGGCCGGACTCCTGAAGAGTCCGTATGTTTCCTTTTCGGTCCCGACCGTATCTGAAGTCAGTACCTACTACCACATCATCTGCGTCTAGAGTTTCTGCCAGCATGGATCGAGTGAACTTCTCTGGATCCAACTCGGCCAATTTCCTGTCAAACCGCATCAGCCAAACGAGATCTATGCCCTTGTTGGCCAGGAAATCAAGTTTTTGACGAACAGACATCAATCGTGCTGGTGCCCGTGCACGCATGAACCAGGACTGTGGTAAGGGTTCAAAACTTACCAACGCAACCGGCCGTGAATTACCGGCCAGAGACTTGCAGTGCCTGATCAGCGCCTGATGACCCAAGTGCAGCCCATCGAAATTCCCAATGGTAACTACCGAGGACTTCAGAATCTGCACTCCTGGATTGTCTCTGATTACCTGCATCAAGTTAACCCGGGCAAAAAAGAGCAAATTATAACAGTCATGAGCAAAAAACGAGCCTAATTTGCGCCACGTAAGAGGTGATGTTTCTTCAGCCCCATAACCGTGCCGGTAAATATGAAAACAAGGACGCCAAATGAAATGGTCAGAGCAAGATTTCGTACCCTCATATATACGTCCGGATGCAACCACACTGCGCTGTCGCGGGACCAGAAAATCAAAATAGCTCCCATTACAGCGCATGCAGTGATTACCGCGATCCAAAGTCTGGTCCAGCCAGGCCCTGGAATATAAACCCTCCGTTTACGCAATCCACGATAGAGCAGCAAAGCATTCAGGTAGGCGGCCACTGAACTGGCCAAGGCCAGACCCGCATGTGGTCCTTCAAATTCATTGTTTAAGAGCATAACCACAAACAGAACATTCAGAGCCATGTTGGAACCCATGGCCACGATGGCAATTTTAACCGGTGTTTTTGTGTCCTGACGGGCATAATATCCGGGTGCCAGCACTTTTACTGCAATAAAAGCCGGTAAACCTACAGAATATGCCAACAGGCTGACAGCAGACATACGGACATCTTCTATATCGAATGCATCGTAGTGAAACAAAGTGATCAAAATCGGCTCGGCCAGTACAGCAAGTCCTACTGCTGCCGGTATGGTAATAACCACCGCCAAACGCATGGCCCAGTCCAGAGTGTCAGAAAATTCAGCTGTGCTTGCCGCCGCATGTTTTTGAGACAAACTGGGGAGTATCACCGTTGCAAGTGCAATACCAAATACCCCGAGTGGAAACTCCAGCAACCGATCCGAGTAGTACAGCCAGGAGACACTGCCACTTACCAGAAAGGTTGCAATAATGCTGTCCACCAGCAAGTTGACCTGTGCGACCGACGAACCAAACAGGGTGGGAATCATCAACTTAATAATTCGGCGCACACCGGAGTGCTTCCAGCCCCAGCGTGGTCGCGGCACCAATCCCAGGCGCATCAAGGCCGGAACCTGCAGTAACAACTGGGCCACTCCGGCCACCAAGACGCCCCAGGCCAGGGCAGTTACCGGTTCGGACAAACGCCCGGCCAGCAACAACGCGGCTGAGATCATGGAGATATTGAGCAGTACCGGCGTCAATGCCGGAATCAGAAACCGCTCAAAAGTATTGAGTATGCCCCCGGCCAGCGCCGTGAGTGAAATCAGCAGTATGTATGGAAAGGTAATACGCAGCATATCAACCGACAAATAAAACTCAGGCCGCTCCTGTGCGAGCCAACCGGGTGCAAAAATCGACAGCACCAGTGGTGCAGCAAAAATACCCACTGCGGTAAAAACCAACAGGATTGCTGCCAGTGTCCCTGTCACGTGATCGATAAGATCACGTAGCGCCTCATGGTCACCACGGGTCTTGTATTCTGACAAAACCGGTACAAATGCAAGTGAAAAAGATCCTTCGGCGAACAGGCGCCGCATAAAATTCGGAATCCTGAACGCCAGGAAAAACGCATCCGTCTCGCCACTGGCGCCAAATATCCTGGCCAGCACAACATCACGTACAAACCCCAGAATTCGGGATAAAATGGTCGCACTTCCGACTGTTGCAGTCGATTTGAGTAGTTTCATGCGAAAATAATCATGCAAATATCCCGTTAAATGATTGACCCGGCGAAGAAAAACTAAGATACTACGCGGCTCATTTTCGAACCTGTTTTTATGGAGATATACCTTGGCTAACAGTTTATCAGCACGCAAGCGTGCACGTCAGGCTGAAAAACATCGTTTACGCAACGCCAGTCAGCGTTCACACGTGCGTACCACGATCAAAAAAGTGCTGGCAGCAATCGAATCCGGCGACAAGAGCGCGGCTGAATCAGCATACAAAGCTGCCGTTCCGGCCATCGACCGTTCAGTGACCAAGGGCCTGATGCACCGCAATAAAGCGGCGCGGCACAAATCACGCCTGAATAACCATCTGCGTAATATGTAATCTGCCCGGTACTCGTCCTACCCGTGTTACTACAAGTAACATGACAGATTAGCTAAAAGCCCCGCCGATGTCGGGGCTTTCTGGTGTCATGGCGGTGGCAATCCGGTACTAGATACTACTGATTATCGTCACTTAAATCCTTTAATTCCAGGATCATGTCTGTTCTGGCAAATCGTTCAATGCCCGCATAATCTTCTGCACCAGTTCATCCGTCCCGTGGCGTGTTACCGAGGAAATAACGAACCAGGGTGCGTCCCAGTTCAATTCACCAACAACCTGCCTGGCAATCTCCCTTGCCTCATTCCCTTCAACAATGTCTTTCTTTGTAAAAACCAGCCAACGTGGCTTGTTTTTCAGCTTGCGATCAAACTTAACTAATTCCTGCTCCAGTTTTCGCACAGCCAGAACGGGAGATATTTGGTCGATCGGAGCGATCTCCACGAGGTGCAATAAAAGCCGCGTTCTCTGCAAGTGCTTCAGAAACTGTACACCCAATCCGGCGCCACTTGCCGCACCTTCAATCAGACCGGGCACGTCGGCAATGACAAAACTGCTGTCCATGCCAACACGCACCACACCAAGGTTGGGGTAAAGTGTGGTAAATGGGTAGTCGGCAACCTTCGGCCGTGCAGCTGACACGGTGCTGATCAATGTGGATTTTCCGGCATTGGGAAATCCCAGTAAACCGACATCTGCCAGCACTTTGAGTTCGAGGTGCAGTTGTAGTTCTTCACCCACTGCACCAGGGGTAAATTTGCGTGGTGCCCTGTTGGTTGAGCTTTTAAAATGAACGTTTCCCAGTCCGCCACGACCACCCCGGGCAACCACAAGACGTTGACCGGGTTGGGTCACATCACCCAACGCTGCATCGCTGAGTTCGTCCGTCACTACCGTCCCCAGGGGGACCCGTATATAAATGTCATCACCCTTCTTGCCGTATTTTTCCTGTCCCTTTCCGGCCACCCCGTTTTGTGCTTTGTAAATACGCCGGTGACGGAAATCCACCAGTGTATTAAGACCTGAATCGCCTTCAAGAATCACACTGCCTCCTTGCCCCCCATCGCCTCCATCTGGCCCACGCGGGATCTGAAGCAGGACGTGTATGATGTGTCTGGAACAAGGGTGAACTGTAATGAAATTTGTTGATGAAGCGTCCATACATGTCACCGCGGGAAAAGGCGGTGATGGTTCGGCATCTTTCCGAAGAGAGAAG
>JABAAB010000014.1 GCA_014238945.1 Lysobacterales bacterium
CAGACGGATCAAGCAGAAGACGCTGGCTGAGAGACGTCGGCTATACTACAAGCAGAAGGCTGCATGAACATGAACCTGATGAGTTGAAAGTCTCTCTTAATTCCGATTCCTTTAAGTCCGGAATCCTTTGACGACGTACAGGTGCAGTATGAAGATGTGGTCTCTGATCTGCACCGGCAGGTTGGCAGAATTCTCGACTTCTGCGGGTTGCCAATGGAGGATACCTGCGTTAATTTCCATACGACCAAACGTTCTGTTCGCACACCGAGTTCAGAGCAGGTTCGTCAACCCATCTACACGAGTGGGCTGGATCAATGGCGGAGCTTTGAACCCTGGCTGGATCCCCTGAAAGATGCCCTCGGTCCAGTGTTGGACCGTTACCCACTGACTGATCATGACACCGGGACAAAAAATTGAATTCGAATAATCAACTGAATACTTCAAATCAGCAGACAGACATAGGTCATACGCTCGGCGAAAACAATATCCGGGTTCTTGGTCTTGATATCCACAATCCGGTGTTCATGGTCTCGGCGGTACTGGTGATCGTGCTGGTCGTGGGCACCCTGCTGTTTCAACAACAGGCAGCCACGGTTTTCAGCGATCTGAGGGTTTGGACAACGACAAGATTTGACTGGTTTTTCATGATATCCGCCAATTTTTTTGTACTGTTCTGTTTTGCGGTCGCCTTTTCGGGTCTCGGAAGGGTGCGTCTCGGTGGTGAAGACGCGGTGCCCGAGTACGGTTACATGGCCTGGCTGGCGATGTTATTTGCCGCTGGCGTTGGTATCGGTCTGATGTTTTTCGGTGTGCATGAACCGGTGACCCACACCCTCACGCCCCCACTGGGTATTGACCCCGCCATGACGGAGGCCGCCAAGACCGCAGGTCTGTCTTCCGCCATCTTTCACTGGGGACTACATGCCTGGGCCATTTATGCCGTGGTGGGTCTGTCATTGGCTTTTTTCAGTTTTAACCGGGGTATGCCGTTGACACTCAGGTCAGCTTTTTTCCCCATTGTGGGCAAGGCCGTTTGGGGGCCCTTCGGTCACTTGATCGACATCGTTGCCGTGCTCGCGACCATCTTCGGCCTGGCCACGTCACTCGGTTTTGGGTCCGAACAGATTGCAGCCGGGTTAAATTACCTGTTTGGTATTAATCCGGGTAAGTTGACCAAGGTATTTTTAATTTTCATCATTATCAGTATTGCGCTGGTTTCCGTCGTTGCCGGTTTGGATAAAGGGGTGAAGCGGCTCAGCGAACTCAATATGGGGATGGCGGGCGCATTGATGCTGTTTGTAATGGTCGCGGGTCCAACCACGTATATACTGGTGACCATAGTAAATGCCGTGGGGGATTACATTACTCATTTGCCCGCATTGAGCAACTGGGTGGGTCGTGAAGACAGCGCATTTCTGCATGACTGGACCACCTTCTACTGGGCCTGGTGGATTGCATGGTCACCCTTTGTGGGCATTTTTATCGCACGGGTCAGCAGGGGCAGGACGGTGCGTGAATTCATCACCTGGGTTCTGATTATCCCAACCGTCATCGGTATCATCTGGATGTCCACATTCGGTGGGACCGCATTGGATCAACTGTTCAATGACGGATACACAGGGGTGGCTGAATCGGCGCCTGAACTCGCCCTGTTCAGAATGCTGGAAGGGTTGCCCCTTACCGGGTTGGTCTCCGCCATCAGTGTATTTCTGATTGCCATCTTTTTCGTGACCTCGGCTGACTCGGGTTCACTGGTGATTGACATCATTACGGCTGGTGGAAAAACCGATGCACCTGTTCAGCAACGGGTATTTTGGTGTCTGTTGACCGGATTTGTGGCCGCGGCCCTGATGCTCGGTGGTGGAATGGCTTCTTTACAGGCCCTGACCCTTTCGGTCGGCTTGCCCTTTGGCCTGGTGTTGCTGTTGATGTGTGTCGGATTGGTCAGGGGATTACAGGATGAGAGGAGGCGATCATGACTCATACGCAGGTAGATTTGCAGACCGAACAATTGCTGACCGCAATTCACAATAATATGCGTACCCGTTTCTTTGATGTTCAACGCAGTGAAGCAAAGGGACTGTTTCAGACAATCAAAGAAGGCAAGGCCATACCGTTCATGGTCATCGACATACCGGACCAGGGTGAAATTAATTGCAACCTCGTGCTCGATCACAGCCAGTGCGTGGGCAAGCTCAATTTCAGTCTGTTTCGCAAGGCTCTGGTCGCCCACCTGGACAGAGTGGCAGTTAAACTGAAGGCAAAGGAACACCTGAACATATATACCAGCGAAGCCAGCACCACGATGATATTTCACATCCCCGGGCTGATAGAACAGGATGGCAACCTGAACGTACTGGTCAGTGGTTTGAGCCAGGAGAAGCCCGGTTCAATGACCATCAGGTTGATGTTCCTGGATCCGGGTCAATTCAAGTTGAAATCGTAAGTCTGCGGCGCACCTGTGACCCTTTTTTACAGGTTATTCATTGTCATGGTAAATCCGCAGCGTCGCGTGCATGTATTCAGCAATACCTCAATAATGGTTTTATACTTTCCCTCGATTTTCATCAAAGCCACGCGGCGCGGATGAATCAACAAGGAGTTACATCATGGGGGTTACACTTCGCTACACGCATACCCAGTTCCTGGCGGCTGTAAAGGGCAAGTACGGGTTTATGAGGTCCAGGAAGATGCGCCTGGCATCCGATACCTTGTTGGAATACGAAAATGCAAAAATAGCCGACGACAACGTGAACGCGAAGGAAATGGCCATGATTGGGGCCTGGTACGATTGGTCCCTGACGAAGGAATTCAGAAGCGTCAACACAAAAACCAATGGGGTATGCAAAAAACTTGCCGTAGAAATGGGGGCCGTGCCGGACATCGGTCGCGAAGAGAGGACTTCCGCGTTTGTCCTGGCCGGAGTACTGAGGGATGAGCCCACATCAAGAAATCCGGCGGATGTGGTCGTGACGGACATGACGGTACCCGTCTACATGGATACGGTCGGGGCGGCGGGTGGTGTGGTCCTGATCGATGCGTTTGGTGGTGGAAACTCGACACAGGCACACGGATTTGAGCGATGTTATGGCGGTCAGGATTCGACCGTGATGGACAACATCAAAGATGTACTGTCGACGGCACGTGATCTGCAGATGCCCATCTTCGATGTCACGATGAATGTGGAGACGACATGGAAGGAATTGACCGACGAATTTTCCACAACCGTAATCAACATTGTCAAGCCGAAACAACCGCTGTTCATGGGTGATGAAACCTACGTTGAGAACACACTGCAGAAGATCCGGGATCACAATGTGGATTACCTTGTGGTCATGGGATGGGATGCGAATCAGTGTGTGGCCGCTGCTATATTCGGTGTTGAACCCTACACGGAAGCTTACGTTCCGGGTCTTCTGGATTATGGTTGGGATGTGGTTTCAGCTCGAAACCTGTTGGGTGCCAACGAGGATAACGAGTTGGAGTCCAAATGGGGCTGGCCATACATCGGGCAGGCCTGAAGGCAGATGGAGTACCCCACAGTCAGCGGCTAACGAAGTTCAGAAAAAGTCGCATTCAAATAAAAATCACACGGTGGATTACGCTGTGGCCATTACCAATAAGTGCTTATCGATCCAGGGTATAAGACATATCCACACCTGAATCCTGTTGACCCGATGTGACCTTGATTCCGAAGCCCTTTTTCAGGTCATAGCGGGCGCTGAGGACGTTTTCGTCGTCAAACAGGCTGATGCCGTAGCTGACATACAGTTTGGGTGCGATGTAGGTGCCTACATCAAAGCCGCCCACACTTTGACCGTAGTCGAAATCTGATCCCGTGATCAATATGGCCCAGGCCCGGTCCTCGTTGGTCAGCGGGTTGGTATAGGCCTTGAGTGTGGATCGTTTCAGGGTTCCACCGACCTGCACGCCTGCTGAACGAACCTGGGTATTCCCGTAGATTCCTCTTTCTGCCCTTATGTTCAGTACCGGGTTGTTTGCTGGTACATTGGGAAAATTGATATGCCCGTTTTCGATTACGAGTACCGGGCCATAAACATCCACCGTTCCCTGTAGTCTGTACTCTCCATTGGCCACGGGTACCGGCTCGCCATCCCAGAGAAAGTTCACACTGCCACTGATGCTGGTCTCGACACCGGGTACACCCACCTGTACATCGTCTCCGAATGCCAGGTCCAGGCTACCGTGTATCTGGGTTTTTGCCTGTTTTGCCTGGATCCCGTCGACGGGGATGGTGCGATCTTCAATCAACAGATCCTCGCTGTCATTGATACGCCCGACCAGCAGGTTGACGGGCGTCAGCTGTGCGCTGGGCACCCTGATGTAGCCGTTGATATCCAGACGCTCCGGTTTCAGTTCCAGTTTGAGATCTGTTTCAGTGGACAGTTTCAACTGATCGGTATTGACCAGCAGCAGGTTTTCACCGGTCAGCGATGCTTCCAGTCGTATCTTTTTCAGGTCCTCAAATACGAATCGTCCATCCAGTTTGCCGGTGCCTTCACCTGCCTTGAACTGTCCGGACATGATACCCCGGTCGTGTGCATCCACATGGCCATTGACGTCTATATCCTCCAGTCTCAGACCCAGCAGGTCGTATCCGATGAGACCATTATCCAGGCTGAATTCACCTGAGAAATGGGGATCCGCCAGCGTACCGCTGAGCTTAATATTGGAAACGAAGCGACCGGACAGTTCATCCACGGCAGGCATGGCAAGTTGTCCCAACAGACCGATGTCATCCATTTCAACATTGGCGCGTCCAATGAGCTCGCGGGCGCCATCGGCGGCTATATCCAGGACGTCAAAATCAAGGTCAATCTCGCCGGTTCCCGGTAACGGGATGTCCAGTGTGCCGGATTCGAGGTTACCATTTTGCAGAGAAAAGACGAGCCGCCCGGCGCCGGTTTCAGCGATCAGGGTGTTGTCCGTTATTTCAAATATGCTACCCCCTGAGATATGGAATTCTGCGCCTCCCGTGGCTGCCTCACCCAGTTTCTGGTACCACTCCAAACGACCTGCAATCTGCTGGTCAAATCCAACATCCAAGTCCAGTGCATGGGCAACCAGGTCAACCGGGATGGCACTGGTTTCCATCACCAGCGACCAGTGATCACCGTGGCGGTATTGTGTATCGATACACACACTGGCACCGTTATTGGCCTGCAGGCAAACCGGTCCCGCGCTGGTAACGTCAGGGGACCATGACAGTGGGCTGGCTTTTTCCAGTTTGAAATGATGGTCCTTGAGGACTGAGGCCTCGAGTTCTTGAAGTACACCCTGCCATTTGCTGAGGTACGGGTCCTGTGCATCCTGCGGTTCGATTTCTGCCCGGGCGCCAACAACAAAGTCCGGATGCTTCACTTGCACCTTCAGATTTTGCCTCACAGGCCCTGGTTCAAGGGACATGGTCAGGCTTTCAAATACCGTTTCCTGGAGTATCAGCCCATTTGCCCGCAGTTCGATGCCCGGTACCGGACCGGTGTCCCTGTCCAGGCTGCTGCTGAATTCCAGATCGCGGACAGCGTAGCCGTTCCAGGCAAGCTCCTGTCCAGCCAGTTGCAGAGTCAAAGAGGGCTGGTTGGCATGACCGGAATAATGCCCGTCCAACTCGACCATACCACCGGCACCATTCATCAGGGCAGATGGCAGCAAGCCGTTGAAAGACACACTCGCACCTGCACGGGTAGAAATATTGCCATCCAGTTTCAACAACGCCTCATCCGTGGCGATGCTGACCTGGTCAAATGTGAGCCCGTTCTCATCATAGGACACACTTCCACTGGCATTGAGCGGGATACCGCGTAGTTGGCCGTTGGCGACAGACAGATTCAACCGGGTGTGCCTTGGTAGCGTCTGTGATTGAATCGAAAACACTGCATCAATTGCACCTGGCCAACCGGGCAATACCGGTTCCGGATCAAGACCACTGGCCCTGAAGTTGGCATCCCATGTGAGGTTTTCAGACCAGTTGACCCCGGCCTCACCGGTGATATTGCCGCGGAGCACCTGTCCACGCAGCAGTTCGACCCGCGCTGATGTCCGATCACCACTTCCGTCCAGTTCCAATCTTCCCGTTGGATAGTCGCCCAGACGGATTTTCATCTGTCCGTGGGTGTTCCAATTGTCCAGATCACCGCTGACAACCCATTCGCCGGCTGAACTGGAATACTCAGGATTTACCGGGGGCCATGCCAGGTCCTGCCAGTCTATCCGGGCATCCACGGTATTGGCTTCTGTATCGATATCAGCCGTGATATTGACCACAGCGTTGGTTCCGTCGATAGCCAATCGGCTCTGTGGGATCAGTAGCCTGTCGGGAGACCACTCGAGGGACAAATCCCCCAACAGGTACTTGTCTGCCGGCCAGTCATGCAGCCACTGTGAAAGATCAAGGCGTGTTATGCGTGTAGTCAAACTGGCTTCAGGCTGCCCAGACCAGTCCCCATGACCCTGGCTTCGCAATTCCATGGCAGGGCCCGAAAACCTTATCTGCTCGAATTCGATGGAAGTTGCGGACCCCTCACCAGAAATGGACAGTTTCGAGGTCGGCAATGCGTCCATCTCAAGACCTGAATCCAGTTCAAACCACCATTGGTCCAACTGTCCCTGGCTGGTCAGAACCAGGTCGCTCACTGCGATGGGGGTCAAATCAGGACTGCCATTCCATTTATAGTGTGCAAGATTTGCCGAAATATCCCAGCCCGGATCAGTTAACAGGTCAAATAGATCGCCACCCAGTTGTAGCCCCCAGGGTTCACTGTTCAGGCTGAAGCGGGCCTGGTTGAGATTTCCAGAAAGCCTCACCCCGAATGGCACAATCGGTGCAACGGCATCCGGATCCGTTGACGCGAACAGCTGTCCCTGAAGTTCAGCCATGAGTCCGAAGGGGGCTTTGAGATTCATTTGCCCGTTCCCGTTGGATTCCATGGTGGGTGTGGTTATGTCCAGCTGTTTGATCACCAACTTCTCGTCCATCGACAACTGTATGCGCAGGGTATCAATCTGAACGGACGATTTGGTACCACCACGGTGCAGAGTAAGTCCGTCCAACTGACCATCGTGCAATTCAACCAGCATTGGCGGGATCATCGCTGCCAGTGTTGCCCCCAGGTCGGAAGGACTTTGATTTGCGGATGTCGGTACCGTCGATGCTGGCAGGTCCAGCGTCATATCCTGTACCCGCAGTGATCGAAGCTGAATGGACAGCGGCCACCAGCCCGGACCTGCCATCAGTTCGACACGCCCGATCTGCAGCCCCACTCCACCGGCCTGGTAGCCGAGCCCCTCTATGACAAGACCGGATGAGAGGTTGCCGTCTATACGGGAGGAATTTAGGGCACCAGCCGTCGATTGTTGCGCCTTTACCCATATCCAAAGTGCACCGGATGTGGTGTGTAACAGCCAGTAGAAACCACCTGCCAGCAACAGGGACAGGACGGCTGGCAGGCCCATCAGGGTGTATTTCCTGAAGCGGGTCACAGCAACGGTGTTCCGATGGTCAGGTGGATACGCCAGGGATCGCCCTCGAGATCCCATGCCTGGGCCACGTCAAGACGCAGTGAGCCGATCACCGAATACCAGCGTATACCGAGACCCGTACCACGCTTGAGGTCCGTCTTGCCCCAGTCATTGAACGCATTGCCGATATCAATAAAAGCCGCAACACTCCAGTCTTCACGAAAATTATATTCAACTTCTGCACTTGCGCTCAGTATGCTGTTTGAACCGACGCCATTGGTATCAAGAGTTTCGAAGCCATAGCCTCTGACACTGCGGCTGCCACCCGCTTTGAAGCGATACAGGTTGGGCAATTCGGTGGTCTCAACGGTGAGTATGATGTCTTCGACAGGTACGGAAATCTCATCAATACGGGCGTCACTATAGCCCGCTTCCGCGCGTAGCAGGAACTTCCAGTGATCACCGGAAGTCAGGTTCCAGCGACTGGATAGATAGACCTGGCTGAAGTCTGCTTCCGAGCCCCAGGCCGTGTTGGAGGTAAACGCCCAGGCCCGCTGATGGTGCCCCGTGGTACTGAATCCTGAGCCATGAATTCCCGGCCAGTTCCAATCCATACCCACGGTAAGGGAATTGACATTTCGTTCCAGTATTCTTTCGATGGGTGCCGATGCACTTTGTGTGATGATACCGGTGGGTGTGAAATCGTTTGCTTCGTGCAGGTACTGGACGAAAACCGTTTCCAGCATCTGTTCAAAACCAGCCCGCATATTGCGTACCCTGATTTTTCCCAGTCTCAGTGAATAATTGTTGACGGTTCCATCTGCGATATTGAAGCGATTTTCCAGGTCACCGGAAGCTGAAATCTCGACCTCCTGCTGCTCGGAACTCAATCCCAGTGTCGCGATCCAGAATTGCTGGGATTCGGTCATACGTGGCAGGCGGTAATTGGATTGCAGGCTGAATTCACTGCCCTGTTGCTGCCAGCCGAAACCGACATCAAGATTGTCACCACGTGGGCTGAGCAAATGGCGGCCCCACAGCAACTGCACCCGGGCCAGTGTGTCGGTACCGTATCCCAGGGTGCCCTGGTAGGTGTTCTTCTTTCTCGCTTTGAAATTGACCTCGAGATTAACCCTCGGTGGGGTCGCGTCCAGTTGACGGCGTTCCACCAGCTCAATTTCTTCAAAATAACCCGATTGCCACAGATCAAGCTGAAATTTTTCCAGCAACAATACGTTATAGGGGTCGCCCCGGCTGAAATGCCGGATGCTCTCCAGCACCCCCGTATCCAGGAACTCCTGGTTGAAACTCACTGACCCCATGACAACCTGTGGCCCGGTGTCCACCACCAGTTCGAGATTTGCCGTGTTGGCAACGGGGTCAACCCGGATGACATGACGGCTGAATTGGGCCAGCAAATACCCTTCTTCTTCCAACAGTTCTGTCACTCGCAGCTTGGCTTGATCCCATGCATGCTGGTCCAGTCGCATACCCTGTCTCAGCGGGAACGCCGAATACCACGACTGCAAGGATTCCAGCGAGCTTCCCGGCCCTGTCAGTTCGAGTTGCAGCTCATCGACAAGCACCGGCGGTCCGGCTTCCACAGCGATACTGAGTATCCATTTGCCACTTTCGTCCGGTATTATTTCGGTTGTTGCCAGAGTGTGGAAATAACCGTAGGGTCGCATGGCATTGGCCACAGATTCCTGTGCGTCTTCCACCAGCCTGCGTTGCAAACGGGCAGTAAGCCGCGCGCTTCTGCCCACCCGGAATGATGCCACGTGATTCCTGACATTGGACAACATCGGTTCATCAATACCAGTCACCTTGTATTCAATTGCATCCGCAAGCACACACAGTGGTAGCAACAGCATGCTGGTCAGCAAAAATTTTGGACGCAGTAAAGCCAACAATCACCTACTTCAGATTAGAAAAAAGGGCATGCATTATGGCACGCTACGCCCGGTGTTTGCCGCCCAAACACAGTACATCAATCATAAATACGTACTTCATAAATGCCGGCAGTAACAAATCCGGGTGGTAACAGAAGCATTATCGGTTATGCTCAACCGCTGCAATGGTTTTTAATGTATCTTTTGCAAAATGACAGGGACGGTACTACATGGAATACAGACGACTGGGTAAATCCGGATTGAAGCTCAGCGAGTTTTCACTGGGCTCCTGGGTCACGTTTGCCAACCAGCTCGATGTTGCCGGAAGCCGTGAAATGATGGCACTTGCTTACGACCGGGGGGTGAATTTCTTCGATAATGCCGAGGCCTACGCCCAGGGGCGCTCTGAGGAAATCATGGGTGATGCCCTGCGGGAACTTGACTGGCCGCGCGACAGCTATTGTGTTTCCAGTAAAGTGTTCTGGGGGGGCGAGCTACCCACCCAGCGGGGTCTTAGCCGTAAGCATGTGACCGAAGCATGTCACGCTGCCCTGCGAAGACTGAAGGTGGACTACCTCGATCTCTATTTCTGTCACCGTCCCGACGTGGAAACACCGATCGAAGAAACCGTGCGGGCCATGCACGACCTGATCAGCCAGGGCAAAATCCTGTACTGGGGCACATCGGAGTGGGACTCCCGGCAATTGACCGAGGCCTATGGCGTGGCGGCGCTGCACCATCTGACCCCACCGACCATGGAACAACCACAGTACAACCTGTTCGAGCGCACCAGGCTGGAACGCGACTATCTGCCACTGTTCGAAAACCACGGTCTTGGCACGACCATATGGTCACCTCTTGCCAGCGGCCTGTTGACCGGCAAGTACCGTGACGGTATTCCAAAAGGCAGCCGTCTGGATCTGCCACATCTGGGATGGCTGAAGGAGCGTTTTGCGGGGAACAGGGGCCGAACGATGATTGACACTGCGAATAATCTGGAGTCACTTGCCGGCGAAGCTGGTCTGACCCTGGTGCAACTTGCCCTGTTGTGGTGCCTGCAAAATCCGCGTGTTTCCAGCGTGATCCTCGGTGCATCCAGGATCAGCCAGTTGCAGGAAAACCTTGATGCGTTGGAGCAACGCAGTAAGTTAACTGCCGGTGTGATGGAGCAGATTGAGAACATCGTCGATAATAAACCTGAATTGCCGTCCCTGTTTTGATCTTTCCACGGTTTTGGCAGCTAAAACCACAAAAGCGTAATTGATTCACATCCAATCGTAACAATTTCTTCTCTGAGTGCGTCAAACTAGGCTGACGGGTTGCAATACAGCAAAATAATTTATAAGCAATCCCATTATCCTGTGGAGAAACAATAAGAATGCTTTTCAATACCCCGCTGTTTTTCTTTTTCTTTGTCATTTTCATTTTTTTCTACGGCTTTGTCTTTTTACGCAAGATTCCCCGTACCTATTTCATCCTGGTTGCCAGCCTGGTGTTTTACGGTGCCTGGAACTGGAAATTTATTCCGCTGCTGATGTTCAGCGGGGTGGCAGATTATTTTATCGCACAGGCCATTGGGGCGGCTGACAATCAGAAATCGAAGAAGGCCTGGGTCAGTTTGTCCCTGGCAATCAACCTGGGCATCCTGGGTATGTTCAAGTACGCGGATTTCGTGCTGCTGTCCGTACAGGATTTTCTGCGTCTGTTTGGATATGACGCTCCCATTGCCACCCTCCAATGGGTTCTGCCGGTGGGTATTTCTTTCTACACATTCCAGAGTCTGAGTTACACCATTGACGTGTACCGGGGTGAGATGGAACCCCGCAAAGGACTGGTGCAGTTCACTGCTGCCCTGTCATTTTTCCCTCAACTGGTCGCCGGCCCCATCCTGCGGACACGGCAGATTCTGCCGCAGATGCACGCCATACCCACACCCACCTGGGAAGGCATCAAGCATGGGTTCCTGTTGATTACGGTGGGACTGATGAAAAAGACCACTGCTGACCTGCTGGCGGTGCCGGTAGCAACGGCGTTTGATGGCACGGGTCCGGTCAGCCTGGTGGAAACCTGGACCGGTGTACTGGCCTTTGCCGGACAGATTTATGGTGATTTCTCAGGATACAGTGATATGGCCATTGGACTGGCCATATTGATCGGTTTCAAGATTCCGTTGAACTTCCGTTTACCGTATTTCGCGGTCTCACCGGTGGATTTCTGGCGTCGTTGGCACATTTCACTTTCTACCTGGTTGCGGGATTACCTGTATTTTTCATTGGGAGGCAACCGTACCGGTCACCGGATGCGTAATATTTTCATCACCATGTTACTGGGTGGTCTGTGGCATGGGGCTGCCTGGACATTTATTGCCTGGGGCTTTTTTCATGGTGTGATCATTACCGCCACTCACTACTTTTCCGGTATCAAGGCCTTTGCTTCATTTAACGGGTCACCTTCACGCGGAATCACTTTGCTCAAGTGGTTGATCACTTTTTACCTGGTAATGATTGGCTGGGTGTTTTTTCGTGCGCAGGATATCGGTTCCGCGTTCAGTATGCTCGGTGATATGCACACCATCAGTGGTCTGCCGGCACCCGCGTCTTCGGCAGGTCTGATGTTTGGACTGGTGGTACTGGCAGTGGCCCTGATGCACCTGCTGGACAGATTTGTGCTCAACAAGGCGGACTGGTTTGAAAGCAAGAAATGGCTGTTCTGGCCGTTACTCGCACTCGCGATGGGCTTGTGCCTCCTGGTCGGTAAGCCGAGCCAGGAATTCATTTACTTCCAGTTTTGAACGGGTAGGGACACACAATGACAACAGAACGCAAACTCTATCTGAGACTTTTTCTGACCATCATAATCGGCATGGCTACCGCGATGGGCCTGGTTCGCCTGGTGACCTATTTGAATAATGCCAGCGGGTCAAATTTCCTGGGACGGGTAATTGAGGCGCGAGAGGCCTTGCCTGAAATCATCGCGGAGGAAAAAGACCTGGTAATGGTATTTGGATCTTCGATAGTGCGCGCGGGCTATTCCGCCCGGCATTTTGACCGCACGGTGAACGCCATGGGTGCCGATATCAAATCATTCAATTTTGGCTTTGGCGGTCTGAACCCCTATTTCCAGGATTACCTGTCACGACGTGTCCGTGAGTCTTTCGAACAGGAAAGCCGCCGAATGCGTCTGGTGCTGATTGAATTTAACCCTTTTCAGACCACCAAGACCCGTTGGAGGCGAGCCGAGCAGGTGACCGATTCATTTATCACCATGCTGACCAGTGACGAGGAACTGCTGGAAATCGCCTTTGAGGATCCAGAACGCGGAGCCTTGTTGTACAACATCAAGTACCTACGGGATAACGTCTCGGCCCAGATGATCACCACCCATTTGGGGGGTATGTTTGATGAGCCGAACCAGGAAAGTGACCGGCCCGGTATGAACGAGGAACAGCAGACGCGTTTTGACGAGATCGCCGGCATCCTCAATACCGCATTCGAGGAAGAATATCCTGATTACGTTCCCAGCCAGTGGAGCTACGAGTGGCAGGGTGCAGGTACGGTTCCCTGGGAACGCCCAGCCGAAACCGTGGCGATGTTCCCGGAGTATTATTCGTTGTTACAAAACGAAGAGAGAATGGAGAATGACCTGTTGTTCCGTATCCGCACAGCGGACGCCGTGGAGCTGGATTTCGAGGAAGTTCTGATTCAAAGATTCATCGCCGTGGTTGAAAATTTCAAACCCATTGCGGACCAGGTGGAGGTTATCCTGTTACCCAGGAACCCGGAATGGATTGATTACACACCAGAGGTTGCCGCCCGGCTTCAGACGGTGATCGAGCGCATCGAACGGGAGACCGGTGTACCGGTACGTAATCACCAGTTGATCGATGAAGTTCCACCCAGGGCGTTTAGAGACACCACCCACCTGGGTCGGTATATTGGCGATATACCGTACACTGAGTACCTGGCCGAACAGTATTCTTCCAGGCTGATCGATAACTAACGAATATTGACCATTGACGTACCACCCCCCTGAGGATGCATAATATACGGGTAGCTGGATCTCCCAAGGGGCAGGCCCGTCGGTCAATCCACCGGTGGCATGTGGCTGGTTCAGATCATGGATGATAAACTATTACGGTAAAGGGGTTCGTATGAACATCATGTATCATTTGCGTTGCACAAGGCAGCGCATCAAATCCGTTCTTCAATCAACACTGGTTCTCTGTGTATTACTGGCCATGCCGGTGAGTGCGCAGGAAAACCTGTTTTTCCAGGCCGGTGTTCCGGAGCTTGATAATTTACCTGCTCACGTGGTCGCGGCTCAACCGGTCGTCATTAACCGGCGCGCCTGGCAGTCACCATCAATGCAGATTGATCTCTATGATGAGACCGTCATCGCTGTTCGGGATCGTGTTGAACGTCAAAGGGCAGGTCAGCAGGTCTGGATCGGCCATCTCGAGGGCCAGGAGGGTGACACGGTCATCCTGACCATGCGTGGCAATACGTATTCCGGTTTTATTCAACGCGGTGCCCAGTCCTTCCGCCTTGGCATAGGCCAGGATGGACGGAGTCGGTTGTTTGAACAGGTACTGGAGGCACTACCCCCCGATGACGCGGCCGATTTGCCGGATGGCGGCGGAACCATGTCCATTGACGGGCCTGCCGAGGTACTTGCGGAAAATACCGTTCAGGACCTGCTGGTCGTTTACACTTCGGGTGCCTGTTCTGCCTCGGGCAGTTGCGCTCAACTGGAATTGGACATCGTTAGTGCGGTGGCCGATATCAATACCGTTTATGCTGCCAGTGGGATCAATATCACGATGAACCTGGTGGGGACCATGTTCACATCCTACCCCGATGGTGATGCCAGTCCCACACTCAGTGCGCTTGCGAGCACCACCGATGGCAATATGGATGACGTACATACCGTCCGCGACGACCTGGGGGCAGATATCGTGGCGATGGTTTTCAATGGCAGTGGCTGTGGTATCGGGTATCTGGGCTCCAGTGCGTCGAGTGCTTTCAGTGTCACGCACTACAGTTGCCTGTTGGGTAACCGCACCATGAACCACGAGATTGGCCACAACCAGGGTGCGCACCACGACCGTGTAACGGCGGGCGCCGGCAGCAGCAGTAACTATAATTATGGTTACCGTCGTTGCAATGATGCCAGTGTGGCCGATAATAATTCTTCACCGTGGTTCCGCACCGTCATGGGCTATGGCTGCAGCAGCGCATCGAGGGTAGGGCGTATGTCCAATCCAAACATAAATTACAACGGTGTGCCCCAGGGTATTGATCCTGCAGTTGAGCCAAATAATGGTTCGTGGAACGCAAAGACCATCAATAATTCAGCGGTCTACATGGCCGGGTTCCGGAATGCACCCCCAACCACGGTTCCGTCCCGTCCTACCGGGTTGAGTGCCACGGCGGGCGGTCCCGACAGCATCGACCTGGTCTGGACGGATACCTCGACGAACGAGACTTCCTTTGAGGTCGATCGTTCACCCGATGGGAGCAGCTGGGCCCTGATCGCCACGCTGGATTCCAACACGACAACTCATACGGACAATGGTCTGCTGCCTGAAACCCGTTATCACTACCGGGTACGGGCCAGAAACAGTGCGGGCTACTCCCTGTACTCTGATCCGGATTTCGATGACACCGACCCATTGCCAGTGTTCGTTGAAGACCTGGCATATGCTGATGTGTCCATCAAGGGCCAGGTCAGTGGTACCTACGCGGCAACCAATGCGAGCGGCGGGTCATACCAGTCGATCACCGAGACACATTCCGGCGGACCCAAGCGCAGCCGCAAGCAATCCTACCGACATGGCTGGAGCTTTGATGTGTTTGGAGGTGCCGGTGGTGTAGTCGTAACGGCCAACGCCTGGGTATCGGGTAGTGAAGGCGCCAATTTCTATTACTCGCTGGACGCAGGTGCCACACGTACGCTGATGTTCACGGTCAACAATACTGCACCGGCAGCAGATGTGACTTTTGCCCTGCCCGGTGGTGTATCCGGTCTGGTGCGTATCGAGGTTGAAGATGCCACGCAGAGCAATGGAGAGGCGGTGGACACAGTCAACGTGGATTATCTGTTGATCGCCTCCCATACGGAAGCCGGCGACCCACCGCTTGCCCCATCCGGGATGTCGGTTGCAGGCACCAGTTCGAGCAGTGTTGACCTGCTGTTCACGGACCATGCGGAAGATGAGTTCGGCTTTGAGATCTGGCGCGCCGGCAGCGACCCCGGTATCGACTGTGATGCTGGCAGTTCCATTGATACCATCGGTGTAAACGCTGGTACGGGCACGGTGGCGTACACCGACAACACGGTATCACCTTCAAGCACCTACTGGTTCTGGGCCAAGGCATTCAATGGCGCCGGTGATGATGGCAGTTGTTCAAATGCAGTTCAGGCGACCACCGGCGTTGCACCGGCCATCGATCTGTACCTGGTCGATCCCTATAAGGTGAAAGGTCGTCAAAAGGTCGATCTGGAGTGGTCCGGCACCACCACAGCCAATGTGGATATAGTGCGGGACGGTAACGTGGTTGCCACAGTTGCAGATACGGGTGCGTACACTGATCCGATCAACGCCAAGGGTGGTGGTTCGTATTTGTACAAGATCTGCGAACAGGGCAGTTCAACTGCCTGCTCGCAGGAAGTTGCCGCCAACTTCTGATTCCAACAATCCGTGTGCCCACGGGAAAAGCGGTTAACTGGCAGTCACTCCACCCCGCGCTGGATACAGCGCGGGGTGGCGCATTACCGGTCGCAACCCATAATTTTGGTTAATTATTGCGATCGTTCTCATTGCAGATATCGTTGACAGAATTTTGCTGATATTGGCAATCGGTAAGTTGGCAGCCTTTTGCTAGACTGCATTTCAATATGCTCAAAATTCTTGTATTGCGACATTCACATGACCGAAATTTGACAACTGATGTCTACAGTCATATTGTCCTTTGTTTCTGACAATTTATTCCGGCATGCCCTGTCAAGAATCGTGAAGACATTTAAATGAGACTCAAATGGGCAGTTAAGCACGGAACTTGAGGGGAGGCGGCTTTGCTCAATTCAATCACTCCGACTCGGTCATTATTTAATCGATTGGCAATAACGATTTGTTGTTTCGCGCTGTTTTGGCCGGTTTCAAACGCATTTGCAGATGCAGATGGCACGATTGTCTAGACGCAAAGATTTGACGGGACTTCAACCATCGTAAACTAGGTTGACTGGACCTACGTGCGTTCAACACCTTCCCTGGCTTTCACCAATGGCAGAGTCATATGGACCGGTGCAGGTGCAATGCTGCATCCTGACCCTCCAAATGATCGTCTGGCCGGTTCCGACGGTCTTTTTTATCGTCCGGATGGCCAGTTGCTGGTTGGTAACTGGCAGGCCAGCCAGTTCTGGATATTTGACCCGACAGAAACAGATGTTGTCATTGATGGGCCGGAAAGTGGCGCATTCGCATTTCATTTGCTGCTTCATCCCAATGAAAACGACTTCCTGGCTTCCCCCGCACTGTCGGCCGGTCCGACCTGCAACGACGGGACTCGTGGTTGCTTCGGTGTGTATGACCACACACCACTGACGACGATAAACATTTGTCTTGCTCCGCCGGAATCCAGTTCCGGTGACGACCTGCAACCTGTGACCTTCATCGCCGATGAAAACCTCAACATGTTTGTTCTGTTCACGACCTCCGAAAGCGTTCAATTCGGCGGCGCGGGTTTTGCGAGTTTTGACCTGGATTCCACGTCCAGCGCAGGATGTTCCGGGAGTATGAGCATGACGGAACTGATTGCGCCGGCCATCGAGGAAGCACACAGCATCTCCTGGGACCCCTTTCTCTCCGATGCCAATAGCAAGTTAGACCCACATTCGGATTTTATTGTTTTCGCAAATTCGAGGCTTGCCCATATTCGCGTTGACGATCCCGGCACACCCGGTGCATTTGCCACCCTGAGGTCCAGCATCAACATGGCCACCGAATCGGTTTGTGACTCACTGCTGCCGGCTTCGTCCCACCATGAATTTGACCAGGGCGCGGTCAACGGGGAAGGCATTGCCATTGTCGGAGACGAGTCAAATGGCTATGCAGCCCTGGTTGATTACAGCGAGAACACCAACGGGACCATCCTGGATGGTGCGAATACGGTCTGCCTGACGGAGTTTCTGCACGATGGCATCGATGATATTGCCCCACTGACCGGACTGGGTGCAAAATCGTTCTTTGGAGGTAAAGGAAAGGTGATTTTCAAGGACAGCTTCGAGGATTAAAATACAGGGCAGAGGTGGAACGTGAGCAAAGACTGTTTTGTCTGAAAACCCGGGGCAATGACTTTCCGGGTGGGGTCGATTGCACCTCGTGTAAGCCAAAAAACTACCAACGACAGCTTTAGGGGAGTACCAAACCTACCCACTGAATATGTTGCTGAATTGAACCTCGCGACGGGGCGTCGAATTAAGTATCACGCTTGCTGCAATCCGTTACCGGTTTATGTTTGCTCCTGTTCCTGATCTTATCAAGCCAGTTATCGCATTCATCAACACCAGTGTTGATACCGGCGGAAGCGTACATTCGCCGGGCCTTTTTCCAAATTGCGACGGCTTCCGTTTGGTTTAGCCGGGTCTTGAGCAATGCGAGCCCCCTCAGGGTGTTGGCCAGGTCGAGACGTGATATCCCCGGTTCTTTCCTGTAAATGTTCAGCGCATGCCGGTAAAATATTTCGGCGACTTTGAATAATCTGTTGTCCAGATGGATATCAGCAATATGACGGAATGCATGTGCCTTGATGGCCTTCTGACCGAGTTTATGGCTGAGTTGGATAATCCTGTTGTACAGGTCCACCGCAGTATCATCACGATCCAGGTCCCGTTCGATCTGGGCAAGCTGATTAATCGATCTTTTCCAAATTTCAGGGTCTTCGATCTTTTCTGCTGCGTCCACGGCCATTCGTGCGGTCTTTTGTGCTTGCAGCAATCTGTTTTCCCGTCTCGCGCTGCGCGATTTGAGCAGTAATTTTTCAATTGGTTTGCGGTTTTCGTAGGTTGCTTCAGTTCTCATTGAACCAGGCTTCTCCACTCGCTCTCGCAGTTGCATTTCAGAGTCCCTAAGCAGGTCTTGGTGGACTTCATCGTTGCGTACTCTTATTCTTATTATACTTCTGGATGGGGCCGATGAAATCAAATAAGCAAATATACGGCTCTATGGGGATTTGATGAAGACGCCAGGCAAGATAGCCAAAGTCAAGGCCGCTGCGATGATGGCCCGCTTGACAGCGACCTTCCATGCCGAAATGCCATCCAAGCTGGATGCAATGGAATCATCGGTTCTGGGGCTCAGCCACGATCCGGATATTTTTGAAACCCTCTACAGGCAAGTGCACAGCCTGAAGGGTTCGTCGGGCATGTACGGTTTGCCAGCGGTTGGACAGGTATGTCACGATTTCGAAGAGGCACTCAACCAATTCGAGTCCGAAGACGACGATTTCGAGGAAAAGATAGATCAGTACCTGGCTTACGTGGATTTGATGCGACAGGTAAGCCGTGTGGATGATGAGACAAACTCCAGTGCAACGGTCATCAACCAACTGGCCGAGATTCGTGAGACCGTACACAGCACGGAAAAACATGGTTTGATCGTAGATGAGTCACGCCTGAATGTCGCACTTTACCAGGGTGTCTGGGAAGGGTTGCCGATCAGGTTCAATATATGTACCGACGGTTATGAGGCAGCCGGCAAGTTACTTAATTATTCCTACGATATCGTCATTTGCGGTTTTGAGATACCCGTACTAAATGGTGTCGGTCTGATCGCGGTTGCCCGTCTTTGCGTGCATCCGCAACCCGTGACCGTGCTGTTGGCCACCAATGAGGCCGTGGACTTACCGAAAGAGGTCGGCCCGGACCACATCATCAAGCGTGACGGTGAGGTTGGCGATAATCTGTACCGGGTGGTTGCCGGGATATGCAAGGACTAGAACGCAGGGCTTCTATTTTTCAAACCCTTGCTTAAACGAAATAAACGTTGACCTGAAAAACGCTGTGCAGTCCATATTACAGCCAACAACGGTTTCGCCCTCGCAGTCGGGTGAGCCCTGCCAATCGGTAAAGGACCAACCATCAACCGGCAGCGGTGTCAGGACGATTATGCTGCCATTATTTGAGTTCGTCAAAAACAGGGCAGGACACTATATGTTGGGAAATCGTCTGATGGGTCCGCACCAATATCCATTCGAAATGATTTTGATTGAAATACGCAGATGAAGACTGGAGTCACCAGACATGGACTTTGATCAATAGAGCTCTTATCCTGCCCTGACCCAGTGGTCCTGCAGGTTTCTGCAAACAAACATTGATACCCGCACCCGCCTGTCATTCAAAGGGAAATATGGAACACGCAAGCACAAGAAAAACCTGGCTGATCGTTCTTCTGGTAGCAACAATTGCCGTCGCCGGTTATTGGCAGATCGCAATTGAAGAAGCCGTTGAGGGACAGGTGCTCATCGAGACGGAGGCTCTTGAAACCGGTGACATCCTCAGAACGGTGGCGACGTCCGGCGCGGTCAGACCATTGATCACCGTTGAGGTTGGTTCGCAATTGTCCGGCCAGGTTGCCGAGATTTATGCTGATTTCAACACACCGGTTAGAAAAGACCAGGTGATTGCCCTGATCGATTCCAAGACCTTTGATTCACGGGTATTGCAGAACCGGGCCGATCTGTCGGTGGCCAATGCGAACATTATTGTGCAACAGGCGCATATCGACCGGGCAAAGGCCAATCTGCGCAAGGCAAAACTGGAGTTTGAACGTGCTGAACCACTGGCGAAAGCCGGTACCCTGTCAGAATCGGAATTCGATACCGCATTGGCAGGTTTCGAGTCGGCCCGTGCCGACCTGACCGTGGCCGAAGCGCAGCTTGAGAACGCCCGTGCCAACCGGGAGCAGCGCCAGGCTCAGCTCGAGTCTGCCGAAATTGACCTGGAGCGGACCCGTATACGTTCACCCATCGACGGGGTTGTCATTGAGCGTTCAGTGGACAAGGGCCAGACCGTGGCCGCCAGCCTGTCATCACCGGTTTTGTTCAAGATCGCCCAGGACCTGACCGAGATCCAGATCGAGGCCAACGTGGATGAGGCTGATATCGGCAATATCAGGAAGGGTAACCGTGGCAGTTTCACCGTTGATGCCTATCCGGATTCGGAATTCACCGGCTTCGTGCAACAGGTACGGCTTGCACCGAATGAGCAGAACAACGTGGTGACCTATACCGTCATCATCACCGCGGCGAACCCACAACGGCAATTGTTGCCTGGTATGACGGCCATTGTGGAGATCGTAACGGGTAAAAGTGAAGATGTTTTACGTGTTGCCAATGCAGCAGTTCGTTTCAAGCCGGCTGCAGATTCTGAATTGGCAAAACAGACACCCGATGCGGGTGAAAACAGACAAGGACGATCCGCAGGCCCAGGTGCCGGACGAAGAATGGGCGATATTTCTCGATTGAAGACACAGTTGGGGCTTGATGAGGACCAGGCAGACCGGATTGAGAGAGATGTCCGTGAGATGTTTTCCGGGATGCGCGCGCAATTTCAGGGTCTGGAAGAAGGTGATCGTGACACGCTTCGTCAGCAGATGCGCCAGCGTGTTTCTGCAGTATTCGAAAAACACCTGGACGCGCAACAGTTCAGCCAGTACCAGCAGATACAACAACAGACTGAACAGACCAGAACAGGATTACTCTGGATACGTTCGAAAGATGGGGCGATAAAACCTGTCGAGGTACGACTGGGGCTCAGCGATGACCGTTTTACACAGGTGATTTCCCGTGAAGTGGTGGCAGGTAACGAGGCCGTTACGCGGATCAGGGAGCCAAAAACCAGACCATGACGGGTAGCCAACAAAGGCCGCTGGTCGAATGCAATGGTGTCTGCAAGGACTACCACATGGGTGGCGAGGTCATCCATGCCCTGCGGGATGTCAGCCTGAAGATCAACAAGGGTGAGTATGTAGCCGTCATGGGTCCGTCAGGTTCAGGAAAGTCCACATTGATGAATCTGATTGGAGCGCTGGATGTTCCGACCAGTGGTGACCTGGTTGTCAATGGTCTGAACCTTAGCGGGCAGGAGTCCGACACGCTGGCGGACTTCAGAAACCTCACTGTCGGTTTCGTTTTTCAGCAGTTCAATCTGCTGTCACGGACCTCTGCACTGGAAAATGTCAAATTGCCACTGTTTTATGCGCGTCATCTGGGCTCAATCAATGCAGGTGAACGGGCCAGGAAATGCCTGCAGCAAGTGGGTTTGTCCGACCGTATGCATCATGATCCGACCCAGTTGTCCGGTGGTCAGCAGCAGCGTGTAGCAATTGCCCGTGCGCTGGTCAACCAGCCATCGGTGGTACTGGCCGATGAACCCACGGGCGCGCTGGATACGAAAACATCGGTCGAGATACTGGATTTGTTCCAGCAACTCAATGACAAGGGGATTACCCTGATCGTGGTCACCCATGATCCCGAGGTGGCGGAAGTGAGCAGGAGAAACCTGCTGTTTCGCGATGGACGTCTGGTTGATGATGTCAGTATGGCCAGGCGCTAGACCATGGAGATGTTCAAGACCATCAGCATTGCCCTGGTCGCCCTGCGTCTGAATGCGCTGCGCAGTTTCCTGACCATGCTCGGAATCATCATCGGGATCGCCTCGGTGATCGTCATGGTCTCCGTTTCCAGTGGCTCAAAGCAGGAGATCGAACGCGCCATTGATCGCCTCGGCAGTAATATGCTGACCATCCGGCCGGGGACCTCCACCACCGGCGGACGTCATGGCGGGGCGGGTTCTGCAGCACCGCTGACCGAGGGGGATATCACGCGACTGAAGGAACGCTTCGGTTTTCTCGAGGGTGTTTCCGGCAGTCTGAGCACTTCCGCCCCGGTGGTTTTTGGAAACAGTAACTGGACCACCGGTATCATCGGTATCCATGCCGACTACATCAAGGTGCGTCAATGGGTGATTGAAGAAGGACGCAATTTTACCGACCGGGAAATCCGTTCCGGGGCCAAGGTAGCGCTGGTGGGTCAGGACATCATCGAACACCTGTTCGATGGTAATCCATCGGTCGGTGAACGCATCCGCATCAAGAATGTGCCCTTTACTGTCATCGGTACCCTGCAGGAAAAAGGTGAATCTACCTTCGGCAGAAGCCTGGATGACGTGATCTTCATACCCATTTCAACTGCGCGTATGCGGGTCAGTGGACGCAGTAGCCGGGGTGTTCCCGACATGGTGGGCAATATTTACCTGACGGTTGATCTGAACCGGGATATCAGGATTGCAGAGGAGGAACTGGTCGAGTTCATGCGTGAACTGCGCAAGCTCGCACCGGGGGCCCAGGATGATTTCTCGGTGCGAAATTTTTCCGAGTTCATCCGCGCCCGTAACGAAACTTCCAGCACGCTGGGCCTGCTGCTGGCGGCCACCGCCGCCATCGCCCTGGTGGTCGGTGGCATCGGTATCATGAACATCATGCTGGTTTCGGTCACCGAGCGCACCCGCGAGATCGGCTTACGGCTGGCCGTGGGCGCACGCCGTCGGGATATCCTGATGCAGTTCCTGGTAGAGGCCGTCACGCTGTGCCTGATCGGCAGCTTTTTCGGTGTGGTCATCGGTGTCGGGGCCGGGGAACTGGTGCAGCGATTCAGCGAGGTTCCGGTGTTGCTGAATATACCCATTATATTCATCGCGATTGGTTCGGCTGCCTTCGTGGGAATCTTTTTCGGCTTCTACCCGGCGCGCAAGGCATCATTGCTCAGTCCGATTGAGGCCCTACGATACGAATAATAAATGCAAGTTAAATTCCATTCGAATCAACCGCATTCATTAAAGAAAAATTCAATCAGTCACATGACCCCCATTCCAAAACGGCATCTTTGCTTTAAAATTCACCCATGATTTCAAACAACACCGAGGCTCGCTCAAGTAGTCTCCGAATCGTAATGGCCACACTGATGTTCAGTTTCGCGCTTTTACCCAGTGCTCAATCTGCCCTCGACCAGCAAATAACGATTCCGGGTACTGGTTGGAAACTTATTGCCGACCTGAGGTTGCCCGAAGGCAAAACGACCCGGACATTTGCCGTTCTACTGCACAAGGCTGCAGGAGACCGCTCTGCTTATCTGCAGATGGCGCAGGCGATGGCAGAGAACGGGGTTGCTTCTTTGCGTGTCGACTTGCGCGGGCACGGAGAGAGCACGAACCTGGGTGCGTTCGACCCCGAAATCAGCCGTTACATGGATCGGGATGATCCGGCTGTCGTGGCCAATTTTGAATTGATCAAGGCCGGTGACCAGGACGTAATCACAGTATTGCAATGGTTGAGAGACCAGCCGGAATTTTCAGATTTGCCATTGATCATGATGGGTTCGAGTTATACCGGTGAGGAAATGGTGGAGGCTGGGGCCGAACTCGGTTACGCGGACATCTACGTGGCATTGGCACCTGGAAATTTCAGTCAGGACTCGATTAGTGAAATCGACGGCAGCGGTGTGCCCTGGTTGTTTGTGCGCGCGGAGGTCGAAATGCCATTTTTTCCTGCGTTGTTTGAAGCGATTCGGGACGGCAGTGAGACTGCGGAGATATGGGTTTTGCCGGGCGAGGGTCACGCGACCGATCTTTTTGACGAAAATCCCAATCTGCATCTGCGTCTTCTGAACTGGATCAATGACCGGCTGCCAGATTAGCGGGGTCTGCGGCAAAAACGGGTATTTGATATTCACATCGAAAACTGTGACGGATGTGGTCGTACGTTGCGCATCATTGCCTGTATCGCTGATTTTGTGGTTTTCAGCAGGGTACTCATTTATTCATCGATTGGTTGAATACTGGTAACATGGGCCGGTGCCCCGATTGAAACCCAGTACCATTCGCATCGGTTATCGTTACCGCCCGAAACGCCTTGCACCGGATTATGACGCAGTGGTCATCGGTTCGGGTATGGGTGGCCTGACCACGGCCGCGCTGCTGAGCGAACTCGGCTGGAAGGTCTGTGTACTGGAGCAGCACTACACCGCCGGTGGTTATACCCACACCTATGACCGTGCCGGATACGAATGGGATGTCGGTGTGCACTACATCGGTGATGTGGGTGCCAAAACCCGCACCCGCTGCATGTTCGATTTTCTGACCGATGGAAAGCTCCAGTGGGCCCCGATGGCTGATGAATATGACCGCTTTTTCATCGGTGAAAAGGTTTTCACAGCAAGGGCCGGCAAGCGGCAGTTCCGTGACAATCTCGTTGCCCAGTTCCCGCGTGAGGAACAGGCGATCGATGCCTATATGCAGTTGCTTGCCGAGTCAGGCAGTGCAATGTCTGCTGTGGGGATGGATCGCGTATTAAAACCCTGGCAACGGGTATTGTCGGCGCCGGTTCGAAAACACAAAATACCCGAATGGGTCTTTGAGCCCACCTGGGACGTTCTGAGCCGTCTGACCTCCGACCCGGATCTGATCGCCACGATCTGTGGTCAATGGGGTGACATGGGTCTACCACCCAAAAAGTCGGCGTTCATGGTGCATGCCATGATTGCCCGGCATTACCTGTACGGTGGATTCTATCCCGTGGGGGGATCATGGAAGATTGCTGACAACATTATGCCAAAGATCCAGAAAACCGGTGGTGAAGTTTTCACCTACGCGAGCGTGGAGCAGATCCTCATTGAGGAGGGTGTCGTCAAAGGGGTCGAGATGAAGGATGGTCACCGCATCGCCTGTGACTGCGTGGTGTCTTCGGCCGGGATTGACAACACCTTCAGCCGGCTTCTGCCATCCACCGTGGTCAGGGAACACGGGTACAGCGAGGCACTTTCACAACTTAAACCCAGCATCGCACACCTCGGTATCTATATTGGTCTGCAGGAAACGGCCGAAGCACTCGAGCTGCCACGCACCAATTTCTGGATTTACCCGTCCAATGACTACGACGGGGACGTGCAGGCCTTCCTTGAAAATTCCGACGCGCCGTTCCCCGTGGTTTACATCTCCTTTCCTTCTGCCAAGGACCCCGATTACCTGAACCGTCACCCGGGCACAGCAACCATCGAGATCGTGGCACCCGCACCCTATGCCTGGTTCGAACAATGGGAGGGCAGCACCTGGGGTCAACGCGGGCCGGAATACGAGCAGTTCAAGGCAATGCTGGGCGAGCGGTTGATGCGCTACCTGTATGACAAGTTGCCACAACTGGAGGGCAAGGTGGACTATTACGAGGTATCCACGCCCTTGTCCACCAAGTGGTTCAGTGCTTACCGGCAGGGTGAGTTGTATGGCCTGGACCACTCGCCACAACGCCTGAAACAGGACTGGCTGGGACCTCGTACACGGATTCCCGGTCTTTGGCTAACCGGGCAGGATACGCTGACCTGTGGTGTCACCGGGGCCATGATGGCCGGTCTGCTCACCACCAGTGCGATGGTCGGTATACGCAGGGCGACGTCGCTGACACGAAGAATATTTGGCTGATACTAAAGGGCGGGCCCGGCCTGGCCCGTCCCGCCCGCTAGGGGTACATGTTCTGTCTCGTTTCCCGAGCGCTGCTCGTCGGTGTTGATGGTGTTGGTTTTCATGCTGAACCTGACATACGTATTTTCTGCAATTGAATTGAAAGTTCACCATGTCATAGTGGTAGAGTTTGTCCAGATAGTCCAAACTGAGCGGCGATCAATCACAGCAATTTGGGTCGTACTGGGTAAATCCCAAAATTATTTTTAGTACTCCTGCACAGACAACAAGGCAAAATTTCTGATGAAAAGAGCAAAGTCCAATGCATGGATTATTGTTGCCGGACTTGTTTTTCTGAACAGTTGCCAAGCCATGGAAACACACACCGGCGACATGGTCCCGCCCTGTCATCTAAGTAATGTTCATTGGTTGAACACGGGCCTTGGCCTGCTGGAAACCAATCGGCGGGTGACCATTAAGGACGGTGTGATCAAGGCGATAGACCCCGCCGATAAGCAGTGTCCATTTGAGGGCTACCTGATGACGCAGGCCGACCGGCGCGGGATTAGAGTTGCCGGTCACCTGCCTGAGGGAGTCTCCATTCAGACAGCGAGTGCTGCCGGAATGCAAAGTATTGAACACCTGGTCGATGAACGCGATTTTTTTTGCAATCCAGTTGATGGAGCTGATTGTGCGCAGGTGGTTGGCTCCCTTGCAGGCTGCGCAGTCACTGGTCCGGTTACTGGAGGACAAGGCGATACCCCTGCTTGCAGGAAGTGATACCGGTGTGCACCCACTGGGTGCAGGTGAAGCCTTTATGGCTGAGCTCCAGGTATTGGAATCTGCGGGGTTAACCCCGCATCAGGTTTTGCGTGCGGCCACCTATACGCCAAGGCTGACCTGGCAACCAGGCGGACTGCCGGCAAGTTGGATCGGCTCGCAGGCTGATCTCGTACTTTATTCGGAAAACCCCTTTGATAATCTGGCTGCGCTGCAAAACCCTCAAGAAGTCATACTCAATGGTCTGACCGTGTTTAGCATATCCCACCAAGTGCAACCGTGATGGCCTGCGCGCTGACCCCGCTGGATTCTTCCGAGGCAAGAAAGGCGATCATCTCGGCAACTTCCCCGGGTGTTGCCACGCGACCTGCAGGGTACCCCGAGGCCCGCTCTTTCCATACTTCATCAACGGTCATGCCGGTATTTCGGGCTTTCTCACGAGCTGAGCGCTCCGCCATCTCCGTACGCACCCAGCCGGGCAAAACGGCGTTGGATGTCACATTGAAAGCCCCTGCATCCTCCGCCACAGAACGCATCAGACCAAGCAGTCCGTGCTTGGAAATGTTGTAGGCGCAGCTTTCAGGTTCGGCGTGCTCACCCGCTGTGGAAGCGGTAAATACCATGCGGCCATAGCCACGTTTGACCATTCCCTTGAGTATCAACCGGGTCAGCAGGAACGGACCCTCCAGGTTGATCCGCATGGTCTGGTACCACGAATCCCGGTCCTGTTCCCATACGACCTTTTCATGGGCCGAGCCGATACCGTGGTTGCAGACAAAAATATCGATGGGGCCGAGTCTGGCTTCGGTTTCATTAAAAGTTTGCTCGCATCCTTCAGCGGTCCCAAGATCCGCGGCCACGTATTCCAGTCCGGTGGCCGCCAGCTCATCCTTGCTGCGTGCTGCCACCATCACCCGTGCCCCCCTGGATGCAAACAACTTTGCTGTTTCCAGTCCAATTCCCCGACCGGCACCGGTCACCAGCGCCACCCGTCCTTCTACTCCTGCCATGATCTTTTTCTCCGATTCGAGACGGTTATTATAGAGAGGAAACCGCTGGCTATTTCCTGCGGCTCAGTTTCCTGATATTGCGGGCAATTATCTGGGCCGTCGGTGTTGAATAACGGACCTCCACATCACCGGACCAGTCGTCGTTAAATACCGATGCATCGTAACTGATAGACAGTGTTTTGCGATCTCTCGCCACGCATTTCAACCTGGAAATTTTCCTGTAGTTCCAGGCCACCCCGATGACCGGCCTGGAAAAAGCAAATGCCAGCAGGTGCTGGTGGGTCAATACGATCGAACCGCTGAACCAACTTTTCTTGAAACCGTGTCGTCTCCCCGGGGCGCGAAAATTCCTGAAGGTGATACTGCCGCCAATACCTTCCTCCATCAGCACCACACCTTCGGCCTGAATCTGCTCCATGGAGTCCGTGGGGACCCTTCCGGATTTGAACAGTCGGTAAAGTAATGTTTTGGCCATAATCGTTGTTGACTTTTCCGGGCATCAGCCTGAATGATCTGCAAACCTCCTCTACCCATTACACATGGGTACCGCGGTTTTATTATTCCAGCATTCCACCCCCACCAGTGTGACTGACCAGTTCAATGGCTGCTCCCAGAATGGGCAGGAACAGGAACAACAGGGCCAGCGATTTGAGGATCGACCTGATCCACCCTTGTTGGTAATTTGTGCGCAGGGCGACAACAAAATAGACCAATCCATACAGCAGCACACCTACCTGTACAAAGACCATTGCCAGGTATTTGTCGGCCGCTGCTTCCGTGGCAAAAAGCAGTGCTATAGTAATGAACATCGCGCTGAACAAATAAACCGTGAACACCAGGTGTGCCAGGTAATATTATTGCCGGTAAAAGATCTTCAACAGCAGCGCAAATACCGGCAGCATGACAAACATGGCCTGTGAGTAGAGATCAACGGAGACCATGTGACCGGGCAGGGATTCAGAGGTGTCCGGCAGGATTTGTGGCAGGATAAAAAAGAACATCAGGCTGATGACCAGGTACAGCTTTACCGGTGAGGTATGTGCCGCACGACGGCCGTTGATATAGTCAAGGCTGAGGATACCGGGACGTGTCAGCAGCAGACGCAGTGAAACCAGCATACGTCCGTCAAAATCAAACAACTCACGCAGCAAATCACCGATGACATCGTGCCAGGGTCGTTTTATGATCTTTGTGGATTGTCCGCACAGCGGGCAGAAACCGGCTTCTGGGGGTAATACCCCGTCACAATTGCTGCATGATGCTACCGACATGTAAGTCCCGGAACGGTGATTCAGGTCAAAGGTGAATTACGGGCACCGCTCGCGGCCCGGATAATTGCGTTAAAGCGCATTTCCTGCCCGATGGTGGTGGGTGGGCCATGACCGGTGATCACGGTGGCAGAATCGTCCAGTTTGTAAATCCGTTGCTGAATCGACTTTTTGAGTGCCTGCGCATCACCCCCTTCAAAATCCGTTCGGCCCACGGAGCCCTGGAACAGCGTGTCACCGGCGATCAACAGGCTGGATTCCTCAAAGTAGAAACTGGTGGAACCCGGTGTATGACCGGGTGTATGGATACAGTAACCACCACACTGCAGATCCTCCTCGTCTTCGATCCAGTGATGCGGGTCGGGCAGGGGTGAGTACGGCACACCCCACATCCTGCATTGCGTCTCTACGCTGTCCCAAAGAAACTTGTCACCGCGGTGTACCCAGATGGGTGCACCGGTAGCCTCATGTATTTCGCCAGCGGCCAGAATGTGATCAAGGTGTGCGTGGGTATGGATGATACCTGCGATATTCAGACCCATGGAACGGACCGTGGACAAAATTCGCTGTGCATCACCTCCCGGATCGAAAACATATCCGATACCGGTCTCGGTATCGCCAATGACTGTGCAATTGCATTGCAACGGTCCCACCGGGAAGGATTTTCTGTCTATCTTCATTTATTGTCCGAGTGTTGATCAAATGGGCTGCCGCATCGCTTGCAGGACAGGGGCCATGATGTTGTTACACCAGGCCCGAATCATGACATAATTTGCGCAGGCTTTCGTAGAAAAGCCGGTCTCAATTAGCATGTAGACAGAAACTATACCCTTGGGGGATCGGAGAATAATAACTGCCATGCCAGATACAAAGTCTTCAGGGAATGATATGGGTGCTGTGAAAAGGGCTGAATTACGATTACGGTTTTGCTTTGTAGTATTGCTTGGATTGTTCCTGTTTCCAACTGCCCTATTGGCTCAAACGGAACTGGTTCAACGTCCTTCCATGCAGGCATTCAAGCTGCAGTTTGCGCCCGTCGTTGACGGCAGAGTGAGTGGTGACCCCGGCTGGAATGGCGTCATACCCGCCAGTGGGTTCTGGCAGGTCCAGCCCGATGCCGGCCAACCCGCGACACAAAAAACCGAGGTATTCATTGGTTTTTTGGAGGATGCATTGTATATCGGCATGATCGCACACGATGATAATCCACAGGGTATCATTGTCACCGACAGCCGCCGTGATTCTAATTTGAGTGATACCGACAGCTTTCGGGTGATTATTGATGGTCTGCTCGACCGGCAGAATGGCTACGTTTTTGGTACCAATCCGGCCGGTATCGAATTCGATGCCCAGGTAGTCAAGGAAGGAGGAACCGGGTCATTTGGATCAGGCTCGGGCGGGTTCAACCTGAACTGGGATGCCAGTTGGCTGGTTGAAGCACATATCTCTGACACAGGCTGGAGTGCGGAAATGCGAATCCCATTCAAGACGCTGCGTTATGGGAAAGGGGAGGAGCAGAACTGGGGTATCAATTTCCAGCGCAATATACGTCGTAACAATGAAGTCGCCTACTGGGCACCACTGCCACCACAATATAATCTGAACCGGGTCTCCGAGGCCGGGACCCTGCAGGGGGTATCCCCGCCAGCACAGAGAAATCTGAAAATCACACCTTATGTACTCGCCAGTGGCAGACGGGGAGGGGAAGTCGATGGCACACTAACAAACCAGGAATTCGGCTTCGACGTCAAGTATTCCATAACACCCAGCCTGACCATGGACGCCACCTACAATACGGACTTTGCCCAGGTCGAAGCCGACGAGCAGCAGGTCAACCTGGACCGCTTCAATATATTCCTGCCGGAAAAACGCCCGTTCTTTCTGGAAAATGCGGGCCAGTTCGCAGTGGGAAATGGCCAGTCGGTCGAACTGTTCTTCAGCAGGCGTATCGGTATCGGTGAAGACGGTGATCAGATTCCGATCGATGGTGGTGTTCGCCTGTCCGGAAAAATCGGCACGAATACCAATGTCGGGTTTCTTTACATGGCATCCGAAGCAGTCGAAGACATAGCCCCGGGTAACGATTTTACCGTTGCACGGGTAAACCGTGAATTTGGAAACCGTTCTTCTATCGGTGCCATTTTTGTAGACAGGAATGGTGACGGCACTCACCTGGTGGCCGAGGCTGATGACCGCAATACCACCTGGGGGTTTGATGCACGATTTGGCATTGGGGAGAAGGTCATGCTTCAGGGTTGGGCAGCGAAGACCGACAGCCCCCAGTTGGAGGGCGATGACCACGCCTTTTCATTGAAGGCAAACTATGACTCGTCGACCTGGATCAGTGCCCTGGAGTACACCGAGGTAGGAGAGAATTTCAATCCGGAAGTGGGTTTCCTTTCACGCCAGGGTTATCGCAAGCTTTCCGGATTTGTGTTCAGACGTGTGCGGCCGGAAACCCTGTGGGGCCTGTACGAAATCAGGCCACACGTCAGCTACCGGGGGTACTGGGATTTCAATGATTTCCAGGAGACCGGTTTCCTGCACATGGATTCGCACTGGGAATGGCCAAGCGGTATGGAGGTCCACACCGGTGTGAATGTATTTCTCGACGGTGTCAGCGAATCGTTTGAAATTGTCGATGATGTTTTTGTTCAACCGGGGACCTATGAGGACTCAGAACTACAACTGGTCTTCCGGACCAACCAGTCTGCGCCGTTATCGTTTAGTCTCAGAACACATATTGGTGGCAAATTTGGGGGCGACCATGTCAATGTCTCATCGTCCATCAACTACCGGATCGGAGAGAAGTTCAGCTCGAGTCTGTCGCTGAGCCGCAGTGATTTTGATCTGCCGGTGCCCGGTGGAAATTTCTCGGTCATGCTTTCGCGTTTACGTCTTTCCTATTCCTTCACACCCAAGATGTTGTTGCAGGCGCTGTTTCAATACAACGACGACAATGAGGTGTTTGCTACCAACTTGCGTTTTTCCTGGTTGCGTACCGCCAACACCGGTCTTTATGTTGTTTATAACGAAATCGATGAACGCTTGCCGGGTGCACCGCCAAAGGGCCGTGAACTGATCATCAAGTACAGTTATATGTTTGACGTGTTCCGTTAGGCGTGCTCACCTTCAGACACCCGTGCTCACTCGCCTGGAAGGACCAGGGAACTTTGTTTCCAGGGCTTGCAACATTGGAATGACCCTCAGGAATTCCAAGTTCAGATTCGCAGCTCTCGGGTTACTTCTCGTGTTGTCGGGTGGGACGAGCGCGGTCGCCGACTCTCCATCGGACCACGAGACAATCCGGATCATGTCCTGGAATGTCTCTGATAATGACTTTGTCACTCATCCAGAAATATTTCAGGCCATTGTTCGAATGGCGATGGCTGATGTGCTGCTTTTTGACGAGGTATCACCGTCTGCGAATACTGATCTGTTACGTACTGTGCTCGATGATGAAGATACGGGCAGCAGTGGTGGATGGCATATTAATTTTGGTCAAAGCGGGGGACGCCAGCGCGGTGTGATCGCCAGTCGGATGGCACTGGAAGCACTACCGGAATTCTCCTTCAATGTTCCCTATCCCGATTCTGAGCGTGTTCATATCCTGCAGGCGATGACCCCGAGGGACCGTTCCAATCCCTCCTGGAGCATGGACGGAGGCATACCCGTGAACGGAGCTATTGTTCTTGCCGGCAGCCACCGTCTGCTGGTGGTGGTCGCGGACCTGCAATGCTGCGGGAATGATCCCGGCAGTTGGCAGGAAAACCGGCGCCGCGTGGAGGCGCGGGAAATCCGCCGGCTGGTACGGAAGGTGCTGGGTCGTACGACCGTGGACGGACTGCTCATCGCCGGTGATTTCAACCTGGTGAGTACCCCCATTCCAATGGTGATACTTTCAGGGCCTTATGAGCCTGCTCACCCGGGTCTGATTGCGGCGGAAATCTTTCATGCAGACGGATCTGCTACCTGGACATGGGACGGCCGGGGTTCGCCATATCCATCGAGTGCTCTGGACTATCAGATGTATGGTCCGCAGGCATTGCGGATGCAAAGAGGTCATATCCTGGACAGCGAGGACATGACTTCTAACGAGCTCGAGCAGTCCGGTCTCGAAATCAAGTCATCAAGTCTGATGTCGAAGCACCGTCCCCTGGTGGTGGAATACCGCTGGCATTGACCGAGGCCCCACTGACCAAAAGGAAGTCCCGGCCCGGGATTCCCCAAAGTCTCTTGGCTTTTGAGATTTGAGTAAGTAGGCTTGAGAGCTAAAGAATAATGAGGATCCGGACATTGTCAATTTTCATTAGACTCAAGCGCGATAACGCCTTCACTATGGTAGCGGCCTACGTGATCGGGGCATGTTCCTTGTGGTTCGGTTTGAGCACCACGGTCTTTTCCCAGCAAGAGGTACTGCTCTGGGGAGAGGAAAAACCCGCTTACAGCAAGCCAAGCCCGGTCGAAGAACACATTTCCCCTTGCTGGGGTGCCGTGTGTGCATACCAGGTGGTCCGACCGACACTGACACTGTATCCTCCCTCGGGCCGGGCAAATGGCACCGCCGTGTTAATTCTTCCCGGTGGTGGTTATGACGTGGTCGCCATCTATCACGAAGGGTCTGAAATCGCCGAGGTGCTGGCCAGCAAGGGAACGCTGGCGGCAGTGCTGAAATACCGTCTGCCCAACCCCGAAACATCCACTCATCCCGAACGTGTGCCCCTGAGCGATGTTCGCCGGGCCATGGCCCTGTTGCGGGGAGAGCAGCAGAAGTACGGATTCAAGGCGGAGAAAATTGGTGTCATGGGATTTTCCGCCGGGTCACACCTGGCGACCATTGCGAGTCTGGATGAGGACTTACACCCGGATTTCTCGATGCTGATCTACGGGGTCACAAAGCTGACCCCGGAGAACCGGGAATGGCTGGAAAAAAGCCTGTATCACAGGAAGATGACCTCCGATGAAATCATTGAGCAGACTGTGCTGGATCGCGTGGACAAGAACACACCACCGGCTTTCATGGTCCACTCGATGGATGACGATGTCTGCCATTTCACCGAATCGACCCTGTACGCAGATGCACTGACCCGCAACGGGGTCGAGGTCGAGCTACACCTGTTTCCTCAGGGTGGGCATGGCTTCGGTCCGGGACGCGAAGGGGACGGAACCGGCCAGTGGCTGGAACTTGCTGCCAACTGGTTGAACCGGATCCAATAATACGGACAGGGTGAATCAGCCATACTTTGCGTAGATTGCCCCGCGCTTTGCAGGATCAATATTTACCTTGCTCAGATCACCCTGGATATGTGGAAGGGCCAGCAGACGCTTGTCCATCATCCGGAACCACAACCCCGGAAGATAGGCGATCAGGAAGGTACCAAAATACCCATTGGGCAACTCCGGGATGTCGTCAAAGTTCCGCAGGCTCTGATATCGCCGCGCCGGGTACGCGTGGTGGTCGGAGTGACGTTCAAGATGGAATAAAACCACGTTGCTGAAGATGTAATTGGCATTCCACGAGTGGTGAGGCATACAGCGCTCGTAACGGCCGTCATCAAGTTTTTCCCGCAACAGGCCGTAGTGTTCAATGTAATTGGCACTGGTCAACTGGAACCAGGCCCAGAAATTGTGGATGACCAGGAACGGGATCATGATCCAGCCAAAAACCCAGATCAGGGTGCCCTGCAAAATAATGCTGCCGGTGTACGATTGCAGGATGGCGTTGGCGGGGCACCAGGGGCCCTTGCCCAGCTTGTTCAGCCGGTCTTTTTCGGCAAGCCAGCCACGACGGAATGCACCCGGTATCTCTCTCAGGGCAAATTTGTAAATCGACTCACCCATACGTGCGCTGGCGGGGTCACCCGGGGTGGCCACGTAGCGATGATGACCCCGGTTATGTTCAATGCAAAAGTGCCCGTAGGCCGGAATGGTCAGGGCCACCTTGGACAGAAATTGCTCGATAGGTGTTTTCTTGTGGCCCATTTCATGGGCGGTGTTGATACCCAGACCACTGTAGATACCCGCAGTGAAAGACACGATCAGGAACGCCCACAATGACAGATCCTGGGTCGCCGCAAACCAGGCCATAAAAATCATGACCAATAGGTGCAGCGGGGTGGTTATCCAGGTCAGCAGGCGGTAATACCGGTCTTCTTCCAGTTGTGGGACCAGTTCTTCGGGTGGATTATTGGTATCCGACCCGAGCATCCAGTCCAGTAGCGGGATCAGGACATAGGCGAACACAATGGGAAACATAAGCAGCCATTGTGCACCGGTCTGAAAGTACAGAGAGGCCCCCAGCAATGGGACCAGTGGCAGAAATACAGACAGTATCCAAAGATAACGCTTGGCATCATGAAACTCGATCAGGCCCTTGACCGGATGCTCAATCGAATAGGTGATCATTGTAAATGATCCATTTACTGATTCTGTTCCCTGACATGCTCTGAATCACTCCAACATAATTTATTCAAAAAAACAAATATACTCCTGAATAAATGCCAAAATGGCCTACTATAAGGTTGTTCAATGAGCGGGATGAATGTTTTTCCCGGTCTGAAATACAGGGAGTCGAAATGGCACATCTATCACCCTTGTTACGGGATGCAGTCCCGGAGTTCAAGGAACGATTTGAACATTATGAGAATACCAGGGGCTTTGTACCCAACAGCATCCTGACCATGTCAAGGCGACCGGCCATAGCCGCGGCCTTCATGCAGATGAACAAGGTCGTGCTTTACGAGGGCACGGTTGAAGAGGAGCTGAAGATGCTGGTCAGCCTGGTCGCCAGCCAGGCAGCGGGCTGTCGCTACTGCCAGGCCCACATGGCAAACCTTTCGTCGATATACCAGGCGTCGGACAAGAAAATTGCGGCCGTGTGGGAGTTTGCGCACAGCCCTTTATTCAGTGACGCCGAGCGCGCTGCATTGAGACTGGCGGTGAATGCTTCGATCATACCCAACCAGGCAACTCAGCAGGATTTCGATGAATTGGACCGGTACTTTGATGAAGGCCAGATCGTTGAACTGGTTGCGACCATTTCACTGTTTGGTTACCTGAACCGCTGGAATGACACCATGGCCACTGAACTTGAAGACCATCCGGCAAAGGTTGCGCAAAGAACAGTGGGCAGCCATGGCTGGCAACCTGGCAAGCACGGTTGAACAGACAATTCGCAATCCTGGTCACGTTTTTCCTGCATTTTATACATGCCACCGGCATAAATATTGTGTATGACCTGCCGATGCAGCTGAAGTGAGCCTGTTCCGAACCGAACGTCAACGCAGTCTGGCGGGTGTTATTGCCGCAATGGCGGTGGTCAACCTGGTCTATGGCATTACCTTTCCCTTGCTGGCCCTGGTGCTGGACGCACAGGAGGTCAGCAAGTCGTTGATCGGTTTGAGCACCATCGTGCAGGCACTTGCCGTGATCGCAATTGCCCCTTTTGCACCCCGGTTGTTGTCACGATTTTCACCGTCGCGGCTGATGCAAACCATGACGGTCATGCTCGCAATGTTGTTTATCGTTGCGGGTATGTACCAGAATGTCTGGTTCTGGTTCCCACTCAGATTCATTATCGGTGCAGCAACGGCGATGCTGTGGATTGCCAGTGAAGCCCTGATAAATGAAATGGCAACAGAGCGCTGGCGGGGCCGGATCATCGGGATTTATGCCTCGGTAGGAGCCGCCGGATTTGCACTGGGTCCATTGTTGCTGATCATGACCGGTTCGCATGGCATGGCACCTTTTTACACCACCAGTATTATGGTTCTGCTTGCGGGTTTGCCATTATATTTTGTTACTCGGCGTCCCCTTGCCCACGGGCAGGGGCATGGGGAGGGTGTGTGGAAAATGTTCCTGCTCGCCCCGGTCATCATGCTGGCCAACGTGGTCTATGCAGCATCGGCTGAATCCCTGATTACCTTTTTTGCCCTCTATGGTATGCACATGGGAATCTCAGAACAATTTTCACTGGGACTGATGACCCTGATGGGTGCGGGGGGTATGGTGTTGGTGTTGCCCCTGGGGTGGGTGGCTGATCATGTAAACCGAATGGGCATGTTGGTATTTGTGTTGCTGTTCACCATGGTGGGTCTGCTGGCCTTTCCCTATGTATTGCAATTGACCCCCGCCATGATTTACGTCTTTGCATTTGTATTTGGGGGTGTGGAAGGAATGATTTATACACTGGGTGTGGTGCTGATCGGCGAACGCTTCAAGGGAGCGCAATTGACCGCCGCAACCACGGCATTTTCCGCCTGCTGGGGTGCCGGCACGGTATTGGGTCCATTGATGGTGGGTGTGGGTATGGACTGGTTTGGCAGCGAGTCCATGGTCTATATTATATTCGTCTTCTTTCTGATCTATCTGCCCATGCCGGTAACGGTCTGGTTGCGATCATTGAAGCGCCGCGTTCGGTGAGATTTGCCGGTTCTGTCTTGATCCGGACAAAATCTTATTCAGATCTTCATGGCGATCAGCCAACCGGGGTTGTCACCAGCTTCCCGTATTGCCCATGGATGCCCAGGGTTCCTGCGCTGGCAAAGAGCCCCCTTTTTGCAGCAGTTCTATTGAGATACCGTCTGGGGAACGTACAAAGGCCATGTGACCATCTCTGGGCGGTCTGTTGATGGTGACGCCGGCCTCCATCAATTGCTGGCATAGTGCATAAATATCATCGACAGCATAGGCCAGGTGCCCGAAGTTGCGTCCACCACCATAATCCTCAGGATCCCAGTTCCAGGTCAATTCAAGCTGGGCGGACTCATCACCCGGGGCAGACAGGAACACCAGTGTAAAGCGACCTGCAGGCACTTCCCGGCGTCTGATTTCCACCAGTCCCAGTTTGGTACAGTAGAATTCGAGTGACTTCTCCAGGTCGTTCACACGAACCATGGTATGCAGGTATTTCATCGTACAATTTCTCCTGATGAAGCGGCTGGGTTTAGCGAATACGATTGTCCACAATTCTCACGGCCTTTCCCTGTGAACGGGCAACACCACCCACGTCGCGCAATTCGATGATGGAACTGACCCCGATAATGGACTTTATATTGTGTGCGAGTTTAGCCGCCACCTGTGATCGTTGATCTTCTGCCAGTTGGTTAAATTCGGCAGCGAGTTCCACCAGAACCCGCATCCTGTCCATCCGCTTTTCGGTAAAGAGCTCTATTTGGTAATGGGGGGAACACTGTTCCAGCTTGAGTATTTGTTCCTCGATCTGGGTCGGGAAAACATTAACCCCTCGTATGATCATCATGTCGTCGCTGCGGCCGGTGATCTTGTCCATGCGGCGCATACTGCGTGCGGAACCCGGTAACAGACGAGTGAGATCCCGGGTCCGGTAACGGATGATCGGCAGGGCCTCTTTGGTCAGGGACGTAAAAACCAGTTCGCCATACGCACCGTTTTCTACCACCTCCCCACTTGAAGGGTCAATGATCTCGGGATAAAAATGGTCTTCCCAGATATGCGGGCCATCCTTGGTCTCGACACACTCACTGGCCACACCCGGGCCGATCACCTCGGATAAACCATAGATGTCCACCGCATCCATTCCACAGCGGGTCTCAATTTCTGTACGCATGGCATCGGTCCAGGGTTCTGCACCGAATATTCCCACACGCAATGAGGACTGCGCCAGGTCCATTCCCTGGCGATCGAATTCATCGGCCAGGTTCAGAAGATAGGACGGCGTACACATGATGATGTCCGGTTCAAAATCCCGAATCAGCTGAACCTGTTTCTCGGTCTGGCCACCCGACATCGGGATCACTGTGGCACCGAGACGTTCCGCACCGTAGTGTGCACCCAGGCCACCGGTAAAAAGTCCGTATCCGTAGGCGATGTGTACCTTGTCGTTTCTTGTGCCACCCGCAGCACGGATGGATCGTGCGCAAACATCTGCCCACATGTCGATATCATTTTGTGTATACCCGACCACGGTCGGCTGACCGGTGGTACCACTGGATGCATGAACACGCACGACCTCGCTCATCGGTACCGCAAACATGTTAAAGGGATAGTTGTCACGCAAATCCAGCTTGGTGGTCAATGGGAACCGGCCAAGGTCTGCCAGGGAATTGAGATCGTCCGGGTGGATTCCGGCATCATCAAAGGTCAACTTGTAGTGGGGAACATTGTCATAGGCATGCTGCAGACTGCGCTTCATCCTTGCCAATTGCAGTGCTTGCAACTCATCCAGGCTGGCTTTTTCAATGGGTTCAAGTTGTGCGTGGTCGATCCTGTTCATGATTGCTCCTTCACTGGCCCAATCTCGGAGCGTATCCATTGTGAATCAAATAATTCGGCTTCCGCCAAAGCCCGCTGACTTTTATCTGTTACAGAAAACCAGAAGGAGAACACCAGGTTTGCCAGCATGGCGAACAGGGTGGGGTAATTATAGGGGAAGACCGGTTCATCAAAGCCAAACACGGTTACCCAGACTGTCGGACCCAGCATGACCAGGATCAGGGCGGTGGCCAGACCGGCGTAGCCACCGGCCAGTGCCCCACGGGTGGTAAACCGGGACCAGTACATGGAAAGAAACATCACCGGGAAGTTCACACTGGCGGCAATCGCCAGGGCGATCAGTGCCAGCACCGCAACATTTTCACCTTCCAGCAGAATTGCAAGCGCCATCGTGGTCAAACCGATGACCAGGGTGGTGATACGGGATATCTTCAGTTCGGTATCCCGGTCGTTTTGTCCATGGCGGAGCACATTGGCATAGATGTCGTGAGAGACCGCGGCGGCAGCCGAAAGTGTCAGGCCGGACACAACGGCCAGAATGGTGGCGAAAGCCACAGCCGAAATAAAACCCAGGAACAGGTCACCGCCTATGACCTTGGATAGATGCACGGCGGACATGTTCGAACCACCGATCAGACTACCCTCGACGGTCAGGAATTCCGGATTGTTGGTGACAAAAACTATGGCACCCAGACCGATGATAAATATCAGGCTCTGAAAGTAACCGATAAAACCGATGGCGTAGGCCACTGATCGCCTGGCCTGGAGAGCATCGGGAACGGTGAAAAATCGCATCAGTACATGGGGCAATCCGGCAGTGCCGAACACAAAGGCCAGACCAATAGAGATGATGGTAATCATATCGGTGAAAATCACACCGGGTACCATTATGGCGGCCCCCTGTGGGTGCTCAGCTACCGCTGCAACCACCAGGTCAGAGAAACTGAAACTCATCATCGACATGACACCAAAAGCGATGATTGTGCCGCCGGTGAGCAGCAACACGGCCTTGATGGTCTGGATCCAGGTGGTCGCCAGCATCCCGCCGAACATGACATACAGTGTCATCAAAACACCCACCAGTACTACGGCCACACCATACGGTAAACCAAACAGAATCTGGATCAACGCACCCGCGCCCACCATCTGTGCCAGCAGGTAGGGTATGGCAACGGCCAGTGACCCGACCGCTGACATGGTCCTTACCGGTTTTCGATCCAGACGGAAAGCAACCACATCGGAAAAAGTGTATTGACCGAGGTTTCTGAGCCGTTCGGCCACCAACAGCAGGATCACAGCCCAACCCAGGGTGCCACCAATGACGAACAGCATCGCGTCCATACCGGTGCTGTAGACCAGTGCAGTAACCCCCAGAAAGGTAGCCGCCGACATGAAGTCACCGGCTATGGCCAGACCGTTTTGCATACCACCGATGCTGTTGCCGGCAGCATAGAAGTCAGATCTCGTCCTGGTGCGTTTCGATGCCCAGACCGTGATACCCAGGGTTACCCCGACGAACAGGAAAAACATGACGATGGCGTTGATGTTCATCGGTCCACGGCCTCGATCACTTTTCGTTCAAGGGGCGAAAATACATGGTTGGCAAGCCACACGTAAACCAGTGTAATCGTGAACGTAGCGGCCAGTATGGCGTAACCCATCCATATACCCAACGGTACCATGCCCCCTTCAATTACCGGCCGTGCCAGGACTTCAGGTGTAAAAACGGACATCATCCCGAAGGCCAGATAAAGTGTCAGCAGGAAAATCAGAAAACTCCACGATATCCGGCGACGTACACGCACCAGTTTCCTGAAGTCTTCATTGATCAGGATTTGCTTGTCTGCCTGATTTAGCATAATGATTGCTTCCCGGTATTGATCTTTATTCAGGGATTTCGGTTGATCCGAAACTGTTAATAACCGGGCTCATGGTCCCGTTGATGAGCGGACGAATACCTACCAGTCTCATTCCGATCTGTCTCATTCAAATGTCGTCTCATTCAGGTATCGCAGTTGGCCGGCCGGTCTCAAATTGCGCGACCAGTCCTGCACGCACATCGCCGACATTGGTCAATGGCTGGCGAAACTGTGTGATCTCCAGGGTGGTATAAGGAGTAAAATCATAGGGCAGTTCATCACCGCTGAAATTTTTCAGGATCCAGTTCAACACATCGGCCACTTCGGCATCGGTCAGCGCCGACTGGGAAGTTCCGGGAACCTGGATCAGGAATTCCCGTCCACCTTCAACCTGTAAAAACCGGCCCACATCTTGTTTGAGTGCTGGTACCTTGCCCGGAGTGGCAGAGCCATCCGCCAGGTGGCAGCCCTGGCAATGCATGATGTAATTGATCCGGGCGGCGGTCTTTCCCTGCGCCTGGGCGGCCATGCAATAAAGGACCAGGGAAATTCCGACCATGATCCTGCACGGCCATGGTCTGCTCATCCAGATTCTTCTGTAGCCAGACCGAGGACCACGGCAGCTGAGCAGTTGTAGGCAATATCCACGGATGATCCTGCACACCAATTGATGTCGTTGGACAAGAACGGCTGATATACCGGACGGTCACGTTCATTGCGAGTACACAGGCAGCGACCACAACTCGATTTGCCACAACAGTCGTTATAGGAAACGATGTAGTCCTTACCATCCACGGGGTTGGTGCAGGTGCCGATCCAGGTGATGGGGGAAACGACGGTCCCGGGGGGGCAGGTGTTGTAGCTTCCCCCACAGCAGTCACAAAGAAATCCGTCGATGGCACAATAACGCCAGTAATCACAGCTTTTCGGGTCACCTGTTTCTGTGGGTGCAGCGGGACGGGTGCTTTCGCTTGCCCTGGCTACCGGCAGCAAGGGAACAGCCGCAGCGCCAACCATCAGTGTGCCGACCCGGGCGATAAAGCTCCTGCGGGAGCTCTGCCGTGCCACGGACCTTGCGGAATTTTCGGAAAATTTGTCCAGCCATTTCATTGATGCTCTCCGTTACGCCCGTGTTGCCTGGTCAAATTCAGGCAACACCCTGCTCTTGATTCTGTTGCTTGGTCTTCAGGTATTCCTGAATCGATGCCACTCCCTGTGCCCTGGCTTCAAACAGGCTTTCTATATGTTCCCTGCTGTTGACCAGACCCCGTGCACACAGGACACCATTTTCATCGATCAGCGCTGCAAATGGCAGTTTGGCCACCTGCATGGTCATACCGAGTTCCGCTGAAAGCACATAGGGCCAGGAATCCAGCTGTTGCTTTGCCAGCCATGCCCGGTGTTTGTCTTCTTCACCATCACTGGCCAATACGATATCCAGCCATGTAGCCTCACTTTTGCGCATGGCACGCAATACCGGTATCAGGGTTTTGCACACGGGACAGTTCGGTGAAAGAAAAAACAACAGGGAACTCTTTCCATCGGGCCGCTTACCACCGATCTGTAATTTCTCACCGGACAGTGTTTGCAGCTTAAAAACCGGTGCCAGTTCACCAGTCTTGAGACCTTTCCCCGACATCAATGCTCCCGCGGGTGCAACCCGTTCGTAGAGTACGCCGATCTGGCGAATCAGTGCAAAAATCACCGTTGCCAGCACCAGCACGAGTATCCACAGGATGATATTTGAAATGATAAGTGTATTGATCATATTTCGTTCTTCAGTTCCGCCATGCGAGGGGCCTGGACCAGTAGTTGACTGATCCCGGCGTACAAACCACTGGCAACCAGCACAGCCAGTACGATGGTCAGCAAATCCAGCCAATTCAGGGGTCTCAATGCTGGCTGGCTCATACCCAGCAAGACCAGACCTGTGAATATGCCGTTTCTGATAACCAGCCACCATGAGAGTGTCAGGCTGGAGTCGGGCCCGCCACAACCACAGTCGATCTCCCGTCTGCCCCTGAACAGGTTGATGCCGATTGCCACCGAATACAGAATGAGCAAAAAGGCCATGGCAGTCAGACCGGGGTTTCGTGAGGTGCTGAACAATACAGCAATTGCTGCCGCCAACTCGATCACGATCAAACACACCGAGGTAAAACCGGTCAGGCCGGTCGGAATAAGGCCGTAATCTTCCAGGCTTGCCCTGAACACCGCCGGTGCACGCAATTTTTGTATGGCTGCGAGCAGGAACAGCAATGACATGCAGAGGCTGATGATGATGGTTACGACGGGATCCATGACTTCTTTTTCGACTCCTTCAGGGAGTTTGCAACAAGGTGGGTGTAAATCCGATCTCACCTACGCTGCGTAAATGTTTCCCGCTGATGGCGTCATAAACATCCAGGGTCGGATTTCCGATAAAAATGGAGAACATCAGCGGGGCATCGTCTTTGCTGACCTGTATGGACGTCGCAATGTCATTGAGTTTGATTTTCTGTAGCTGCTGTTGTTTTTCCAGGTCATAGACCCATACGTCCATACCGGGATCCTTGTGGGTGAAAACTTCACCCTGGTGCACCAGTGCATACAACCTGCCGCTGGACTGGTGGACTGCCAGGTGCTGGATTCCACCGGGCCGCCAGGACTCGTCCCGTTCCGCGTCGCTGAACATTGACCAGGTTTTGCCGGCTATGGGTATTTCTCCGGACACATCAACCGGATAAACGTTGCCGTTGAAGGACACGAAAATCCACGTATCGCCCCAGCGCACCGCCTTCTCTGTGACCCAGTCCTTGGCGGGATCGAAAAACGGCTCTCCGCGATGTTTGCCGACCACTTCCCCCTGGTCATCCAGGGTTACGGTCAACAGGGCACCATCGCCACACAACATATTGAAACGCCGGTCCCCTGACGGCAGCACCAGCGCACAGCCTGCCGTCTCGGTTTCACCGACCAGACGACGTTCTTTCAGGTCCACCACACTGACCGATTGCGCAGGGGTGAAGTTGTAAACCACCAGGAAGCGGTTGTCGTCGGTGATGGAAGAGTAGTTCAGGGTCGGCATGGCGGCGAATCGCCGGGGTGGAATGACCACCTCGCCGGTGGGTTTGAGTTCACGGGTATCGTAAAAAGTGATGACATCGGTACGCTCACCACGAATACCCCTGGAAAAATAGATTTCCGGTGAATAAATCTCGGAATAATCCGATGGCAGGGCCGGTGCGATAAAACCCATCCCGGTGCTCAACATACCCAGAAACTTGCCGCTGTCACCATCGACCAGGTAGGCTTTGCCATCCGCCATATGATGAAACACGATATCGCTGACCCAGACCCAGTGTGGGTTGGCTTCAGCCGGCAGGACTACAGATTCCGGCCGGCTTTCGGAAACGACCTCAGCAGCGGCAGCAGCGGGCAGGGAGAGAACCAGGATCAGGAGAATCAGTTTGCGTAACATAAGCCACACCCTAAGTGTCAAAAGTGTCCGGATAGTATCTGTACCTTAATACACACGGCTGCATTTAATGTCTTCTGCGACCGCATGTCCGTTGATTCAAGCCGAACCAGACCGGGAAGTCAATTCCAATCTTTCTGTTGAAGCCGCCCACAGGGCAAAATTGGTTTGGGCAGAAGTCGATTGCAAAACCGTTAATGAGATGTTGGGGCTGTCTACCAGACCCATGGTTTACCCATAAACTTCGCCACCGGCAACTGCTATGGCCTGGCCGGTTACTGACGCAGCCCCGGGTCCACACAACCACATCACCGCATCAGCCACCTCTTCGGGTGTAATCAGACGACCCTGGGGGTTGTTCTTTACCAGTTCCGCCAACGCAACATCGCGGTCCATACCGGTGGTCCGGGTAATTTTATCCAGTGAACGACTGACCAGGTCGGTATCGGTGTAACCCGGACATACGGCATTCACCGTGACCCCCTTGCCCGCCATTTCAAGTGCCAGTGCCCGCGTCAACCCCAACACACCGTGTTTGGCCGCGCAGTAAGCTGTCACATAAGCATAGCCCTTGAGTGATGCCGTGCTGGCGATATTGATAATGCGTCCGTGTCCTGCACGGGCCATGCCGTTCACTACTGCCCTGGTACAGGTATAGGTGCCGGTCAGGTTAACGGCCAGCATCCTGTCCCACATGTCATCGGACATTTTTGCAAATGCACCCGACTTGGCACTGCCGGCGTTATTCACCAGTATGCTTACTGCACCGTTGGCTTCAACCGCTTTTGAAAAGCCATGCTGGACATCTGCCGCTTTTGTGATGTCAACGGGTTGGGCGAAAGCATTCAAGCCGCCGGCCATCTCATCCAATCGTTTCTGGTTACGGCCCATCAGTGTCAAGCGCATTCCACGCGCAGAAAATAATTTTGCAATGGCCGCGCCAATGCCACTGGCCCCGCCGGTCACAACCGCGTGCTGTTGGGAGAAATAGGAATCTGGTGATTCACTCATTCAGGATTTTCCTCGATTTTTTATCTAAGCCAGGTTTTCAGCCTGGTCCCTGGAAACAGGTGCCTTGCGAATAAGCATATAGCCCATTGCGGATATCAGTGCGGCTACTATAACCCCTGTTGCGGTGGGTAGCAGACTGTTGTCGTAATACAGGCCGACCACGTAACCCAGGGCCGAGGCAAAAGCGATCTGTACAAAGCCGAATACCGATGACGCACTTCCGGCCGCCCTGGGGAATTCTGAGATAGCCCCCATCTGGCTGACCGCAAGACTAAATCCACCTGCCATGAATACCAGGAAAAAGGCCAACAGCAAAGGTACCAGCGACCGCACTTCAAACAACAACATCAGCAGCAGCAGGGCAGACGCAGACAATGCCACCAATTGACCGATTCCCAACACACGAAGCACACCGATGCGGTTCACCAGTCGGGAACTGGCCATGGCCCCACTGAGAAAACCAAGCACGACCACCATGAAGGTATAACCAAAAAACTCCGGCGCCAGGCCCAGCATACCTGTGATCAGGAAAGACGAGGTGGAAATGTAACAAAACATGGCGGCGTAGGCCGCACCACCACACAGGGTGAAACCGGTGAAACACCGGTTTGCAAAGCACAGTGGAAATTGGCTCAGGATGTTACCCGGTCTGAACTTCGCGGTACCGATGGTCTTGCAGGATTCCTCAAGCCTGGTGACACCCCCGATGATGACCAGTGACAGCACCAGCAACACCACAAAATGTGACCGCCATCCAGCAAAATAAAGCAGCCAGCTACCGACGATGGGTGCCAAGGCAGGTACCAGTGCCATGGTCCCTGCAATCGAAGCCATGATCCTGGCGGCATCAAGACGATGATGTGTATCCACAACCATGGCACGGGCCAGCACGGGACCACTGGCACCGCCCAATCCCTGGACAAATCTTGAGGCCAACAGGACTTCGATATTGTTTGCAATAGTGCAACCGATGGTGGCCGCCAGGTAAATTCCCAGTCCGATATAGAGTACGGGTTTACGGCCATACCGATCCGAGATGGCTCCATAAAATAACTGGCCGATGGCAAACCCCGCCAGGAAAATACTCAGCGTCATTTGCCCTTCGCTGATATTTGCCCCCAGGTCTTCGATCAATTGAGGTATGGCTGGCAAATACAGGTCGGTCGAAACAGCCATGATGGCTACCAGTCCGGTCAGTGTGATTCGCTGCCGCACGAATTGCGGTTTCGCTCCGCTCGTCTGGCTGCTGGACTTGCCGGACACGAAATTACCTTTCAACCACGTACAAGGTCAGTGTCTCCGCGGTCATTGCCGGTCTCCTCCTGTTTTCAATTTCTACGGTAATCGCACGTCTCAGCAACCAGTGCCCCGCTTTCCTGCCGGCACTGACATCGATGATTTGCTGTTGAGACCTAACCCGGTCGTTGACGTTTACCGGGAGTAAAAATCTGACCCGGTCAGAACCATAGTTTAGCGCCATAACCAGGTGCTCCGGGATGATCAGTTTCTGGGAATTAAGAAAAGACAACAGGGAAAGAGTCAGGAATCCATGTGCAATGGTGCCGCCAAAAGCAGAGTGCGCTGCACGATCAGGGTCGACATGGATAAACTGATGATCGTTGGTTGCATCAGCAAACCGATTGATTCTTTGCTGGTCAACCAGCAGCCAGTCCGAAGGTTCGAGTTGTCTTCCGGCACTGGAGAGAAATTCGTCCAGGCTCACGGTGATGGTCACCTGAGTTCTCCACCACAATGTGGGCACTGTCCTGATTTCAGTTTCTGTCGCCGGGCATCCAGATTCGCGTTGGTCGCCTGGTCCCTGGACAGACCGAGGTGCTCACGCAGCGCTTCCAACTCCTGCTCGTCTTGTTCGCTGAGCGTTCCATCGGTGAAGACCAGTTCAGCAGCACGGGAATACGTCTGCATGCGGCGGTGGACTTCACTGGAAAATCCCGATGCCAGTATGCCGGCAGGAAGCGCCATCATGCCAATGCCGATGAAGGAAATCAGCCCGGCGAATAATTTTCCACCACCTGTCACCGGCACCACATCTCCATAACCCACCGTGGTCAGGGTGACCACGGCCCACCACATTGCGGCAGGAACACTGCCAAATATATCGGGTTGCATGGTACGTTCCAGTGCATAGATTCCCCACGAGGCCATGATCAGGATCGAAGCAAGGATGAAGGTGGTCACCGCCAGTACCCTGGCTTCTTTCTTAACCACCGCGAAGAGTACGTCAATTGCCGGGGAATAACGTGTCAGTTTGAAGACCCGGAGCAGTCTCAAGCCTCTGAATACCCGCAGCATCAACAAGGAAACATCGCCACCTGGAGTGAACAGCAGTATATAAAATGGCAGGATGGCAATCAGGTCAATCAGACCCAGGGGTGACAAAAACCAGGCCAGACGTGTGGTTTTTTCTCCCCCCGGCATTTTTGGGGATTCTTCGACACAGGACCAGAGACGGAGCAGGTATTCAATGCTGAAAATGATCACGCTGACCAGCTCAAAGACCATGAATTCCCGTCGGTACAGGGCATCCAGACTGGGCACAGTCTCGAGGATTATGACCACAACATTGATCAGGATCAGCACCACCAGGAAAATGTCAATCGCACGTCCCCAGCCGCCCGCGTGATGGTGCGCTTCGAGTAGCTGAGCGGTACGTTTTCGCAGGTGGGTCATTTCCAGTGCTGCTCAGCCGCCGATCAGTTGTCCGATTCGCCCGGTCAAAATTGCCAGGTAATTGCCAAGCGCGTAACCGATAAGGGCCATCAGGATGGAAGCCGGAACCAGTGTTTCCCGGTGATGCGCCGCTACAATGGGTGCGGATGCAGCGCCGCCGATGTTGGCTGCGGATGCAATGGCAACCGTGTGCACATCAACCCGGAAGATCCAGGCGCCGGTCAGGATGAATATGGCGTGTATCGTGATCCAGACATAGGCCATCATGACAAAAGCGCCCATGGTGGCGAAACTGACATCACTCAAATCCATGGTCGCCCCCACCCGTGCCACGTATACATAGATTATGGCCATCGCAATGGGCTGGGCCGCGGGCAAACGCCGGGCCGGTGTCACCGATGCCATCAGGGCCAGGGTCGTTACCAGTAAAATCAGCCAGGTGCCGGCGGTAATGACGGTGGCTCCGCCTATTACCACAGGCGGCAGCACTTCAGACAGACCCAGGGATATCCAGGTGAAGCCGATGGCCAGCAATGCCAGGTAAAGCAGGCTGGTCATTGTTGGTGATTCATCCCTGGTGTCGAGATCGGCCGCTGCCTGGTCCATCAAGGCTATCCGGTCCGCGGGTACTTTCATCCAGCGGTTAAAGCGGTCGGCAAGGGACTTGGATCCAAGCAATATAGGTAACCAGACGAGGTATATCATCTGGTCCGCTGCAGCGGCCATGGTCAGGTCCAGGGGCGTGCCCTCCAGGCCGGCATGGGCTGCAGTCATGTTTCCGGTACCACCGATCCAGGACCCGGCAAGGGTACCAAAAGCCCGCCAACTGTCCTCGGGCAGCGGAAAGTAAGGTGCCCAGTGGATGGTCTGCCCCAATGTATAGGCAAGAACTCCGCCGACCACCACACCGATGCTGCCGATCAACATGACAAAAACTCCTTTGCCCATGATACGAACCGCACCCAGAACATCTACCTTGATCAACATCAACACGATGAACATGGGTAGTCCGTACTGGCGCAGGAAATCATAGGCCCCGCTCTTGAACGGGATGATGCCTAAGTTCGATAACAATACGGGTGTGGCGTAGATAAATATCAACGGTGGCAGGTACTCAAACACTTTCCAGTGGTAGCGGCGTTCGAGCCAGAACCAGAAGCTGACCACTGCGATCAGCACAGTCATGACGCCAATGGGTGAGGAAATAATGGTCGTGTTCATAATCCTTCCGTTTGATGAAAAGGCTTGTTCAGGGGATCTCTCGTACTGTACCGGTTGTGCGCACCTGATCCAAAAGCTTACAGGCTAAATCCATACTGTCCAACAAGCGTGGTGCTGCCTGGCTGATCTCGTCAGCTGGCAGGTAAATCAGTGCCCGGTTTTTAATTGCCCGTAATCGGGGCCAGTCCTTCCAGACATCCAGTGCTGGAGACTGTTCGGGGATGTCCGGCGCGATCATGGCCTGTGGGTCGGCCAGGATAAGAGATTCACGATCAACCTGGGGAGCCAGTGATGGAAGGTCCGAAAAGACATTCTGGCCGCCGCAGACTTCCAGGCTCCGGCTGATGATATGCTGACCATTGATGGTATACAGTGGCCGGGCCGCTATCTGGTAGAAATAGCTTACCGGTGTCTTGCCCGCATAACGTTGCTTGAGATCTGCCAGTTTGCTGCGTAGCTGTTCGGCCCTGCCTTGACCGGTCGATAATGATCCCGCAGCCAGCGCGATATGTTCCACCACGTGGGCAATTTCTTCCGGCCGTGTAATTTCTATCTGCCAAACAGTTAACCCGAGTTGCTCCAATTTTGACAATGCTGTTTGCGGGTTACCCGACTTCCAGCCGATCACCAGGTCGGGCTTGAATTCAATAATGCGCTCCAGGTCTATGCGAAAAGCATCACCGATCCTGGGAAGCTTCGCAACGGCCGCTGGGTAAACACTGTATTCGCCGACAGCGACCAGGCTGTCACCAGCACCGGCAAAAAAGACCAGCTCTGCCAGGTTGGGCGCCAGCGTGATAATGCTGTTTGCCTTTACCGGCAGGATTAGCGTTTTGTCATTGGCCTGGGGCAGCCTGATTTCGGGGTAAACTGTTCCGCTGAGCGTGAGACCAAGAAGCAGGCATGCAGCCATCAGGACAGGCAATATCAATCCTGCGGCTCTCGAGCTCATAACATACCGGGATTGGGTGTGAAGAACCCGGTGAGCATCCATCCGGGAACCGGTTGATGTCATGCGATCACGTTCACCAGCATCAATACGGCGAGTACGGTAGCCCAGACACCCAAAGACCGCCAAACGAGATCCATGGCCAACTTGATACTCGCGAGCGGCCCCTCTAGCTGGTCAGCATAGCCATCTCTTGCTGCCCGGCCACTCATGACGATGGTTTGTGCGCTGGTAATCATGAATTCGTTGTTACCGTCAAACAGACCATTTCCACGCTCATCGTGGTATTGCTTCCAGGCCCGGTAAACGGAATCGAAATCAGTGGCGATTGCCAGGGACAAGGTGATTAATTGAGCTGTCGGCCAATCCATGACCTTGCGTAAGCGCGTTATCAGCTCATTCTGTTCATCGTGCAAACCGACATTGTCATCGGTCAGCAAGCTGGCCAGCCGGTACAGCAACGCACCGTAAACACCCAGTACTGCAAACCAGAAGATTATGGCAAACCAGCGGTTCAATGCATTGCTGAATACAGCCTCTATCGCGGCGTGCTGGCAGGCATCTTCATCTGCCGGAACCGGGCCACCCAGTAATGTTTCCAGGGCCTGTTTTTGTTCTTCATCATCTTTGGCATTAATAACTTCACGGACATCAATATCGAGATCACGGGGCCCAAATGTATAGATCAGCATGGCAATGGCAAACAGGAACTCGCCGATATGCGCAAACGCGTTAATCAGAATACTGTTGATGATTAAGGCGACCAGCAAAGGCGCTCCCAGCAGGACAAAGAAGCCCGTGGGGCCGGACCAGCCCGGTAGTTCCTTGAGCTTGTTATTGCAATGACGGGTGAACGTGGTCATCCATTCAAAGCGACGCAAATGGCGTAATTCACGCACAAAATGACATAGCGAGAATGCAATCAATATCGAGATAATGGTCATTGGACTATGCCCTTCCTTTACGTCCTGTAGTTGCCGGTACCCACGCAGGCAGTTATATAATTGTAACAGTATGCGGTGTCAATATTCACCGTCGCCGGCTACGCACCAGGGCCTCCAGGTCACCACCTCCGCTTTTCCTGAACCAGTCGGCCAATAGTCTGAATGAAATGGACACCGGCGAAGACAATACAACCTCATCATTGAGCACAGCGTGGGTTAGTTTCTCAACGGTATACCAACGAGTCTCTTCTATTTCCTCGGAAGTTCCGCAACTCCTGTCAACCGCTTCCGCGTAGAACCCACACATGGCTGAAGCCGGGAATGGCCATGGCTGGGAAGAGACATAGCGGATATCAGACAAACGGACCTGGACCTCTTCATACACTTCCCGGACCACTGCATCCTCCAGACTTTCACCTGGTTCAACAAAACCGGCCAGGGTGGAAAACACCCGCGGTGGATACCTGGTGTTGCGACCCAGCAGACAGGCGTCCCCGTGGACCACCAGTACAATGATCGCGGGATCAATACGTGGAAATGTCTCCCGGGCACACTCCTCATTGCCGCACTTCATGCGATGACCCGCCGAGCGCAACAGGTTCGAGCCGCCGCACACACCGCAGAATGTATGGCGGTGTTGCCAATAATGTAAAGCCTTGGCATAGGCAAGAATACCGGCGTGTTTGGCGGCCATATCCAGCGAAGCCCGCCGTAAATCGGTAAAACTTGCCTCGGGATGGTCTTCGAGTATCTTGTCTTTTTGTGTATCAGTAACCGAAACTGCAAAATAATCTCGTACACCATCCTGACCGAGGAGAGTCGGTGGTTGGATAAGGTTGGGTTCAGCCAGTTGGGAAGGGGACAGGTAAACTGCCAGGGTTCCTTCATCCGCTGTTTCGAGCAGGCTGCGGCTATGCCACAACGGTACCAGTCGCGTGTGAGGATTACTCAGTGAACCAGCCACCCAATGAGGGTCATCGCGTCGTTCTACCACACGGTCAAGTCGAACTGCGGTGAATTGATTGCGTCTTGAGCGGGCCAGGTGGTCCATACCAGATACCTGATACCTGTTATATGGCCGTGTCAGATCGAAAAAGAAGAGCCACAACCACAGGTGGTCGAGGCATTTGGATTTCGAATGACAAACTGGGCACCCTGCAGGTTTTCGGTGTAATCCACCTCGGCCCCCATAAGGTACTGGAAGCTCATGGGATCAACCAGCAAAGTGACACCATCCCGGGTGACCGCGAAGTCATCTTCGGCCCCGCCTTCATCAAATGTGAAGCCGTATTGAAAACCGGAGCAGCCACCGCCAGAAATATAAACCCGCAACTTGAGCTCAGGGTTACTTTCTTCCATGATCAGTTCCATGACCTTACGGGCGGCCGCATCCGTGAAAATGATTGCTTGTTCCGGTATCTGGTGGTTCATGGAATTCCTGTTGGTCTCTGGCAGTTTTCAGTAATCGGGTCCTAACAGTCACTATGGCGGTTCAAACCTGATTTTTCAATTGCGTTGAGCCGCTTCAGTTCACGGGTTTGGGTTAAAGACTACATCTCCATCCGCCCGGCTAAAGAGATAATTCCACTGTACGGAATGTTCAACCGGTGTACGCAGGCCATTGGCTTTTAACTGGATGGTCAAGCGGGTGGGTTCAAAACCATCCGGCAGGGTGATCAGTCGTTCCAACTGTTGAAAGTATTTGAAACGAAAATTCATGGGTTCTGCGGAACTTGCCAGCAATTGATTTTCATCCAGATGATCGGCCACTTCATTGCGAATACCATCAAGTCCCAGGGAAATCCGTCCGGAAATCACCGACGCCCAGCGCAGGTTCTGAGTGAGTGTGAATACAATTCTGTAAACCCTGGGGGACTGGGTGGTCTGTAATTCCAGGTGGTGTACTGCAAGAGCTGCCTGGGAGCCACTGGCTCCACCCAGTCGCCGGTAAAATGCGAGATCGGCCTGTAGCTTGGCAATTTCTTCCTGTCGCTTGCCCTCTGATCCCCGCAGCAACTCATTGGCACGCCGCACCACATCGGCTTCTCTGCTGGCCATGATGGTGCGGGCTTTTTCCAATTCGAGACGATTTACCGTCGATAGCAGATCCTGTTGCAGTGCCTGGTTCTGGACCCGCGCATAGGTCAATTCGTTCTCAATATACAATGTGCTGAACAAATAACTGGACAGCAACGTCACTGCAATAATCAGCAGGGTCAGCTGTCTTTTGCTTGGGCGTGAAGGTTTCATGGACTGGTATGTTGATTACACAAATTCGACGGTTCCGGATAAAACAGACAGCATTGGGTTGGCGGCATGCATCGGTCGATTGGCTATCCCACACCAACACAGGGCAAATTATCTAACCCTATACAAGGCCAGCGTGCATGTTTGAACCCCTACGACAGTTTTGCTCGCCCATTTGACCTCGCCATAAAATAAAAAAGCGGCCGAAGCCGCTTATGTTCCTGTAATTTCTTATTATTTTTGTCAATCGTTCTAGTTATTTGGCAAGCCCCAACAGGAGGGTTGTGCAGGTTATACATTCCGATTGGTCCCACGTCAAGCAGAGATAACAAATCGTTTCACAATTTGTCCAATATGCCGCTTGCAAATTTCCGTAAACATGACCTGGTGACTACCGGTTCGGTGTGGGTGATGAACGCTTCACCTTGAAGCGTTCCGGTATGGCATTTTTCGAGGGCTCCACGTATCTGTTGTGGTGGGCAAATGACGCGCTGTTTGCTGCTTTGCTTCAGTTGGCTGCCCGGAAAGGCCACAACCATTCCCGGGTGGGATCGCCAAACACAAAAAAGTTCGGGTTGAGGTAGGGTTCCTTGGTGTTGTACGCCAGTGGTGTTCCATCTATTTTTACTACCTGGCCACCGGCAGCCTCCACTACCGCCTGGGCGGCTGCAGTATCCCATTCACAGGTCGGACCCATACGCGGGTAGAAGTCGGCCAGGCCTTCCGCCACCCGGCAAAATTTCAATGAACTGCCCATACTGGTCAGCTCATGCTGGCCGAGTTTCTCAAGTTGACTGGCAAGTTCGGGGTTGGCGTGTGAACGGCTGCCGACGATGACCAGGGGCTCTGCTGCAGGTTGCCTGGCCTTTATCCGCTCCGCGTTGCTGCCTTCATGCTGCCTCCAGGCACCGAGGCCACGAGCTCCGAAATAACTGGTTCCGGTCACCGGCACATGCACGATCCCCAGTACGGCCTGGTGGTCACGAATCAGGGCGATATTTACGGTGAATTCACCATTGCGATTGATGAACTCCTTGGTTCCGTCGAGAGGGTCAACCAGCCAGTATTGGTTCCACATCCGGCGGGTCTGCCAGCTTATGTCCGCGGATTCTTCAGACAATACGGGTATTTCAGGCCAGTGTTTTTCCAGTTCTTCCGAGATCAGTTCGTGGCTGGCAAGATCGGCGTTGGTCAATGGCGAATCATCGGCCTTGTGGGTAATCCCCATGTCACCGTCATACCATTGAAGAATATCCAGTCCGGCCCTGTAGCTGATGTCCACCAGTCGTTCCAAATCATGCTTGGCAGGGTTCATTTTTCTTCCCTTTGAAGATAGTCACGGGCAATGTACAGGGCAGCGATGCTGCGCCCCTCTGTGCAATCCGGGCGCTGGACGAGTGTGTGCAGATCAACCAGTGGCCAGGGGACCACTTCAAGTTCTTCCGGCTCGTCACCCGGCAGTTTTTCGGGGTAAAGGTCACGTGCCAGTACAATGTGGGTCATATGGGTCATGTAGCCCGGTGCCAGACTCAGTGCAGTCAGTTCATACAGGTCATGTGCACCATAACCAATTTCTTCCTTGAGCTCTCTTTGTGCGCCTTGCAAAATGGTTTCGTCACGTTCCAGGCGGCCTTTGACCAGACCCAGTTCATAGTGGTGTAGACCGACAGCGTATTCGCGGACCAGCAATACTGTCTCAGCATCCCGCATGGGCACCACGATAACGGCACCGAGTCCTTTGCTGCGCAGACGCTCGTAACGGCGTTTCTCACCATTGCTGAACTCCAGATCAAGCTGCTCAATGTTGAATAATTTACCGGGCTCCAGATTTCTCCTGGCCTTTATTTTTGGGAGAATTGGCATGTTAGTGATCCCGGTCCAGTTCTGCCAACAAGAGTGGGTGCAGTGGGCCATTCGACGCAAGCACTGACCGTGTATCGAGGCCTACGGGTTGCCCTTCAAGGTCTGTAAACGCGCCCCCGGCCTCGGTAACAATAACGTACAGGGCAGCAATATCGAGAATATTGACATCGGATTCGATCACCGCGTCCAGTTGTCCTGACGCCAGTCGGTGGTAGTGGTAATAATCACCATAACCACGGGTGCGATTGGCCTGTGAAAGCACCCTGCCCAGACCCGGCCAGCGAGGTCCGGCCGCCAGGCTCTGTATGTTGCCGGTGGAAATACTGGCAGAGTCGATGGTTCCCACGTCGCTGATACGCAACTGGCCATCGGTACTGAAGGCACCACCACCGCGGGTTGCCCAGAACAATTCGTTCATCGCCGGTGCACAGGATACGCCCAGTACCAGTTCACCCCTGAACATCAATGCGATCTGGGTTGAAAACATACCGTAGCGATTGATGAAACTCTTGGTTCCATCGATGGGATCGATGAGCCAGAGGTAGTCTGAAGCCTTTTTGTCGCTACCGTATTCCTCACCAAATATGCCATGCCCGGGCCATGCCTGATTCAGATATTTACGAATCAGCCGTTCGGCCTGCCGATCAGCGACGGTGACCGGGGTCTGGTCGGATTTTATTTCAATATTGAATTCGCCGCGATAGAAAGACAGGATCAATTGCTGTGCCGCCTTGGCGGCCTGTAGCGCAGTTGCAAGCAGATCCTTCATTTCTGACCGCATCATGGCATGGGGCATGGCCTGGGGTCTGGTCTGGGGCATGGTTTCAGGACCCACTTGTCGTTGAATGGTAAGATTAATCGGCGATGCCATCAGCTACCGGCGGTACGGTGCCCATGATACCAGACTCGCAACAGTGCAGAGACCATGACTACAGCCAGCCAGATCCCCAACCGACATCCCGTGACAGTTCATACCAGGCCCCTGGCAAAGTTCAATTGATGCGTTCATCCCGCATATACACAGACCAGGTTCTCGACGGAATTGATCGTGTCGGATTACGTGACAATGCGGCGCACTACCTGTCACGGGTGTTGAGGGTTTGTGTGGGTGACGGGGTAATCCTTTTCAATGGCAATGGACGTGACTACTCGGGAAACATCACTGATGTACAACGTCAACAAGTGAATATAGACCTGACTGGCGACGTCAATCCCGTCAAAGAGTCTCCGCTGAGAATTACCCTTGTACAGGCCATCTGCCGTGGTGAGCGTATGGATTATTCATTGCAAAAAGCGACTGAACTGGGTGTACACGCCGTGCAGCCTGTGTTTACCCATCGGGTTGGCGTCAAACTGGCTGGGAAACGGCTTGCCAGCCGTATGGATCATTGGCGGGCAGTGGTTATATCATCCTGTGAGCAAAGTGGCCGCGCAATGGTACCCGGGATTTGGTCACCGATGTCATTTGAGCAGTGGTTGAGTTGCAACGGAGATACTGAAAGCCGGACTCTGCGTATATTGCTGGATCCGCTTGCACGCATGGGGCTAACCGAATGTATCATCCCCGACGGTGATGTTTGCATGCTTGTGGGACCCGAAGGGGGAATGTCCCCGGATGAAATTGACCAGGCCCGCTCTGCAGGTGTTACTGCCGTATCAATCGGACCACGCATCATGCGCACAGAAACAGCCGGTCCGGCAGCCATTGCGGTGTTACAGGCCCTGGCCGGAGATTTTCGCAGCAGATAATTTAAGCCTGATACACCGCTAGGGCAACAATGCCTGTGCGAGGTTATTTGTGTCGGTCCCGAACCACAGGCTGTTGCTGTTTTCGTCATAGACCATGTGTCTGACCGCGCCGCCACCGCTGGGTATCGGTGTGACACTGAAAATCATTTCAATACGCGGGTCGAATCCAACCAGCAGATTCGGGTTTGGTGAGGTTTCAACAAACCATATCCGACCACTCCGGTCGCTCGCCATGGCATAGGGGCCGGATCTTTCACTGGGTGTTTTCCATTCCCGGAAGGTACTGGTGCCGGGGTCATAACGACCGAAATATCCACCGTTGTAGTCGGTATACCAGACCAGATCATCCGCGGTAATGGCCAGACGGCGTAGCCTGGCTTCCTCACGGGGTAAATAGACTACCTGAAGTGCCAGCGTCTTCGGATCAACGGTGGCCAGTCCGTTGGTCCCCAGCAAGGCAATCCAGGGATGGTTATTTGAGTCCAGCTTGATCCCATAGGGGCGTGCTTTCTCGGATTGCATCTGCACCAGGTCTACGTCTCCGCTGCGCTTGTTCAGACGGGCCACATAATTGCTCCACTGCATCGTGAACCAGATTTCATTATTGTTGTTGAATACCATGGTGTGCGGGTCCCTGGCGGACTCATCCGGCATCGTAAAACGGGTCAACTGACCGGTAACCGGATTCATACGGCCGATGAATGCCTGGCGGTTCCCGGCGATCCAAAGAGAGCCATCACGGTCAACGATCAGGTTGTGCGGTCCGGTACCGGGTGGCAGCACCTTGCGTGTGAATTCCTTGCTCACAGGGTCAAAACGGGCAGCATAGTCGCCACCCTGGCCAACCAGCCAGATATGGCCGTTGGGTGCAACATCCGGATCCCGGGGGCGGCTGTCTTTCCACGGTACCGGCCATTCCTGGATTTTTACTTGTTGAGGCTTTTCAATTACCGGACTGATGTCTATGGTCACCTGTGGTTCCGTTGCACGGTCTTCAGATGTCGCGATATCTGCGTTTTGCACGGCTTCCTGTGCCTGCAACGCGGTGGCAAGAAAAACACAGGGCAGTATCAGAAAATGTTTAAACATGGTGTGTTCCCGGGATTTGAGTCTTACCGAAACCATAGCGCAGAAACAGACTCGGCGCAGCAACTGTGCGATTTCCGGCTCATGAGTATAATGTCGTGCGTACCCCAGCAAGCAGCCGGATAATTTTATGATTGCAGAGAAGAACAAGGTCGTTAGTTTTCATTACACATTGAAAAACGTCAACGGTGATGAGATGGAATCCACCCGGGAGCGTGAACCCATGAGTTACCTGCATGGGGCCAATAACATCATCAAAGGACTGGAAAAGGCCATAGAGGGATGTGAAGCCGGCGCTGTCTTTGTGGTGACGCTTGAAGCTGAAGACGCCTATGGCACGCGTAATGAGAAAAATGTACAGCGTATTTCCAAGAAGCATTTGAAAGGGATCAAAAAGATTGTACCCGGTGAAGTTCTGAATCTGCAGACCCGTGAGGGTCCGGTGCAGGTTACGGTGATCAAGGTTGGTCGATTCAATGTGGACGTGGACGGCAATCACCCTCTGGCGGGGCAACAGCTTACCTTTGACGTGGAAATTACCGCCATCCGTGATTCCACACCGGAGGAAAAAGAGCACCGTCATGTACATGGTCCGGGTGGGCATCACCATTAGTCCGAATTTGGCAACCACCGTTTAGGGGCCCCGCTATCTAGGTGAGTGCCTCGCCAGCCTGCACGCGCCACAGCGACGTGTAAATTCCGTCTGCTTCCAATAAGCCGGTGTGATTACCCTGCTCCATAATACGGCCACCGCCCAATACATAAATTTTGTCGGCGTTGACTATGGTGGAAAGACGGTGGGCGATGATCAGCGTGGTGCGCCCCCGGGTGATCATCTGCATTGACCTTTGAATGGCGGCCTCGGTTTCATTGTCCACCGCAGAGGTTGCCTCATCGAGTATCAACACCGGCGGGTCCTTGAGCACAGCACGGGCTATGGAGATTCGCTGTCTTTGGCCACCAGACAATTTTTGCCCACGCTCACCTACAATGGTGTCGTAACCCTGGGGTAAATTCAAAATGAATTCATGGGCCTCGGCAGCACTCGCTGCAGCTTCAATTTGTGCCTGGCTTGCGTCCAGTTTTCCGTAGCCAATATTTTCAGCCACACTGCCATGAAACAGGAACACATCCTGGCTGACCAGTCCGAATGCTGCCCTCAGGTCAGGGGTGTTGAGCAGATTCAAGTCGATACCGTCAAGTTTTATACGGCCATTGGTCGGGGCATAAAATCGCAGCATCAGCTTGGTAATCGTGCTCTTGCCCGAGCCGGTCTGACCGACGATGGCCACGGTTTCTCCTGGTGCAGCCTGCATGTTGATGTCATTGAGAACCTGTGTACCACTTGAGTAGGAGAAATCTACCTGTTCGAAGGACAGGGCACCCTTCACCTGGTCTATTGGTAGTCCCTGTGGGCCGCTACGGGTCTCCACCGATACTTCGGTGAGATTCAGGATACGCCGTGTGGACGCCATGGCCCGTTCAAACAGATCAACCGTTTCAGCCAGCCGGGTCAGCGGCCACAACAGGCGTTGGGTCAGAAAAACCAGCACGCTGTAGGCACCCGCATTCAGCTGCCCGTCCATGGTCAGTTTTCCACCATAGACCAGTGTGGCAACGAAGCCGACCAGGATCGCCATCCTGATGATGGGTATGAATGCGGAACTGATGCGGATTGCACCGCGATTGGCGTTCACATAATCCGTGCTTTCGCGACGCAGCTGGTCAAGCTCGTGCTGTTCCCGGGTAAAGCTCTTGATGGTGGCGATGCCGGAAATGTTATTGGCCAGGCGGGCACTGAGTATGCCGACTTTCTCACGCACTCCGGCATACAACGGCTGTGCCCTGCGCTGGAACCAGAATGCACCGATTACGATGACCGGTATGGGGGTAAAGGCGATCATGGCAATTTGTGGTGAGATGTAAAAAAATACGCCCCCTACCGCGATGATGGAGGTGGCGACCTGTATCATTGCATTGGCGCCGCCATCCAGAAATCGCTCCAGTTGGTTTACGTCATCATTGAGTATGGCCACCAGGGTTCCGGTGGAAGCATCTTCAAACCAGGCCATGTCGAGATCCTGCAGGTGCCCGTAGGCATCCAGCCGCAGATCATGTTGAAGATTCTGTGCCAGGTTGCGCCAGAGTATCTGTAGCAGGAATTCAAACAAGGACTCCAGCGCCCACACGGCGATGGTAATCAATCCGAGCAACAGCATCTGTCTGAATGGATCCTCGATACCAAAATCGGCCAGAAACGACTTTTCCTGCCGTATGACCACGTCGATGGCCATGCCAATCAGAATTTCCGGCATGATGTCAAACAGCTTGTTCAATACAGAACACAGCGATGCCAACCAGATTTTCTGCCGGTAACCGGTTGCGTAACGCAACAGACGCATCAGAACACTGGCGGATGAATTGATTTCAGTCATGGTCCGGGATTGATTGGCGGATCATGCAGCTTAAAGCAAATGACGCAGATCCGGCAGGTATTTTTCCAGTGAACCGGTATTGAATGCAACCACCTCATCTCCCGGCTTGAGCATACCGTGCTCGAATAATTTCGGTAGCGCAGCCAGGCACGCGGCGCCCTCGGGGCAGACCCACCAGCCCTTGTTGTTCCATACATGACTGAGGGTGTCGTGGATGTCTGTTTCGGACACCGCGACGGCACTTCCACCCGAGGCCCGGATGATCTGCAGCACCCTGAAATGACCGACGCCTCCCGGTACATTGACACCGTAGGCCAGTGTCTCACCCGCTTGCTCAGGGTTGGTGTCTTCATCACCATTTTCAAACGCGCTCACCAGCGGTGGGGTATGCTCGCTCTGGACACATATGACCCTGGGCCGGTGGGCATCGATCAGACCCATGCATTCAAGTTCACCCCACGCCTTCCACATACCAAGCACACCGGTACCACCCCCGGTCGGGTAGATCACCACGTCCGGTAATTTCCATGGCCCGCCGGGTTCACGTGGTTCGGCGAGTTCAAGACCCAGTGTTTTCTTGCCCTCAATCCGCCAGCCGGGTTCCTGGAAGGTGGCAACACTGAAATAGTCCGCTTTCGTCCATTTATCTTTTGCCAGCCAGCGGTCTTTCAACAGCATGCCGGCCTCACGAATGGTGCCTGTGACCAGTTCAAGCCTGAATCGGTCTGACTGGCTGGCCAGTGCCGCAACCCGTCCCAGTATGGGCATGGGTGTGTTTTCAGGCATGGCAACCACTGCTTCCATGGAAGCAGCCTGCACATATTCACACAACGAATCCCCGGCGTTTCCCTGGGTGGGTACTGCCAGCCTGTGAATGCCCGCCTTGCGTGCCATGGAGATGGTCATGGCCATACCGCGGTCCTTGAAACTCTGGGTCGGATTGGCGCCGTAACCCGGGTGGGCCTTGCCCTCGTCTTTTACATACAACGAGAAACCGGCCTGTTGAGCCAGTGGGTGATCGTTGTAATTGAGTAACGGTGTATTGCCCTCGCCGAGAGCGCAAATAAATGCCCGGTCCTGATCATCATTGATGTCAAGGGGCAACAGACCACCAAAGCGCCACATATCGTTTCGATCGGGGTTGTACCAGGACAAACCGGGTTTCTCGGCAAGCAGACGCTCAACATCAATGATGACTTCCAGAGGTCGATCATCGACCGGACACAGGTTCATTATTTTCGCCGCCGGATACTGTGTCCCGCAGCCTGTACATCGCAGGTGTGAGGTGTAGCTCATGGGTCAATAAGTTTAAGGGGTTCGTACTGGACGCGCCATGTACAATCTGAGCGGTCATCCGTGACTCGATGCTAACTTAGGGGGAAAGCAAGGTACCCACATCCAGTACGAAAGTAGAGATTATCAATATTGAACATAAAGTTAAAGTGTTTTTTTAAAGTAATTTCAACACAAACAGTTCAGCGGTTAACCGCCATGCAATCCGAATTCAATCGCTGTAACGGTCAATGGGTGGTAATTTGAACGTGCTTTGTTAAACAGTTCACGGGCCAGCTTGGCGTCGGTCCCGTTTCTGTCCAGCGCCATGTATACAGGGTAAATCAGGCGGGTACGGCCATACCGGTTCAGGTGCGCTTCCAGGGCCGGGTAGGCGGGCTCATGGCGTCGCGATGCAACCTGGATAAACCAGGCGCGGCCAATCTCTGCATTGCGTGTCTGGCTGAAATCAAAACTTTCATCAAGTTCACTTAACTGGTTCAGGGTCAATTCTTTGGGCAGGTTGTTGATAAAGTGCACTGCCGCGTGGGGGCTCCATTCAGACAGTGGTATCTGATTCACGGGGACCTCGCCAACAGACCATGCACCTGCCAGGCGTTCTGCCTGCTGCAAAGTATCCGATACGGGAATCGGGGCATCTTTTGGCAGTCCCGGTTGATACAGCCACGCCTCGGCCTTTGCTCTGCTGAACTTGCCTGGATGGGCCTGCAACAGATTCTGGTCCAGGTAATCCAGGAATTGTTCGCTGGATATGGACTGGAATGAGAAGTGATTGAAGTACGCCGCCAGGAAGGGGTCAAAATCTTCCCGGCCAAATGTATTTTCCAGGTGTTGCAGGAACAATTGGCCTTTCTGGTAGTGCACACTGCCCTGTGATTCGTCCGGGTCCTCCAGTTTTGACACCGGTGCCAGCGCCTGCATGGCAGGGGAGACTTCTTCAAGTCCCTGCATCAACTCGCGATAGGACAATACGCGTTCTTCATCTGCCCGCTCCTTGCCGTACAGCACTTCCATCAATCGTGCATCCAGGTAGCTGGTAATCCCTTCATTCAACCAGATATCCCGCCAGGTTTTGTTGCTGACCATGTTGCCGGACCAGGAGTGGGCGAGTTCGTGTGCGATCAATGACACCAGACTCCGGTCACCGGCCAGCACGCTGGGAGTGATAAAGGACAGACGTGGATTTTCCATCCCCCCATAGGGAAAACTTGGTGGCAGAATCAGCAGGTCATAGCGCCCCCATTGATACGGTCCATAGATCGAAGATGCGATATCGAGCATTTCCTGGGTGCTGGAGAATTCAAATACCGAGGCATCCAGCGTTTCGGGTTCGGCATAGATACCGGTTTGGTCCCCGATGGACGCAAAGTAGATATTACCCACCGCAATCGCCAACAGGTAGGAAGGGATCGGCTGCGGCATATTGAACCGGTATTCGCCGGTTCGTGGGGTCATTGGGTCGTTGTCTGCACTCATCACGGCCAGTAAATGGGATGGTGTGTGAATGGTTGCTTCGTAGGTGATACGCACCGCCGGTGTGTCCTGTAACGGCACCCAGCTACGGGCATGTATGGACTGGGACTGGCTGAATACAAAAGGGTGTTCACCACCGGCAGTCAGTTCCGGTCCCAGCCATTGCAGGGCGGATGCACCGGGATCGGTCTTGTAATCAATGATTACGTTCAACTCGCGGGCACCTGCCAGCGCTTCGGGAACACTGATCTCGAGAGCCTGACCCAGTACCGGGTCGGCTGGCTGCAACTTGAAATCAGCCTCAATCCTGTCGTCATCACCAGTGCTAATGTGGACACCATCAATGTGCAAATCACGGGTATCCAGGTAAATGACCGTGGCTGACATATCCAGTCTGCGCATTTGCAGTGTTGCTGAACCGCGAAACACCTCCTGCTCGAAATCAACCGTCAGGTCCAGTTGCAAATGGCCGGTGACAAATTGACGGGTGTTGGCGTAAGAGAAATAGTCATGGCCGAGGTCAAAGTCAACGTCTTCCTCCACCGGTGTGCAGGATACGACCAGGCAGGCAACAAACAGCAGGGAAATGGCGCGCATATTCCGGTTCTCATAAAGTCATCAGGGGCGGCAAGTATAGAGAAAATTGCTGCCGCATACCCGCGCAATTTCACAAGGAACGAGAGTAAGATGCTACGATTCCCATATGAAGGTGAAGGGCACAGACTTCCGTTCGATCTGGCTGGACGATAATAGCTGGTCGGTAAATATAATTGACCAGACATTTCTCCCCCACGAATTTGTAGTCAGGACACTTAACAACGGACAGGAGGCAGCAGAGGCCATTTCTGTCATGCGTGTCCGTGGCGCGCCGCTGATTGGTGCTACGGCGGCTTATGGTCTGGCCCTGGCACTGCGTGAAGATTCCAGCGACCACGGCCTGCGAAAGACCAGTGAAATGTTACTTGCCACCCGCCCGACCGCTGTCAACCTGCGCTGGGCGCTGCAGTATATGAACCAGTCACTGCTGAAATTGCCGGTGGCTCAAAGGACTGAACAGGCCTATGTGCTGGCGGCCGAAATCTGTGAGGAAGATGTGGCCTGCAACCACGCAATCGGTCAGCACGGACTGGGTCTGATCCGTGATCTGTGGCAAAAAAGAAAAGCACACACAAAAAATTTGCACATATTGACCCATTGTAATGCCGGCTGGCTGGCAACCGTGGACTGGGGTACTGCCCTGTCACCGATCTACCAGGCCCACAATGATGGTATACCGGTCCATGTGTGGGTGGATGAAACCAGGCCGCGTAACCAGGGTGCGGCTCTGACAGCCTGGGAGCTTGCATCCCATGGAATCGCACATGATGTCATTGTTGATAACGCGGGCGGCCACCTGATGCAGCATGGCCAGGTTGATATGTGTATCACCGGCACGGACCGCACTGCCCGAAACGGTGATGTGTGTAACAAGATTGGCACCTATCTGAAAGCACTGGCCGCGTACGACAACGGGGTGCCGTTTTACGTGGCCCTGCCGGGTCCGACCATTGACTGGCTGATGGTCGATGGGGTGGCAGGGATTCCGATCGAAGAGCGCGACAGCAGTGAGGTGACAAGTGTCGGGGGAAAAAATGCCAGTGGCAGGGTGGAGTCGGTACAGATCACACCCGATGGTGTCAGTGCACGAAATTTTTCATTTGATGTGACACCGTCGCGACTGGTGACCGGATTGATCACCGAGCGTGGTGTGTGTCCGGCCAGTGAATCCGGATTGACTGGTCTTTACCCGGAACACAGGAGCCTGGCTACGTGACAGAAATCCCAAGCAGCCAGTTAATCAAGACCGCGCAGGCCATGAACAGTGGTGGTCTGAACCAGGGGACTTCCGGTAACCTCAGTGTCCGCAGTGGCAGCGGCATGCTGATTACACCGTCGGGTATGGAATACACCGATTTGGAGCCGGAAGACATCGTCAGCATGGATTTCGAAGGAATCGTTTCGCCGGGAGGCGGTGGGGTCCAGCGCAAGCCATCAAGTGAGTGGCGTCTTCACGCCGACATTTACCGTCAATACCCACAGGCCAACGCTGTGCTGCACGCGCACCCCGTATATTGCACGGCCCTGTCCTGCATGAGTAAGGACATACCGGCGTTTCATTACATGGTCGCCATTGCAGGTGGCAGAGATATTCGCTGTGCTCACTACGCTACATTCGGAAGCCGGGAACTATCGGGCCATGTGCTCGAAGCACTCCGCGACCGCAAGGCCTGCCTGATGGCCCACCATGGCCTGCTCTGTTTTGAAGAAAACCTGACACGGGTACTTCGCCTGGCAAACGAGATTGAGCACCTGGCCAGGGTATACAGCACCGTGTTGTCGTTGGGCCAACCGGATTTACTTACCGACACTGAAATGGCCAGGGTGCTGGATAGGTTCAGCACCTACGGCAAGCAGGACTAAAGCGGGTCAGTCAACGGAAACCTCGTCCTTGGCCCCATTTCGTATTGACCGGTCGGATTAACTGGCTGGTTCGAGTACCAGCACGTCCTCAATGCCCTGCAGTAACAGATCAGCGTTATGCCTGGAAAATACCATCGGTGGGCGTAGTTTGAGAACATTGTCATGCGGGCCTTCGGTGCCCACCAGGATACCTCGTTGACTGAGCAGGTTAGCGATCCGGTTGGCCGCATCGGTCGCCGGCTCCCGGGTGTCCCGGTCCAGCACCAGGTCAACACCGATGAACAGTCCACTGCCGCGGATATCGCCAATCAATTCATGGTTACCGGCCAGTTGCCTCAGTCCACGGCGGATATAGGCGCCAACTTCAAGTGCATTGGATTGCAGGTTTTCCTGTTCGATGACATCGAGAACCGCCATCGCCGCTGCACAGGCCACCGGGTTGCCACCGAAGGTGTTGAAGTAATGGGAATGGCCGGTAAATTCATCGATCACACCACGGGAGGTGACCATGGCCGATACCGGATAGCCGTTACCCATGGGTTTGCCCATGGTCACGACGTCCGGTACAACATTGTGTGTGGCAAAACCCCAGAATTCACTGCCCATGCGGCCAAAGCCTGGTTGCACTTCATCCGCAACAAACAATCCGCCGGCATCACGCACGATCTCAACAGCCCTGGCCAGGTAACCGGCGGGAATCGTGGGCAGCCCATCGCTGGAGAGTATCGTATCAACAATAAATGCTGCGGGCCGGTGACCGCGTTGGGCCAGCATATCAATGGCCGTGGCGACATGGGCGGCGTATTTTTCGGCCGCCTGGTCCTGACCTGCATAAAGACCACGGTAACTGTCAGGTGATGGCACGCTGACGATATTATCCCCTCGTTCCTCGCTGGTCTCACAGGCCGTGGTGATCTGTGCGATGGCCCACGAGTTGCCATGGTAAGCGTGTTCGGAGACGATCATACCGGTGCCACCGGTTTTGGCCCGGGCCAGTCTCAGTGCCAGCTCATTTGCCTCGGTACCGGTGCAGGAGAACATGGCGATATCAAGGCCTTCGGGAAATTTTCTGGTCAGTCTTTGGCTGTACTCCAGTATGCCTTCATGCAGGTAACGGGTGTGTGTATTGAGCACCCGGGTTTGCCGGCTGATGGCTTCGACGACATGCGGGTGGCAATGACCCACATGGGGAACATTGTTGTAAACATCCAGATATTTACGGCCGTCTGAGTCATATAACCAGACACCTTCGCCGCGAACAATGTGTAATGGCCGGTCATAAAACAGCCGGTAGGCATTGCCCATAAAATGTTGGCGACGCCGGATGAGTTCCTGTTGTGTTGTTTTTTTTACCATGCGGTTATTCATCACTGACTGCAGACCGATGTTATTCGCCCCAGCGCAGCATCTGCTGATAAGTTTTGCAGACCGAGCAGAAACTGCTCCGTGGAGCGATAATCACCCATCAGATAGTCGCGGTTCTCCGGAAATAATTTTGTTCGCCAACGGTTGATCAGCAGACTGGTGACCAGACGCACACGGATCAGGCCGGTGAGCAAACTCATTTCCACTTCCTGCAATGGACGGACGTCATGATACCCCGCGATCATCGGCAGGGCACCGGCCAGAGTCTCACTACCGCGCGACAGTTGGTAGGACGAGGCAACGGCCAGGTCGATAATCAGAGGTGACTTAACCATATCGCCAAAGTCGATGATACCGGTGATACTGCCACTCCGGTTTTTGTCGAGCAGTACATTTCCCGGGTTGAAGTCATTGTGAATGACCTGCGAACGCAAATCGCTGAGAATCGGTTTCATGTTTGTTTCGAATTGATCCAGGCTACCCTCAATCAGTTGTCGCTGCCCTCTGTCCGTTACATGCACCAGCAGATCGCGCAGACCGTCTGCTTTTTTCATATCCCACAGCAACGGTGGATCGGAACCGGGGTGTTCAAAACCATCCAATGCCAATCCCAGGCGTGCCAGCATTTCACCGAGCTTTGTGATAATGCCCGGGTCTGTTTTTGAGTGGCCGAGAACGATGCCGTCAACCCAACTCAGAACACGCACCGTATGTGATTGCCCGTGCATATCGACACGACAGTGCAGATCACCGTCCAGGGTAGGGATCACGCAGGGGACTGGAATGGACGGGTCGGTCACCCCGATATGATGTAAAGCGCAGGTTTGAAAGTCTATAACCTCGGCCGGTTCCGCCTGGTTGGTAATTTTCAGGACGTAGCGTTCTCCATTTTCCATCGTGAGGAGAAAGTTCTGGTCCCGCTCACTGACCAAAGACGTGGCGCAGGCTTTTATGCCAAAGTAATTCTCTGCCAGCGTCTCCGCCTCATTGCTGGAAAAAGCTGGTGGTGTGGTCATCAGAAGGGTTAATAAATCTGATTTTTCAGGAGTCGAGTGCATGGATGCTAAGGTTACCGGTTTGGCGATGGTGGATACAATAGCCAACTTTATTTCAAGCAGGTTTTGTGTTCTTAGTTGAGTATGTGTAAAGTCGGTGTCGGTCGTCACCGCATGAGTTGAACTTTTAACTGGTTATCACTACCGATAATACCGACATTGGCATCTGTAGACTGGATAGCAGAGAAGAGGCAAAAGGAACAAAATATGGAAGGCAAGCTTGAATTCTCGGTTCTGGAGGAGACTCACGAAGGTCCTATCGGTGATGACTGGAGGTACTGGATTGAGGCCAAGGTCTTTAACCAGGGCCTGAAAGGCAAGGGCTTGATCAAGGTTAAGAAACATTCCCTTCCGGACGGTACCACGCAGGTTCCGCCAGGCCCGCCGGAACCGGTTGTCTTACCTGCGGGTGACTGCAGCCTGCCGGTCAAAATCAAGCTGACCCTGGAAGGCACTGAGGTTGACCTGTTTCGTAATGATGTGGGCATTACTGATATAGACTTTACCCTGAATTTTCCACCCATTGGTAATGACCCGCTGGTCCATGAACGCGAGGTCTCGGTGGGTGTGGTTGAATCACCGGGTATTACCGGTGAGACTTCCATTCTTACCCTGAAGGTGCGTCTGGTCCTTTCATCTGAGTAAATACCCAGCATTGGTGTCCGTAGTCTTTTTTATGGAAATCAAAACAGTCGGTATTCTTTGAGTTCGATGTTGATTCTGCTGGACCATACCAGGAATCGGGCCCTGTCTCCTGCCAACGTTGTGCCGGTTCAATATTTGGTTAGCAGTGCAATTCCAAATGGTGCAGTTGGATGGGCATAATCCCGATGTCGAATTTCTGAATTCATCTTTGGTGGGAAAATCAATATCGTATTGGGATTCAGGCCATTGCATTTCCAATTTGAAGTTGTAAGTCAAATCTGGAAGGTCGCTTGAATATGGCCAAATCAGCTTGAGTTATCCTTGTCAAACTCATCGAACAGGTCATCGTCGAAATTTGACTCATCCATACTGGCTTGAGCCGAATCATTTTTGTCATACGGCGTTTCATCAGCATCAGATTCTTCAAACAAATCCTGGTCAGACTCTTCATTTTCAAACAAGTCGTCACCAGAATTTTCCGTTTCAGAATGACTGAGATCCTGAGCCTTTATGACAACTGTTGACTCATCAATAACCATGGTGACTTCGTCCTCACCGCGTTCCTTGACACAGATCAGCGTGACGTTATCGGGGGCGCCCCGAACCAGGGCGGTGTGTAACAGCGACTGGGTTACTTCGCCACTGTCCTTGTTGGCCATGATCGATTCAATTTCATCATTGGATGCCAACCGGCTCAAGCCGTCGGAGCACAGCAGAAACTGGTCCCCTGGCAGGATTTCAAAACGATTGGTGTCAAGTTCCAGGGGTTCGCTGATACCAACCGCACGGGTAATAACATTGGCCATCGGGTGGGATTCGGCGTCTTCCGCCCTGATGATGTGCTGATCTACCAGGTCCTGAACATGGGAATGGTCCCGTGTCAGTTGATGGACCTGGTTGTCACGCCGGCGGTAAATGCGGCTGTCACCAGCCCAGACTGCGGCACCGCGATCGCCTTTGATAATCAGTACCACCACGGTGCTGCCGGGCACACGCTGGGTTTCATATGCCGCCGATTGCTCGACCAGGTGACGGTTGGCTCCCTGGATACACTGGTTGACAGCCTCAACCATTTCATGAAAATCTTCGCTTGACGAGAGATTATTGATGAAACTGGTAATGGTCTGGCTGGCGACTTCACCTGCCTCATGACCGCCCATACCATCGGCCACTGCCCACACACCTATATCCGTGCGCTCAGCAAACGCATCTTCATTGAGTTTGCGCACCATGCCAACATGCGTCACTGCGGAGGAATTAAAAACCATAATATTGATCCATCAACTGGAAAGGAGTTCGTCCATGTAGTCTACGGCTGAGTCCTGCGTTTCCAATTGTGGGCTGTCCAGCAAGTCTCTGTCCATGATCATACTAAGGTACGTATCGCCAACGGGCATCTTATCGCAAACCAGCAGTTGTGCGGCGGTTTGTGGTGATCCCCTGTGCCACCACATGCCATAGCCGGGGTGATCCTGGGTGATGCGGTGATGTAACAGGGCGGGCAGAAGCTCGCCAACTCCGGAAGAATTGTTGCTGAACACATGAACATGGCCATCACCGTCTTGAATTGACGGTGCAGCACCGGGCTCCCACCCCAGTTCAGCGGAGTGCTCATTGATTGACCTGTCGATCGTGTCCTGATCCATTTCCTGGTTCAGTGCGCAATGTGCCAGGTCTTCGATCCCGGCATACCAGCGTTGTCTTGTGGCAACAAAAACTGCCGGGTCCGTGCGTGCAGGAAGTACCGAGACCAAGGAAAAATTAAAATAACGGCCAACCCGGTCAACACTGGGGATAGTCACACCGGCTACCGCTTGTTCTCCACACAGCCCACCGGCCAGAACGAAGCACCAGGAGGGGCTGTTCAGATAGTATGCTTTCCAGCCTTCGGGATCTCGTTCCCTGCAGGCAAGCATGCCGGTCTGTACCCATTGATGCCACGTATTGGTGAAGTCATAGGGCAAACGCTTTTGAATGAAATCGCCATAGGTCGGTAATTTGCCGTAGAAACCCAATTCAATAATGGGCGCATCAGCGTCTGTTGCAGTCTCATCGGAACCGGTATAGGGGATTGGAATTTCAGCGGTAGGCCCGTCTGAATCGTTAAAATATTCGTCAGAAGCGGCTACCAGGGCATCTTTTTCTGCAGAATCCGGGTCAGGTGCAACAGCTTCCGCATAGGTATCGGCATTCAGATCAACGGAATCCTGGTAATAGTCATCGCCATGTCTGGTCACGTCAGTATGTTCCACAGGCGGGTCAACTGACCTGTTGTCTGAGGGGCGATAGTCAGGTGAACCTGCTGTAGATGCAGTGGAGTCCGCCGGCGCCTCATATGCTTCAACACCGGGCGGATATGCGGTTTCAGTTACATCGTCATCACCGTCATAGGGGTGGTCGTCCAGATTGATTGTTTCAATATCGGGGGCATCGGAACCGTCCATCAGGGCATCGATGTGGGCAAACAACAAATCGGTCTCGTCAGACTCACCGGATGTATCTTCAGACGAGCCAGCAGGGTACCCAGTTGGGTCGTCAGAATGTTCGGCTGACGTCCCTGGTTCAGCCAATATCTCCTCGGAATCTTCAGCTGATTCGACGGATTCACTGGAATCATCGGATGAATTTTCCTTTATCCCAAGCAGATCTCCAAATGCGCCCAGCCCTGCTTTGGTCGATTCCACGGGTCCCGGCGATGATGCCCCTGGGGAGGCGGTCATATTGTTTGTGGCGGGTTCATTTTCAACACCGGTGATGTCTGCCGACGGATCTTCATCCGCGTCTTCGGAGGAGGGTGGCTCAGTCAAGTGAGCCGAGTCTGTGTCCATTGATTCCGCACCATCATCCGGTTCAATTTTGTCTTCTGCAAGGCCTTCGTCCGGGTCAACGACCGGTTCATCAGGCCCAGAGATGGGTGCATTTTCGGTCATAGTTGATCAGGGCAGCGGAAATTACGTAATTCTGGCAGGTTAAACGGGTTGAAGGCGCTGTTGGCCCTGATCTCATATTCAATCCAACGTTGATCGAGTCCAAGTTTTGTCTGGAAAATCTCCGGTGTCGAAGATGGATTCATACCCGAATTGTCCAGCAGTCGGAAGAACGCCCATGGACCATCCGTGGTCTGGCCTGAAGTTCCCGGTCTGAATTGCATCCTTACCTGGCTGAAACCGCCATCCCCCGGCCAGATAAAGGACTGGTTGAACAATGGGCCATGGCTGTAGTTTGTGGTTTGCCCATTGATGTTCAGCATGAAATTTGTTGTGACCGGATCCATTCGCACCGGTCGCAGTTCGAATGATATGGACGGGGTGGCCCCACCGCCGGCGAAGAAGGCTTCCTGGATTCTTTTCCCACGCTGGATTTGTTTGATTGCTGAATTGGAAATCTTGATGTTCCTGGCAGCGTTGGGTTTCAATTTCCAGTCGCTTCCGGAGGTGGTGACAACGATTTCCTTCAGGTAACGCTCAAAGAAGGTATCAAGGGTTCCGCCTGCCTGGAAAAAGACACCGAAGTCACGTAACTGCACCTCTCTTTGGGCGGAACTCTCAAAAGGGTAACGGCCGTTGATTGCCTGGCGACAGTAAGGCAGGACATCAGAGGCCCAGGCCGCCTTGATCGCGGCCGTTGCTCCACCCGCAACCAGGCTGTTGGTATTGGTCACCACCAGCATGATCCATTGCTGGATCGGGGCGGGTGTACGCTGGCTTCTTAGCCGAACACGTGTGATGGCAGTGCCAGCATCGCTTTGCAGACCGGACAATAACTGGTCTTGAGAACTCTGCGCCAGAGTGTCTATATAATAATAGAGTTCCTGCAAGTCACCCAGTAAGCCATCCAACGGGGCTGGCCGGTCTTCCTTGGCGGTGCTGAGCGTATGCAGACCGGCGAAACTGCGGTCCACGATGGCCGGGTCCAGCAACACTTCGTTGCTGTCTGAATCGGACAGGAGGGATTCAATGCGGTCCCTCAACGACACGCCCTGGTCCTCATCCTCATTGATTACCTGGTCAGGCACCAACCGGGTTGAGTTGGAGACATTGACCAACAGCAGTCGCAACGGTGAGTCATCGGAAGTCAGGATACGCAAAGTATCGGCAGCCTGGGAAAGGTTAGCGAACGGACGGATCCGAATATCCTCGAGAAACTCGACCCAGACCCGGGTGTAATCCTCAAAATATAAACGCCGGATTGAACTGGTCAGTTGATCCAGCGGTATCTGCTCGGAGCCACTCACTTCGGTGGCGAAAATCCACGCTTCGTCATCCATTTGATTGACGATACGTGTCTCCGAAGGGAGATACATCTGGTGGTAGCCTTCGGGTGAGAACAAGGCGGGTACACCCTGGTTGATCGGGGTATTACTGGGACGGATAAATACCCGCGCACCTTCTCTGCCAGCGGCCGTTGGAATGCTGAAGGGTTTACCTTCGTTGTGGTGTTCAGACTTGATTTTCTTGTAAATACGTTCTGCCAGGGTGGTGTTGGACAACATGTCCCGTGCCGTCATCACCAGGTTGCCATCCAGGTCAAAAGGAGGAGTCAGTGGATCCAGTTCAAGCAGGGCTTCAAGGTGCCCGTCAAGCTCGGCCAACTGGTCGGCACTCATGACCCGGGTCAGGGTGGCATCCCAGTCGCGGTGCACCCATTCACTGACAAACCCGGTTTCCATGTGGTCGGGATCATTGAGCATCAGGTAGGCTTTCAATGCCTGGTAGGTCAGGTCGGGATCGGTCATGTTTTCTTTCATGATCCTTTCCATTCTGACCATCAGTCTTGGCAGGAATGCATTTTCCAGCAGGCGTTGATAGGCTGGCACAGCACCATTGCGGCCCAGGCGTTTGCCCTGGTAAAGACCGAGACCATGACTGAACGGAACGGACTCAAACTGGGCGGCGTAACCGGCCGGGATGCCCCTCGCTTCATTCAGCAGGGGCAATATGCCGAGTAAGGATGCGTTCTGGGGAGAAATATTCTTGCTGTTTTCAGTAACACTCTCGGTGGCAATATCTATGTCATCTGCCAATTGCTTGTTGTTGCTGTAGCTCATCCACCATCCAACGTTCAGCAGAACAGGAATAAGTATCATCAGGGCAAACCCGGTTTTGCGTATCAGACCATAGATCTTTTCCACCTTCAGGTTGGCACCAGCCAACCCCGATTCACCAAATATGACCTTGCTCATCAAATCCTTGATGAAAAAACTCTTGCCCTTGGACGGACTGCTTTGTGTCGCGGCCCTGCTCAGGCTGAAACTGCGCGCAAGCTGGCTCATGATGCGGTTAAACGGTGTTCCTTCCTGGGTGCCACTGGTGAAGTAGATACCACGCAGCAGGGGGGTTGCCTTGTAGCGACTGGTCTTGAACACCCTTTGCAGGAATTCCTCGATGGCCTGTCTGCCGGCACCCAGTTGCATCGGGAAGTTATAGATCAGCTCACGACGATTGACATCGCGCTCGTCCTGGAGGCGTTGTACCAAACGTGATTCCAGTTGGTCCTGAAGGGCACCAAACTCTGCCTCGAAGCGCTCCAGGGGGTCTTCGTCCAAACCATAAGTGAAGCCCCACACCTGCCCGCGCTCATGGCGGTCAAGGTCACCGTAGAACTCCATGAAGCCGGCCATCAAGTCACATTTTGTGAACATCAGGTACACCGGGAAACGAATTCCGAGGCGTTCATACAGTTCCTGGATTCGACTGCTGATGGCCGAGGCGTTACGTTCCCGTTCAACCGCACTCTGCCGGGCCATTTCTTCCATACTGATGGCCAGGACGATGCCGTTGATCGGCCGTCTTCTGCGGTGTTTCTTGAGCAAGTTCAGGAAGCTGACCCAGGCCTTGTTATCTGCTTTCTTATTACTGTCCTGTGTGGTGTACCGTCCAGCCGTGTCAATCATTACGGCCTCGTCCGTAAACCACCAGTCACAGTAACGTGTGCCACCAATCCCCTGGATTTTTGACTGACCCATCGAATCAGCCAGCGGGAATTGCAAACCCGAATTAACCAACAGGGTCGTCTTGCCAGAGCCGGGCGGGCCGATGATGATGTACCAGGGAAGCTGGTAGATTGAACGGATTTTCTTGCCACCGACGGTGGTCTTCTTCAGTGTCTTGAGCGCGTCGTCAAATCGGCCCTTCAATTCAGCCATCTCTTCCTGGGATTGCTGATCATTTGGATCAACCTTATCCGCGGATGAAGCCAGGTCATTGGATATCTGGCTGCTCTTTTTCTTGTTACGCCAGGCTTTAATGAGACGAATCAAACCCCACAGCGAAAAGATCGCGATGATGGTGATAACCCGCGACATGACAGAACTCAGTGGCGCAACATTGCCAAAACGGATGATCGGTCCCCAGTACCAGATCATGTAGGCCAGGAAGCCAAGACCCATCAGGGCAAAAATACCCATCGAAGTCAATCTTGATAAAAGCATCATGATCCGCGTGCCCTCTCCATCAGGACAATTTCTACTCTGCGGTTCTTATCCTGACCACTGCGGGTATTGTTGTCCGCGATTGGACGGGTATCACCCAGACCCTCAGCCCTCAATCTTCCCTGGTTGCTGATCACTTCGCCAAGCAGGGCAACCACCGATTCAGCGCGGCTTTGCGACAGGCTGAAGTTTGAGCTGAAACGCTGGTTTCTGCGCATGGGTACATTGTCTGTGTGACCGATCACCCTGACACGGCTGTTGGATTGTTCCAGGCCTTCACCGATACGCCGGATGACCCCCTGGTACTGTCGGCTGATGATATCGCTACCGGATTCAAACATCGTACCCGGCACCATCACCACGATACGGTCGGGTCTTTCCTCTACGCTGACCTGTCCCCTGCCGATTTCTGTGTTCAGAAACTGTCTCAGACCGACTCTTGCCGGACCAGGATCAGCAATATATACATCGGGCTGTGCGGCCAGCAGACGCGTGGGCAGTAAAGATTCTTCACGGCCTACATTCATAAGTGATGCATGAACCGGGTCAGCATAGCCACCCAGGCTGTAACTCCACCCGCTATACGCACCCACCAGTAACAGGAACACGATACTGAACGCCATCCAGGCCGGTATCAGAGCAGTCTTTGCCATTGAGGACTTGTTCAGACCTTCCCAATGAGGGGAAAGTGCAGGCTCTGTTTCTTCTCTCTGGTTGCGAATGGTGTAATAAAGGCTTTCGCGTATCTCAGCCAATTCATTGATACCATCTCTTGAGACCCGGAAACGCCCCTGGAAACCCAGTGCCAGGCAGATATACAGCAGTTCAAGCAGATCTATATGCCGTGAGGGATCCTGGTTGAGCTTGTTCAGCATCTGGAAAAACCGTTCGCCACCGCGGGTCTCCTTGTGGAACATGCTGAGCAGGCTTTGCGTGCTCCAGATACTCCCCGAACCCCAAGGCGTACTCATGACAAATTCATCAATGGTGGTACACAAGGCGTAGCGGGCGATGAATGTTGTTTTCGACGAAATTCCTGCACGTTGGGCATTGGCCTCAAATTGCTGGATTTCCCGCGCCAGTTGTTTGTGCAAACCGGTAGGGTTTGGATGTGAGCTGGTATTTCGGATCTGGCTGAGTAGATTCAGCAGGACACCGGCGGACTTTTCCAGCGGGTTCAGACCCGGCCGGTTTGACAATTCCACCTTTTCCTCGGATCTGTTCCGTGATTCCTGGCGACGAGATGGCCTTTGATGTGGCCCACGGGGAGCGGGCTTGATGATGGTGTGTTCTTCATCCATGTCAAAAAATGGATCATCTCTGTCAGGCATGTCGGTTAACCTCTGATGGCCCAAAGCTCTAACTCAAGCCCCGGGTATTTGCCGCCGGGGTGAAGCCCAAGACCGGCTGAACTGGATAGCTGTTTCCACAAGTCTCCACGTTTATTGAGTTCGAAATAGGAGAACCCGGAATGAAAGGGTATCTGGCGTGGTGCCACCGATAATGCTTCGAGTTCGATACCCGGCAACTGTGATGTAATCAGCTGTTTCATCGCTTCCTTGGGACCAATTTTCGCCTGCGACGGGAACTGGCTGCGTAATTTTTCTGTAGGCATATCCGCCTTGACCGCCAGTACAAATACGGCGTTATCAAACAGTGACTTGTCGTTGATCACCGCGAGGTTGATACCGACCCTCTTGTAATGTTTGAAAGGGAACTGCTGTGCGCTGTGCTCGAAAACCACACCCAGCGATCGTCTCAACTCGGTCATGATGGCGATAAAAGAAGTGGAAAGATCGCTGTGCAGATACTGTGGCAGATCAGATGGTCTGTGATCCTTGGTGGTGAATGTCGCCAACTCACCGGCCATTTGCAGACAGATCTGGAACAACGCTTCCGGGTGATAGGACGGCAATTTTCCCAGGTGGGTAAACAAAGGCTCGTATCCATTGATCAATTGCAGCAGCATATAGTCTTCGACCTGTGCGGTACCGCCACCACGCCCGGCCACATCAAGACGAACAGCAATGGCTTCTGCGCGCTGTTTCAACAACCCCTCAATTTCCTTGATATAGCCGGCAAGCTGGGTGTTGTTGCGGCAATCCAGGGTGGACGCTATATGTGAATCATCAAGTACCACCCTTTTGTCACTGCGAACTTCGATGATCCGGCCGATACCAATGCACGCGTACTCAGTGCGTTCGTCACTTTCGGTGAGCAACACCAGGTTTTTTCGACCCAGTTCAATCGGGGCATGTGAATCTTCCGGGAGACTCGCATCCCGTACATCGGACACATTGATGCTGTAGCGGACCTCGAGACTGTCGTCCTCTTCCCTGCTGGCTTCGGTTGCATTGGGCCGCCGTTCCATCAGACACAGGTAAATGTCTTCATCCTTGGTGTTTTTCTCGGGTTCAATCGGTGTCGGCGGGGCGTCGGCAGAGGGGATATTTACCGTGGTTCCATCCGGCAAAATCGCCTTGCATTTGGCGATTTCAATCTTGCCCAGGCTCAATGCTTCCTGATTAATCTCCAACTCCTCTATACCCCATGAATAAGGCCTGAGGGGACCGCTGCGGTTTTCGATCAGAGATTCGAGATAGCGGTCATTTTGCTGGAAATGTTGAGGTCGCAGGAACATACCCTCAGACCATATTATTTTTGAAGTCCATGACATGGCGGTGACGTAATCCTAGTTCGAAACTGCGGTGACGATCTGTTGCTGGTTCAATATGATATTCAAACCCTTGGATACCCCCTGGGTGATGGGCACACTGGTACGCCAGGTCGCATTGTCAATATCCCGGTAACCTGCAACCAGACCGATAACCGTGGTTTGCGGATTGAGTTCAAGCGGCAGTTGACGGCTGGCACCCGGTTGTAAAATTTCCTGTTTCCTGCTCAACAACGCGACGCCAAGTCCGGCACCTGAAGGATCGGTCAGGCTCATGTAGTCCAGGCCGTTGAACTGATCTACTGAATTCAATTCCATTATATGGAGAATTACCGGAGAAGGCCGGCCTTGCATGTCGGGGTTAACATCGGCTGTCGCACTGATTTGCAAGCCAAGCGTCTCTTTTTGGGGCGGGCTGGCACATGCACCTAAAATTATTAACATTACGACCAGCAGACCGGTCATCGAGGATTGGAAAACAGTCCGTATTTGCATTTTGGTATGATTCACTTTTTTACTCCTTAGCGTGTTTTTTTCAATCGTCTCAACTGCTTTTCATAGGCACGAGAGAACTCCCTGCCAAACAGTTCCTGGAAATTATCTTCTGCTTCACCGGCGATCTCGTCAAACAGCAATTTGAACACATCCCAGTACTTGGCTTTTCTTCCACCGGGCATGATATTGTCTAATACTGAGTCCGAGACCATTCTCTTTTCAAGAGATTTCGGATCAAACCGGTCCAGAATGTCCTGTAAAGCAGCTTCCATACCGGCGATAACGGCCATCTGGTGCGCGTTGACATCGTCGAATCCTTCTTTGATGGCGTTGACACCGGACATGTAAGCTGGATCGTTTTTGCTCAGCAGCTGCAATATGGTTCTGGACTCTGAAGTTGAAAACTTGAACGGATTGTTTTCCGCGGGACGGATCATGGTCTGCTCAATTCTGAATTCACTCTTGATCTCCGCGCGGCCACCGAGCGTCTGGATGAGCCCCTTGGAGAACATGGTCAGCATACGGCCCACCTGCTCGAATAATACCTGCTGATCAATTGCGGCAATATTTTTCAGTTCCAGTCCTGCTCCCCGTGCAAAAGCTGCCCTGGCATCTCCATCACGTCCCGCGGCAGCAGGTGTGGATGCGGGAAGTTCTGCCTGTACCTGTTGTCGCACTGGTTGTTCGGGTTGCTGGGTCTGACCAGATGGTGGTTGTTGTGCAGCCGGAGATGGGGGTCGTGGATGCTGCCTGGGTGTCTGTTTTGGTGCTTGCTGTTGAGGTGGCTGTTGCCTGGGCTGTTGCTGTCTGGGCGGTGGCGGGGCCTCTGGAATCCGTCCGATACTGGTACCCTCATCCCAGTCATCAGGAATATCCATGGAGCCGGACCGGGCGCCGGGTGGCGGGGCCTCAGGAATTCTCCCAATACTCGTTCCCTCATCCCAGTCATCGGGAATATCACCGGAATCTCCGTATCCGGAGGTCGGTGTCTGTTGGGGTGTTGCTGGTGACGGGTAAGTGGGCGTCGGGGGTGGAGTGTGCTTTGCTGGTGTGAAGGCCTCGTTTAGTGGGGAGCGTCGCTCTTGGAGGTCCTCAGAAGAGGTATGATCTTCCTGAACTTCTTCCTCATCATCGAAGTCCATGAGGCTGTCAATACTCACCGGTCCGCCCATCTGGCTGTCGTCCATCTGCGGAATAGGGGCATTTTGATTTTGTTGCAAATTTTCCCGACCTTGCTCGGGCACATCAAAAGGGTCGGCATCCGAAAAGGGATCAGGCTCTGAAAACGGGTCCGGTTCTGAAAACGGATCGGAATCCATATATGGGTCGGCGTCTGAAAACGGATCGGCCCCTACAGATGTTTCTTCTTCGGACGTGAGCGGGTTGCCGCCTAGATTGAAATCTTCAATCAGTACTTCGAATTCATAGTCGCCAATTCTGAATTTGTCGCCGTTGTTGAGCGAAATCGTGTCATTGCGCCCCAGACGTTGTTCAGAACCGTTCAGATAAACGCCATTGGTGCTGGTATCGGTTATGTAGTGGTCGTCGCCCTCACAGTGGATACGGCAATGACTGCCTGAAAGGAAGCGTTGCGGATCGGGGATAGCCCAGTCGTTGTCCTGGTTTCTGCCAATGGTAAAGGCGTCGTCCTCGGTGCGAAATTCGCCCTGCTGGCCAGGCGTGAGCCGCTGATAGCTGGTGATTTTGAGGGTCAATTGCATCAGCTGAAAGTTCTTCCCCGAATATAACCGGTTGGTTGAATTTTAATCAACAACTGTGGTTTCCCTCCCATGCTGATTGGTAATATCGGTCAGCAACTTTATCAATCCTGCGCCAATGATAACGACATAAGTAAGCACTTTATTTAGTCTAAATCTTGCTGAATCAAGTTTTTGACGAGCTAATCTGATCCTGTTTGCCGATTTTGGCATATCTGTATGTTGCGTGTTATTCGATTTACATTATACTCAATAGTACATTTACATATAGTTATCCAGTTTTATAAAGAATAGCAAAAGCGTCGAACCCGCAAATAGAATTGAAAACTTCGTATTTGGTAAATTGTTTGCTGCAAAAGCAGCAAGGGTTCGCAGACGGCTAATGAATGGGAGCGATACATGAGATTATCGGCTGAAGAACTGACCCAGCCAATATCTGAAGATCAACCTTGCGGCGAGGATCTGGAATACGATCCTGCTTTCCAGCAGATGGAAACCTTGCTTCAAACCAAGCCGGAACAGGAGTTTGGGGACACCATAATTCCAGCCGAAGGTCCGGACTGGAAAGGCGTAGAAAAACAGGCTGCTGACCTGATCAAGCGAACCTGCGATTTGCGTGTTCTTGCCAACGTTGCTATTGCACAATTGCATACCTCAGGGCTGGTGGCATTCGCCAACGCCATGAATGCACTCAATGCTTGCATGGAAACCTTCTGGGACAGCATTTATCCCGAACTCGATGTCGAGGATAATAATGATGCCACCATGCGTTATAACGCTTTGCAGATCCTTAACGACCACAACATGGTCTGCGAAGGCCTGGTGCGTTCTCCACTGGTTGTACTCAAGGGAGTGGGTGGATTCTCTTTGCATGACATCGAATTGGCCGAAGGAAAAACCAAGCCGGTCGATGACGAAGAAGTTCACGATCTGGCCCTCATATTGGGTGCATTCGGTGAGGCCAGTGCTGATGAAATGACAACCCTCGGTGAGTCAGTGCGTAATTCGATCACCGAGCTTCAGCGTACCCAGTCACTGTGGGATCAATTGGCAGAGAATGCGCCTGACCTGGACCTGCAAGACACCTTGAAAGTTCTGAACTATATTAGGGAGGCGATGGCCAATTATGCGCCGGCCGCCGCCGCGGCAAGTTCTGATGATGAAAATGGTGAAATCGGTGACGACGAGGTGCAGGGAACGGTGAAGGAAAAGAGCATCAGCGGGTCCATCAATGACAGAAATGATGTCGTACGTGCAATTGACAAGATTTGTGAATTTTATACGGCAAACGAGCCTTCCAGCCCGGTGCCGCTGCTGCTGAGAAGAGCTCAACGACTGGTGTCGATGTCCTTTGTGGAAATTTTGGAAGATATCGGCCCGGATGGGGTTTCACAAGTGAAGCACATTGGCGGTATAAAGGATTAGAGAGTATCAATTACCAAGTAACTTGATTAAAACAAGGCAACCAGAATATTTTTATTTAAATTTAGCTTAAGTCAGGAGATCATCTAATGGGTTCTAAGAGCAGTCAAAAATTCATTCAGCGAAACCGCGCACCACGTGTGCAGATCGAATACGATGTGGAACTTTACGGTGCTGAAAAAAAGGTTCATCTACCATTTGTAATGGGTGTTATGGCTGACTTGGCGGGTAAGCCCGAGGAAGAATTGCCTGCGGTGGCGGATCGCAAGTTCATGGAATTTGATATTGATAATTTTGATGAGCGGATGAAGGCCATGAAGCCCCGCGCTGCTTTCCGGGTTGACAATACCCTGACGGATGACGGCGGGCAATTGAATGTGGATCTGACTTTCGAAAGCATGGACGATTTTTCTCCGGATGCTGTTGCGCGAAAAGTTGAATCACTGAACAAGTTATTGGAGGCCCGGTCGCAGTTGAGCAACCTGATGACTTATATGGATGGGAAAACCGGTGCCGAAGAGCTGATTGCGAACGCGATCAAGGATCCCGCTCTTTTGCAGTCGCTGGTTGCCGCACCCAATCCCGACGATGGCTCTGATGAGGGTGAGGAATAATCATGGCTGAAGAACAGAAAGTATCCGCGCAACAGGGGGCAACAGAGGTTGCCGAAAGCAGTGATTTCGCATCGTTGCTGAATAAGGAGTTTCGTCCCAAGAGTGATCGGGCGAAAGAGGAAATCAGTTCAGCGGTAGAAACCCTTGCTCAATTTGTGCTCAAAGACTCAGCGATAGTATCCGAAGACGCCATCGGCTCAATTGAGGCTTTGATTGCCCAGATTGATGAAAAGCTGACGACCCAGGTAAACAAGATCCTGCACAACGAGGAATTTCAACAGTTGGAATCAGCCTGGCGTGGTCTGAGCTACATGGTCAACAATACCGAGACCGATGAGTCACTCAAAATCAAAGTGATGTCCATTTCAAAGAAAGATCTGTCAAAAACCCTCAAGAAGTTCAAGGGCACGGCATGGGATCAAAGTCCCTTGTTCAAGCAGATGTACGAGGAGGAATACGGACAGTTCGGTGGTGAGCCATTCGGTTGTGTCGTGGGTGACTATCATTTCGATCACGGTCCGCAGGATGTGGAAACACTGCGGGGCATGTCACAGATCAGTGCGGCGATGCACGCACCATTTATTTCTGGTGTAGCACCCAAGACACTGCAGATGGATTCCTGGGGCGAGCTGAGTAACCCGCGTGATCTGACCAAGATTTTCCAGACACCGGAGTATGCTTCCTGGCGTTCGCTGCGCGAATCAGATGATGCCCGGTACCTTGGCCTGACCATGCCGCGTTTTCTGGGCAGGCAACCTTATGGTGCGAATACCGATCCGGTTGAAGCTTTCAATTTTGAAGAAGACACCGACGGCTCAGATGCCTCCAAGTACACCTGGTGTAACTCAGCATATGCCATGGCGACCAATATCAACCAGTCATTCAAACTCTATGGGTGGTGCTCCCGAATTCGTGGAATTGAGTCCGGTGGTGCGGTTGAGGGTTTGCCGACCCACACGTTCCCGACTGATGACGGCGGCGTTGATATGAAGTGTCCGACTGAAATTGCAATCAGCGATCGTCGAGAGGCCGAATTGGCCAAAAACGGGTTCATGCCACTGATTCACAGGAAAAATTCGGACTTTGCTGCATTCATTGGCGCCCAGTCACTGCAGAAGCCGGCGGAATATGACGACGCTGACGCAACGGCGAATGCCAACCTGGCGGCGCGCCTGCCCTATCTATTTGCTACTTGCCGATTTGCACATTACCTGAAATGCATCGTGCGCGACAAAATCGGTTCGTTCAAAGAGCAGAAAGATATGCAGCGCTGGCTCAATAACTGGATTAATCAGTATGTTGATGGTGATCCGGACAACTCCAGTGAATCCACCAAGGCCCGCAAACCACTCAGGGATGCCGAGGTGGTTGTGGAAGCTGATCCAACCAATCCCGGTTATTATCGTTCGCGGTTTTATCTGCGCCCGCATTACCAGTTGGAAGGTCTGACGGTTTCGCTGCGACTGGTTTCCAAACTGCCGTCGGCCAAGGGTGGTTAAACATTCCTGGTAGTTTGCTGCTAATAATATTTGGTAAATCATTCAGCCTGTGAATCACCTCACAGTTACAAAGATGAAATTGCGATACTCTGAAGTCATCGTAGCAACTTAGTAACAGTGACTACGACAAATATTGAAGACAATTGACAGTTTGTAATAAAGATTGAATTTATATTTAGACAACTAAATAGTCAACAGGAGGATATTTTTCATGGCAAATGTAGCGCTAATTCATTTAGAAATCCCCGAGATCCCTGGATCTTCCGCAGTGGAAGGATACAACGCTTCCGGCAAGGTGGGTGAAGGAAAAGCCAGTTATGATTGCTTGAGCTGGAGCTGGGGTGCGTCCCAGAAAGCCAACATGCAGAAATCAACGGGTGGAGCTGCCGGTAGCTCATCAATCCAGGACGTTCGTGTCACCAGGCGGATGGGTGCAGCGAGTTCTAACCTGATGCAGGCATGTGCCACTGGCCGGCAATTTCCCAAGGCCTATTTGCACTGTTGCAAGACCGGCGGAGAAGACGGCAAGCAATGGACCTGGTACAGAATTACCATGGACAATGTCATTATTGCCAGTGTTTCATGCGGTGGTTCCGGTGATGATGGCGGCCAGGAGACGGTAACGCTCAATTTCGGTGCATTTCAGACACAGTATTTCTCTCAGTCTGATGAAACCGGAGTCAACAAGGCAGGTTCTGACAACAAGTACAACGTCAGGACGGCGCAACAGGAGGGTTAACCGGTTTAGGCCGACCTCTGGCTACTGTGTATTACGGCGACCCGGACTTGGGTCGTCCGTACGTTCACCCAACAATCAACAGGGGATATTGAGCCCGCTGACTGGATTAGATATATGAGTGCTGAATTATTGCTGCAGGCAGGTGATCCACGTGCTGCTTTGGACGAATTACAAAATCAGATCAGAGCCAATCCGACTGACGCTAAATTACGAATATTCCTGTTCCAGTTACTTGCTGTGCTGGGGCAATGGAAGCGAGCCCAGACTCAACTTAAGCTATCGGGAGAGTTAAATGCCGAGGCAATTCCAATGGTGCAGGCATACCGTGATGTACTCAACTGCGAATTACATCGTGATGCTGTATTCCAGGGGAAGAGTAAACCGCTGATTTTCGGTGAACCCGAAGAGTGGGTGGCGCAACTGGTCCAGGCGCAGCAGGCATTCGCGCGCGGTGAAATGGAATCATTCTCAGCACTCAACGCACAGGCGTTCGAGAATGCAGAGGCACGCAGCGGAAAAATTAACGATGAAAAATTTGAATGGCTGGCGGATGCAGACCAGCGATTCGGACCCGTGTTCGAGTGTATGTTCAATGGTCAATATTACTGGGTCCCGATGTCACGTGTGAAAAGTTTTCACACTGAAGCGCCAACGGATCTCAGGGATCTGGTCTGGTTGCCTGCTGAACTCACCTGGATCAATGATGCCAAGATCACGGTAATGCTACCTTCACGGTATCCACGCCTGGAAGGAGTTAAATCGGCCGGTTTGTTGTCTCGACGTACCGATTGGGAATCTCATACTGACGAGATTTTTGAAGGCACAGGACAACGAGTTTTTACCACCGACCAAAAGGATTATTCCTTCCTGCAAGTACGCAGCCTCGTCTTTGATGGGTAAAGCGTAAGCATGGGTCAGTGGTCCCTCAAAGAAAGACTTCAACCCTCTCTTCTCGACCGGTTGACCGACCTGCAACCGGAAAAAAAGAAGGAGAGTTCCTCCCGGCAAAGTATGAGTCAGATCGAGTTCAAAAACGCGGTCATCCGGGATCTTGGCTGGCTTCTGAACTGCACTGCACTGAACGTCACAGGTGAACTGGATGACTACCCCGAAACCATACGTTCGGTGATCAATTACGGTCTGCCAGACCTGTCAGGTCAAACATCCTCTAGTGTAGATATCCAGCAACTGGAGCGTTCGGTCAAGCGCTCCATAAGTGAGTTCGAACCACGGATTATTCGCAACTCCCTGGTGGTTAAAATCCGCTCCAACAGGGATGACATGAGTCACAATTCTTTGGTGTTTGAAATTGAGGGAGCGGTATTCGGTCAACCATCGCCCTTCCAGGTGGTTCTGAAGAGTGAACTGGATCTGGAGTGCGGCGAGTTTAAAGTGCGGGAAAATTTCGGGTAAACCGGTATGGATTCAAGACTGCTTCACCACTACAACAATGAACTCCACTTCATGCGGGAGATGGGCAGGGAATTCGCCGATCATTTCCCAAAAGTTGCCGGCCGTCTTGGTATGGAAGGGCTTGAATGTGCCGATCCCTATGTAGAACGCCTTCTCGAGGGATTCTCATTCCTCGCGGCCCGTGTGCAGCTAAAGATTGAGGAGGAGTTTCCCGCCTTCTGTCAGAATCTGCTGGAAATGGTGTATCCGGATTATCTTGCACCGCTGCCCTCCATGGCCGTTGTGCAATTTCAACCCGATCTTGGCGACAGTGGGCTGGCGTCGGGGTTCAAATTGGGGCAAGGGACTATCTTGCGCAGTGGATTGGGCCCCAATATGCAAATTGCTTGCGAGTATCGTACCGCTCATGAAGTTGAATTATTTCCCGTTACCGTAGAGGATGCGGGCTATCTGGGCACTCGGGCAGCGATGGCCAGTCTGGGTATCAAGCCCGGAAAACAGGTCGCGGCAGGTGTACGCATCAGTATGAAGGCTGCAAAGGGTGTCGATATTTCAGATTTGCAAATCAAGAGTTTGCCAATATACCTGGCTGGCAGCGGGACAATCCCCATGGCCCTGTATGAACAGATCCTGGGCTCAGTTTGCGGTTTTTCCATAGTCGCTGGTACCAAAAAGAATCGACAGGTTACGACACTGTCTACAGATCAAGTCCAGCCCCTTGGTTTTGAGCGTGAACAGGCACTGCTCCAATACCGGTCCCGGTCATTTGAAGGTTATCGATTGCTAAGGGAATATTTCGCTTTCCCTGAACGCTATCGGTTCGTAAATTTCACCGGTCTGGATAAGGCATTGAAACAAATGTCCGGCCAGTCCTTTGATCTTGTTGTGCATTTGAAAAACCGGGAAAACGATCTTGAAAACGTGGTTGATAAAAACCACTTTCTACCCTTTTGCACACCTGCGATCAATCTTTTCCCCAAACGGGCAGATCGTATTTCTTTAAATCAAAAAGACCATGAGTTTCACATTGTTGCGGATCGAAGCCGGCCGATGGACTTCGAGGTCTGCCAGGTTCTTGAGGTTGTCGGCTACGGGGCTCATACCGATGATCAGCAACCATTCCTGCCATTTTATGGATTAAAAGATTCACATATAGCCGCGGAACACGCTGCATTTTTTGCAATCAACAGGAAGCCCCGTCTGTTGTCATCGAAACAGCATGCCCGTGGTTCGAGATCAGCTTACCTTGGCCAGGAGATATTTATTTCGTTGGTGGATGCGAGCGAGAGGCCTTATCGTACCGACCTGGTTCAACTCGGGATCAAAACCCTGTGCAGTAACCGTGATCTGCCCATGCAAATTCCATTGGGGCAGAAAGAGGGTGATTTTATCCTGGAGGTTAATGCCCCGGTTGAAACCATACGTTGCGTTGCCGGCCCAACTCGTCCCACGGCATTGGGCACCACCGGCGACTATGCCTGGAGACTGATCAATCACCTGTCGTTGAATTTCCTGTCCCTGATCGATGATGACCGGGATGAGGGTGCCGCAGCCCTGCGTGAAATTTTGCACCTGTATAGCGAGGGCAATACAATTAATGAACGCCATGTCAACGCTATCGTGAGTGTCAATGCCAAGGCGGTAACTCGTCGTTTGCCTATTCCCGGTCCCATCAGTTTCGGACGTGGACTGGAGATCACACTGGAACTTGATGAATCCGGCTTTGAAGCGGGTGGTATGTATTTGTTCGGATCCGTATTGAATGAATTTTTCAGGAAATATGTGTCAATTAATCACATGACCGAAACAATCGTGATGACCAACAAACAGGAAGAAGTAGCAAAGTGGCCGGTGAAAATAGGTCTCAGGGCCCAGCTTTAGAATTTCTGACCCAGGTCAGTGAAAAACCGTATAAATACGGTTTTTTTCAGACTGTGCGGCGCATTAACTGCTTTTATGATGACAAACCCCTGACGGGCCAGGCAAACAGGCCGTCTGACGACCCGGTGCGATTCTCACAGGAACCCTATACGTCGTTTGCACCTTCAATCCTGAACGCATTGACCTACGATGCATCCAGTAAATATCCACGTCTGTCGCAAAATTTTATGGGTTTGTTCGGGCCCAACGGTCCCATGCCACTGCACTTGACCGAATACGCGCGAAACCGGACCAGAAATGAGCGGGATTCAACTTTGGCCCGGTTTGCGGACATGTTTCATCACCGCATGATCAGTTTGTTTTACAGCGCATGGGCCCACGCACAGCCCACGGTTCAGTTCGACCGCCCGCAGCAGGACAGATTCTCCATGTATCTCGGTTCTTTGTTTGGCCTGGGTTTGCCCAGCGGTCGGGATGTGGATTCGATGTATCACATGTCCAAACTGAGTTTTGCCGGTCACTTCAGCAGTCTTCCACGGCATGTGAGCGGCCTGGTATCGCTGGTGGAGGGCTATTTCGAAGTCGATGTCCAAATCCGTGAATTTGTATCCCACTGGATGACCATTCCGGAGTTTGATCGTCTACAACTTGGTGGTGAAGGTCTGAATGGCTGTCTGGGAAGGGATACAATTATTGGCGAAAAGGTATGGCAACGACAGGACAAGTTCAGGGTCAGCCTGGGACCGCTGAGCCTGGATGAATATGAAGCGTTTCTGCCGTCCGGTAAATCGTTCAACAGCCTGGTGGCCGCAGTGAGAAACTTTGTTGGCCTGGAGTATCTGTGGGAAATAAATTTGATATTGCAGAAAGAAGAAAAACCAGTGACCTGCCTTGGGAAAAGCGGCACGCTGGGTTGGACCAGTTGGTTAAAGACCGAGCAACAGACTGACCATGTCAACGATTTGCTGTTACAGGTCCAAAATTATGTACACTAAAGATCAAATTAAGCCTAAATACAAACCAGTTAAATAGTCAGAGGGAATCAGGACCGTGACAGAAATTAGCAGAGGCGCATTATTCGGAAAACTCAATAGTTTGCTTTATCAATGCATCGAGAGCGCCACGGTTTTTTGCAAAATGCGCGGAAATCCTTATGTTGAGTTGATCCACTGGTTGCAACAAATCTTGCAGTTGCAAGACTCTGATTTACGGAAGATTGTGGATCACTTCGATATAGAAATTGCCCACCTGGCTTCTGATTTCACCAAGGCGCTGGATCGTCTGCCACGCGGCGCGAGTTCGGTCAGTGACCTCTCTTCCCATCTGGAAGAAGCAGTGGAGCGTGCCTGGGTTTATGGCAGCCTGATGTACAAATCCTCACAAATTCGCAGTGGTTACCTGATGATAGGGATACTCAAAAGCCGTGCACTGCGTAGTGAATTGCTGGGGATTTCAAGACAATTTGACGAAATCAAGATCGATACTCTGGTCGACCAGTTCGACAAGATTACCTCTGGTTCTCCGGAAGACCATCTGGCCGCATCCGATGGCAGTGATCTGGCATCCGGTGAAGGTGCAGGTGATGAATCGGGTGGCCCGCTGGGTAAAGGTGAGGCGCTGGCCAAGTTTACCGTTGACCTGACAGAACAAGCCCGGACCGGGGAACTTGATCCTATCGTAGGTCGCGATGAGGAGATTCGTCAGATCGTCGATATCCTGATGCGGCGCAGGCAGAATAACCCGATTCTCACGGGTGAAGCGGGAGTAGGTAAAACCGCGGTTGTAGAAGGCTTTGCGATGCGCCTCGCGTCTGGTGATGTACCACCTCAATTGAAGAATGTAGCATTGAAGGTGCTTGACCTGGGTTTGTTGCAGGCCGGTGCCAGCATGAAAGGCGAATTCGAGCAGCGATTACGGCAGATCATAGACGAAGTTCACGCCTCGGAAACCCCCATTATCCTGTTCATAGATGAGGCACACACCCTGATTGGTGCCGGTGGTCAGGAGGGAACCGGTGACGCTGCAAACCTGTTAAAACCAGCCCTGGCCCGTGGCACGCTGCGCACCGTTGCGGCAACTACCTTTGCGGAATACAAGAAGTATATTGAGAAAGACCCGGCCCTGACCAGGCGTTTCCAGGTCGTCCAGGTCGGTGAGCCCAGTGAGGATAAATGTATCCGGATGTTGCGTTGCATATCCCCGGTAATGGAGCGGCACCATGAAGTACAGGTTTTTGATGAAGCGGTTGAATCTGCGACCCGCCTGGCCCACCGGTACATCCCTGCCAGGCAATTACCGGACAAGGCGGTCAGCCTGCTGGATACCGCTTGTGCGCGGGTAGCCGTGGCACTGCACTCAACACCGGCACCTCTCGAAGATAGTCAGAACCGAATTGTGGCCCTGGAACTCGAAGAGGAAATTCTGGAGCGTGAACGTGCAGTGGGACATGCAAGTGAGTCGAGGGCTGAAAAAATCGCACAGGAACTGTCCGATGAACGCGAGCGCAAAGAGCAGTTGACGGACCGGTGGGAGCAGGAGAAGTCGCTGGTCGATCAAATACTTGAGTTGCGGGCAAAGTTGGTTGCCGACAATGAACCGACTGCTGATGATGAACAATCCACTGCCGATGAGCGAGATTCTGAAGGTGAAGAAACCTCTGACCCGGTTGCGGAAATACCATCAGATGAAAATGCGGCGGACCCAGCCATCGAAGCTGAAGAATCGGCAGCAGATGCTTCTGCCGAAGACGAGGATGCCAGAAGGCAACAGCTTGATGATTTGCAAAATGCATTGGCCGAACTGCAAGGAGATCAACCACTGGTTTTTCATAGCGTCGACGGGTCAGCTGTTGCAGCGGTGGTTGAAGATTGGACCGGTATCCCAGTCGGAAGCATGGTCAAAGATGAAATTGACAGTATCCTGAATATGACAGACCGGTTACGCAAGCGAGTCGTTGGTCAGGATCATGGTCTGGAGATGATCGTGAGTCGTGTTCAGACCAGTCGCGCCCAGTTGGATAACCCAAGTAAGCCCATAGGCGTATTCATGCTGTGTGGCCCCAGTGGTGTTGGCAAGACCGAAACAGCACTGGCACTGGCAGAGTCGCTTTACGGGGGCGAGCAAAACCTGATCACTATTAATATGAGTGAGTTCCAGGAAGCACACACGGTCTCAACCCTCAAGGGTGCCCCTCCGGGTTATGTAGGCTACGGTGAGGGCGGTGTACTGACCGAGGCAGTGCGCCGTCGCCCCTATAGCGTGGTATTACTTGATGAAGTTGAAAAGGCTCATCCGGACGTGCACGAGATCTTTTTCCAGGTTTTTGACAAAGGTGTCATGGAAGATGGTGAAGGCCGCATGATTGATTTCAGGAACACGTTGATCCTGTTGACATCAAACGTGGGTAGCGAGTTGATAATGAACTTCGCCAAGGATCCTGAACTAATGCCTGAGCCTGAGAGCATTGCCAAGGCATTGCGTGAACCACAGTTGCAGATATTCCCCGCGGCTTTGCTGGGTCGTATTGTCAGTATTCCGTATTATCCGCTGAGTGACGAGGTGCTGCACCTGATCATTGTGTTGCAGCTTAAACGCGTCGTTAAGCGTATGGCTGAGAACCATGAAATTCCGCTCACTTATACCGATGCGGTTCTCGAGTTGATCTCAGCGCGCTGTACAGAATTGGAAAGCGGCGGGCGCATGATCGATGCAATTCTGACCAATACAGTACTACCGCAAATCAGTAGGGAATTGTTATCACGGATGTCAGATGGAAACCCCCTGTCATCGGTTGAAATTGATGCAAAGGATGACAGTTTTGTGTACAACTTTGGTTGACACGAAAACTCTGCGGAATTAAATGCTGGAAGTGTGCCCCCGCTTAAAGGGGGCAGCAAGGCAAGTTGTGATTATCGTTCGGTGGTGCATTTGAATTCTATGCAGAACTGACGATCATTGAGTGTCCTGCCGAGGTAAATTTCGCCCTCACCCCGGAGCTCAATACTGGTTCGGAACAGGTGTTCAACCTTTTGTTCAATGATCACGGCGCTGCCATTGGTACTGAAGTCGCGAAATACGAATTTTCCATTGATGTACCGCAGTTCGGCATGTTCGCGTGAGATCGAAGAGTGATCGATAACCTGGTCGCATCGCTGACTCCGACCGAAGAGGAACCTGACCAACAACGGATCAAAACGCATTCTCTTGGTGTGATAGCTCATCGAAACCAGGAACGCTCTTTCTTGAATTGCAGCAATTTGTTGTGCATCCGTGATTTCATCGGTGCGGTCTGTTGTCAATAGCTCATGAACATCTGTGGTCCCGGCCTTACCTTGCAGGCTGAGGGGCCCGATAGATCGTAGATACAAGTGCGTCCTGTTGTCGAGAGCCATCACGGCGCTGGATGAAACCAGAGTCTGATTGGGCTTGGCCTGCTGGGCGAGTCGTGCTCCAATATTCACCGTATCGCCATGTATATTGTTGTTGGTCACGACGACGGGTCCGTAATTGATCCCTATGCTCACAGCGAGACCATGGCTAATGAAATTTGACTGCGACCGCACTTCGGACTGAATGGCATTCGCGGCCTCCAGAGCATGCTGAGGTACTGTGAAGGTAGTCAAAATCTCATCACCGATGGTACCTATCACGGTCCCACCATGAGCCCTGGCGATCTGATTCGCCAAGTCAAGCACCTCGGTCACAAGCTGCAGCGCCTTTTGGTCACCGAGTTGGGTAAACAAGAAGGTGCTACGGCAGATATCTGCAAACATTACTGTCAATTTGGTTGTTTTCGTTTCAGTCATATACCCGACTTATCGATTGAAAGGTCATTAAGTTACCAAAAGATTTCTGTTTTTTTACTATAGTTTCATACAAGCACTTAAAGTGGTGAAATTTTGCTGTACACTTTCAATTTGCTGCAGATCTCTCAAAATTTTATCAAGGAATCAGAGTGCAAAAAAGCACTACACTTTTTTCAAATCTTCCGGCAAAGGACCAGACCATTATTCTGGCACATTGCCGACAACGCAAGGTCGCTAAAAAGCAGGTCATCGTTCATCAGGGCGACACGGGTCGAGACATGTTTATCATTGTGTCCGGTCGTCTTAAGGTCTCTGTGCTATCTGATGAGGGCAAAGAAATATCCTTTGTTGTATTATCGGAGAACGATTTTTTCGGCGAACTCTCCCTGCTGGATGGTCGCCAGCGGAGTGCTACGGTAACCGCGATAGAAAACAGTGAATTGCTCGTGCTGAGTTATCAGAAGTATCAGTCCCTGATGAAAACATCCCCGCAAACGGCAACTCAGATTTTGACTAAAATAACCCTTATGCTCGCTGACCGCCTGCGGGCAACGGATCTTCTTTACCAGGACGCTGTGTTCCTGGAGGTCTCAGGCCGGCTCGCCAAATTTTTACTCAACTCATCCAAAAACCCGGCCAAATCCGGATCGGAGTATCCGGTGACCGATGTGCGGTTGTCGCAATATGAATTGGGGACACTGGTTAACGCATCACGAGAGAGCGTAAACAAGCAGTTACGTGATTGGGAGTTACAGGGGATCGTTAATTGTGATGGCGGTAGGATTACCCTGCTTGACTGCGAAGCGTTACAAGCGCTGGCCGCGGGAGGCTAGTTCAGGACTGTGTGAGCCCGTTCATAGCCACGCTGTGTTCTATAGGTCAATATGGGCTGGTAGGATCAAAGGCAACCTTATTTACTATATTTGGGTTTTATTATGGCTATAGAAAAATTAGATGATAGCAGCCACCCGGTCAGAATTAGTTTGGACGAACTGGTGGTGCAGTCCATGGTTGGAACCGAGGCAATCGGTGAGCTCTTTGTTTATAACCTGCAATTACTGAGCAAGAATCACAACCTCAAGTTTAAAGATCTGGTCGGCAAGCAGGTAACTGTGAGTCTTGATCTTCCAGAAGGAGATCGATATTTCAACGGTTATATCACAGAGTTTAGCTATCTTCCCCATAGTGGGTCCGCACGTTACCGGGCAGTTGTTCGTCCCTGGTTGTGGTTCCTGACACGGAGAACAGATTGCCGGATTTTCCACAATAAAACGGTTCCGGATATCATCAAGGAAGTCTTTAGTGTCAACGCCGAGTCACTTTCCCTATACGAGGCACATCTGGGATCACACAGAAAGTGGGAATATTGTGTTCAATACCGGGAAACGGATTTTAATTTTATTTCCCGGTTGATGGAACAGGAAGGCATTTATTACTATTTTAAACACGAGAATGGAAAGCATACACTGGTGTTGTCAGATCAGGTGACCGCACACAAGGAATTCAATAGCAAATTTAAGACAATCCCGTACGTCGCGCCGAGAGGTGAAGCGTCGGCTGTCAATGAAGACCATCTGCAATCCTGGTCTGTGGTTCAGTCAATTATACCGACAAGCTACCGCTACAGAGATTATAACTTCAAGAAGCCCAAGGTTCTGATAAAGGGGGAGAAGTTCTCCAGTTTCAACCGGAAAGGTGAACACGTCTACCCACTCGATAAACCCGAAATTTATGATTACCCGGGAGAATATTTTGAGCCGGCTGAAGGCGAAGAGTACGCGAAATTCCGTATGCAGGAACTTGCCTGTCAACATGAAAGGGTGCAGACCGGCGGACCCTGCCGCGGTTTGTCCGCGGGTTGCTCATTTACACTCAAGGATCACCCGAGGGATGATCAGAACAAGGAATACGTCGTGGTTTCCGTTTCACATACGATCAATGGTGGCGACCATACTTCGGGCAGCGCCCCAACACAATTATATTCCTGCCAGGCTGATGTTTTGGACAGAAAAGTGCCATTCCGGACCGGCAGGGTCACACCCAAACCCATCGTTCAAGGCCCCCAAACCGCAAAGGTTGTAGGACAGAAGGACAAGAGCGGTGTGCCAAAGAAGGACGATATATATACCGATCCTGATGGATATGGCCGGGTAAAAGTCCAGTTTCACTGGGACCGGGAGCACAATGAGGACCAGGACAGTTCCTGCTGGATCCGTGTCTCACAGATATGGGCTGGTGCAGAGTGGGGCAGTATGCATATACCCCGCGTGGGCCAGGAAGTGATCGTCAGTTTTATCGAGGGTGACCCGGATCGGCCAATTATTACCGGACGTGTCTATAACGATGATGAAAAACCGGTGTATACACTGGAGGCCAACAAGACCCAGAGCGGTATCAAGTCACGCAGTACCCCGGGAGGGGGGCCGGACAATTACAATGAATTCCGGTTTGAAGACAAGATTGGCGAGGAAGAAATTACCCTGCATGCCGAAAAAAATATGAGCACGACGATTGAGAATGATCTGACCAGCCTCATTGAGCATGATGAAAGCAGGAATGTAATCAATACACGCGAAGTGACAATCGGTACCAGTGACAATGCAAGACCGGAGGAAAAAATTGAATCGTTGCAGGTATCCGGACAACGGGAAATCAATATCTCCGGCAACGACATGTTAACTGTGATGGATGGCTCGAAAGGAAGACTGGTATCCGTTTTGAACGGTGATTACGCTTTGAAGGTTGCTGAAAAAGACTATACCTTGACTGTGGATACTGGCAATGCTGACACAACAGTCAGTACTGGCAACCTAAGTTGCACGACGGCCAAGGGTGATATCGCCCTGAAAAGCACCGCGAAAAACACCACCATCGATGCAGGAACTTCCATCAAGCTCACGGTCGGGGCAAATTCGATCACCATAGACAAGGGCAAGATCGAGTTGAAATCCACAGGTGGCACGGTAACACTTGATCCCAGTGGGGTTAAGGTCGCCGGCAACCTGGTGACAACGGAAGCCAAGGGCATCAATGCGGTCAAGGGCGCCACGGTGAAAGTCAACTGATGGGCAGCACTGGCCAGTCAGTTGGTAATCACGCGGACTGCTCTTTGCTGAGTGGGGAGGGTATTCTTGGAACTCATTAATACCAGTCCCGTGCCGGTGAAGTTTGATCTCGCGGGAAAAATCCCGGATGACGCTTGCTCGGTAGTGTTTCAAGCCAAGGCGACCTTCAGAATTGAAGAAAATGGTCGAGTGATCCTTGAGAAGGAGACACCCATTCCGCTCTGGGACGAGGATCAGCTTACCGATCTGGGTATCAAACCACGTGACAACCTTCCCCGGCTCGATCCTGCCTTTGAGGTCATGCTGCTGGGCAATGCCTATGCACCTGATGGCTACCCCACAGGCGAGATGAAAGTCAGGCTTGCCGTGGGTGATGTTAATCAGGAACTGGATGTCATCGGTGAACGTATCTGGCAGGGTGAAGGGGATGATGCCCGTATGACACAACCGGAGGCATTTGAAACCATGCCGATGGTATGGGAACGGGCTTTTGGCGGCACCGAAACCGTGCTGATTGACAACGAAGCGGAGCTTGATGTCAGCTCAACTTTGAATGCCGATGGCAAGGGTTTTGATCATATCGAGAAGGCACGGGAACTCGGGGTGGCGTTTGAATGCCCGGAGGGTTATCCGCAATTTGAACCCATACGCCCATTACCCAACCTTGAATCACCGGGTGAGCGGGTTCAGTCCTGGAGTGATGACCCCCTGCCGCTGTGCTGGGCACCGTTGTCCCATTCATCCGGGATGATCGTTGAACGACTCCAACGTTCCTGCGATACACGGGGTGTAGAATTTGCGACTCTGAATGACCCCGAAATGCAGCACAGGGCACATCCCGACTGGGTCATAGAAACTCCGGCTGCGGGTGCCGTAGTCCGTCTCGAAGGTGCGTCCCCAAAGGGACTGATTCAATTTCGAATACCCCAACTCAGGGTGGTGGCCGATTTTAGCAACGGTGGAAAAGTACAGGTCGTCGAATTGCATCCCCGATCGCTGGTGCTGTTGCCAGAGGAAAGCAGGTTTTACCTCACCTACAGCGCGACGTTGCGGTTTGATACACGTGAGGATGAAAAACGTGCCATTCGCGTGAGACTGTTGAATGGATGGCGTCCGGATGAAAGGAGGCAATCCCCATGAGCTTTTTTCCTCTGGGCGTACATGTCAATGTCATTTGGGATCCAACTGTGGGTGTTCTTGCGCACACCTTGTGGGGGCCGCCACCTGTTCCGCCACCTCTGCCTGGCACGCCGGTCCCGTCCATCGAGATGATTGCCACCCAGATGTGGACGGTGGGTTATCTTATGGGTGCCAACAAGTTCACCACCACCGTAAAGCACAAGAATGTCTTTATTTGTATAGATGCCCATGATCTAGGGCCGATGATACCGGATGTGACCATCCCGCCGATCAATGCTTGGTATGCCATTATGTGGCCGTTTTCCTCGCGGAAAATGACCTTTATGTGCGCCACGGTGCATATGAACGGTAAGCCGACCTCCTGCAGCCAGATATTTCCGCCGATGCCGATGATGACCTGTGGTGACCCGGTCTCTGCGCCCACCGCATTCCCGATCATCAATCTGCTGAATAATGTCACTGTGGGTATGACCCTGGCTGATTTCCTCAGCGGCCTGGTCAAGATTGTGGTATCGATGGCGATTGACGCTATTTTCGAGTGGGTGCCACTGCCAAAGTTTCTTGGCAAGTTGGGCAAGAAACTCAGTGGGAAAATCACCAAGGTGGGTGGGCGTGCGCTGGCAGCCGCAACCCGAACGGCCCGTAAGGTGGTTTCAAAAGTGGGAGACAAGATCGGCAAGAAAGCATCTGTTTTTGTGGAGGAGGGGTTAAAGAAGCTGGGCTTGCACCCGGCAACGATCGCCAAAAAAGCAGTTACAGCACTGGCTGGTTGGGGCACGTCGGCCATTGATGGCAACCCGACACTGGCCTACAAGGTGGGTGGCGGTTTGTTGCCTGAAGTGGGTGTGCAGGTCGGTGGCGACGCAAAAGATGTATCCGGTGGAACGGTAGGAGGTGTGCCAGTGGGAGTTGTCAGCGGTAACACGCCGTCCTTCGATGGCTTCAAGGTCAAGTAAGGGGATGCAATGAGTGAGCGTCAGCCGGTTCGGCAGGAATATGATATTGAGATCGACCTCGGCGGTGATCCGGACGGTGGTGGATGCTTCGCCTATACACTGATCAAAATGGCCTATGGCATCGACCCATCGAGTGGCAGACTTGAGCCCATTCCCGCAGTGGCACTGGAGAACGATTTCCGTGATGAGGACCTCAGCCCCCGTATACCCCCGCACACCGATTTCTGGCCAGCCAAGCAATCTACGGATGTGGCCGTGCTGGGCTCTGCATTCTCGCCAACCGGTGAACCAGTAAGACAGGTGGGGGTGGCCCTCGATATTGGTGGTCGTTCCAAAAAGATTCTGGTCATTGGTGACCGTTTCGTGGAGTGGAGCAACGGTGGACACCCCAGGCTGGGCGATGCGGAGCCGTTTGTCAGCTTGCCCATGGGTATTGAACGCGCCTACGGTGGCTGTGATTTTCGCGTGCCCTTCGATGAGCAGGACCCCAGGACGTTGAGTGTTACCCTCGAATGTGACTACCCGGGGCTTTACCCGCGGAATCCCTGGGGCACAGGCTACCTGGTGATGCCTGAGCCGATCGAAGGGATGCCCTTGCCCAATCTGGAGGACCCCAATGACCTGCTGACAGATGACCGGATTCTGACCCCTGATCCTGCCCTGTGGTATCTGCAACCGATGCCCAGGTATCTGGACTGGATGCCGGTTAACTGCTTTCCGCGTAACCTGTTCCTGTCCATTGACTGCGAACCCTGGTTTCCATCGCCAGATGATGAAAGACTGGCGGAAGTCCAGCGGGGATATTTGCCCAAGGGCTTTCGAACTTATCTCGAAGACCAGAAGTTTGGTGACCCGCCGCATTTGAGGTTTCGCCAGGAAGCATCTCATGGGCTGGTGTTTTCTAAGGATCTGTATGGCTCATACGTACGGGTCATCGGTATGCACCCGCAGCACCGCAAGCTGCAGTTTCAGTTGCCGCAAAGGCCCCCGCGGGTGGTGATGAAAATAGAAAACAAGCAGGAAGAATTGCAGCCGCACCTGGCATCGATGGCCATTTACCCGGACCAGGAATACCTGACCATGACCTATACAGCAATCATGTCATCACCCAGGCCATTTATACCGGGAATACACAAACACATCCCGGTCGCAGTGAGTGTGAACGGCGAGCGTGGCGTGCCCTACCGACCACCACCCACCCTGAAGGACAAACTGGCTGCGGCAAAGGCTGAAAAGGGCAAGGAGAAAAGCAAATCATGAGTAACGGAATTTCACGGGATGAATCATGAAGAAGAGTCAGAAGCAAAAAATATTGCAGGCCAACGTTTCTCCGCTTGAACCCATGCTGGCGGGCTATGTCTCTTCAGAGCGTGACAAAGAACGGGCAGCAGTGCCGAGTCCGGCACATCTCCTCGTGGGTGAATGCATTGATGAGAAGCATCCATCCCTGACGGGTCGCGTGCTGGTCCGTTGGGAAGATGACCAATCCAATGAATTCGAACAGTGGGTGCCGGCACTACAGGGCTTGTCGGTCCGGAAACACGATCGGGTACTGCTGCAACAGCCACTTAACTGGCCGGAACCGGTGGTCTTTGGTGTTCTGGATGGCTGTCTGGAGCGCCCCGAAACCGAGTATAGTCAAAAACCTTCCGTGGAGCTGAAACCGGACGAGACACTGCGCATCGAATCACACAATGGACAACCCCTTGTAGAAATTATCCAGAAAAATGACAGTCCCGTGGTACGCCTGCTTTCAGATGATGTCAATCTGGATTTGAATGGAAAACTGAGTATCAGTGCACAAAGCATCGATATGCGGGCAAAGCAGGGTCAGTTCAACATCAAGTCAGAGGCCAATGTAGTGGTCAAGGGTGAGGTAATCGATCTCAACTAGCAAAAAAGGGCGCTCAAAAAAGAATGCCCACACCAACAACAAATAATTCAACTCGTGGTCCACTGCACCTAGGCGATCGCACGGTTACCGGAACAGAAGGTTATGATGGTAAAAACTGACACCAGTTACAGAGATATTCAAATTTGAACCTTTAACTGAGCCTACCACGGCCCCTTCAGTGATGCCAAAGGCTGAGCAATTGACTGAAACCGCAACAACCGCGCCATATCCCGATTCCGAAAACTGACAATCGGCATGATACCCAGTTGCAACATGGCCTCGGCCGAGCGTTCCGGCAGCAGTAATTCTGCGCAGGGCATCATCTTCTGTTCACCGTCCTGTTTATACGAATACGCGGGCAGGCCACCGATATCGGTGTTGTGGTCCGGACTCATCTGCCAGCCATATTCGGTAAAGCTGGTTGCGAGCAAGCGGCCACAGGCGAGGGTCGGGTTGACCCATAAATAATTTTCGTGCTCATTCGAGTCCAGTTCTTCGAAATCAAAACTGTCGATCTCATCGGCGTTTCGACCATAGGGCAACCGCCCCAGGATGCGGGGTATGGCCAGACCGATACGCCCGGATACCGGGCTTTGCCTGAGTTGCTCCCAGAACGGGTTCTCCGCCTGTGACCAGTCACTGAACGCGGGTTGCTGTGCCAGTGACGGCGTTCCGATCAGTTCACTATCCGCCGCAGCGATTAGTGCCGCGTCCTGCATTTCGACCAGGTTTCCAAGCGTTGCCAACAGGGCGACATCATTGGCATCCCCCCCGAAACTGTAGTTACACAGCAACAGGGCATAGCCCTCATCGTCCGCAGCACGCCGGAAGCGGCCGACCAGCAACTGGTACAACCCGGATTCGGCCATGCCTTCGGCGGATGAAGGCAGACCGGCCAGTAACTCGTCTTTGCTGACATTGCAGACTTTCAGTTTAAGTTCTTCACCCAGTTCCGTTTCCTGCACCAGGTCATACAGTGAGCGCCACGCGCCTTCGAGTTGCTGGAAATCCGGGTGGTGGAGAATACGGCGCATGGTGCCGGCGATGGCGCTGTCGACCGCATCAATCGCGGTATCCACCTTGGGGTCAGGCCCCTGCACAATGTGCGGACCCACCACCCTTTGTAACAGGCTGTCAAGCCGATTCTGTGCAGCAGCTACCGGTGCGGGTGGCGCACGTCGTTCACCCAGCAGTCGTTCGAACATCTGGTCACCACTTTCCGAACCGGCCTGGCTGTCTTGCGGGGTGGGCTCGGGTTCCGTTGTGTCCGGTTCGGGAGCAGAGCTTGTCACTTCCGCCAATGCTTCGGCTGAAGTGGCCGGGTCAAGAAGACGCTTGCGCAAATTGCGTAATTCACCGAACAGGGGCAGGTTGTGGAACAGGTGATCGGGGTGGAAGTCATCCAGGTCCGTGGGCCGAAGCTCAACCACTGAACCCTCGATATCAATTTCGAGCCGGGGTTCAAACACCGACCACAACTGGTCAATATTATCTATATCGGTATTTCTGAGCGGTACCTGCATCAGCCAGGCGGGATCATTTGTGTGGTTGCTACCAGCATTGCCGGAAAATTCACCCAGCACCAGCATCACAAACGGTGAGGACTCTACCCGTTGTGGCTGGTTTCCACCCGCCAGCCCAAATTCAAATTCCATTCTTCCCGGCATGTTTCCGATTCCTGTTAATTCAAATGAAGCCACTCAACCCCTACGCTCAGGATAGCAGTTTCAGCTATTGCTTTTGACCCGATTACAAAAACTGCTGAAAATTATTTTTTAAAATAGTCAACATTATCGAATTTACACCAAAAACTGACGTAGAATACCGGTAACAGGCTGGCCAGTATTGGGCAGCCTTCTTTGTCGTATGACTCGCGAGAAAATGATTTTTCTGAATGCCGATTGATATCAACATACCCGGTTTTGAACTGATCAAGGAGATCGGTGCCGGTGGTATGGCCAAGGTATACCTTGGTGAGCAAATCATGCTTGAACGTAAGGTGGCGATCAAGATTCTCCACCAGAGGCTTTCGGCCGAGAGTGAAGAATTCAAACAACGATTTTTCTATGAGGGCAAGGTACTTGCCAAACTGCAACACGACAACATAGTTTCCATCATTGATATTGGTGAGGCAGATGGCCTGCTGTATATGGCCATGGAGTATGTTGAAGGCGGTACACTGGCCGACTGGCTAAAGGTACAGCAACTGACCGTAGACCAGGCCATACAAATCTGTGCCAAGACCGGTCTGGCACTGCATGCCACCCATATGAAAAACATAGTGCACCGGGATTTGAAGCCATCCAATATCCTGTTACGCGATATCCATACCCCTTTATTGACCGACTTCGGTATTGCCCGTCAGACAGACCAGGAACATGGCCTGACACAGACGGGCCATATTGTGGGTACCCTGCAGTACATGAGTCCCGAGCAGATACGGGGACTGCACGTCGACCACCGTTCTGATATCTACAGTCTTGGCCTGATGTTCTATCGCCTGTTGGCTGGCCGTTTGCCATTCCTTGCAACGGGTCATTACGAGCTGTCACGTATGCAGTGCGAGGAACCGCCACCGCCCTTGCCAGAGGAGATGGGAAGTTTGCAGGGTGTCATGGACGCGATGCTCGCCAAGGATGCCGAGGAACGGTTTGACAGCTGCCTGGATTTCTGCAAAGCGGTGCAGAATGTATCGCTCACCAATGAGGACTATGCAACCGAGTTGACCCAGGCCACCAGGGTATACGACTCCAGCATGATGGGTGGATCATCTTTTGGTTCACAAAGAAAATCAGGTCCACAGTCGAATCGATTCTCGGACCGTTATTCAGACCGTCATTCGGATCGGACCTCTGGGCAATATTCAGACCGGAGCAGTGCAAGTACCTCGGGGCAGTACGAACAAACGCGCATGATGGGCTCACAGGATGCGAAACCAAAGTCTGGTTTGAAAAAGATACTCATGTTTGGTGTCCCGATCATGGCTATTATCGGGGCTGTCGCCTTGTATTTCATGTATGTTTACGAAGCCTCATCAGGCCTTTCCGAGAAAGATCAACGGCGTGTGGAAAACTATCTGTTCGAGGTCGAGGCCTATATTTCCCAACTCAAAATAGATAGCCCGCCAGGTGAAAACGCGATCGAGGAACTTCGCAAAGCCCAGCGCCTGGCTCCAGACTGGCAGCCGGTCCTCGACCAGGCCCGGATTATTGCCGAATTTTATGAAACCGATGCCCGTGATCTGATGGATGAAGGCAAGTTTGACGAGGCATTGGCCGATATATCCAAGGGTCTTGATATTGATCCCGAATATGCGGATCTGGTGCAACTCAGACAGGATATAAACGACCAGGTTGCCGAGGCACAACGCCAGGCAGATATTGCTGCTGCATTGCTGGTTGCACGGGATTTCCTGGACAAAGGTATGTTGATTTTGCCCGAAGAAACCAACGCCTATGCCGCATTCAAACAGGTGACCGCGCTTGATCCGCAAAACGTCGAAGCCAACCAGGGGCTGGACTCCATATTGACGAAGTTGTTGGAAGACACAGTGCAAAGTATTGATAGTGGTGACCTGTTGGCGGCAGAAAACCAGGTTCAAAATGCTTCCCTGTTGTTTGCCAATTCCATCAGGGTGACCCAGGTCAGATCACGTATTACCGAGGCACAGGCCGTGATCAGGGAGCAACAGGAAGTCAATGATTTCCTGGTAATCGCCCGCCAGCAGATGGCCGACAACAAGCTGATCGAACCGGAGTTTGATAATGCACTGCACAGCTTTAGGGAGGTTTTGAACCGACAGGATAATGAGGAAGCCAGCAATGGTCTGACAACGATCGCAACCCGATTTGCTGAGCAGGCCAACCAGGCCATGCAACGCGGAGAGTTCAGAGAGGCCGCAAATCTGGCAGACAATGGCTTGCTGGCTGTACCCGACCATGCCGGTTTATTGCAAATACAACAGGATTCATTTGCCCAGTTGGGTGCAAAGGACCAGGAAATTCAGACAAAATTGCAAACCGCCCAACGCCTGGTGTGGTCAGGTGATTTTCTGCCCCCAGGAGAAAACGCGCTTGATCTGTTCAGGGAAGTGGAAAACCTGGATCCCGGCAATTCACAGGCGGCCAGGGGACTGGCCAGTTTGCCGGACCAGGTGTTTGAAGAGGCAAATCAACAGCAGCGGCTGGGTAATCTTCGTGGTGCCAGAGATCTGCTTGAAGTTGCACAAAATTCTTTTCCGGGCCAGCCAAGATTTGCCAACCTGAGGGCGGATATGGAAAGCGCGATCGCACAGCAGCAACAACAGGAACGATTGCAGGATATGCTCGATGCATCGTCCAGGCTGATTGCTACGCGGCCCATGTCACTGGATACCATTGACAGTGCAGCCCAGGCGCTAGATGAACTCAATGATGCATTTCCGGGCAATCTGTCCGCGGCCAATCAACGCGCTGACCTGATCAGAGCCATTAACTCAGATGCGCGCCAGGTCGGTGCCGGTGGCAGCGAGGACGCGGGTTTTGTTCTGCTGAACAGGGGGCTCAGACATTTTGAAGGCAATCAACAACTGCTGGCCACACGTGCCGAGTTGCAAAAATCCAAAGATGACCGTCTTGCCCAGGAACGCGTTCAGCGTGCAGCCAGAATGGGCCAGTTGGCCATTGATGCCGTTCCATGGGGTGAAGTGACGGAGATCAAGGACTCACAGGGAAATACGGTCCAGGTGCTTCCAACCAGCCGCTCCACACCGATGCTGGTGTCGCTGGAGGCAGGGAACTATACCGTGTCTATCAAGAACAGCGATGGGGGCTCACCGCAGAATCTGTCGGTTAGCGTGGTTGCTCAGCAGGTCGAAACTGCCATTGCAGAATTTGAATCATTGACCGCAGATGAATATTTTGAGAGGTCGAGTTGGTGGCAATAAAACGGTTCAAAACCCTGGGGTTGATCGTGTTCAACATGCTGATGTTGTCTTTTTTATCCACGGCACAGGCAGAATTCAAACGCGATTACACCGTGGCGAAAAAATCCTTTGAAGACGGCGAATACCAGGATGCCATCAAGAAATTGAAGTCGGCCATTGCAGATAATCCCGAATCGGCTGCCAGGGTCAAGCTTTATGGCATGCGTTTTGACTCATATTTACCCCATTACTTCCTTGGTCAGTCATATTTCAGACTGGGTGACTGTGCTGCGGCGATTTCGGCCTGGAACCAGGCAATCAATGCCGGTGTGATCCAGGAGCAGGATGAATTTGCACAGATGGAAAGTGATTTGAGGGACTGCAACACCCAGGGTATTGATATCACTGCGATCGCTCAGCAGGCCAATGACGATATTGATTCCCTCGATGACGCAATTGTAAGGTATTCCGGATTGCAAAATGAGAGCTTGCTGGCGCGTGAATGGGCGGCCACGTGGCAGCCTGATCTGAGCCTTGCTCAGCAGCTTGCAACCACGCTAAGACAACGGTTGACCGTGGCAACGAATGATATTGAGCCGGACGCGATAAAGGCAATAAGCAATGAAGCCCAACAGGGTGCAATTGCACTCAATGGGCGCGAAGGACTTGCGCGGGCCCAGGTGGCGGCCATCCAGGCGGAAAGCGCCGAGAATAAAAGACTTGCTCTAGAGGATGCCAGGCGGGGTTTACAGAACTCAATCCGAACCGCACAGGCGGTAGACAAACCCCAGGGTGGTAGTACCCAGATGAGCACCCTGTTGACGGACCTTAACAACCAGATTGCTTTCGGTGAGAATCTTGGATCAACTGCCCCCGAACTTAACATCAGGGAACAGACCCAAATTATTGACAATGTCCTGAGACGCTATAACGTCGCCGTGCAGGACTGGAACGCCCAACAGCAAAGCATTGCCCAACGGACCCCGCCACCTGACCTGAAGAAGATTGCTGAAGCATTTTTTTCCGGCGATTATGAAACGGCCGCCCGGCTTGCCGACCCCGAAGAATTCAGCGAGGATAGGGCACGGATTCAGGCCCTCCTGTTCCGTGCTGCGGCCAATCACAAGCTATATGTGCGCAATGGCGAGCAACAGTCATCAACCCTGAGCCAGGTTCAAAGCGATATCCGCGCCATCAAGCGGATGAACAGTGGTTTTTCACCCTACATCGCGGCGTTTTCACCCAGTTTTCTTTCCTTGTTTCGGCAGTCGGGTTAACACAACCAAAGCGATTTTATATTGATCGGTCCAGACTGGTCTGTATACATAACCAATTTGGTATCGACTTGAACGATAATTGAAGCTCCCTTATCGTGTGGAACGTTGCGTGTCTGTCGAACAAATTTCATAAATGACGCGTAATTAACAACAATTACATTTGTGCAAAATCATAAGTCAGGAGCGTAATAATGAATAAGTTCAAGAATGCCGGCACGGCATTGATCGTGGCCGGTGCCTCGGCATGTATTTCAGCGGGCGAATTACCCAGTACAGAAAACATGCAGGGATTGCAGTTCTGTTGAGTATGAAAGCCCGATCACTACCGACGACTTCCCCGGTGTAGTAACCATCCTGGACCCGGTTCGGATACCGACTCTCAACCAGTGGTCATTGTTGTTGCTGGCATTGTTGATGGGTTGGATGGGTTACCGTGGACTGCGCAGGGTGCCTGTAAAGCGCAGTTAGCTTAGATGCGGATATAGCGCAAAAAACGGCGGTCTTCGGGTCGCCGTTTTTTTTGGTTTTTATTCTCTAAAGCCTGGGGATTACTGCCAAACGGGTCAGGTGTGAACTGGCTCACAGAAAACCGGTATTGCTTTTAGGATAATCAAGTCTCAATAGACTCAATATGAGCCCTGATAGGATCAAAGTTGTTATGGTATTGATGACTTGTGATAATGTTCTTGGTAATTATCCATCTAAAAGACTAGATTGATGAAGACATATATTAAGTTTATTGGACTGATGGCTGGGTTGGCAAGCAGCCTCAATGCGGCAGAGCTTCCATGTGAAAGGCATTACGCCACCGCGATGGACAAGATGTCTGAGGGGAATTACGTGGAAGCATCTGCCGAACTTCAGCGGGCAATCCGCCCCCCAGCCTCGATGAACCCGAATACCTGCCTTATATCCACCTGGCAGTTACAAGTTTCAAGGCGGAACGATTCCGTACCGCGCGCAAATCCCTGATACAAAGCCAGGTATACGGTATGTCGGCCCAAAGCGAAGCCGGTACCCGGTTGATCAACGAATATGCGGCAAATATCATGACGGCATCAGCCGCCGGTGAGGATGAGCCTTTTCCCGATGTTGCGGGTGTCAGCTATCGTGATTTTGAACGACAGGAGTTCACATTGACAGACGAAAGTGTAGAACTTATCCGCTCTGCAGTATTAAAACGATGTGCCGTATCCGCTGATGTCGACAAGAATAAACTCCCATGGTATTTCCATTATGAATTCGGTGTTGACCTGATGGAAGCAGGTGACGCTCAAAGGGCACTGGATGCCTTTGTGCTGGGTGCGAATGTTCGTGAAAGCTCAAAACGAGGTAAACGAATGTATGGCATGTGGTTCGTCGATTATCTGCCTTACTATCAGATTGCCCTGGCCCACGCCAAACTTGGCAATTGGGAACATGCTCAGGATGCCATTCGGGTTTCTGAACAATTCGGGGAATTCTCTGGCAGATCCCGACTACGACAGTTTTGTCACACTGGACCAATTGATTAACTCCCGGCTTGAGGAAACAGACTCCTGAGGCAGTCCCTGGCAGGTTCTACCATCATTAAAGCGAGTTGTTAACGGATAGCAGTTCACGTTATACCGGCAGCACCATGGAAAGACAGCAGGCTCGCGCGGTTTTGGCGTGAAAATTCCGCCAAACTTGTTTATGCTTAATGAAGGGAGAGACAGTCGCATGAAATCATCAGGATTGGTTGGCGGCTCGTAATAGTCATGAAATTGTTTACTTTTCTACCAACAAACCCGCAGACGATTCTTTGGATCGTCATTCTGTCCTGTTTAGTTCCTGTCGGAATATTGGGCGCTGATGATACGGTGACGGAATATACCCCGGAAGAATTTGGTATCAGTCTGGGAATGTCCGAACAGGCTATGTTGACTTCCCTGGTAAACCAGGGATTCTCATTCAAAGCCGGCGGCAAGTACAAGAAAATTGGCGGTTCCAGGGTGTTGGATATGATGTTCGACTATATTCTGTCAGTCGAGGAAGACAATGGTGCGGTCGATATCTGGTCATCTGCCAATGTGATCCTCGGAGTGAAGAATGGGGCATTGACCTTGGTAGAGGAATATTATGAATTCACGACCAAAGAGGCTGAACAGACATTTGAGGAAATGACGGAATTATTTGACGATGAACTGATCAGGGTAACCAACACAAAATCCAACAAGAGTATCTGGACCAATAAGCAACGGCGGCTTGATGATCAGTGGCAGTCAATTCACTGGTTGAGCCTGCAGGGTGACTCCCGTTTTAAAGAAGAAAACTCCAGGCAACGGGTCTGGCGCGATGGTAGCCGTTATGTGGCCATGTCGCTGCGCCACGCCAAGACCAAGGTGGGGCGCAAAATCAGAAGCAAGAAAGTCATACTGTTAATGCATGCGGATTGGTGTGCATATCCCATGTTCGAAGATATGCATCCCAATAACGAGTTTGACTGCCCATCCAGTTGACTTGCTGCCAGTAAAAAATTCACAAAATTGGCCCGCGTACCGGGGCCTTTCTACGGATGATGATCCTTTCGTGGAGGAGTGCGGTATAAAGCACGAACATATAGTAAATATTCAGATCAGCGAATTCGAGCACGTCCTGGTGTAGTCCTCCCAGGCTGATGTTGTTAATCGCGTGACCGGCATCTTCGAGACTCAGCACCAACCAGGTCAACAACACGGTCAGGATAACCGTGTAAATCAGCCATTTTGATGGTACCAGCAATCGGATGGTGGGATTACGGTGACCTGAAAAGAACACAGGGGCCAGTACGAAACCCGGGATTATTGCCAGGATGGCCACCAATCTGAAAGGGTCTGCATTGTCACCACCGGACAGACCCGCCCAGTTCAACCAGCCCCAACTCCAACCTGTAGAGGATTGCGCATCAAGCTGGCTGGTAAAATATTTCAACGTATACACGCCCTGTTCCATCTCCTTGAACAATGCGAATATTGCCAGCATCAATATCAGCAGGCTGATCATCTTTATCTTTTTCTCAGGTGAGGCCATGAAGCACCTCAATGAATAGAAAATGACACACAAAAGAAAAACTGACTGAAGCAGACCCAGCGCCCCATATTCCCGCCAGTCAAACCCGGGGCCTGCAGCCACGGAGGGTGCGACAATATTTTGCAAATCCAGGAAGCCGGAAAAATACATCCCGATCAATACCAGGCTGATAAGACCTGGCAACACAACATGTGAGTCAAACTTGCGGCTTGTGACCCACCTAGCAAATACGGATGATCGCATGGTAATACACTCCTTGTAATTTACCTGATACAGATACGCGCACTGGGAGGTGAGACCCAGATGCTGCCGTCGAGGCGTGTAAATTTCAGTGAAAGTTCGTGACAGCCATTGGCAAACTGCTTCATCGGGTGACTGGCTGTCCAGCCAGAAACCAGGTAGTCCTCTACACTGAAAAATTCCTTCAGCCACGGTTGTGCAATACCGTAGGTGGTATCCGTGAATCGTACCTTTCCCAGGGTGGGCTCAACGCTTTTCAGCATCGTGGTATTTTGAGTGTCAAATGCCCAACCCGAAAGATCTAGTCGTTCGTTGTCCTCTCGACTGATCTCAAATTCCCTGCCTTCCGCAAATTTTCCCCAGGGGCGTTCCCAGACTTGTTGCCCGATGGGATCAATCAGGAAATGAATGTTGCCACTGAGGTCGACATACTCGTTTTCAAGCCAGAAATTGAAATTGTCCCTTGAATGTGGCTTTTGCCTGGAATTCAACCATCCTTCATATTGATTGAAAAACGGGATACCCATACTGTTGGAACGTATGGCATGGTATTTCCATGATACTTGCGCACGTGCTTGCGCAAGGGTAGACGAGCCATCGAGCAGTTTTGTCATGACACTGGCCAGTCCGGTTCGGTCCGCGCCCGCCTTGCAATGAATCAGTAAAGGCCGGGGAGTCGACTCAATCAGGTCTCTCAATTCAATCAACTGATCAATCCGTGGTCCAAAAGTCTGGTACATCGGTATGGAGTGGTAATTGATCCCGAGAGTCCTGAGTGTCTCAATTTCTTCTGCATACCAACGCTCGTCGGGTTTTCTCTGCCTCAGGCTGATCACGGATTGAATCCCGTATTCTGTCACCAATTCATCCAGTCTGGCGGCATTTAGTTGTGCGCTGCGATAGACCTGTGCAGTAATGACCGCATGAAAATTGTCCGATTTCCACAATATGACGGCAATCATTGCCACGAGGATCATGGCCAGATACGTGTATTTTCGTCTCATTATGATTGTCCGGCGGGCATGCTTCTAAAGCATGTCGGGAAGAGTTGTGTCATATGATCCCCGGGGTCTGTGCACAATGTGATTTTGGTACTGATATCTATATTGACATATTATTGTTGTTTAACCGACAGTGTGATCAGATGCCGCTATTATATTGTCAATCTTCCAAGACTGCTGCTCTCGCGGTTATGATGTAGCCTGGCTAGAGGAAATACATCACCGGGCGAGCTTCAAGCTGAACAGGTATCGGGTGCCTGCAGGATATTTTAATGAAATCACCACTTAGTATATTTCATGAACCGGCAGGTCTGGTTTACCACGGTCTGGCGGTGAATTATGCCATCATTGGATATGCATTGGGTTGGTACGCTCTTTTTTCCACACATTGGCTGATCAACTTCGCAGGATTGGTGCTACTGGCACACGCCATGACCATTGCGGCCTACATGATCCACGAGTGTGGTCACAACACGGTGTTTAGAAGTAACCGGAACAATGCCCGTCTGGGTCGATTCCTGAACTGGATTTGCGGTTCCTGTTATGGAACCTTCGAGGACATTCGTTACAAGCACTTCCGTCACCACATGGACAACGATGATTCGGTCTGGTTTGTCTATGAGGATTTCTGGGAAAGGTACCCATGGCTGGCAAAAATCATCCAGTTTTTTGAGTGGTTTTATATCCCTGCACATGAGATTTTGATGCACTTCCTGATGGCATTCTCTTTCTTTTTTGTACCGCAACGACGTGACCAGCGCGGCAGAAACCTGGTTGTATTGCTGATCCGTGGCAGTATATTTACCGGATTGTTGCTGTTTTATCCGAAAGTCGCCGTTTTGTATCTTTTCGCCTATATGCTGATGATGCAGATACTGCGCTTCATGGACAGTTTGCAACATGATTACGGTTCCAACCCCATCTTGTTCGAGGACGATGCACCCTCGCGGTATGGTGGCCGGTCCACCGAACAGTCACATACTTTCAGTGTGCCGCTCTCCCTCCAACATGACTGGGTGAACTGGCTGACACTGAATTTTGGTTTTCACAATGCCCACCACCACCGGCCGACCGTTCCATGGTACCGCCTGCCTGCCTGGCACCGGGAAAAGCTGAAATATGATCCGGAGAAAGTCATACCGTTCTTTACCCAGCTAAAGATTTTCCATAAGTATCGGGTTCAGCGGGTAGTGCATGCCGGTGGTGATCTTGATGGAAGACCAGCACCAATGAAAGACGACTATTTGCGCGCTGTGTTGGTCGGTGAGGTCTACGGGGGCAACGCAGTTTCATTCCTGGTTTCTTTGTAACATGCAGTCCCTAGAGATATTCCAGTCACTGTGGGCCATGGAATTGAGGCAACCGGGTGTTGCCGAACGGTCGATGGAGGAAAATTTTGCATTGGCCAGTGCCGCCGGGTATCACGGACTGAGTGTTGATCCATCGGTGGATGAAATTGAAAAGACCTTGCAACTCCTGCCATTGTTTGACAAGTATCAGCTCAAATGCATGGTCAATGCATTTCCTTACGCGGTTGAAGAACTTGCACCTTTGCTGGACTTGGCAAAGCAGATGAATGCCGTGATGGTAAACGTCATTGGTGGCGTGATGCCTTTGACCGTGAATGAAGGTGTGGCGGTGGTTGAACGCTGGATGGATGAGGCTGAAAAGTCCGGCATGCCGCTGTTATTTGAAACCCACCGGGATTGCACACTCAATGATCTGTATTACACCCTGCAACTGATCGAATCTGTACCGACAATGAGGTTGTGCGCAGATCTGTCACACTACGTCATCGGTCGTGAGATGCGTCTGCCCCTGTCCGCACGCGACCACGAATTCATGCAACGAATCCTGGCACGTTCCGATTGTTTCCAGGGCAGGGTCTCCAACCGGGAGCAAATCCAGGTACAGATTGATTTTCCTCAGCACCAGGTATGGGTGCAGCAATTTCGCAATTGGTGGGCAGACGGGTTCAGTGCCTGGCGTCAGCGTAGTGATGAAGACGACACACTGACATTTTTGTGTGAAATGGGACCGCCACCGTATGCCATCACTGATGCCCGGGGTGGCGAATTGTCAGATCGCTGGCAGGAGGCATTAACCATCAGGCACTGGGTTGAGGACATCTGGGAGAACACCACATAGATGCGTGCTTCAATTCTATCCCGTTTAAGTAGGCTCAACTCCTTTCTTGCTCGCCTTGATGTGTCGTCCAAGCCAGCGATATGCCACTAGCGCGATGGCAATATTGGCAAGACTGCTGGCACCGAAAAGCCCATGAATGCCGAACAGCCAACGTCCCAAAAATGCCAGTGGAATAAATACGAAGATCACCCGCATTGAAGAAATCAACACGGCAGGCAGTGGCCGACCGGTGCCATTGAAGCTGGCATTGACGGACATGACCACTCCGTAGGCACCCCAACTCCAGGAAACCAGCCAGATGTAATCCGTGCTTACGGTGCGTATGGCTTCAGAGTCTGTGAACAGCGCAGCAAGTGGTGCGGCCAGCAGGTTGAATGTCAGTGCCAGTATCAATCCGAAACCCAGACAAAACCTCATAACCGTGGCCCTTGCTTCAAGCAGCCGGTTGAATTGCTGTGCTCCGTAATTTTGCCCGAAGAATGGGCTGGAAATGGCGGAGAGTGCATAAAACGGTATCAGGGCCATCGGTTCTATGCGCATGGCAATGCCAAAACCGGCCACAGCATCAATACCATAGCCAGCAACCATGGCCACGACGATGCCGCTGGAAATCGGAATGATCGCGTTGGTAATCATTGCCGGAATGCCAATAACTAGCATGTGCTTCCAGGATTCAAGGATTTCATGAAAGGGTGCAAAAATACGGGCAAAAACCTTCAAATGGACATGCAAGTGCCAGATGGTAAATACCAGTACAACCGACACGGAAACCAAAGTGGCCACTGCGGCTCCCTGGATCTCCAGGCGGGGGAAACCCCACAAGCCAAAAATGAACAACGGATCCAGGACCAGGTTCAACAGTGCGGCCAACGTGATGATCTTGCTCTCCAGTGCGGCATTACCACGTGCCCGGATCGATGCCAGACAGGTCCACAATGTGGCGTCGAGGGGGGTAACCCAGTACCAGACACCCATATAGTCACGGATCAGTGGCATGAGTTCGCCCGGTGCGCCCAGCATGGCGAAAACAGGTCCGACACTTATCAGGCCAAGCAGACACAACACCAGGGCTACGAGTCCTGCCAGCACTGCCGTATCCGTCGTCAGGCGCTTTGCCTGATTCAGCCGGTTCATTCCTATCGCACGGGAAACACACGAGGCTGCTCCGGCTTCGAAGCCAATACCGATTCCATAAAGCAGCCAGATTACCGGTAACGTGAAGCCGATTGCGGCCAGTGGCGCATCACCCAACAGACCAATAAAATAAAGATCTACGGCCTCGAAAGAAAATATCGCTACCAGCCCCAATGAAAACGGGATGGCCTGGCGTCGCAAATGTCCTGCAACGGACCCCTTGGTCAGATCAAGTGTCATTATTAAAAATGCTCTCGAGTTCCTTGTGTCCTTCGAGTTCCATCAGCAGGCGTCCTTTTTCTTCCCTGGCTATTTTTGTCCAGTGCACATTATTCAATGCACCCACCATGGCGTAAAGAAAATTCAGACTTGCATGGCCGCTCTTGCGTAATAGCAGATACGCATTGACGGGCCCGGTTTCCGCCAGGTCCTCACGGGTGAAAACACCGATCTCATTCAGGTGTTTTTCTGACTCGGGGCCCAGTCCCTGGAGGTCGCGTAGTCTCTGATCGGTGTGTTTCATACCCGGATCCGGAACTGGTGATGTAAAAAGGGCGATGTCCATTCATTCAATCCCTGGTACAACGCCAACACCCCGCAAATGAAAGACCTGGTCAGTAGCGAATTCAGTGCAACTTACTCATCTCCATCGGGCCAGGTGGAGCGTAATTATCAGCAGCTATTACTAGCGACTGAGCAAGGTGACGGTGTGCTTCCCAGGCTTTATCACAACCGGATCATCAACAATATCGAAGTTTCTGCAAACGGGGCAACCGCAGACCTGGTGCTACGCGAAACGACCCACAAACTGCGTTTGTTCAAGTCAGACCAGGGCTGGAAAATTATTCGCGATGAGTACACTGACAAATCCAGGCACGGTTAAAATCTGTTTACGGTTAATAGGTGATATCCGGCAGGGATCATGACAGTTCAGTATTGCCAATGACATTGCGGGTTACATAAAGGGTACTTTCCCCCGAAACCTGTTGCTGGCAGGCCAGTCTGAAACCCATCTCCAGCATCTTCTGGGAGATGAGACCCTTTTCCACCGCATTGGGGGCTGGTAAATTGTCGCTTTTCATCCTCACCTTGCATCTGCCGCAATTTCCGCCACCACCACAAACCGAAGTCAGGTAAATATCCTGCTGGGCCAGTGCCAGGAACAGGTTTGCACCACGCTTCAGGCTGAATTGACGAGGTCTGTCCAGCGCGGGATTGCTGAGACTGACCATTACTTTGCCGGGCGTGTGTCGAAACCTCAGAAAGTCAAAATCGTGCCGGTTAAAACTGTCGAATAATATGATCATCCCACTGATTCCGATCCATATCGCAGTCAATGCAAACAGAATAATCAACGGATGATTAAAGTCCTGGTGGCCGGAATAGTCCATGATATGCAGCATCCAGAAAAAATCAAAAGTACGCCAGTAGCTGTTCCTTCTTTGCAGTACTTCTCCGCTTGATGCAGACACATATATTGAAGTACTTTCCTCATCATCAAAGTTAACACGCCAATAGGGTCCCGAATTGTTACGTGTCTCCAGGTCCGGGGCCATGCCTTCAACAATGTTGGCGATTTGACCATCGCCGGCGTAGTCCCTGGTAGCGATCGCCCGGGCATCGTCGCGCGCAAACACCAGGCGGGTTCCATCGAGTGCGTCAACCAGGATGGGTCCGTTATCCCGGGTGAGCCGGTATAACCATTGTCCGTGAGCCTGTTCCAGGCGCATGCTCAACACATTGTCCAGTAAGCCGGTCGGCAAATCAGCTGGTTCCAGCACTGACCCAGAATAGGACTCTGCCGCATTCTCATCCGAAGGGCTCAGTAGATGTCGTCCCGCTACTTTTTCAGCATCAAGCACGCTCATGGCCAATCCACTGACAAGCCACAACAGCACCTGGATTCCAATCACCAATCCGATCCACTTGTGCAATTTCTTGAGGAAGATCATGAGGCCTCACCTTTTCTATATTTCCGGCGGCTGAAGCTGTAGAACAACAACCACAATCCCGTGATGGCGAAAATAACACCGACGATCTGTGTGAAAATCACCAGTGGGTTGTGGGCATCCATGCGTTCTTCATAATCCATGATATGGAGCATCCAGAGGAAATCGAAAATCCTCCAGTATTGATGTCTGCGTGTGACCAGAACACCGCTGTATGGATCTATGTAAAAGCTGGTTGAAAATCGGTCATCGAAATCCACCCGCCAAAGTGGCGGGCGACGGGTCTGTATTTCCATGGGAGGATTGGACGTGATCAGTCTTGCCGATTGTATATTCGCGATGCCGTTGAAATGAAATTTCGCGATGTCCCGCGCCCACTGTTCATCCAGCGGCGACACAATATCTGCGGACACTGGATCAATCAGCAATCGTTCTTCCGGGGTTGTGACCGTGAAATGGGTTTTGTCCATGACCGAGCGGACACCCACTGTGATGGCCTGGGGGTATTGTTCACGCAACGAATTGATACTGACCTCAGAAGAATCCGGGATGGTGACGGTCTGTTGCATATTCCGGACCAGGGGGTCACCGTGGATGAAATCCAGGTCAACGATGACCATGTACAGACCGCTTGCCAACCAGATCAATACCTGGATACCAACGATCAGACCGATCCATTTGTGCAGGAAGCGGGCCGCTATACTTCCACTTTTGATCAAACTTATTATTCCTTGTTAAAGCGGAAATACCGCAATCTGTTGGCATTGCTGACCACCGTGACAGAAGAAAATGCCATTGCTGCACCAGCAATAATCGGATTCAACAGCATACCGGTCAGTGGGTAGAGCACGCCGGCAGCAATGGGAATCCCGGCAGTATTGTAGACGAATGCGCCAAACAGGTTCTGCCTGATATTACGCATGGTTGCCGCGGAAATATCCATAGCATCGGCCACCCCGTGTAATGATCCACGCATCAGCGTGACATCTGCGCTTTCAATGGCCACATCGGTGCCGGTGCCAATGGCAAAACCAACATGGGCAAGTGCGAGAGCGGGTGCATCGTTGATGCCGTCACCCACCATACCCACTATCTCACCTGTTTGCTGCAGTTCGGTGATCCGATCTTTCTTATCGTCAGGTAAAACCTCGGCAAAAATTTGCGTAATACCCACCTGCCCGGCAACGGCAGTAGCGGTACGTTGGTTATCACCGGTCAGCATGACCAAATTCAGACCATGGTCCAGCATCCGTTTAATTGCCTTTACAGTACCCGGTTTGAGCGGGTCTGCCACGGCGATGATTGCAACGAGCCTGGTGTCCACAGCCAGAAACATGGGGGTCCATGCCTTTTCTGCCATCTGTTCACTGATGATGATTTGATCGGGCTCCGGTTGAATTCCGGCTTGTTGCAATAACTTCATGTTTCCAAACAAGAGCTTACTTCCTTCCATTTGGCCACCGACACCCTGTCCGGCTATTGCCTCGAAGCCGGTGACTGTTGCCGGCTCTATGCCTTGCTGTTTTGCAAATTCAATGATGGCATGTGCCATCGGGTGCTCGGAACCGGCTTCCAGACTCGTCGCCAGACGCATAATCTCGTCCTGGGAACTGCTACCCAGGGCAACGACTTCAACGACTTGAGGCTGTCCAGCGGTGATGGTACCGGTCTTGTCCAGGACAATGGTGGTCAGACGACTGGCTGTCTGAAGCGCCTCACCATTGCGGATCAAAACCCCTGCCTCTGCAGCCTTGCCAATACCCACCATGACCGACATCGGTGTCGCCAGACCGAGCGCGCAGGGACAGGCGATAATCAACACGGTGACCGCAGTGACCATGGCATAGACTGCCCTTGGTTCTGGTCCAAAGGTGAACCATACCAGCGCGGCGGAAATGGCAATCAACAGCACCACGGGTACAAATACACCCGCAATGACATCAGCCAGCCTGCCGATGGGTGGTTTGGATGCTTGTGCCTGGCGCACCATTTTAATGATACGTGCAAGGGCCGTGTCAGCACCCACCCTGGTAGCACGAAAGAGGACGCTTCCGGTCCTGTTCAGCGTGCCGGCCGAAACCACGTCACCCGGTGTCTTCATTACCGGTATGGGTTCCCCGCTCAACATGGATTCGTCCACGTTGGTCTGTCCTTCGGAAACGACACCGTCAACTGCGATCATCTCACCCGGTCTTATCCGTACCAGGTCTCCTGTGACAACACTCTTTATTGGCACATCAATGGTGTTGCCTTCCCTTACCACACGGGCGGTTTTTTGTTGCAGATCCAGCAGTCTGCGAATGGCATTCGATGTTCTGCCACGAGCTTTTTGCTCCAGCGCCTGGCCCAGGTTGACCATTCCAATGATGATGACGGCCGCCTCAAAGTACACATACCGGGCAATGTCAGGAACCAGACCGGGAACCACGACGATCGTGGCTGAATACAGCCACGCCATACCGGTACCCAGCGCGATCAAGGTGTCCATGGTCGCTGAGCGCGCCCTGAGCGCACGCCAGGCACCGATGAAGTAATGTCTTCCCGCCTTGTACATCACGTGTGCCGTTATCACTGCCACCAGCAACCATAGAGCCCGCGGGGCGGACCACTCGCTTTCAAGAGCTGGGGCAACCCGACCAAATAACATCAACGCGATCCCCGTACCCATCGCCATAGCCGTTTTGCTGATCAAATCCCGGTAAGCGACCTGGTTGAGCTGATCGTTATCAGTGGTGGAATTATCTTCGTCGATCACCGCAACATAACCTGCCCTTGCAACAGCGGAAATTAACACACTTGCGGGTGCTGACCCATCGACCTGAATTACCCGGTTTGCCAGGTTGAAGCTGATCCCGGTGACCCCGGAAGTATTCTTCAGTTGCTGTTCTATCGGTGCCTGGCAGGCTGCACAATGCATACCTTCGACTTTCAATATGGCGACGTTTTGATTTTCTGTCATCACTATATTCCGGATGGACCGGCAGGCTGCTGTTTCAACTTCCGTTGTTGTTGAATGACGAAGATAGCAGGGATAACCACCAGTGTAAGTATGGTCGCACTGATCATACCTCCGACCATTGGGGCAGCTATACGCCTCATGATCTCTGAGCCTGTACCATCGCCCAGCATGATGGGCAACAGACCCACAATGACGGCTGCCACGGTCATCATGATGGGGCGGACACGCATCAATGCACCCTCGCGAACGGCAGCCTCCAAATCAGAGCGCTGCATGGTCCGGCCAGCAGATTCAGCTTCAATATGCTTTTCTTCAAGGGCCTGTTTGAGGTAAACCAGCATAACAACCCCGATTTCCACAGCGACACCCGCCAAAGCAATAAATCCAACACCGACCGCGACCGACATATTGTATTCCAGCAGGTACAACAACCACAGACCACCAATCAGCGCCATCGGCAAAGTGCCCAGTATGATCAGCACTTCTGACAGGTTTCTGAAATTCAGAAACAGCAACAGCATAATGATGATAATGGTGACCGGCAATACCACAGACAGGTGCTCACGGGCACGTTGCATGTACTCATATTGACCCGACCAGGTGATCGAATACCCGGCCGGAAGATCCAGCTGCCCGTCAACTGCCTTGCGTGCATTGATCACGTAATTGCCCAGGTCAACACCGGCAATATCGACATATATCCAACCATTGAGCCGGGCGTTTTCACTCTTGATCATGGGCGGGCCATCCTCAATCCTCAGATCAGCCACCGCCTGTAGCGAGATATGCTGACCGGCTGGTGTCACCACCGGTAACATTCTCAGCTGGTCGAGGGAATCCCGCATGTAGCGCGGATAACGAATATTGACCGGGTAGCGCTCCAGACCCTCGACAGTTTCTGTCACGTTCATACCACCGATGGCGGTGCTGATCACATCCTGGACATCATCAACGTTTAGAGCGTATCGTGACGCCGCTTCACGATTGATATCCACGGTTATGTATCGGCCACCAGCAACACGTTCGGCGTATGCCGATGCGGTGCCAGGAACTTCCAGCAGTATTTTTTCGATGTCCTGGCCAATTTTCTGAATTGTTTGCAGGTCTGCCCCGCCGACCTTGATACCCACCGGGGTCTTGATTCCGGTGGCGAGCATGTCAATCCGTGTCTTGATGGGCCACACCCAGGCATTGGTAAGTCCTGGCAGATTAAGTCTCTGGTTCAACTCCTCCCTGATGGAATCAATATCCACACCCACACGCCATTCTGACTCCGGCTTAAGTTGTATGACCGATTCAATCATGGTCAATGGCGCGGGATCTGTAGCTGTTTCTGCTCGGCCAATTTTACCGAACACGGTCTTGACTTCGGGTACCGATTTGATCAGTTTGTCAGTCTGTTGCAACAATTGCTGTGCCTTGCCAATGGAAATGCCGGGAAGGGTTGTTGGCATATACATGATATCGCCTTCATTCAGTTCCGGCATGAATTCAGAGCCAATCCTGGTGGCCGGCCATAAACCCACAATCAGTAGTGCGGTGGCTGCCACGAGTACCCCACGTGGCCGGCCCGTGACCATTTTGATAAATGGCCGGTAGATCCAGACCAGGACCCGGTTCAATGGGTTTTTATGCTCCGCTACAATTTTTCCGCGTATGAAATAGCCCATCAAAACAGGAACCAGGGTAATGGACAGGATGGCGGCACCGGCCATGGCATAGGTCTTGGTAAAGGCAAGCGGTGCAAACATTCTGCCTTCCTGTGCCTGTAGCGTAAAAACCGGCAGAAAACTCAATGTGATGATCAGCAAAGAGAAGAACAAGGGCGGACCCACTTTGGTAGCGGCCTGCGTTATTACCGCCCAGTGATGGGCGGGGTCGTAGTCATCGCGTTCCATTTTCTTGTGCGCTGTCTCGATCATTACGATGGCAGCATCCACCATCGCTCCAATGGCAATCGCAATACCACCAAGTGACATGATATTGGCATTGAGGCCCTGTATACGCATGACGGCAAAGGCCATAATTATGCCCACTGGTAATGACAAAATTACCACCAGTGAAGAGCGAAAGTGAAACAGGAAAAGGATACAGACCAGTATGACCACGATGAATTCTTCTACCAGTTTTGTAACTAGCGTATCAACGGACCGGTCGATCAAATCCGAGCGGTCATAAGTCTCAACAATTTCAACACCATCGGGAAGACCTTTTTGCAGTTCGGCCAGTTTTTTCTTGACGCCCTCAATTGTGGTACGGGCGTTTTCACCGTAACGCATGACAATTACAGCACCGACCACTTCCCCTTCTCCATCCAGTTCCGCGATACCCCGTCTGAGCTGCGGGCCCTTGCGGATTTCAGCAATATCAGCCAGCCTGACCGGTGTGCCTTTGTCGTTGACACCCAGGGGGATTTTCTCGAGGTCGGCGATGGAAGCCAGGTAACCCGTAGACCTGACCATGTACTCTGCCTCGCCCATTTCAACCACTGACCCACCCATTTCGCGGTTGCCACTTTGTATGGCATTGCGCACCTGGGCCAGTGACACGTTGTAAGCACGCAGGGCATCGGGATCGAGCACCACCTGGTACTGTTGTACCATCCCGCCAATAGTGGCTACCTCGGCCACTCCGGGCACCGTTTGCAGCTCAAATTTCAGAAACCAGTCCTGGATTGAGCGCAACTGGGAAAGATCATGGCCGCCACTGCGGTCCACCAAAGCGTATTCGTACACCCAACCGACCCCGGTCGCATCGGGTCCGAGTGCGGGTCTGGCTGCAGAAGGCAGGTCTTCCGAAACCTGGTTGAGATACTCCAATACCCGTGAGCGGGCCCAATAAAGATCTGTGCCATCTTCAAAAATAATGTAGACAAAGGAGTCACCAAAAAAGGAATAGCCCCGCACTGTGGTGGCACCGGGAACGGATAACATGGCCGTGGTCAGCGGATAGGTGACCTGGTCCTCGACCACCTGGGGTGCTTGTCCCGGGTAGTTGGTTTTGATGATGACCTGCACGTCGGAAAGGTCGGGTAGGGCATCAATGGGTGTACTGAGCATGGCCTGCAATCCGCTGACCACTATGGCGGCGGTCAACAGCAATACCAGCAAGCGGTTTTTGATTGACCAGCGAATGATTGCTTCAATCATGATGCATCGTCCTGGCGCTTATCATTTTCGCCACCGTCACCCGGGTTGGTCGAATCGGCGTGGTGAATCACATTGATCTGGTAGTCACCAACATCCGACTGGCCCAGTTCAAAATGTATGCTTTGACCAATGTGCAGGGTCTCTATTTTAACCGCCGGGAGGGCTCCGAAATCCATCGTCATTGCCGCCCAGCCAAGTTCTTCGATGGGGCCATGGCGGACACGAAGATGCCGGGTTTCGATATCGATTGCTTCAATTATCCCGCTGGCAAAAAATGTCCTGCTGCCGGTGTCCGATTCCGGATTCTGGTCAAGGCGGCGGATGCTACCGATGAGACTGGCCTCGGAGTCGATCAGAAACTGGGCGGAGGTAACCACCTCGTCACCGGAATCCAGACCCGAGATTATCTCAACCCAGTCACCACTTTCGATGCCGGTCATGACTTCCTGTACCGTGTATTTGCCATCTCCCAGCGCAACCACAACCCTGCCTGTGCCTTCCCCGCGGATCAGTGCTTCGCGGGGTATGCTGAGTGCCCCGGGATGAGATTTCCCAAAGATGGTCACCCGCCCGTACATATTGGGCTTTAAACGTTCTCCCGGGTTGTCAAATTTCAGCCGGACCTGCAGGGTGCGTGTCACCGGATCCAGGATCGGGTACACATAATCAACGAGACCACTGAATACTTCACCCGGTATATAGTTCAGACGGGCCTCGGCTGATTGTGCCGCTTCCACCCACCCGGCCTGAGACTCAAACACACCCGCCTGCAGCCATACACTGGACAGGTCAGCAAGTGTCATGACCTTGGTTGCAGGTTTTACAAATATCCCCTCGTGTACATTCAAATGAGTGATGGTACCGTCCTGCGGCGCCAACACGCGCACCGTGTTTAATACCTTGCCGGAACGTGAAAGCTGCGCAATGTCCATTGCGATCATGCCCAGTGCCAGCAGTTTCTTCTCGGCAGCCTGCAAAAGACGATCCTCATTGCGACGACTGGCCTGGACATATTCCTTTTGTGCATTGACCAACTGCGGAGAATAGAACTCAAACAGAGCCTGTCCTTTTTTTACACGTTCACCTTCGTTCTTGACCAACAGACGCTCAATCCAGCCTTCGGTGCGAAGGTTGATCTGGCTGACAAGAGTTTCATCAAATCCTATGTATCCAGTGGCTTCCACTTTGCGCCACAACGAGCGTCTTTCGGCCTTTCCGGTTCGCACACCAAGGCTTTGTTCCACCTCAGCGTTGATGTGAATCGTACCTTCGTCCGTATCTTCCCCCGCATACACCGGCACCAATGCCATTCCCATGGGTGATTTTCCTGGCTGGTCACGACGGTAGCTCGAATCCATCGGTGCAACCCAGTACAGGACCTCTTTTTCAGCTTCATCGACGCTGTCTGCTTGCGCCACAACCGTCTGATCCCGGTTTCTGTATTCTCCGAGCAGCAACCCTGTGACAAGACCGGTAATGAGGACGCCAGCCAGTAGCAACATGGACGTGTTTTTCAAACTCATGAGATTTCTCCCTGCAGGTAAAGCAACCGCGCCCTGGTAATGATCTCATCGGCCCGTAATGCTGCATGACCCAGTTTCAATTCGTATTCGGAAATCCTGGCTCGCATCAGAGTGGTCAGATCGCCAACTGCACCCTGATAACCTTCAAAGGCTGCCTCGGCATTGAAAGCAGCCTGCGGTAACAGGCTGTCTTCAAACAGTTCAAGTCGTTCTTTTTCGCGTGCCAGTGTTGCCGAGCGTTCTTTCACACGCGCCTTCATGGCGCGATGGGTATTGTCTCGTGCGAATTCTATGGCCGAGGTCTGGGCAACACTGGAAGCAAGTAACCGGTCCTGCCTGTTGCTGGTAAACAACGGGATATCCATGGTGACAAATACCGACAGGAAGTCACTGCGGTCGCTACCGTCGATATTTCGCCCACCGCGACCCCCATAGGCCAAATCGACTGCGAAACCGGGTTTATAAGCCTGGCGGGCAATATCTTCCGAGGTCTTTGACTTCAGTATTTCATGCTGCCAGGCACGCAGACTGGGGTGCTGGGAGAGACGATCTACAATGGATTGCTCCGGTAACGGCTGATCAATCTCCGGCCACTGTGGCCCCAATTGCTGATAAGCCGCCACACCTATCCACTCCGCCAGACGGGCCCGTGCTTCCTCTTCCTGCTGGGCCATCCGACTGAGTCTTTCCTCCACCCTGGATATTTCCAATCTGGCCTGCACCACGTCTTGCTGGTGGGCGCGCCCGGTGGCATAGTAATCACGGGTTATATCAGCGAGCTCACTAAAAATCACCAACGATTGCTGCAAAATCTTTTGCCGTTCCTGGTGCAGGTATATACGGATAAACACTTCCCGGACAGCCAGCCTGATCCTGTATTCGTGATCCAGTGCATTGGCCTCGTTTTGCGCCACGTCTTCCAGGATTCGTGCACTGCTCAAAGCGCGGGTGTCACCCCGGGGAAACATTTGCCGCACACCGATCACCGTCTGGGTCATGGGTTCCTGGCCCAGTTTGAAGGAATCGACAGGAAGATTGGCAAGACCCAGTTTAAGCTGCGGGTCCGGCAAACTTTGACTTGCAACCGAAAGTTCCGACATGGAGCGATTGCGGGCCTGCAGGGCCTGCAGGGTATAGTCTTCGTTAACGGCTATCTGTTCTGCCTGTACTATGGTCAGAACATCAGCAAACAGGTGACCTGCACAGGTCAACAAAAGCACGCCGACTGTGATTAAGCGGTGAATTGCCGCGCGGGTATTTGGCTGGTACATCATACTCTCCACACCTGCACAGGCCGTAATAGACTGTGCAATTAGATCAATCAGAAAAAACCGCTGCAATAAGCGGCCCGGATCGCAGGAGGATCAGATGATGGGTGGTTTGAGGGGTGGGGCGTTGATGTTACTCAGTTTATTGTCGTAATCAGGATGACACTGACGTGTCCCAACCATGAAATTCATACTCATGGATGATGTGCCAACCGAGAGAGTGCCGATGGTACATCCACCGCAATGGTCCATCGTGGCACATTCATCATCGGCTTCGGTTGGGTCGTCACAACAGTCCATCTTGTGACCGTCTTCGGAGTGCTCATGGTGTATGGTTTGGGCAGTTTCCATGTCACAAAATGAAGCCTGCAAAGGCTGCGCGGACAACAAGACAAAAATGGCCAGAAACACATATTTCATACGGACATCATACACTTTCGGAGCACGGGAGGGTATGGCACTTATTTTCAGAGTAGGTTCCAATTGAAAAATCAGGGTTGTCTTTGCTGGTATGTTCACATACTTTGCTGTCAGAATAACCCCGGATTAATCCGGGCTGTGAGTGAAATGTGATAACCCTGTTGATCATGATCATCGTGCCGTTGTTTTTGCTGGGGGTCCTTGGGCTGGTTCGCCAGGCCAACCGTTTTCGCTGGCTGATTTCTGTGCTGTTCTACGGGTTGACCATGGTTTTTCTCTGGCTGGTGTTTCCCTGGGACGTTGTCAGTATCTGGTATAAGAAAATAATACCGATGTTGTACCTGGCGGCGGTTGCACTGGCATATCACAGAATCAGAGAGCCAGAAAAATCCCCACCTGCATGGGAGCCATGGCTGAATCTTGGCATCAACGGGCTGATGATCGTGTTTATGAGCGGCCTGATCTGGAAGTCCTTGCAGGGATATGCCGTACCCGTTGGTGTAATTGAACTGGTGTCACCTTTGCGAGATGGTACATTCGTGGTCGGTCATGGTGGCAGCAGTCCGTTTATCAATGGCCACTCCAAAGTAAGACCGCAGAATCATGCACTCGACATACAGGGACTCAATCGCTGGGGCAGAAGGTCCGAACCGTTCACAGATTTGTCGAATCTTGAGAATTATGCGATTTTTGAGAAACCCATCCATGCACCATGCGATGGCAGGGTGTTGCTGGCGGTGGACGGATTTGAAGATCTCATTCCCCCGGCCGCCGACCGCAAAAATCTCGCTGGTAATCACCTGTTGATTGCCTGCCGGGGAGTCGAGATAGTGCTGGCGCATCTGAAACAGGGCAGCATCCGGGTCAGTGCAGGACAGGCCGTGGATACACAGATGATACTGGCCCAGGTTGGCAACAGTGGTAATACCTCCGAACCACATCTGCACATCCACGCAGAGCGCGGTGGGGAGCCAGCCACCATACTCAATGGTCAGGCTGTCCCGATCAGTATTGACGGGCGCTACCTGGTTCGTGGCGACACGTTCTGATAATCGGGCTGACAAAACTGAGATGAAAATTACAAAACTTCTTTTGTGCACGCTGATTTGCGTTTGGCCGGTAAGCAGTATCGCGACTGAGTCAAGTATTCGCCAGACAGCCGGCGAAGCTACCAAACCCCTGGAAAAGACCAGCAAGAGCCGACGCTTGAAGAACTGGGTCATGATGCCTGTCCCGATTTCCAATCCAACCATTGGCACCGGCCTGGCCGTAGGGGCCATGAGACTTTACAAGCTCGGTGAGGATGCCCCGGCCTCGACCGTAACCTTTGGTGGCATGTGGGCTGACTCGAAGAGTTGGGCCGGCGGTGCTTATACCAGAAATTACCTGAAAAACGACAAGTTGCGAATCAATGGCGGTGTTGGCTATGCCAACGTCAATCTCAAATTCTTTGGCATTGGTGGGAGTGCCGGGCGCCTGGGATTGTCCATACCGATAAACCAGAAGGGCACTTTTGCTGTTTTGGATGCGTTGTGGCAGGTCAGACCCAATTTTTACACAGGACTTCGCTTCCGTTACCTCGATGCGACCACCAATTTACAGTTTCCAGGGACCGAAGACCCGAACTCATTTGAATTTTTTGATGGATTGAAAGTTGTCAGTTCCGGTCCGGGTGTGAACATGGAATGGGACACACGTGATGACGCCATGTACCCCTCGTCTGGTTCTTATGCAACATTCGTGGTAGACAGTTCCATGGGTTCCTTTGGTGGTGATCGTGATTATCTCAGGGGAGACCTCAACTACCGGAAATACCACAGTTTTTCTGAACGACGGGTACTTGCTTTGCAGCTTACCGGTTGTGTGGCGGGTGGCAACGCACCGTTTTATGATATCTGTCTTCTCGGGTCCAACAAGAATCTTCGCGGTACAGTCTCCGGCCGTTATCGGGACGAAAGAATGCTGACCACACAACTGGAATACAGGCACCGTTTTGGTGGAAAGTTGGGGATGGTGGTCTTTGCGGGAGCCGGTGCGGTGGCGAAGACTTTGTCAGATTTTGGCAGCAGCAGGATCGTGCCGGGCTACGGACTGGGGATTCGATACATGGTTTCAGAGGAACACCATGTCAATGCCAGTATCGATTATGCCTGGGGAGATGATGATTCCGCCCTGTATTTCTACATCGGGGAATCATTCTGATACACCCTCCTGGAGTGCATGACTTTTTTCGTGGGTAAAATCGTTGCAACGCATCGTCATGGTAAAGTAGCTTCATGTATGTCGGTAGAATGATTATTGGTTTGATCATTGGGGCGGTTGTTGGTGCAGTCGTTACCGGGATGGGGGGGGTCATCTTCTTTGCTGCAGTCGCAGGTGCGGTCATAGGTCAGTTGCTTGGTCGTCTGGGCCGGTTGGAAGAGCGTGTCAGGATCCTGGAGTTGCCTCCACTAAAGTTTTCACGCACAGAACCCGAACAACAAAGCCCACGGGAAAGTGAACAGACTCTACCGGAGGCACATCCCTGGTTTGAGGCCGAAGAAACAGACGCTCCCGAGCAGACGGTACCCGACCCTGCTGCGGTCACTGATCCCGATGTTGCCGGGGCCGTGGGCGATACAGGCGAAACACCGCCACCATGGGATTCTGTTGCTGATCAGAGGACGCCATCCCTCTCGCAAAAACTACAACCACTGCTTAAGACGGTCACGACCTGGTTTACCACCGGCAATGTGCCGGTCAAGGTGGGTGTCATCATTTCCTTTTTTGGTGTTGCGTTCTTACTCAAGTACGCCATTGACCGTGAACTGCTGCTGATCCCATTGGAATTACGTCTGCTGGCCGTGGCTGCCGCCGGATTGGCCATGATTGTTATCGGTTGGCGGCTACGCAGCAGGGTTGAGGTCTATGCGCTCAGTTTGCAAGGTGGCGGACTGGGGGTCCTGTTCCTGACGATTTTTTCGGCACTGCGTATCTGGCAACTGTTACCGGCACCTCTGGCATTTTTTTTATTGGTGGCACTGACATTTTTCACCGGTGCACTTGCGGTATTACAAAATGCCAGGTCTCTCGCAGTCCTGGGTATCGTTGGTGGTTTCCTGGCACCCGTTTTGACATCCACCGGGCAGGGCAGCCATGTGGTCCTGTTCAGCTATTACCTGCTAATCAATACGGCCATCCTCGGGATTTCCTGGTTCAGGGCTTGGCGTGAATTGAACCTGGTCGGTTTTGTTTTCACCTTCCTGATTGGTAGCTTCTGGGGTTACCAGTATTACAAACCGGCCTTGTTTGCCAGCACCGAACCCTTCCTGATCCTGTATTTTCTTTTTTACCAGGCCATTGCGATTTTGTATGCGCAACGTCAGCCACCGGAACGGCTGGGTATCGTGGATGGGACACTGGTGTTTGGTACCCCCGCTATCGTGTTTTTTTTGCAGGCCGAACTGATGAAGGGATCGGAATACGGTCTGGCCATCAGTGCCGCCGTGGTCGCCATTTTTTATGTGTTGCTGGCTACCTGGCTGTTTCGTCGTAAAGGTGATTACCTGCGTTTGCTCACCGAGTCCTTCATGGCGCTTGCGGTTGCCTTCGCCACCATCACCATACCGCTTGCACTCGATGCACGCTGGACCTCCGCCGCCTGGGCTCTCGAAGGCGCAGCTCTGGTGTGGGTCGGAACACGGCAGCGGCGCTATCTGGCCGGTCTGGCCGGTGTCGGTTTGATATTTTTGTCCGGTTTATCTTTCATGGAGTATGGCTGGAAGTTCAGGGCCGGAATCCCTGTGCTCAATGGCAATGTATTGGGTGGTGTACTGATCAGCCTGAGCGCCTTGTTTGCCTCCAGGCTGCTGGAGCACTTCGAGGAACGTATATACCCTCGGTTTCTGAGAGTCCTGTCGATCCTGTTGTTCCTGTGGGGGATACTCTGGTGGCTGGGTACCGGGTTTTTCGAGATCGTGGAGTGGCGGACAAGCTTCAACGAATCCCACCTGATACTGGTATTCTGGAGCTTGTCCGCAGTTCTTGCTGTTTGGCTGGGGCGCAGCCGCCAATGGAGCAGGATGCGCAGAACTTCGTTTATATTCCTGCCTTTGCTGCTGTTGCCCGCATTGTTTACGTGGATTACCGATCAACACGTGCTATTTTCACTCGGCTGGTTGGCCTGGCCAATGGCCTGGGTCGCACAGGGTCTGGTATTGAAGACCATGGATGAATTCGAAGATCGTCTGGCGGGTAGCTGGCACTTTTGCAGCTTGATGCTGTTGGGTATCGTGCTGGCCATTGACGCCTACTGGTGGATTGATCAGATCGCTTCCGTCGCATGGGCTGGTGCAGTGGCAACTGCGGTCCCGGGTATCATGGCCCTGCTGGTTTGGCGTTTTCGAACGGCCATCCCCTGGCCGGTCCAGGCTCATCCTTCGGTCTACCTGTTTGCCAGTATCCTGCTGGTGGTGATCCAGGTGATCTGTCTTGCATTCCTGAGTATCTCAAATCCCGGTAATTCTGACCCCTGGCCATACCTGCCGGTACTCAACCCGTTCGATCTGGGAATGCTGTTTGCCCTGGTGACTTCGATGCTTTCCCTGTCGGTGATTCAAAGGGAAGCAGCAGGTGATGAATTTTCTTTCAAACGGTTGACGGCATATCGTTCGATGCTGATTGCAGCATTTTTTGTGATGACAACCTTTGCCCTGGTACGTGCTGTTCATCAATACACGGGTGTTTCATGGAACAGCAATTCCCTGTTCAAATCAGACATTGTGCAGACTTCGTTGTCAATTTACTGGGGTCTGCTCGGTTTTACCGGAATGATCTGGGGCGCACGCAGTGCCAGGCGATATATCTGGCTGACAGGTGCAGCCTTCATGGCACTGGTGGTTATCAAGCTGTTCCTGGTGGATCTGGGAAATACCGGCACGGTCGAGCGAATTGTTTCATTTATCGGTATAGGATTGTTGCTGCTGGTGGTGGGCTACTTCGCACCGGCACCGCCAAAACAAGCACGTGAAGATGAGAGCCGGGATGGCCCTGATCCCCACAACGGGGTGGCTCGCAATGGGAGTGAATCATGAGTCCGTATGGTCGTATGTTGCTGGCCGCGTTTCTGAGCGTGCTTCCAAATGTTGTCCTGGCGGAAGACTTACCAGCACGCAATGATTATGCCTACGGGTTTGATTTGGTAACACAGGGTGATTTCGAGTTTTTTTCTGTGGATGTTCCCATTGCCGTTTACCAGTCTGTTTCAGATCCGGACCTGCGTGACGCCGGGGTCTACAACGCAAGTGGTCAGCCTGTGCCACGGGTCTTTGAACACCCAACAGACAATGATGTGGACGTTGAGCATCAACTGGCATTGGAACTGGTGCCACTTTTTGGTGAGCAAGCCGAACTACCCGACCAGTTACGTATCCTTTTCCACCAGGATGCGGACGGAACCAGACTGGAAGTCGGGTCCGGTAAACCGTCCGGTGAACAGCAGTCCGGGGCACCCGTAACGGCTTATATAGTCGATGCCAGGGATCTGGATTTCACCCTCGAGGCGCTGGTCTTCACCTGGCCGCGACAGCAGAAGGGCATGATTGGCAGGGTGCGGGTCGAAGACAGCGATGATCTGCAACACTGGCGTAATCTGGGTTCAGCAACACTGGCAGAGTTACAACTGGAAACCTCCAGCATTGAGCACAACCGGGTGGAACTGACCAAGAAACCAAGAGATTACTTGCGTATCAGTTGGCGTCATTTACCAGATACCTGGAAGTTGGAAAAGGTAACGGGGATTTACTCAGAGCGGGGCGCCGTAAACCGTAACTGGCTGACCCTTGATTCAGTCGCAGATCCTGATGCTGAACGTGAGTACCTGTTCGATGCGAACGGATATCCTCCCACCGACCGGATCAATGTCCTGTTGCCCGATGAAAACGTCGTGGTACGAGCCAGTATCTACTACCGCCAGGGCCAGGAGGATGGCTGGCGGCTAGCCCACAGTGGCATCTTTTACAACATCAACAGACAGGGCTCAAATCTGCAGTCGCTGGCGGAGACCGTTGGTGTTCAACGAGCGAATCAGTGGAGGGTGCGTATAGATTCGGGTATGACCACCGGACCGATACAAATTCAACTGGGTTGGCGTCCCGACCGCCTGGTGTTTCTTGCGCAAGGTACTCCTCCGTTTGAGCTGGTAGCAGGCAGGGCAAAGGACCGGATCGAGCGTTACCCCCAACAATCCCTGCTGGGAGACAGCGCCATATTTGGCATGCTGCGTGAGACCGGCCAACAGGGTGTGGCGACATTGGGCACACGGGTGGTGATTGCCGGTCAGCAACGATTGAAAATCCGCGAGGGCAGTGTCTGGAAAACGATATTGCTATGGGGTGGTTTGAGTGCTGCTGTTTTGTTGGTGGGCTGGCTGGTTTTCTCCCTGAATCGCGAGATGAAAACAGACTGAAGCAGGGAATATGGCCAAACCCGGGGTTTTCGCAGTAGATCAAGTGGAGTTCGACCAACAGCTGACACAATCGATATGCCCTGCAGTCAATCTGTTCCGGTCTCCGGTGTGACGGGGGTTGAAAATCGCCTGTTTGACCACTTCAGGGTAAACCAGCTCAGAATGGCGATACTGATCAGGAGGTACCCCTTCAGGCCCAATTCAACAACCGGGGCCAGTGGCAGGTAGTTCAGTGCGGCAAAAATCAATCCAAGCTTTATCCACTCCAATGGAATGGCAAGTTTCCGACCCTCAGTCCACATGCTTTGCATATAAAAACCCAGAAATAACAGACCGGCTGCCAGTATCAAGGCATTCGTGTCCCATTGTCTGGCGACAATTAGCAGACCTGTTGCGGAAAGGGTCGTGCAGAAAAACTGGAAGAACGCATAGTGGCCGACAGCCTTTGAAACCGGCGGGCGATATTTGACGAAGTGTTCCAGCGAAGTGCGTTCTACCGGGTACGCATCAGCCAGACCGGGTGGCCGCCAACCCGGCTCCCTGAACCATACTTTTACCTTGTCCTGCCAGCGTTTGGCACGCCATGAATCGAGCAGAACGAACCAATAGACGTGGACATTGGCCCACAACGGGTTGTGGCTTTTCAGGGGTTTGCGGATTCCATAAATACAGGGTTTGTCGGACAATTCTTCCTGGAAACTTCCGAATAACCTGTCCCAGATGATGAAAATACCACCGTAATTGCGATCGATATAGATTTCATTCTGGGCATGGTGGACCCGGTGATTGGAAGGGGTTACAAAAATATATTCAAACGGTCCCAGCTTGCCCACATGCTCGGTGTGCACCCAGAACTGGTACACCAGGTTCAGGGCACCTGAAGCAAAAAATATAGACGGAGGAATGCCGACATATAGCCAGGGCAGGTAAAACACAAAACTGAACAGACCACTGCCTGACTGGCGAAGGGCAGTACCCAGATTGTAGTCCTCACTTTGATGGTGGACCACGTGCGCTGCCCAGAACAGGTTGACCTCGTGGCTGATTCGGTGGAACCAGTAATAGGAAAAATCATAGGCTATGAGTGCGAAAATCCAGATTCCAACGCCTTTATCCGGAAGATTCAAAAGGTGATTTCCATCTGCGGCCCTGGTGTAGAACCAGGCCCCGAAACCGAGGAATAGCAACCCACGCAAACGGGAAATGCTGCCCAGGGAAATGCTGGTAATGGTGTCCGCCACCCTATAGGTGTTGCGTTGACGCGCCAGCCCGTATAACCACTCAAAGAAAATAAGAAAAATAAATCCCGGGATGGCATACAGGATGATGTACATGACCCTATCCTAACTCGAAAGTGGTGACAGCAAAGATTTCATTTTCCGGCAGTACCGGCCGGGGTCCGTAATACATTTTTGCACAACCAAAAACCTCCTTCATCCGGTGATGGCGGGCCAGTGCTATGGCCTGTGGGTTGTTTTCGGGTACGTCGAGATAGATCAATTCGCCAGGTACCTGACTGGCGAGCGCCTGGTACAGGTTTTCGGCGGTCGGTGCATCGTCGGCAAATAATGGGCCAATTTTGTGACCTGTACGGCAGGGGCGCATTACCCCAAAACCGTTAATGTCATCACCAAAAACGGAGGCGATTGCAAAGGAACCCGGCTGCTTGATCCAGCTTTGCAGAAAGCGGCTGCGTCGGGCCGGGAAATGAGCACGGTCGTAGGAATCGACCTGTGAAAAAGGTATCGCGTTGAGGTCCGAGATGCCGTTGGGCATGTCGAAATTCCGGCCAACCGCTTCGAAACGCAGATCACGGTGGGAAAACCTGAACCCGCCCTTCGCATAATAGGCCTGCATGTCAAACACACCATCCATGCCGATTACAACTGGCTGGTGTAACCGTTTGATCAGTCTTCGCAGTCGCTCATGCCAAAGGATGTTTCCCAGGCCCTTACCCCGGTGTTCGGGGTGAATGATGAAAAACCCCATGAACCCGAAACAGCCTTCATAGCTAACGATGGAGCCACCGCCGATCATTTCACCTGCTGACTCCGCAGTGATAAAAGCCTCGGGATCGGTATGCCAGAAAATCTCCGCATCCGACAAGCCCGGATTCCATCCTTCCGCAGCAGCCCACTCGACCAGCATGTCCAGTTCCTCGCGCTGCATATTGCGGATAAGGAGATTGTTCTTGTTCATTGTTTGAATTGACGGTGCCTTGCGAATGGGATCAATAAGGGTCTACTGTTGAAAGGTAAAATTCAAGTCAAGCAGGGTTTTAAACCGTTCATTTTACGTTCATCGGCGGGCCTGCCAAAAGAACGTGAATGCAGGAATGGACCTTGCAGAATCTAGCGCTACAAGACGATCTGGCCCGGTAGCAATTACCGGGCCGTTGAACGGGAAGCTGGTGCGATATTCAGCCTAACTGTCGGTGATGGTAACCGATTGACCAAGCTTTTCCATTATCGAGCACAGCCGCTTGATAAGCTCCCGTGTGTTCCAGGATGTGGGTACAAGCTCGACCAGAGGAATCAAATGTGGCGGATTACAGGGATGAACCACGATGCAGCGATCGCGTCCCTTTATACAATCAAGAAACGTACTGGGTGGTATGGCCGAGCATGAACTGGCGAATGGGATATCCGCCGGTGCGTACCGGTCCATGTCCCTGAATCCTTTGCAGGGCGCTTTCCGCCGCACCGGGTGCCGTGTCGAAGACATGCACATCGTAACCTGCGTGTGCAAACAGTATGGTCCATTCCCGGCCTATGACACCGGTGCCAACGATTCCTGCTTTTTCGGTCATGTTCTGTCTCTTTCCATAACACAAGCGGTGGCCGGGTCTTTGCGGATCAGCTTCCATCTGCATGGCAAGATGACCAACCCGGTGTGGCAACAACAGTCACCTTTTGACGATTCGAGTATACTCGCATCCATGTCCGCCATACTTGCCATCGACCAGGGAACCACCGGTTCCACCGCCCTTGTGTTGTCCCACTCGGGCGAAGTCCTGGGACGGGCATACTCCGAGTTCACACAACATTATCCAAAGCCGGGCTGGGTAGAGCACGATGCCGAGGAGATATGGCACGTGAGCCGTCTTGTCATGGCTGCCGCGTTGTCTGCTTCCGGACTGGGACAAGAGGAATTGTTGGCGATAGGAATTACCAATCAGCGTGAAACCACCGTCATCTGGGACCGTAAGACCGGCGCCCCGGTCTGCCCAGCAATCGTCTGGCAAAGCCGGCAAAGCAGTGGAATCTGCGAACGATTCCGCGACGATGGCCTCGAGCCATTGTTTCGCGAACGCACAGGTCTGGTCATGGATGCCTATTTTTCAGGTACCAAGATTCGTTGGATTCTTGACCGGGATCCTGTATTACAAAAACGTGCCGAGGATGGTGAACTGGCATTTGGTACCATTGATAGCTGGTTGCTTTGGAATCTGACCGGTGGGACCGCCGCCGCCGGCGCAATTCATGCCACCGAGCCAACCAATGCTTCACGCACCCTGTTGTACAACATCCACGATCGGCGTTGGGACCCGGAGCTGTGCAGGTTGCTGAATATTCCCCCTTCGATGTTACCCGAGGTAAGACCAAGTTCAGGTGTGTTTGGCGAAACCGTCGCCTTTGACGGCATGGCCGCTGGTATACCAATCGCAGGCATGGCCGGCGACCAGCAGGCAGCGCTCTACGGTCAGGGTTGCTGGCATCCGGGACAGGCCAAGAACACCTACGGCACCGGCTGTTTTCTGTTGATGAATATGGGCAGCGAACACCCGGTCAGTCATCATGGTCTGCTGACCACCATTTGCTGTGATGCCACAGGCCAGCCGGCATATGCCCTGGAAGGTTCCGTATTCGTCGCCGGTGCCGCGATCCAGTGGTTGCGTGATGAACTGGGTATTATTGACAGCGCCGCGGAAAGCGAGAAGCTCGCTTCCAGCCTGGACGGTAACGATGGCGTCTTTGTGGTTCCGGCATTTACCGGTCTGGGCGCGCCACACTGGGACATGCAGGCACGTGGTGCGATCCTTGGACTGACCCGTGGAACCGGCCGTGCACACATCGCCAGGGCGGCGCTGGAATCCATCGCCTACCAGACACGGGATATCGTCGAGGCCATGAATCGGGACTGTGGTATAGATATCACCGACTTGAAGGTCGATGGTGGGGCATCCAGAAACAATTTCCTGATGCAGTTTCAGGCCGACCTGTTGGGGGTCCCGGTGGATCGCCCGGCCCTGGTGGAGACCACGGCCGCCGGCAGCGCATTCCTTGCGGGTCTGGCCGTTGGATTCTGGAACAGCCCGGACGAACTGACCGGGGCGCGCAACAGCGAGGCTGTATTCAGACCTGCCATGGACAGCGGCGCCCGTGACGAACTGTATTCAGGCTGGCTGGCAGCGGTGGCACGCGTACGCAGCAATAAGTAGTCCCGGCTAGATTACGCTGAACTCGACGCCGAATTCCTCGGCGGCATGCTGTAACCAGTGGGCGAGGTAATCCACGAAGCTCCTGCGCACCACAATTTCGAATTCGGACCCATCATCGAGCAGACCGATCAGGACACCGGTCTTTGCCAATCCACTCTGCGCACAGTGACCGGAATGGAACACGGATGGATGAAAATCCAGTGTGCAGCCCTTGGCCAGTACATCCCGTGCATGGGGACCGTTGATCCGCAGCGCGAGTTGTCCGCCTGACAGGTCGGTTACACAGGCATGTTGACCCCGTACAGATTCCCTTAGATTCGTCACCCGGTCTTTGTCTTTTTCAAGCGAAGAGATGATCAGCCACTCGTTCGGGCCCAGCCAGTAAATCCGGTTATTACCGGTGGTCATGGTATTCGCCGCCAAGGGTAAATCCTGCTGCAGCACGCTGTTTACCGCGTCTATGAATTCCACACTGCCAGGATCACCACGCAAATTGATATGACAGAGCCCCGGCTCTATTCCGATTCTTATGCCGGGCTGTTCAGCGCAATCGGTAGCAGATGAAATTGAGCTTAAAAACGGCTCCAGCCCATGGCTATGCAGAATGGGATCAGGCATGTTGCCGCTCCCCTTTCGGGTCGTAAAATACCGGTGACACGATTTTCACCGGCACCATTGAACCATCCGATGCGGCGGCAAACAATGTTTCGCCTTTGCGTTTACGTCCGCCGGCAACCAGCGCCAGGGCAATTGGATGACCCAGGCAGGCGCTGGCGTAACTGGAGGTCACATGACCCAGCAGGGGAACGGGTGGCGGTGCATCCGGATTCTCAATCAACTGGGCACCCTCGGTCAGCACCGTGGTGTTGTCCGTGCTAAGCAGACCCACCAATTGCTTGCGGTCGCCACGCTTGCCATCGGGTCTTGATAATGAGCGTTTTCCAAGGTGGTCCCTGGTTTTTGACATCATCCAATGCATCCCCAAATCGTGTGGAGAAACCGATCCATCGGTGTCCTGCCCGAGGATGACAAAGCCCTTTTCAGCACGCAGGACGTGCATCGTCTCGGTGCCATAGGGTGTGATGTCATATTCCTTGCCGGCTTCCATCAGTTTCTTCCAGATGTACAACGCATAGCCGCTGTCGACATTGACCTCAAACGCCAGTTCGCCGCTGAAACTCACACGAAATATCTGTACTGTCACCCCGGCCAGTTCGGCCATCTGCACCGACATGAACGGGAAACTTTGCCTTTCAAGGTCAATGCTGCAACCGGCGTTTTGCAGTACACGCCGGCTGTTGGGTCCTGCAACTGCAATGGTTGAGAAATGATCCGTGACCGAGGTCAGGTGGACATCGAGTTCCGGCCACTCGGTCTGTAGCCAGATTTCCAGCCAGGCCAGTACCTGTGCTGCTCCGCCCGTGGTGGTGGTTAAATAAAACTGGTTTTCATCAAGACGTGCCATCACACCGTCATCCTTCATCATGCCATCTTCACCGAGCATGATGCCGTAGGCACAGCGACCGATTTTCATGTTCGCGACATCGTGGGTATAAATGCGCTCCAAAAAGGTCACACTGTCGGGGCCCTGAACGATAATCTTGCCCAGTGTGGATGCGTCCATGATCCCGGCTGAGCGTCGGGTGGCGAGACATTCACGTGCCACCGCTGCTTCCAGAGCCTCATCACCACGGGGAAAATACCAGGGCCGAAGCCACTGGCCCACATTCTCAAAGGGGGCATCTTTGGACAGGTGCCATTCATGCATTGCCGTCTTGCGTTCCGGGTCGTACAGATCACCCACGTGATCACCTGCGCATACACCAAAGGTGACCGGAGTATAGGCGGGTCGAAAAGTTGTTGTGCCAACCTCGGGAATTGGCCTGTCAAGACACTCGGCGAGTGCAGCCATACCATTGATATTGCCCAGTTTTCCCTGGTCTGTACCAAAACCCAACGCCGTGTAGCGTTTGACGTGTTCCACGTTCTGGTAACCCTCCCGAACCGCCAGTCGAACATCTGCGACACTGGTGTCATTCTGGTAGTCGAGAAACTGCTTCGGACAGCGATCGGGGTCCTTTGAAGCCGGCACCCTCCATAGGGGTTGCAGGGCATTTGAGTGGAGATCATCGACGCTCGGGAGTGACAGGTCTACAGTTTCAAATCCGCTCAATACCGCGGCATCCCGACCGTTGTCATGACCGCTTTGCAGACAGCTCCGAAGTGACCAATAACCATTTCCAGCACCGGTTGAAATACAGTTCTGAACGGACTCTCCTGCTACAAAACACTGCAGATCCTCATTCCATACATTTTTTCCACCCGACTGCGAATGTAAATGCACGGCCGGGCTCCATCCACCCGAAATGGCCAGCAGGTCACAGTCCATGCTGATGGTGTGGTTGATTTGCGCACATCGATCACCATCCCATTTTGCAACCAGGACCCCGCTCACCCGCCTCCGGCCACTGACATCGGTAACCACATGATTTTGGAAAACGGCGATTCCCAGGTTCCGTACTGCCTCTCCCAGTCCCCCGGCACCATCGATACGACTGTCGACTATTGCGACCACCTCGCTACCGGCCTGGTGCAGGTCAATGGCGGTCTGATAGGCTGAATCGTTGTTGGTGAATACCACTGTCCGCTTACCGGGACAGACCGCATACCGGTTGACATAGCTGGAAACCGCGGAAGCCAGCATGACACCGGGGCGATCGTTGTTGCAAAAGACCAGGGGTCGCTCAATGGCGCCCTGTGCCAGTACCACCTGTTTTGCCCTTACCCGCCATTGACGTTCCCTGATCTGACCAGTCAAATTTCCGCCAAGGTGGTCCGTACATCGTTGAGCGATTGCCAGGAAATTGTGATCGAAATACCCGAATACCGTGCTTCTGGGCAACATGATCACATTTTCGAATTGCGACAGCTGGTACAGGGTATCCTGCAGCCATGACTGTGCGGATTTCCCGTCGATTGACTCGGCACTTGACAGCAATTGTCCACCGAATTCACTTTGTTCATCCGCGATCAGGACACGGGCACCCGAGTGCGCTGCGGTGAGTGCTGCCATCAGGCCCGAGGGGCCGGCTCCGGCGACCAATACATCACAATATGCATTGCGGTGATCGTAGTGATCCGGGTCCGGTAGCCGTGGTGACCGACCCATGCCGGCCGAGCGGCGGATCAATTTTTCGTAGCTTTCCCACAGCATCCTGGGATACATAAAGGTCTTGTAGTAGAACCCGGCCGAGAATAAACGACCGAGGGAGTCATTCACTGCTGCAATGTCATAGTTGACGTTCGGCCAGCCCTTGTTGGTTCGCGCTTCCAGACCGTCATATAACTCGACCTGGGTCGCTCTTTGATTGGGTAGCGTTGTTGCACCTGAACCGATCTGCAGGATTGCATTGGGTTCCTCCGCTCCACAGCCAACGATTCCCCGCGGGCGATGCAATTTAAAACTCCTGCCCACGATGGACACGTCATTTGCCAGTAAAGCAGATGCCAGCGTGTCACCGGCATAGCCCCGGTATTGCCTGCCGTTGAAGAAGAAATCAAGGGGCCTGGAGCGGTCTATCCGGCCCCCTTGCTTAAGACGATTTGGCTGCATCTTGCTCTAAGGCCCCTTGTCACCGGCAGGCAATTCAAAACTGCGGGAGATCCGGTAGCTGACCGTGTCACGTTCAACCCCAAACCAGCGCCGGCAGCCCTGGGCATGGTTCCACAGTTCTTTATGGGCCCCGCGTGGGTTCTTGCGCATGAACAGATAATCCGCCCACTCGACATCACTCAATGCATCTGGATCAAGAGGACGGTTGATGCCCGCCTCGCCACCGTAACTGAACTCCGTTTCGGCCCGTTCTCCACAAAAAGGACATTTGATCAGAAACATGTCAGTGGGCCACCCCGGCGGCGCCATGCTCGTCAATCAGGGCACCGCTGGTGAAACGATTCAGATCAAATGCCGTGTTCAGATCGTGAGCGCGGTCCCGGGCAATGGTGTGTGCAAAGACCCAACCCGAACCCGGTGTGGCCTTGAAGCCACCGGTACCCCAGCCGCAATTGAAATACAGTCCGTCCACGGGCATCTTGCTGATAATCGGACAGGCATCCGGGCAAACATCGACAATTCCCCCCCACATCCTGAGCATCCTGACCCGGCTGAACACCGGGAACAATTCGATGATCGCCGCCGCTGCGTGTTCGATGGTTGGAAAGCTGCCTCTTTGCCCGTAACCATTATAGGCATCAATTCCTGCACCGATGACCAGTTCACCCTTGTCCGATTGGGAGATGTAGCCATGTACCGCATTGGACATGACAACGGTATCAAGGACCGGTTTCAGCGGTTCGGAAACAAAGGCCTGCAAGGGATGGCTTTCGATCGGAAGACGCAGTTCCGCCATTGAGGCAAGCACGCTGGCATTGCCTGCAACCACGACGCCTACCTTGTCCGCTTCAATACGGCCCCGAGTGGTTTCAACACCGGTGACACGTCTGCCATCACGCTGAATACCGGTGACTTCGCATTGCTGGATGATATCCACGCCCAGGGCATCGGCTGCCCGTGCAAAACCCCAGGCGACCGCATCGTGTCTGGCCACCCCACCGCGTTTCTGTAACGACGCACCGAGGATCGGGTAACGCGCATTTGCGGAGGTATTGATCATCGGGATGGCTGCTTTTATCTGCTCGGTGTTGACCACCACCGCATCCAGACCATTGAGCCGGTTGGCGCTGACACGTCTTTCAATGTCTCGCATGTCCTGCAGGCTGTGGCCGAGGTTGTAGACACCACGCTGGCTGAACATGACGTTGTAGTTCAGTTCCTGGCTCAGTCCTTCCCAGAGTTGCAACGACTTTTCATACAACAATGCCGCCTCGGTCCACAGGTAATTTGATCGCACGATGGTGGTATTGCGACCGGTGTTGCCCCCACCGATCCAGCCCTTTTCAAGCACCGCGACATTGTGTATTCCATGCTCTTTTGCGAGGTAGTAGGCAGTCGCCAGGCCATGCCCGCCACCACCGACAATTACCACATCGTATTTGCGTTTTGGATCAGGGTTTCGCCACGCTGGCTGCCAGTGACGGTTGTGGCCGATCGCATTGCGCAGTAACCCGAATGCCGAGTACTTTTTCATTCCTTTGGGTTTATCGTTCCGTAATCGGCATGTTGTGGCAGGCCGTCATTGATGCTGTAGTAATCGGAAGCATCGGCGACGAAAATATGGGCATCGCATTTGAGCCCGGTGGGTACATCCAGGGTGCCGGCCATGACACTGATCCACTCGCTTTGCTCGTGTTTCCAGAACAGGCTGGAGCCACAGGTCTGACAAAACCCACGTTTGACTTCGGGTGACGACCGGTACCATTTCAAGCCGTCTCCGACGGTAATTTCCAGGCGTTCAGACCGGCAGGATGTAGCGCCAAGATAATGCCCGCTGGTTTTTCTGCACTGCGCACAGTGACAGTAAATAACCCCGCTCAAGGGTCCGTCGATCACGTATTTGACGTCACCACAAAGGCAGGCGCCATTGGACTTAGTTGTTGGCATCGTTGACATCCCTTAGTCGTTCATTTTTTGGGTCAAACGGGCTGTCCGGTATGACGACCGCCGGATAGGTTTTGCCCAATATATCAATTTCCAGTTCCGTACCTGGTGAAGAAAGCCCGGGTTGAACCATGCCAAGTGCCAGTGACCTGTTGACCCGAAAACCAAAACTGCCGCCGGTTGCGCGGCCTATGACCTCGCCATTCTTCAACAGGGCGTTGTTCCCCAGTGCGTCGGCGTCTGTTACCTCCCGGACCTCAAGTGTAACCAGCAGGTTGTTCTCACCAGATTCCCGTGATTCAAGCAAGGCGTCCCGACCGATAAAATCACCTTTATCCGGCTGTATGAACCGATCCATGGCCGACTCGTACGCGGAATACTCAATGGACAGTTCCGTCCCCACCATGCGGTAGGATTTTTCATATCTCATCGAGTCCATAGCCCGGATACCAAATGGTTTCAGACCGAGGTCTTTGCCGGCAGCAAACAGGGCATCGAAAATATGATTCTGATACTCAAGTCCGTGATGCAGTTCCCAGCCGAGTTCGCCTACATAGTTGACCCGCATTGCGGTCACCGGGGCCTGGCCAACCACGATATCCTGAGATGTGAGCCAGCGGAATGCATCATTTGAAAAATCAGTATCGGAGACACGCGCCAATAATCGTCTGGATTTTGGTCCGGCAATGACCAACACGCCGTGACCACCGGTCATCTGCGTAAATTGAACCGTACCGTTGCCGGGCATGTGTTTTTGCAGGTAGTCGTGGTCAAGACGCTGCAGCGCACCGGCCGAGACCAGGTAAAAAGATTCGCCGGACTCCCGCATGATGGTGAATTCGGAATGAATACCACCATTCCTGTTCAACGCATGGCACAGACCAACACCCCCGATTTTCCGGGGCAGGCGGTTGGCTACGAAACCGTCCAGGAATGCCTCGGCACCCGGGCCTGAGATACGGCACTTGGCGAATGCCGTCATATCAAGCAGACCGACATTGGTGGTGACATTTGTGATCTCTCTTCCGATCGCTTCAAACCAATTTGAACGGCGGAAAGACCAGTCGTCCTGCTGCACCATGCCATCGGTCGCAAACCAGTTGGCACGTTCCCAGCCAAACTTCTGCCCGAAAACTGCACCCATGTTTTTCAGACGCCCATAACAGGGTGCTGTGCGCAACGGCCGGGCCGCAGGCCGTTCCTCGTCGGGGTAATGAGTGACGAATACATGTGCGTATGCTTCTTCGTTTTTCTCAATCAGGTAATCTTTTGTCGCATAGTCTCCAAAGCGTCTCGGCTCCACCCCGAGCATGTCTACGGTAGGCTCGCCGTCCACGATCCACTCTGCAAGTTGCCAGCCGGCACCACCGGCCGCCGTAATTCCAAAACTGTGTCCTTCATTCAGCCAGAAGTTATCCAGATCCCAGGCCGGTCCTATGATCGGATTTCCATCCGGTGTGTAGGGGATCGCGCCGTTGTAAACCTGTTTCATACCCACTTCGGCGAATGCCGGTACGCGGGCCATGGCGGCTTCAATATGCGGAGCCAGGCGATCAATATCCTCCTGAAACAATTCGTACTCGGCATCAGGGTTGGGGCCATCGACATAGCAACACGGCGCACCTTTTTCATACGGACCCAGGATGAAACCGCTATTTTCCTCACGCAGGTACCAGGAGTTGTCCGATTCACGCAGGACTGCCAATTCAGGCTCGCCACGGTCGCGGCGTCTGATCAATTCCGGGTGTGGTTCGGTAACAATAAACTGGTGTTCAACCGGGATGACGGGAATATCCAGACCCACCATTTGACCGGTTTTTCGGGCGTAATTTCCGGTGGCTGAAATGATGTGTTCACAACTGATATCACCCTGTGTCGTCTTCACCAGCCAGTTTCCTGATGATTGCTGTTCGATTGCCAGCACCGCGGTATTTCGATAAATCGTCGCTCCACGGTTCCGCGCACCCTTTGCCAACGCCTGGGTCAGGTCCGCAGGCTGGATATAACCATCATCCGGGTGATAAATCCCTCCGACCAGTCCGTCTGAACTGCACAACGGCCACATTTGCTTGATATCAGCTGGTGTCAGAAAACGGATGTCGATGCCAAGGGTCCGAGCGGTGGCAGCGTACTGGTAGTACTCATCCATGCGATCCTGGTTCATCGCCAGACGCAAATTGCCGACTTTTTTGAAACCGACCGGCTGACCGGTCTCCTGCTCGAGTTGCTGGTAAAACTTTACCGAATACTTGTGAATCTGGCCCACGCTGTAGCTCATGTTGAACAGTGGCAGCAAACCGGCGGCATGCCAGGTGGAACCCGAGGTCAGCTCTGCTTTTTCCAGTAAAACCACATCGTCGGCCCAGCCTTTCCTGGCCAGGTGATAGAGGGCGCTCACACCGACGACTCCACCACCGATCACCACGACACGTGCTTCCGATTTCATAAATTAATCCCCGATGTGCTCATTAGATTCAAGCCAGACTCATTCATTATTTTACCCATACAGCCCGTGATACATACGCCAACTCTGTCATTGGCCAAGGCTAATATTCCCGGTCGGCAAACTCTGATTTTCGCCGTAACATGAAGTCCTGTAAAGCCTCGTCAATGGAAGGATCCAGAACCGGTGGCTGGTAGTTCTCAAGCATTGATTTCCAGATTGCGTTGGCACGTTGTACCGCATCGAAGGAGCCTTCCTGTTTCCATTGCTCGAAGCTGTTGTTGTCTGCGATTTCGGAAGGACAAAATGCCGTCTCGAAGTTTGCCAGCGTGTGTTGAGCTCCCAGGAAATGGGATCCTGGTCCGACTTCGCGCAGCGCATCCATCGCCTGGCCATTCTCGGACAGGTCAACACCACCCAGCAGTACACCCATCATATTCGCCTGGTCGGCATCCATGATGAATTTCTCATATCCCATGGTCAGACCACCTTCCAGCCATCCGGCCGTATGCAGCATAAAATTTACACCCGCCAGTGCAGCGGTCTGCAGGGTGTTGGCTGATTCGTAAGCAGCTTGCGCATCCGGAATTTTTGAGCCGCACATTCCACCACCACTGCGGAACGGAACACCGAGACGTCGCGCCAGCGCAGCGGCGGCAAAGGTGACAAAAGTTGGCTCAGGTGTACCAAAGGTTGGTGCCCCCGACTGCATGGATACCGCTGCGGCAAAGGTACCAAAAACCACCGGTGCACCTGGTTTCACCAGCTGCACATAGGCCATTCCCGCCAGGGCTTCGGCGAGAATCTGGGTTACCGTCCCGGTCACCGTTACCGGTGACATGGCACCTGCCAGGATGAAGGGCGAAATAACCGTCGCCTGGTTGTGACGGGCATAGACAGTGGCGGCACCCAGCATGGTCGCATCGAAGGTCAACGGGGAGTTGGCATTGATCAGGCTGGTGATTACGGTGTTGTTTTCAACAAATTCATCACCGAAAACAAGCTTGGCCATATCCACACTGTCCTGGGCCCGCCCGGCGGCTGTCACCGAGCCCATGAATGGTTTGTCACTGTATTTAATATGGCTGTAGATCATGTCGAAATGACGTTTATTCACGGGCAGGTCAACCGGTTCGCACACGGTGCCCCCGGAATGGTGCAAACCCGGACTCATATAGGCCAGTTTTACAAAATTACGGAAATCCTCAATGGTCGCGTAGCGCCGGCCCTTTTCAATGTCACGCACGAACGGTGAACCGTATGCAGGTACCAGCACGGTTCGTTTGCCTCCAATAATGACACTGCGTTCCGGATTTCTTGCATGCTGTGTGAACTCGGAAGGTGCCGTGTCGCGTATGATCGAACGGCACATACCCCGAGGGAAGCGAACCCGTTCCGAATCAATATCAGCACCTGCCGCCCGGAAAAGATCGAGTGCTTCCGGGAATTCTTTGAACTCGATGCCAATTTCCTCGAGTACGGTATCCGCGTTGTGCTCAATCAGCTCAAGTGCTGCTTCATCCAATAATTCGTAGTAGGGGATTTTCCGGTCAATATATGCTGCCGCAACGGTGGTTGCCTGTTGCCTGACGGCGCGTTTGGCACTGCGGCCACCTCCTCTTCTGCGTCGACGTTCATTTCCCATAACCGTTCTGCACCACTCTTGCAAAGGGCTGAATATAATCTGTATTGCGGTCAACCCAAAAAAACCAGTATGTTCCGTAAACGGGGGTACCGCATCTACGGTTGCGACACCGGCTAGATTGGAAACGACATTCTTACATGCAGCAGAATATCTGCATCATGGATTACAACCGTAGCGATAACCACCGGCCGAACCGGTGGGCCGCTTTACATGACCTGCCGGCTAACAGGTGGCGGGATCCAGGCCCTGGTTGGCGTAAATAGTGCATACATCCCTGTGTTGCTTTGATGACATCGTGTCATCCTTTCTCACGCGGCAGTCTGTTCAATCCTATGGGTTAATTTGAGGGTCCCTGGACAGCACACGGATCATGCTGTCCACCTCGTTGTAATCAATATAGAAACCCCGGTAGTGCCGCTCGCCGCTGGAAGGATCAAATTCGGCCCGTCCATGCAACACACGCTGGTTATCAAACATCACCATCTGCCCCGGTTTCAAGGCATGATGAAACCGATACTTTGGATCGCGGATATACATCATGAAGCGCTGATAGGCAGCGTAGAAATCGTAGATCAAGCCGGTTTCCAAATCAGTGACATCTGCCAGGTGTGCATTGAAAACAAGGCAATCGAATTCACCATTGGCATGTTGATTTATTATCGGCCGGCGGTATCGGATATCGAAACTGTCGTCATGAAATCGCCAGGGCACCGCTACCCTTTTCAGTAAATCAAACTCATCTGGCCGATCTTTTTCAAAATCTGCACATATACTGAAACCGTCTGCAAAAACGGATTCGCCCCCACTTGCATTGTTTCGGAAACTGTGCAGAAACTGGTAGCCGGGCACCAGGTTCTGATTGGGCAGATCGGTGTGCAAAGGCAATGCAATTGACGTGTAAGCCAGGTTATTGGGATCCGGTTTGCTGATGACCTCGAACATCACTCCAAAATTCGTTTCACGTTTGAATCCGATCAATTCCGCAAAGTGTTCACCAGCACCCGCTTCGTCTTCCAGACCGTCAATGATGATCAGACCCATACGTTTTATGGTGACCAATGCTGATTGGAGTACCCGGGGAGATCGACTGCATTGCAGAGCGTCAAAGTGTGGGATGTCCGCTATCGTAGCGACACTCCAGTGCACCTTGGGTACCCGGCAGGGGTCAGGACGAACCACTCCCGGTCGGTGTGATCGCAACCACAAGGAGGCATACACAGAGGGACTCTGTTTGTCTTCCCAGTGCACAACCAGGGCATCATCAACCAGATCGTAGGCCGTGGGTTGTATGTCGAGAGAAACACTGGTCAGATCGAAAATCCGTTCGCGGGTATGGGGGTGTAGCTCCGTTGGGTCATTGTCACGAAGCCATATAAACGGAAATTCCGTGACCGACTGATCGGTCCAGGTAGCGACAAAGGCGCGCCCTCGGCGTTCGATTTCCGTAATCTGCATACCGATTGAGACTAACCAAAAACCACATACCACGCAATCATCATCCCAGCACAGTTTCCCGATCGGGCCATCATGCGGTTGGAAGTCACTATTAATATGCTGGTGATATGACAGGGTAGAGCAGGCAGCGCCGCCGCATCACACTTTCCTGAATTGCACAGTAGTGGCATGATGGGATGGATGTGTGGCGGTTAACCTGGAATCAGATTTCACGCCAACCCGGGTCTGTTAGCACCAATGATAATCAGAATGAGGACAGAAAAATGAGCGCCAGCGAGGGTAAATCTACTTATCCCGAACCAACCATTGATTGGGGTACCTTTATACCAGCCTTTACGTTGATCATCGCAATCGCGTTAAGCATGATCATCTGGCCGGATCTTGGTGCGTCACATGCCGACACGGCCATGAGTTTTGTTACCGGCAAACTCGGCTGGCTCTACCTGGCACTGGGGGTCGCTTCTCTGTTTTTCGCAGGCTGGCTGGCATTCGGGCCCTATGGTCACGTGCTCCTGGGTACCCCTGGAGAAAAGCCTGAGTATTCAGATCTGCACTGGATTGCAATGATGTTCACCGCGGGGATTGGTGGCAGCCTGATCGCCTGGGGGATTGCCGAACCCGTATTCTACGTTCAGAACCCACCTTTTGGAGTAGAGCCACACTCCGCACTGGCAATGGAGTGGGCACATCTTTACCCGCTGTTTCACTGGGGAATAACACCCTGGGCATTTTATGCCATTCCCACCGTGCCAGTTGCTTACATGCTTTTTGTCAATCGTTCACCGACAATGAAAATCAGCGATACCTGCGAAGGCGCCCTTCCTGTCAGGGGCCGCAAACCCCTGTCCAGGTTGATCGATGTGGTCATCGCACTTGGGATTATTGGCGGGACGTCAACATCCTTCGGGTTGGGAGTGCCACTTGTCGCATCCCTGGTTGCCGAGTTATTTGGAATACCGGACCTGTTGATGACCAAGCTCCTGGTGTTGTTGGTCTGGCTGGCGCTTTTCGGTGCCAGTGCCTGGCGCGGTTTGAAGAAGGGCATCAAGGTACTTGCGGACATCAATATGGTACTGGTGGGGATTACCCTGTTGTTCATCCTGCTGGCAGGACCGACCCTTTTTATATTATCGATCAGTGTCAACAGTGCCGGAATGCTGGTTGATAATTTTGCCCGTATGTCCACCTGGATGGATCCAATTGCAAAGTCCGGGTTTCCGGAATCGTGGACCGTTTTCTACTGGGCCTGGTGGATTGCATTCGCCGCATTTGTGGCCCTCTTCATCGGCCGCATATCAAAGGGTCGAACGATCCGGCAACTGGTGCTGGGTATCATCGGTTGGGGCACCCTGGGGACCACGACGTTTCTTGCGATCATTGGCGGTTATGCGATTTTCCTCGAATCGACAGGTCAATTACCACTGTCCGACCTGATGAATCAAACCAGCATGTCGGTGGTCACCGCCAAGGCCATCGCACATTTGCCCTTCGGCAATGTGGCCCTGTCCATCTTCATCATTCTCAGCGTGATTTTTTATGCGACTTCATTTGATTCGGCCTCCTACACGGTGGCCAGCGTGTGCAGCAAAAACCTGCACAATGACCAGGAACCACCAAAGGTCAGCCGGCTGGTGTGGGCCTGTGCACTCGCCTTGATGGCGATGGGTCTGATGATATCGGAAAACTACAAGATTGTGCAGGCGGCAACGGTGGTATTTTCCGTACCACTTTTACCGGTCATTGTTTTGATGTGTATTTCACTGATCAGGTGGTTACGACGGGATTTCGGTTCCGGACCCTGAACCGTGGGTTTGGCTATCAGGGGGTACCGGTAATTTTCCGGTAGCGATCTTGAAGCTCTTGCTGTCTTTTTACAGCAACCGGATCGAGATTCGACCACGCGGGAATGTTTTCGGAAAAATGATGATAGGAATCTTCACCACGTACCAGGATAGCCGTATCTGAATCATGCCTGGTCTGGCGTACGTGCGTGGCCAGGTACTGCACATTCAGTCCGATGCGCCGGTCAGTGCTCGTGTTAGGTGTTGACGAGTGCAGCGTCCAGCCGTGGTGGAATGATGCCTGACCTGGTCGAAGCGGACACAGCACACTTTTGTCATCTGCAACACCGCGTACTGTCTGGCCCTGGAACAGCACATTGGACTCATCATTGGTCGGGTCATGGCGCAATCGACCCTGGAGGTGGCTGCCTGGCAACATTCGCATACAGCCACTTTCCTGCGTAGCAGGTGAAAGTGCCAGCCACATGGACACCTGGGCATCATCACTGAAGCCCCAGTAAGTCAGGTCCTGGTGCCAGCTTACATGGGCCTCGGAGCCCGGCTCTTTGACGATGTAGGTCACGTTGTGGAGCAGGATATTGGAGCCGATGAATTGTTCCACCACATCGAGTACCGCCGGCAAAGTTGCCAGTTTCCAGGGTGAGCGCAGGATGGTGTGTACCTTGGTCAGGTAATGGAGTTTGCCGAAATTTGCCTCCACGTTCTCCATTTGTTGGCGATGTTTGTCTGCGTACTGTTTGCTGATGATGTCTACGGGAGATACGTAGCCATCTGTTTCATATGACTGTTTTAAAAATTTCAGTTCATTTGGCGACATTTTTCACCAGTCCCTGAACCTCGGCACGGTAGTGAGAAAAATCGGGGTGGGGTCTGTCCGGATCCTTGCCTTCGTCATCCCAGAGACGAACTTTGATACAACTGTCCAGGAACGGGGATTTTTCAAACTCCACTACCTCACCCGGTTTCATTGGACCGCCCTGGACCTTCAAGGTGTAGACCGAGGCCTGAGATAAACGGGAAAAATATGCTCTATCGGTAGCACACAGGTAGCGTTTGGCAGCCACGTGCTGGCGGATCGGCTCTGTCACCCCGGGTGGGAAATAATCCGCCAGGAAATTGGCACCTGCTTCCTCGTGGAAATTATTGGTTCCCTGCATGAGCACCGTATCGGGTATTTCATTACTGTAGTGACCGATGTCATGAAGCAGTGCGGCAACGACCAATTCTGGAGGGCCATTTGCCAATTCCGCGAACTGGGCCGCCTGTAGCATGTGCTGCGCCATGGAAACCTGTTCCCCCAGGTAGGATTCGATACCACGTCTGGTGAAAATATCGGCGATGTAGCCGACGATGTTGGTAGCATCGATCGCATTCTTGTCAAAAATTGCAGAATTCATAGCAGCATTTCCCATTACTGTTCACCCCGTTGCAACACATACAGTGTGCTGTAAAGACCATCGAGGTCTGCATTAGCACCCTGCAGATGCCGTTTACCTTCAGCAGAAAAAGCCGTGCGTGCATGCATTACGCGGGTATTGTCAAACACGACCACCTGGCCTGGCTCCAGGTTGAAAACAATTTTCAGGGTATCCCTTTCGATGATCTGGGCGAAATGCCGGTAGGCGGCGTAAAAAGACCTGATTTTTTCCTCTGGCAGTCTGAGGCTGGCTATGGAGCGATTGTTGTAACGTACACGAACCACATGACCCAGATCGTTTGTTTCAATTATGGGCACCCTGGAGTTCAGTTCTGCACCAGCGTCGGAAAAACGGAAGTTGATCCAGTTCTCTTCCAGGATGGTGAAATGCTCCGGGTCTTCCTGTTTCAGCAACGCAGCGGCCCGGAAACCATCTACCAGAATGGAATCACCTCCCGAGGCCGAGTTGCTCAGGCAATGCAATAATTGGATGGTGGGAACCGGGTCACGGTAGGGGTTATCGGTGTGATAGCCCAGTCCGAGGTTGCTGTAAGCCAGGTTATTGGGGTTGATCTCGGTCCTGACTTCAAACAGTTCGCCGTAGTTGGTGTTGCGGCTGAAACCGAAATGCTTGATGACATCCAGCACCTGGCCGGAATCGACTGGCACGCCGCTTAACATCGCGAAACCATAATCCGAGAAGCCTCGCAGGGCAGCTATTTTACAGTCCCGGTTGTTTGCGAACTCAGCATAATCACTGCACGGCAACCCACCAGAAAAGCTGTCGGACTGCCACAACGTCTTGGTTCTGGCGCTCCTGTCATCGAATGGGGCATTGAGACAATAGCAGTTCTGGCGCAGCCAGTTGGTGGAAAACCGGGACCTGTGGTTTTCCGGCAGGAAGGTGACTTCGAGGCCATCGTTGTCATTGTGTGAAACCCCACCAATAGACAAATCTTCGGGGATGTCGATGACATTGATCAATCTCTGGCCATTGACGGGATCACGGCTTGCCGGCATCTGGCAGTGGTCGCGCAACCACAGCGCATCCAGACGACTGGTTTTGCCGTCCGCCCATTCAATGACCAGCAGGTCCTCGCTGTGGGTGACTGATGAAATGCGTGTTGAGGCCGGAGTCGTCATTTTCATGATGCCTGTTTGGCATAGTTGCAGATTTTGCGATGACACCGGCCAAAAGGCAATCTTTGACGATCAAAAAAAAGGACGCCGGTTGGCGTCCTCTTATCAACACATGTCAGTAATATCAGAAATTCTGACGCCATCGCAGACCAATGGTCCGGGGACGATTGGTCATGATACGTGCATCCCAGTTCACTCCATTTCTGAATACTTCGCCACGCTCATCGGTCGCGTTCCTGACGAACAGTTCAGCGGCCCAGTTGTCCTGTTCTACCCCGATTGACAGGTTCAGGATCTGATAGGCGTCCTGTTGCACGCGGGTGCGTACATCATTGCTGCCACTGAACAACTGGTTATAGGACTTGCCGGTATAGATGTAACTGCCCTGCACAAATGCTGGCATGTCACCCATGGCGAAGTTGTAACGGGTTGATACGTTCCACTTCACTTTCGGCACCCTGGGTAATGGAAGACCCTTCTCGGCATCCGGGTTACCATCACCTTCGTTGGCCTTGTTGATCCAGTAGTCCTCGGTGATTTCCGCATTGATAAATGAGGCCGCGGCGGTTACCGACCAGTCATCTGTAATCAGGAATGCGATGTCACCTTCGATACCGTTGCTCTCAGCCGTTCCCACGTTATCTGTAAGGGTCAGGAATGATATTGCGATGTCAAACCTGGACAATTGGAAGTCGTCCCAGCTTTGCAGATAGGCGGCCGCATTAAGACGCACCCGACCGTCTGCCAGGGTTGATTTGACACCGACTTCCCAGCTCTCAACGAAATCCGGTTCATAGGTTCCACCAATCACGGTATCGAACACGCGGTTCAAGCCACCCGGACGGTAGCCTTCAGCGTAGGTGCCATAGAACATCACGTCATCGGTGTAGGCGTACTGGATATTGGCACGATAGACCGTGTCCTTGTCATCGGTGACCAGGTCAGTGTTGAAAGGCGGACGCTGCCAGCAGCAATTTGGCCACCAAATGGTGCCTGAGAATCCTTTCAATTGGGAATGGTAATCAAAGTAGCGTGCGCTTACCGACGCAGTCAACTGATCAGTAAAATCATAGGTCAGTTGTCCGAAATAAGCGGTTTCCTTGTTGGAACGAAGCTGGTCTGTGGTCCAGTAAATATCAGGTTCGTCCACTGCGGCGCTCGGATACTGCGTAAACCCGTTTTCATCAAAATTGGGACTGATACTCGCCAGACCCAGTACGTGCCACTCAAGATCGAACTTGTGGCTGCCCTTCTCGTAGAATGCACCCACCATCCAGCGGAAGCGGGAATCGGTTGACGAGGCCAGCCGAATTTCATGATTGGTGCGCTCATATTCACTGTGGTTTTCGAACAGCAACCGGGGATCCGTGCAGGCCCCGAAGTAGGAGACATAACAGGAATAATAGCGTTGCACAAAACCAAAGGAGACATAGTAATCGGTGTACATCGAGTAGTCTGCGTCCTGTTCCAGGTCACGGGTCAGGTCGGAACCGGCATAGGTCACGGTCATATCACCGATTTTGCCTTCAATTAGAGCCGATATCTGGGTCCATTCATCATCTGACGAATCTTCCTGGAAACGGTTGACCTGCAAATCACCCACCTCGGTCGGGTCGTGATCCCAGACACCATCAGACTCCAGTTCCTGGCGCACAATACCGGCGGTTATGGTCCAGTTGTCATTCAGGTCTACCTTCAATGCGGCCCGTGCACCGATGGTGGTCGCCTCGTTGAAGTTTTCCTTGGCGTATTCCGCGTTGTCGATCGTGATGTCAGCTGCAATGGCAATCAACGCGGGATCGCTCAGACCCGCCCTGACATTGGCGTTGCTGAAGGTATGCTCGGCGAACACGTTGTCGATGTAGCCCGCGTCGTCCTTGTACCAGCCAACCAGTCGAACGGCCGCGCGATCACCAATGGGTATATTCAACATCGCTTCGGCCAGGTAACCGATATCGCCACTTTTGACACTGTTGGCTTCAAGACTGTAGTTGGCAGCAAACTCGGAGGGGTCGGGCTGGTTGGTGATTATACGGATCGCACCCGATTGCGCATTGGCTCCAAACAGGGTTCCCTGAGGCCCGGCCAGGGTTTCAATCCGGGAGACATCGTAGATGTGCGGATTCAGAAACTGGCCTACCGCGGTGACCGGCTGTTCGTCGAGATAAACGGCAACGTTGGGTGTGGAACCCAGCACACTTTCACCACCACTCGAGATTCCACGAATGTAAATATTGCCCGAACCCGGTCCCAACGAGACATAGTTCACATTGGGGAACATCTGCACGAAGTCTTCCAGGTCGGTGACCCCAAGGTATTCGAGTTGAGTCTCACCCAGGACACTGATGGCAATCGGCACATCCTGCAGGTTCTGGTCGCGCTTTTGTGCAGTGACCACCACCTCCTCGAGTCCAGGGTTGTCCTGAGCTATGGCCATCGGACTCAGTACTACACCGGATGCACTGCAGACCGCAATAACTGCGCGGCTTAGTGGTTTTAATCGGAAGGTATCGGCTAGGGTTATTTTTCCACTCATAATATTTCCCATTTTTTAATCATTCAGTAAAAAGTTTAATTAGGTTTTATTGTTAATTTCTGGTTAATCCTGAATTTACTATACCACCGCGCCCTCAGTGTCACAAAGATGGGTGAAACAAAGCGCGTTGTAGGCTCTTGAAGAAATAAGATTGGTCATAAACTTGTTGATTTTGAGTTGATCGATCGGTTTGTATCACAAGGATTTCGCCTGGGGTGTTTGTGGATTTCTACCCACTTCAGAATGGATAGCGGTGCTGAAGACCGGATAATGTTTCCTTCAGAGGACCCAGGTGTGATTCAAAGTGTTTCCACTGTTCCAGGGCATCACTGTAGATGGGTTGCCGTACCTGTTCGGAACTCGCTGTACGCACAGCCCGTTCACTCTTGTAAAACTGCAGGCAGGCCGGTTCAAAATCTAGCTCGCAAAAATCCAGCAAACCCCGAACCTGCTGTTCAAAATCTCTGACCACTTCCTCGTACCCTACCCGCAGTACTTTTCCGGGCAGCACCTCGTCGAAGTGATCCATTAGTTTGACGTAGTCGCTGTAATAACGACCGATATCCTCGAGACTGTAGGTGAAATGCTGGCCGGCGGCGAACAACTGCTTGAATGAGCTGAAACAGGTCGCCATGGGGTGACGTCTCGCGTCAATAATTTTGGCCCGGGGCAGTATCAGGCTGATCAAGCCAACGTGGGCGAAGTTATTGGGCATCTTGTCAATAAAAAACGGTGTCCCGGAGCGCTGGACCCTGGCCGCATCAAGGAATTGCTGGCCCAGTTCGACACATTGCTCTTCGCTGAGTTCAGCAAGGATCTGAGGGTACATGGATTTATCCGTCTTTTTCGTCTTGCCACCAAGTTGGCGTGCGATCTGGTCGATATAGGGCAATTCCATCGTGCCCTCAACCTCTGAATGACTTGCCAGTATCTGCTCGAGCAAGGTCGAACCGGAGCGCGGCAGGCCAACGATGAAAATGGCATCGGGCGCCGGGTGGCCAAATCCTTTCCGGTCTTCAAATAGTGTTGCAGTGCAATGTTCTATCGTCTTTTCCATCCTGCCGGTGGTATCGTCCGCCTGGTAACTGCTTTCGCGTTTCTGGATCTTGTTGCCACGTGTATAAAAATTGAATGAGGCGTCATATTCACCGTTGTCTTCAAGACCTTTTGCCAATGCGAAACACAGATGCATCCGGTCCGAACTCCCCAGTCCGTCCTTTGCAATCACGGCCTTCATGGCCTTCAACTCCGGTTTCTCAAATCGAAATGTTTTCAGGTTTGCCAGGCTCCAGTAAGCTTCACCAAGCGTGGGGTCCACTGCGATGGCCTGTCGGTAAGCAGCGATACAGTCCTCCTGTCTGCCGACGGTTTTCAGGGCGTGGCCATAGCTGGTTTGCAAGCGGGCGTGATCGGGTACCTTGATCAGCAGGGATTCATATTTGGCCAGTGCCTGGTCAAAATCTCCCACATTGGCCAACAGTGATGCTGCCAACACCGGGTGCGACAGGTTGTTCGGTTCAACTTTTTCAAGATAGGCAATTTCTTTCAACGCCCGCTCAAATTCATGTGCCTTGCCCAGCACATTGGCGTAGTTATTGCGGGCCAGGTGATAGTCGGGTGCCAGTTCAAGACAGCGTTCCAGTAACTTTCGGGCCTCCGGGTAGATACCCAGTTTGAGACCAATCTCGGCCAGCAGACGTATTGCGCTGACATCGGTTGGGAAGCGCTGCAGGTAATCGCGGCAAATCCCTTCCGCCATGCCGAGCTTGCCCTTGCCGACGAGTTCGACCGCCTGCAACATGGCCGGGTGCTTGTTGCTGGCAGCCAGCTGGTTTCTGTATGCCTCGGACGACTTCTCCCCGTTACCCTCGATGGCGTAAATTTCACCCAGTGTGTTCCATGCCGCCGCCAGGCTGCGGTCCAGGTTCACCGCAAGTTTCAAGTGTTTTTTTGCCGTGATGACCTGTCTCAGCGTAAACAGCACAAGACCCAATTCCTGCTGGGCGGCGGCCAGTTCCGGGACTTCCCGGACCACCCCTGCCAGCAGGTCACGGGATGCTTCATGATGACCAAGACGCCGCAGAACCACGCCTTTCAGAAAAAGGATGCTGGTGTCCCCTGGTCTGGTCTTCAGAATCTCGTTCGCCTGATCCAAAGCCAGCTCGTACTTGCCCTGCTTCAGCAATACCCGGGCATGGTTCAGAGCCATTTGAAAATCGCCGGTTTTTTCGGATGGCATGGATGATTCCGATGGTTCGAAGTGCTAGAGTCTCGCATCTTTGGGAATGTCAATCCAGCAGTCAAATGCTGGTTGACAGCAATTGTTGGTTAATGCCAGAGTGCCTGACCCGGGCACGCCGGAGGAAGGAGACGAGTCATGAAATTAGTGGTTATTCTGATTACGACGTTAGTCGCCACCGTCATCCAGGCGTCGGAACTTCCAAAAATCAATCCTGAGCAGGTTGGATTCTCCAGCGAACGACTTAAAAAAATTACGGAGTACACACAACGAAGGGTTGATGAGGGGAAGCACTCCGGTTTCGTCACCATGGTCGCAAGGCATGGAAAAATCGTGCACTACGAAGCGGTGGGAACTTACGGGCTCGACAATGACAAACCCATGGACCTGGATGCGCTGTTCAGAATTTACTCGATGACCAAGCCGGTCACCGCGGTGGCCATGATGATGCTGTACGAGGAAGGCCGGTTTCAGATGAATGATCCCGTCTCGAAATTCCTTCCCGCACTGGCCGATCTGAGACTGTATCAGGAAGGGCAGGAAAACGGGGAGACCTTTAACCCCACCATCGAGCAATTGTTTACCCATACTGCGGGATTCACCTATGGTTTCTATCCATCCGCACCCGTGGATGCGATGTACCGCGAAACAGATATGCTCAACAGTACTGACCTGGATGATTTTATTGAGCGACTCTCCGGTTTGCCACTGGCTTTTGAACCCGGCACACGCTATCACTACAGCGTGGCCTCCGATGTATTGGGTGCGGTCATTGAGAAGATCAGTGGACAGTCACTCGACGTTTTTTTCAAACAGCGAATTTTCGAACCATTGGAAATGGACGACACGTTTTTTTCTGTCCCCGATGACAAGCAGGACCGGTTGACCAGTAATCATTTCTGGAACACGGAAGTCAACGCACTGGCCGTGCAGGTCGCAGAACAGAATCAGTCCTTCCGGGATGTCAGCCTGTTCTCCGGTGGCGGTGGCCTGGTATCCACCGCCATGGATTACATGGTTTTTTGCGAGATGCTGAGACGTGGCGGCAGCTACAACGGCGCCCGTATCCTGGGACCAAAGACCATCCAGTACATGACCATGAACCACCTGACAGACGAGGTCCGGAATAACGGCGTCGGTGATTTTCCAGGATCTCACCTGTATACAGGCCAATACTTTGGGCTCGGGTTTGGCGTGATGCTGGAACCGGGTATCAGCGAGGTCATATCATCAAAAGGCGAATATTCATGGGGTGGTGCAGCGGATACCAAGTTCTGGATCGACCCTCAAGAGGATCTCGTGGCGATCCTGATGACCCAGGTGATGTGGGCTCCGTGGCCGACCCGCTACCAGATGAAAGTGGCGACCTACCAGGCCCTGACCGAACTGCAGCAGGAGTCTGGTAACAGGCCCTGATCCCCGGTTTCAGGACTGAACAGGTTCTGGTACCAACTGCCCACGACGTTGAAAAACCAGCAGATACACGGCCAGGTAAATACCGATCACCACCAGGCCGATCCACTCGATCTTGAGCGGGGTAAACCGGTACAACATGACCAGGGCGCACAGCACCAGCCAGTTGGCTGCGATGTATTGCAACTTGCCATAACGCTGGGTGGTAGTACCAAGATTTTGCGTATACAACCTGATCAGCGAATCCAGTGAGTTGATGACAAAGATCACTCCGACCACCACCATGGCCAGACGCCAGCCGGCGCCAATTTCCACACCGCCACTGAAGTAGTAATACAGCACGGAAAACCAGATCGCGATCGGTATGGAGGGTACGATCAGCAGGGCGAGCAACAGGTGGCCGGCCTTCATGCCACCCACGAAGCGGGCCACGAACTGGCCGATCATAATGCTCCAGGCAAACCACCAGTATAGATAGAACTGGTGGTACTCGGTGATCGGTGAAAGGAAACGGTGGATATTGGAAAAATAAGCACCGATACCGCCCATCGAATCCGCCAGACCGGAAACCCCCATGCCCGAGGACAGCCAAGTCCCTGCGATCAGTGCAAAAAACAGCCAGGTCGAGGAGACACTGAGCACCTTGACGAACTTGATATCGGTGCTCGAAATTGATGCTAGCAGGATCACCACGGCTACCAGTCCGAAACGCAATGGGTCCGGGATGCCCTCAATATAATCGGGCAGATAGACCAGGAACAGGAAGGCGGTAAAAGCACAGGTGCCGATGATGACGATGTTATTGGTTATTTTAATCAGGGGGATTTCAAACAACTTCAGTTTCGGTTCAATGATGCAGAAGTAGAAGGTTGTCAGGAAGTAAAACGCCCACACCAGGAAACCCCAGAAGCCGAATTCAATAGCCAGCGGATTGGCAAAGGAGTATTCCTGCTCACTTGCGTATACCTGAAAATCGACCAGGGGAAACATGATCAGGCCGACATCAAGCCCGGAGGTAAACAGGATTGCGAGGAAAGTGAAAACTGAGACCGGCATCGGCCCGGTACAACGGGTGTTGCGCCAGCCTGTGGTCAACAGTAGCGAGGTCAGCAGAGTTATGGCTATTGCCACGGTCAGTATCAATCCCATGTTGAATCCTTTTATCAGCCGCTACTGTTCAGAGTGGAAGTTCCTGAATTCCAGCGTCAATCCTTCTGACTGGTAGGACTGATCCATCAGGTCTGTCCACGCCGCTTCATCTCGCCTGATGGTCAGGTCAAAAAAGGCCAGTGACTTTTTCTTTTGCATCTCGTGTGCCCTGGCCGGTGCAATCAGGGTAAAGCCAACCTCAGGTTGAAAATAACGCTGTTGCGTGTTCGGTTTGAGCTCCGGCCACCAGTACCCACCGGAAACACCGAAAGTTGAATGATTGGAGTCCGCAAGCAAGCCCCAGGCGACAGCAACGTCGGCATTTTCGTAAGCCTGCCTGACAGTAGGGTGTGGGTTGGCTGGTGTCGGCTCCGGGCCACCGGTTTTCGCTATGTTGGCAGCGAGTCCGATGATCAAACCATCTTCTGCGCCACTGAGTAACATTGTGGGTTTGCTGATCGTGGTCAGTGAAAACGGGCCTTCTTCAGCCAGTAACACGGACTCTCCCTGGTCTGCGGAAACCAACATTTCCGGGGGCAATTCCCCACGCGGATCGGTAAACCCCGGCGACACCACCGATACACCTGAGGTGAAACGCGGCTCCATCGTGAGCCCCATCAATGTGGTTGCTCCACCGAATGATCTGCCGGTGAGACCGATACGGTCCAGTTCCAGTCTGCCTGCAAATCTACCCTCGTTGTTCATACTGTCCAGTTCATCAAGTGCAGCACGCAGGTCATTGAGACGTTGCAATAGCGATTGATCCAGGTCGAGGAGAAACTGCACGGTACCCCGGCCGGAAGAAAGCGGGGTATAACTCTGCCCGTAATTGTCCTCACTACCGTAAGCGCCATGCTGATTCAATAACGGCAGCACATCGGCCATCAGTTCCTGGAATTCCGGGTCGCCACCTTCTGCTGCAAGGGCAGGGTCACTACCGGTCATTGAATACGGAGAATTGCCCGTGTGTTCGGGAGCAATAACCACATAGCCATGGGCGGCGAGATACTCGCATACGGATTCCATGTTGTAACGACTGCCCGCGTCGCCATGACTCATGACCACTACGGGAAAGCTGTGCACCGACTCTGCCAACGGCGCATCGACATAACTCTGCCGTTCACGCAGAAACAATGCCTCAATGGCAGCGTCGATCTGCTCAATCGTGACACCATCCCGGACGGTTTCAGGGGTCAGGTGGAAAAATGTCGTCTTTGTCATCATCAGTTGGTGCATGTCACGGTTGCCGAACACATAATCTCCGTAGGTTGCCTTTTTGAGAGGTTTCCACTTTTTTACATCCAGCTGAGCGTGGTCGACCGGGTACCAGATCTCGGTGATCAGCGTACGGATACCGGTATCAATCCCGGCAACCGAATCAAAGGGTCTTGAAGAATCATGGATAAAAATGGTGCTTGAACCGATGGCGAAAGGTGTTTCATAGCTGACCGGTTGCTTGGGTTCAACGGGTTGTCGGGGGGCTTCTTCAGATCCGCAGGCCGCAAGCACCAAGGTCGCCATGACCATTAATATTCTGTTTGTAAATGCCACCATAAAATCCTCGCTATTTTGTGACCGTCACCCACACCGGGTTGGTGTAGGCGATCCTTCCGTTCATGTCTTCTGTGACCAGGCTGTACCAGGTGTCCACGGAGGGCCGAACCGTGAACCCGATCCGGGTTTTCCATTCGACACCGCCCAACGACCTGTGCATTAAATCAGGATTCTGCAGTGTCGCTGACGCCTGCCACGGAATTTCGCGTAACCAGTATCTTCAACCGCCAGGCAGACAGTGTGCCCAGCAGTCCCATGAATACGATCAGGGAAAAATAGATGCTGTAACCGGTTTTGCCAGGGAACTGCTCCAATATGGGTCCGTTGATCAGGGGCAGATAGATGTCGGGCGCGTACCCGACCAGCGACATCAAACCGATCGCGAGACCCTTGATCCGCACCGGTATATTGCAGCTGTCGAGGGTTGCCCAGAAAATACCCCGTATGGCATAGGTCAGTAAACCGACCATTAACACGATCGACAGAAGCACCGTTCCACTGGCCGACAGCGGCAACACGATCAGTAGAGCCAGGGAAAGGGTTCCGGCAAGCATCAGGATGGCCAGCACCTTTTCAAGGTTGAATCGGTCACCCATAAATCCTGCGGCAATGGCACCGATGGGTCTCATCCACAATTTGGCTACCGTGATGGAGCCCACTGCCACCGCTGTGAGTCCGTAGGTGTTTTGCAGGTAGCCGGAGAAGGAATAGCTTGCCCAGAACAGCTGATAGCCTGACAGGATACAAAAGGCTGCCAGCCACAACTCCTCCTTGACCATCAGAAATTTAAGGTCTGCCAAAAAACTGCCCCCAGTCTGCCTGTCAGCCTGTTTCGGACGGTCCGCAACGACATCATCGATGGCAAACCACACGATGACCGATATGGCGAAGGCAAATCCCACGTACAGGTAAATCACCTTTTGCAGAGCAGTAGCGGTTGATTCACCGAGTGTATTTAAGGAATGGGCAAACCAGGCAACCGCGATGGTTGCGAGGATGGCCTCGACCAATCCCCGACCACCATCGAGGAGACCGAAAAACCGCCCCTGTTCATTGTGCCTCGCCAGTACCGCGACACCTTTGATCAGGGCGGCCCAAAAAGTCAGACCCGTGGCGATACCCCAGCCGGCAAATATGACCAGCAGCGCCTGGAAAGATGGCATGGCGGAAAACCACAGCCCCAGCAAGCCCGTGAGTGCGAGTGAAAAAGAAATCAGCCATCGGGGTGAAAACTTGTCAGCCAGCCAGCCGCTGGGTACGTAGGTCAGCACGAAAATCACCCCCAGCATGCCGTAACACTGCCCCAGTTGGGTAATGCTGATACCGAAGGACTCAAGTATTGATACTTCGAAATTCTGTCGCAGGTAAATCAGCGGATAAATAGCCCCTCCACCAAGAATCAGCACCGCCAGCTGAATATAGCGTTGAACTGTGCTTGGTGCAGAAGTGGATTCTATTGGTTTTGTCATTGCAGCCGTACTCCCTGGCGCAGTAATTCGGTCTGCAGCAACCCGGTGTTGAGTTGCGCAAAACCCTGCTTGTGTTGCACCGAGATCGCGGCGGCCACACCGGCACCCTGGCCCGTCACGGTGCAGCACATCATGTTGCGGGTGGCCGCATGGCTGTCCCGGTCGCCACCCGTGGAGCGCCCGGCCACCAGCAGGTTTTCGATCCCTTTGACCATAAGGGTGCGATAGGGCACCTGGAAATATCGTCCGGTGGTCGGCAGAATCAATATTCCGTAGCCATCGATAAACTCTGGAAAGATGCCAATGCTGTCCTCGAACCGTGCCTGGTTCCGCACATCACTTGAGGTCATGTTGTAGACCGCATCAATCTTGCGGGTATCGCGGATACCGAGGGTGCCGCCAAAATTTCTCAAGCGGGCATTCTCACAGCCCGGGTTATAGCGTCGCATGGCCTCGACGGCCAGCATGGCCTGTCTGCGTCCCTCGATCTCGAACCGGCTCAGGTCGTCGGGATCGGTTCCATCACAACCCGCAAGATGCACCAGGTTCAGATAGGTCAGGTCACCAGTATCGTATATCGCACCCCAGGTGCCGGCGATGGTGTCGAGGTTTTCAGGGATCAGACCCTCTTTCCTGGCCTGTTTGAAAGGTTTGCGCAGAAAGGGTGAGAACATGTCGTCCTCCTTGCCGGTGGTCTCCACGGTCCACTCACCACATTCCCAGTCCTTGTAGGTCTGAGGATCCGCCTTGATATGCTCGATGAATTTTTGCTTGTTTACACCGGTCATCGAAAACATGACGGATGCTGCCATCATTTCATGCTTTGGCGTTTTAAAAGTCGGGGCGCCAGCTCGATAGGCGACATCCGCATCGCCGGTAGCGTCAATAACCCTTTTTGCCAGGATGGCTTCACGTCCGCCCTTGCTCTCGGTAATTACACCCCTGATCCTGTTGCCTTCCATGATGGGTGCGACACACAGTCGGTGCAGCATGGGTCTGATATCCGCTTCGGTGACCAGCGCATCGGCCACCCATTTGAATGCTTCTGCATCCAGCGCGTGGCTGTCTGATTGTGGTTCCGGGGTTGCCGCGCCCATGGCCTTGGCGCGTTCCTCGAATTCGATTCCTACACCTTCTGTATCGACCGTTTTCTCATGCCGGTACCAGGCGAAGCCTTCCACACCCACCGAGGTGATGTTGCCACCAAAGCAGCCATAGCGTTCCAGCAGGCTGACCGAGACACCGGCCCGTGCGGCCCCGATTGCGGCGGCCAGTCCGCCCGGGCCGGAACCGACTACCAGGACGTCGGTTTCATGGACAACATCGATATCGCGGGAAGGTTCTGTGATTTTCATCAGGGGTCGCTATCCGGTAAGGGTTCAACCTGTTCAAGATCCGCGGTCATCAGTACCCCCGTCAATTCCGTCATCGTGGCCGCCTGGCTTCGGAACAGCTGGTTGTTCCAGCGACTGATGTCGGCATTGACACTCCAGTAGTGACCCAGAAACCCGCCGAGCCCGAACCCAGGCAGGTCGAGACAATGCCACACATCGCAGCGACTCAGGGGCTCTGCGAAGGTTTTGCCCAGTGGATCCTTGCCCCGGGTTCCCAACGCACCGACACCCCACCAGACCTGTTGTATGCCACCGTTTAAGCCGGGTCGTTCCGGTACCGCTACCTGGGCACGGGACCAGCCATATTTCTTTACTGCACTGATGGCAGCATCAATGAGCACCGGATTGTTCCGTGACCACAGGTAGGATTGCTCGGCCAGACCCACAGCTTCCACGCGGCCGTCGACCTCACGGTAGTCCATTTCACCCAGGTGCTCCGCCTGGATCATGGCGACAATTTTCTGTCTTGCCTCCGGGTGCCTGTTAAGCCAGCTTGGTTCTGAATGTGCGCGTTCCATACCGGGCATATAGTGACGGCAGTCCAGGTAGACTGTCAGTGTTCGCGGTCTGTGCTGGCGGGGGATATGTGAGAAATACTTGACGATCGCCAGCAGACCGAGCGCCCCGTTGTCCTGTGTTATCGATGGTCCATCCGAATGGTTCACCAGAACGATCTGCTCGTCCGCATCGGTGCCGTAGTCCCTGCCGGGCAGGTAGGCGACCAGTTGATACGCCTGCGCAGGTTCGAGCGTGGCCTCGAGCCTGAGGTTGGCGGGCCTTCCCGCCTTTGCATCTTCAATCACCTTTGCTCCGTCTTCCCGGGACAGCAGCAAAGTCGGTGAATCGTACAGGGTGGGTACCGGGAAGGTGTATAGGCCCCGGGTGCGTTCCCAGGCCATGTCATAGACAATCACTGCGCCAGCGGCACCGCCGTCTTTGGGAATCCGGTCAAGACGCTGGGCCAGTTGCCACCAGATATCAAAGGTGAAGCTGAATGAGGGATCTACGAAATTGAACGGTGCCGTCAATGTTTCGGCATCGGTCGCGTATTCATAATCGTTGAACGTATAGTTGACCAGGTAATCATCATCGTAGGGTTTGGACGGGTGTGGCCTGGTTGGAATGACGACGATCTTGTCTTCTATCGATTCAGGGGGGTTGTCGTGATCGTAATAGATGAGTTCAGCGTTGATGCCCTCGGCCGGGGTCGACCCGGAATAGGCACCATAATGTGCCACGCGTACTTCGGTACCGTCGGAGACCAGCGACCAGTCGGTGGCATCGTCGGAAGTGTCCCAGCGATCAAATGACCAGCTGTTCTTCATTACATCAACCACTCCGTAGGAAAGCAGCTTTTCTTCAATAAATGCCATGTAGTTCAGCCATTCCGGGCTGCCGGTGAGTGTGGGCAGATTGGCATGTTTGAGCATGGCCCAGGACTCCGCTTCTGTGGCGCTGAGCAGGTGGTTTGGGTTCAGACGGGTAAATTCAGTATTGTAAGGGTTTCCTGTCTCGTGACTTTGCTCGCTTTCTGCCGCCCAGACAACGGAGGCGAAGAAGAGAAAAATGAGGGCTACGCCAGGGTATCCGAACCGTCCCCAAGCGGGCCATTCCCGTGCGTACTTTCGTTTGATGCGCATGTCAAAAGGACTCCAGATTTACCTCGTTGGCCAAACTGGGTTGATACCGGCCCCGGGATTCATAGCAGTGTACCCCAGGAACCCGCCTCTCATCGCGGAAACCGCGATTGCCACCGTATCGGGTGAAACATACTTCATTTCGAAGATATTCGTCCCGGTCTTATTCCGGATGCCGGTTCGAAGATCCGTTCATGATGGTGCTTTCACCCGTTCAAAAAATTCTGCACCCAGTTCGGAGTAGTCCTTGATTGCCATGTCTGCCAATGCCGTGACCGCATTGACCTGGCTGCTGCCCTGGGTGATCGCAATTACCTGCATACCCGCGTTCCGGGCTGCCGTAATACCGGTAATACTGTCTTCAAATACAAGACACTCCCTGGCCCGCCTGTTTAGGGTCTCGGCCGCCTTCAGGTAACCATCGGGTGCGGGTTTGCTGTTTTCATAGTCTTCGCAGCCGGCATAGAAATTAATATAGCTGCTGATGTCCATCCTGTTGATGGTTTCTTCAATCGACACCCTGTGACTCGATGACACGATTGCGGTTGGCATCAATGAGTTTGCTGCAATGACTGCCTCACGGGACATTTTTATCAGTTCAGGGGGACTGTTCCTGAGCAACCGGTGGTAAATCTCGTGCAATCGTAACGGAATGTCCTGATAGTTCGCCAGAACGGGATAGTGGTGAATTATGGCCCTGGCGATGTCCGCCCAACTGACGCCGTCAAAAGTGGAACAATCGATGTCCGGCTTGTCGATACCCAAACCGCTGCACAGGGCTTCTACGGCACCCGCAGTAAAGACTTCGCTGTCCACCAGTGTGCCATCCATGTCAAAAATGACTGCGGATATGTTGTTTATGGATGTCATGCAGACCAGTTTACGCCGAGCTGCGATGCGGTCAAAGATTCGTCGTTGCAATGTTTCCCACCGATCTCTACTATTTCAGATTCCGGGTTCGGGCTGCGCGGACGGAGAACACAGATGAGTATCAAGACAAGCTGTATTGGTGCGTTCCCGAAACCCGGCTACATCGGGGTTGGCAACTGGAGCGAAACCGAGGAGCAACCCGATGACGGGAAGGGTAGCCGTTCCTTCAGTTACGTGGCCCCCCGACCGGATTCAGATTCCAGGGAACTGCTTGATCGTGCAACCCGGGAAGCAGTCGAGGACCAACTGGCCTGTGGTGTCGACATTCCGACCGATGGGGAACAACGACGTGAGAACTATATTCATTATCATTGTCGTCACTTCAAGGGTATCGATTTTGAAAATCTTAGCCCGAAGGTACATCGCAATGGAGCGGCTGTAGCCGATCTGCCGACGATCATTGACAGGATTGTGCCCATGCACGGTCATTTTCTTGATCGTGACTTCACAATTGCACAGTACTATTCGGACAAACCGGTGAAAATAACCCTGCCCGGTCCGATTACCATCATGGATACCACCGCTGACGCGTTCTATGACGATGACCGGAAGCTGGCCTTTGACCTGGCCGATGCACTCAATGATGAAATCCTTGCACTGGCTGCAGCCGGCTGCCGGTATATACAGGTGGATGAACCGTTGTTCGCAAGAAATGTTGATATGGCGCTGGATTTTGGTATCGAAAGCCTGGAACGCTGTTTCCATGGTTTGCCTGATGATGTCCAGAGTGTCATGCACATGTGCTGTGGATATCCCGGGCACCTCGACGATGAGAACTACCAAAAGGCCGACCCCGACAGTTATCATCAACTGGCGCGGTCACTGGATGAATCCTGTATTGACCAGATTTCAATTGAGGACGCACACCGTCACAACGACCTGCGGCTGCTGGAGCAATTCAGGAAATCAACGGTGATACTGGGCAGTGTGGCCATAGCCGCAAGCCGGGTGGAGACGGTTGAAGAAATAACAGGCCGTTTGCACAATGCGCTGGAACATATTGATGCGGGTCGTCTGGTGGCAGCCCCGGATTGTGGCCTGATGATGCTGGGCCGTGATCTGGCGGTGAAAAAGCTATCCAATTTATGTGCTGCAGCACAAGCGATGTGACAATGAATGACAAGAAACCCAACAACATCGAAGACCTGAAGGTCGCCGTTATCGGCGGTGGTGTGATCGGTGCAGGCTGGATGGCAAGATTCTCACAAAATGGCATCGGGGTTCTGGTCTATGACCCGGCACCGGACGCAGAGCAGAAAGCTGCACAGGTGCTCGAAAACGCCGGGCACGCCTGGTCCAGGCTGTCGCCGGATACGGATGTCAACAAGGGCAGGGTGCGCTTTGTTGACTCGATCGCTGCTGCCGTGGAAGAAGCTGACCTGATAGTTGAAGCGGTGCCGGAAGAACCCGCTCTGAAGAAGAAAATCTACGCAGAAGTCGAGCAAACGGTATCTGCCGAGGCCATCATCGCGTCCTCCACCTCGGGGATCCTGCCCAGCACCCTGCAGGAGGACATGGTTCATCCCGCGCGTCTGCTGGTTGCACATCCATTCAACCCGGTCTACCTGCTGCCACTGGTTGAGCTGGTCGGCGGCAAGAAAACGGCTGCTGATGTCATTGCAAAGGCAAGGGAAATCTACACGGCCATCGGTATGCGACCGTTACACATCAAAAAGGAGATCGAGGCTTTTGTTGCGGATCGCCTGATGGAAGCCGTCTGGCGTGAATCCCTGTGGCTGGTCAAAGATGGCATTGCCACCACCGAGGAGATCGATGACGCAATTCGCTTTGGTTTCGGTCTGCGTTGGGCCCAGATGGGTCTGTTTGAGACCTTCAGGCTGGCTGGCGGGGAAGCTGGCATGCGTCATTTCATGGCCCAGTTCGGACCCTGTCTGCAATGGCCCTGGACCAAGCTGACGGATGTTCCGGAATTCACCGATGAACTGGTCGAGTTGATCTCCTCACAGTCCGATACGCAATCCGGTCACCACACGTTTCGTGAACTGGAACGTATTCGTGATGACAACCTGGTGGCGATCCTGCAGGCGCTCAAGGCAAACAGCTGGGGTGCCGGTGAGACACTGGCAGATTATGAGAAATCACGTATTGAAACAGCTAAAATTAGCGGTCATGACCATTGAGGGCAGAGACATGTATTTCCCTGACAAGATGAAATATCCCCCAGGGTATTGGCGGGTATTTGTACTGGCCCTGATTCTGTCGAACACGACCATGGCGACTGCGGCCAATCCTGGAGAGAACATGCCGAAACCAACACCCAAGGCGGTATTTATCATTTTGGACGGCATCGCTGCCGACGTGCTGGAGAGCACCCCCACTCCAAACCTGGATGAAATCAGCGGTGACAAAGGGTATACGAGGGCCTATGTTGGTGGGGTCCGCGGACAGGCATCCGAAAGCCCGACGATCTCTGCGAGCGGTTATAACAGCCTGTTGACCGGGACCTGGTCCAACAAGAACAACGTCTGGGACAATGAGGTCAATGATCCGGATTATGGATACTGGGATATTTTCAGGATTGCCAAAGCCCACGATGCTACCTTGCACACGGCCCTGTTTTCAACCTGGACCGAAAACCGCACCAGGTTGCTGGGCAACGGTCTTGAAGCGGCCGGTGGCGACAAGCTCGACTATCATTTTGACGGTTTTGAGCTCGACACCGAGCAGTTTCCCCACGACATTGCCTATGACTACCTCGGAAAGATAGACAATCACGTCACCGATGAAGCGGCGCGTTATATCAGCGTCCATGGACCCGATCTGTCGTGGGTCTACCTGGAGCACACGGACGATATCGGGCATATGTACGGTGATGGCCCGGAATTGATAGCCGAGGTCGTCATAATGGACCAGCGGGTTGGTAAAATCTGGCAAGCCGTCAAATCCCGGCAACGTGATCACGATGAAAACTGGATGATCCTGATCACGACCGACCATGGCCGGGATGCAGAGACAGGAATGGGCCACGGTGGTCAGACGGAAAGGGAACGAACGGTCTGGTTTGTGACCAATGGCGCTGACCTGCGTGAGCGTTATTACCAGATGCCGGCGATGGTGGATGTGCTACCGTCTATTGTCACCCACCTGGGACTGGATATGCCGGAGAAAATCCGTGAGCAGTTGGATGGGGAAAGCTTTATTGATTGAAGGTGGGTCATTTGGATGGCCACAAAGTCACTGGTCCGATCTGCTCGTTTTGTCCACTTGAACTACCGGGATCAACCGTAAGGAAATTGAGTAACCATGAAAGTCGATGGCCTGTTTAATGGTGATTTGAGTGATGCGGCTGCCGAAGCACGGCGACTGGAATCCCTGTCCTATGATGGAATGGCGACTTTTGAACTCAACCAGGATCCGTTTTTTCCGCTGTTGCTTGCCGCCGGTGAGACCCGTCGTATTGAACTGATGACGGCGATTGCGGTGGCGTTCGCGCGTTCCCCCATGAACCTGGCTCAAATTGGGCATGATCTGAACTGCTATTCACAGGGTCGCCTGATACTTGGTCTTGGTTCCCAGATAAAACCGCATATCACCCGCCGTTTCAGCATGCCCTGGTCAAAACCCGCCGCCCGCATGCGTGAATTCATCCTCGCCATGCATGCCATTTGGGATTGCTGGCACCAGGGTTCGAGATTGAAGTTCGAAGGTGAATTTTATACCCACAACCTGATGACACCGGTTTTTAAACCCACCGACGACCGGTTTGGCGCACCCCGGGTTTTCCTGGCAGCGGTGGGACCGCTGATGACAGCCGTTGCCGGTGAAGTGGCGGATGGTGTGATTGTTCATCCGTTTACAACTGAAAAATATCTTCGCGAGGTCAGTCTTCCTGCCGTTGAGAAAGGTCTGGGTCGTTCCGGCCGTTCACGCACTGATCTTGAAGTCAGTTATGCCGGATTCATGGTGACCGGTAGAACCCCGGAAGAATTCGATGCCAGCAAAAAGAAGGTCTGTGAGCGAATCGCCTTTTATGGGTCGACACCTGCCTATAAGCCGGTACTTGATTTGCACGGCTGGGGCGAATTGCAACCCGAACTCAACCGGCTGTCGCGTCGTGGAAGGTGGCAGGAAATGGGCGCCCTGATTGATGACGAAGTTCTGTCCGCCTTCGCTGTTGTCGGCGAACCGGATGCGGTCGTTGAACAGTTCATCCAGCGTTTTTCAGGGCTGGTTGACCGCGTCACCGGCGATGTGGTTGCCAGTGACGCGGATCATCATCGTTCGCTGGTGACGAAATTGGCCAACGCTTGAACCTCTGGGGTGCCAAAACAGCCCGATCATAACGGGCCGATTAGAACGGTTCGATTAGAACGGTCCGAGGCCCCACATCAGCAAGAAACTGCTCAAACCCATGGCGGCTGCGCCGGTCAGAACAAAACCCAGCAGTGTGCCAACGGGCAGGGATTCACGCCGCTTTATTTTCAGACCTGACAAAATAGTTGCCAATCCCAGCAGACCCGCGACCACTCCCATCCAGGCACCGTATTTCGCCCAGGGAACCAGTCCGAACCCCACTAACATTTCAGATGCATCGGCGGTAACTGCAAATGCACCACCAATGATTCCGACCGAAAGCAAAGAAACAGTGGCTGACAGCCAGGCATAGAGGCGCACCCGGCCTGCCGGGGCTGCTTGCCGTTTTTCCATCCTGCGGACCAATGGCGCAAAGGTCAGGACCAGGAAGGAGATCAACAGGATGAGGATCGAACCGCCTGCCCATAAGCCGGGTCCGGCCAGCTTTTTCTTGTCCTCGCCATACACAGCCATCAGCCTGGGGCCAATATTGGTTTCATACAGCGGTGCGTAAATCTGTGGTTCTTCCATGGATTCCACACAGCTGATGTCGGGTTGAGCGGTGGGATTGTCATAAAACTTGTTAAGCATATGACCTGCGCACTTCACTGAGCGCGAAGGTCCATGGCCGGCGAATGGAAACTCCACGTATGTCCCGTTGCTAAATCCCGGCAGAATGGCCTTTGCATTGGGTGGTGGGGTGATCGGATCCATATCACCCTCGATGATCAGGGCAGGCACGTCGGTCCGGGTTGGTAAAAAATCTTCTCCCGGCCGCATCGGCATACCCAGTTCGGAGCATAGCGCCGTGGCCCGGGCCAGCGATTCAGCTGTGTTGATTGCGTTGCCCAGCACCGGGTAGTCGGCCATGTCCTGGTTACCTGCGCGCTCGAGGGACGCGATGCCGCCATCATTACACATGATCGCATTACGCATACCGTCACTGCTGTCTCCAAAACCGCCACCTGAGGCGGAAGCCAGGGCCTTGAACAGGGTTTCATCACGACGTTCAACCGCATCGGCCCAGGCGTAAACCAGCCCGGGTATGCCCGGATAGTTGTCCTGCTCATAAAAAAACAGGAAGGGCAGGAAGGCCACGATGTCCTGGAAAAAATAGGCTTTACCCGAGGGGTAAAGCTCGGTGTCCTTTACCTCAACAACGATGGGGTTATCGACCATCGATTGTACGGCGCTACGCAAACGCCCACCGATGTCGGGGTAGTGGCTGGCACAGTCCGGTTGACGATCACAGATCTCCTGCAGCTTTTTCAGGTCACGGTCATACCAGTGCACGACACGCCAGTAATCGTCGGAGTCGGCGATGCTTAACGGCATGATGGCATCCAGGGCCATGGCGAGTATTCCTTCGGGATCCTCCTTGGCGTAGGCTTGTCCCAGGATGGAACCATAGGAGATACCCCAGACGTTCCACTGCTCGAATCCCAGCGCCCTGCGCAGGGCTTTTACATCGCGGGCATTTTCTACACTGTTGTAGCCGGTCAGATCGACACTGCCGGCACGGGCATTGCTGGCGCAATAGGCTACGTCCTTGCTTGCAGCTTCCAGGTTCTGCTGGAAAGTGGTCAGGTCACTGGCGTTACGGGCCCCATAAAACGGGCAGAAATCATCGGATGAGCCGATACCCCTCTGCTCCAGAATGTACAGGTCACGGTGGTCCAGCAGGGTGTGGTCCTTGAACCGCCCTACGTAATAGGTAACCGGTGCACCCGGACCACCGGTCAGGTAGACGACCGGATCCTCGCGTTTACCTTCTGCCAGTCCTTCAGCGTATTTGTCCGACTCGTCCTCTTCTTTTTCCTCTTCTTCGTCCTTGCCCCAGCGGGAGTTCAGCTTGACGAAGTGCAACTCGATAAAACGTGAGTCAGGGTCTTCACGATTTTCCGGAACCTCCAGCAAGCCGCACTCGATATCACCGGGTTGGTAGTCAATGCTGCCCTTGAACGGGCATATGATGGTGTCGATGCGGTAGCTGTCGCGGGCGAACAGGTCGGCAGCTGAAGTGACTACCAGTGACTCTTCTGGAATGGGTTCTTCCTGGGCGAATGCCAGAGGGGTCGTGGTCACCAGGATCCATGTGACGAGCAAAGATGTTGTTTTCATTATGTATTCCAGTCAATTGGGTTAGTGAAAATTGTGCGTTGTTAAAGGGCTCCGGACATCCAGGGCTCCGATGGTTGCTGGTCCCTGGTCTGCTGCATGCCATGGTGGTCCGGATCCAAGGCTGCAATTAGCAGGTTTTTGTTTTAATGTGGAAGCAGGTTATCTCATAAATCTGATGTTGCGCCAAATCTTTACCCGATTGTATAGCCTCTCAGCTTGTCAGGTCTGGACCACTTCTGCTATCTTTTATCATCCAATCGACTGTTCATCAGTGGGGTCGGAAGGAAATCCTTGAAGTAATCACAGGACGGCTGAAAAAGCCGTGTGCATCACACCAGAAACCTAAATTTGAGAATTACATGACGGGCTCAGAAATTCACTCAAATTTAATCCGCAAATCGAAATTCGGACAGAGCATGAAGTCGGGAACCTATGGTGTACTTTGCCTTTTTGCATCGCTATTTGTTTGGTCTGCAGAACTCAGAGCCGATTCCGTTGACATCGTCATAGTGGTGGATTCCTCAGCGTCCGTTGGTTTGGTAAATTTTCAGATGGAACTCGATTTTGCCAAGGCACTGGTAATGGACCAGGCACTTCCTGAGGATGTCCGCTTTGCATTGATCAACTATTCCGACCAGATCATTGCAGAGTTCAACCTCGATACCTATGGACATCCGAACCATCTTCCGTCGGTCACCTCTGCGATTGACTCCGTGCCGTGGCTGGCCGGAAGTTCCCACCAGGTGTTGGCACTGGAGGCGGCGGTTCAACAACTCTCGACCTACAGTGCGGGGAGACCCGGTCTTGTGATCCTGATTACGGACGGTGCACCGAATCCGGTAGAGTTCAAAATTTGTGACGATCTCGGGTTTGTTTCCAACTCGCTGGAGCAACTGCGTGATATGGAAGTACCTCTGATCACGATTGGTGTCGATTTCGATGCAGCAGCTTTCGGTACCTATGTGGATTGTCTGGATGAGGATGATAATGGATCAGAAATCTTCCAGGCGGCCGATTTCAACGGGCTGAGCGGGATACTGGATGCGCTTTTTAGTCAGTGCGACATAGACGAACACGTGTCAGGCAATGTTTGCCTGGCCTGCCCGGCGGGTACCACCAATGAAGCCGGAGATGATCCCACTGGCGGTGACACGACCTGCACAGCGGTGCTCATGTGCGAAGGCTTTGCTCCGCCCATGGATGGTGACCTGCCCGTCAGGGCCAAGAAAAACCGGGTCTTCCCCCTGAAGCTGCAGTTGTTCGACTACAACGGCTTTGTGCTCACCGACGTTGACCTGTCAGCACCGCCAGTGGTCGAGGTGCTGTTCTTCGGTGAAGATACCAGCGATCACGTCGATGTCAGCGAGCAGGCACTTTCTTCGGGCAAGGGCTCGGAGGGTAACGAGTTTCAGCTGAATGACGAGGACTACTGGCAGTTCAACCTGAAATCACGCAACTACAGTGCCGGGGGGCGTTACCTGGTGACCGCCTTGTCCGGTGATGTCGATGAATACATCATTGAACCGTCCTGCGTGGCCAGTTTCGTGATTGACTGACGCCAGCCAGCCAGGTACCGACCTCATGCAGGCTGCCACCAAATTCGGGTCGGTAGCGGGACTCGATGTTGGAGTAGCGGATCTCAAATTGAGCACAGCTTGATTTATACTGTGCCACACTTGATACACTCCCAATCGCTTCGGACAATATGGACTGCAATGGAACTGATCGTCTTTGATCTGGATGGCACATTGCTCGATAAAAACGGTGCGATTTCTGCCTACACCCGTGACACGCTGACCGCCCTGACCGAGCTGGGAATAGCCTACACGGTGGCCACCGGGCGGGCCCTGCATGCCTCTCGGGACCTGCTCTCGGAATATGGTTTCAGTCTTCCACAAATCTTCAAGAACGGGGTGATGATCTGGGACCCGGGTAATGATCACTACCTGCATCAGAATTACCTTTCGCTGAACGAAGTCGAACACGTTCTTGGTGCCATCATGGCGCAAAAGGTAGCGCCCTTCATATTTACATTCGAGACCGGGCAGCGGCACGGCATCTATCATCAAACACCCGTCACCGAAATTGAGATCAAGCTCGCCAATCACTTTAGCTCACGTGCTGATGTACACATCGGGACGTTGGCAGAACTGCCGGGTGATGCGGAAATAACCAATATCAGCGCGTTGGGTGTGCCAGTCGCGATCACGAAAATCGGTGCCATGATCGATGACGAACCCCATTTGGTTGCCTACTCCGGCGAGGCGTGGGAAGGTGAGGGCTGGCGCTGGATCGACATTCATCACGTTGATGCAAGCAAGGGAGAGGCCATCGATGTGCTGCGCAGCCAGTTGGGCGCCACCCATGTGGTTTGCTTTGGTGACAGCGACAACGACATCAGCATGTTCGAGCGAGCGGACGAGAGCTATGCGCCAAGCAACGCGGCGAAACACGTGCAGGATGCAGCCACGGCGGTGATTGGAGATCACGACGAGGATGGCATCGCACGTTTTTTACGGGCACGTTTCAAACTGGATTTGTAATAGCCGGGTTGCAGAGAGGGAATTAGCGCACATCCCCACATACGCAGGCAGCGCAGCAACCCCGCAATCCGTGGTTATCATTAAATTCTGACTTCTCGATGTTGGCAATTTTACTGCTGTAGAAGTTAGAGAAATATCCTCCAACCGCTGTTCCAATAATACTGATTAAAAGCAATCCCTGAAAAATATGAAGCGAAGTTGATGGACTCATGTAACTCACAATCACAAACTTAATTTAAATGAATGTAAATATTAGCATTATTGTGTGATCGGGAAGCCACAGGATCGATATACATTGATTTTTCATCAATCTGATGATTCATGTTCGCTTGTACACTGTTCCGGACGCACAGCGCCGGTGCAGTGTCCGGGCTCTTTTATGATCCCCCTTACTCCGGTTTGATTCCTAATTTGATCCTTAAAAATACCAGGTCTTTTACTTAGTTTTTTTATTGATTTCAAAAGGTCCGCTCCTGGCCGAAAGCGGACATCATGCATTGTGTCAGTTTTGTGCCACACCAACTGTCATTAACCAGCGTTTACTGGCATTATCTGGCACATTATCTTGCCTGTTTGTTAAACTGGCGACTCGACTTTTCACTGGGTTTTGCCGACATGCCACTGAAATATTTCCAATCTGACGCTACTGACAAGGACGTTGTTGCTGCCCTCGAGCGCGACGGCGCCTGCGTGGTTCTTAATCAGGTACCGGCGGAGGTATTAGATGCTGTGAACGCAGATTTTCGGGCGCCTTTTGATGAGTTGGGACACTGGGAAGAAGACGATTTCAGTGGCTACACGACCCGGCGCATCGCCGGCATCCTCGGTATTTCGCGCGCAGCCGCGGACCTGGTCGAGCACCCTCGGGTTCTGGCAGCAGCCGACGCGGTACTGCTTCGCAACTGCGAGAATTACCGCATCAGCAGTCTGTCTGGCATTGAGATATTACCCGGCGAGGACAACCAGGTGCTGCACACCGACGACAGCGTGTACCCCCTGCGTCTGGGCAATACGCAATTGCAGATCAGCGCCATGTGGGCGCTGAACGATTTTACCGCCGAAAACGGAGCCACTCGCGTCGTGTTGGGTAGTCACCAAAAACCGGCACATGCTGGCCTGGTCGACCCAATTGGCGCAGTCGAGCAGGCCGTCATGCCCCGAGGTTCCCTGTTGCTGTACCTGGGCTCCACGCTACATGGCGGCGGCGCCAATCGCAGCCAGGGGCCACGTGCCGGGTTGATCAATGTCTATTCACTCGGTTGGTTGCGCCAAGAAGAAAACCAGTACCTGAACGTGCGTCGCGAAGTGGCGGAGACCCATTCCACGACGATCCAGCGCCTCATGGGATACTGTCGGCACCCCAGCCCGGGTGGCTCTCTTGGCTCCTGGCAAAATCCCGACGGATCCTGGGTGGAAGACTGAGGGGACTCACGTTCCGGAAAGACGCTCCAGCATTTCCTGGTAGCGGTGTTTGCCTATTCACTATGTGCCAGAAAACGCTAATAAACGACAGTTGACGTGGCAAAAAATTGACACAATGCATAATGTCCGCTTTCGGCCACAAGCAGACATTGCCAATCATCTTTCCTACACTTGTAGAGTAGTAAAATGTCGGTCAGTCGGCGAGCCTTGTTGAACGAGCAGTGATCGTTATGTCTCGTCGTTATCAAGCCAGTCCTCCACTCGTGACGGGGGCAGTCCACGCGCGTAATACACATAAACCGGAATCCCTAGCGCAATCAGACCCAAACCCGCCAACGACCGCCCAGGCATGGAGAACAACGTGTTGAGCGTAAGCCAGGCGATTCCCAGCAGATATGCCATCGGCAGAAAAGGATACCCCCACGCGCGATAGCTGTGTGCGTTCGCGGGCAATCGTTTGCGCAAAACGAAAATCGCCGCCACTGCCATGATGTCAAAGATCAATATTGAAAACACAATCATGTCCGTGAGCACATCGAAGGTGCCCGAAATTGCGAAAGCGATGGCGCAGATACCTAGCAACAGCACCGCAGGAACCGGGACGCGCGAGTTTCGGGATACGGTCGCGAATACGGATGGCAAAAGTCCGTCTCGGGCCATCGCAAATGGAAACCGTGTCATGGACAACACGCTACTGTGTAGAGCTCCAAATACGGACAGCATCAGCCCAGCCGCCATGAGTGTCGAAGCGCCCGCGCCGACGATGCGTGCGATCACCGCGCCGGCGACTGAGGACGATTCCGGGATGCTCGCAACGGTGTCCGGCGACAGCGCGTAAAAATAGGCAGCATTAACGAGTACGTACAGACCAATAAGAATCAGCGCGGAGCTGAATAGTATACGCGGCAGTGTTCGAGCCGGATCCTTCACTTCTTCGGCGACCACAATAATTGTCGTCGCACCGCTGTAGCTCCACATCGCTGCAATTATGGCGGCTCCGAAGCCAGCAAGTCCCATGCGCGCTTCTGCGGGTACGCCTTCACAGGTGCCGCCTGCGCTACTTAATGCGTAGTTGGCCCACGACCCATCCCCGAAGAAGAATGCGCAACCCGCAATGCCGAACAACAGCGCGATCTTGAGTCCTGTGATTACGGTCGCAAGTGATCCATTCGCCCTAACGGATGCCAGATTCAGCGCCGTGACGAACACCAGGGTTGCCGTAACAAGCAGAGTTGAGACACCTGATGAAAGAGTGCCCCCGAGCAGATCATTGAAAAATATGACGAATACAATCGCCAGCGCTGCCATGCTCCCGGCACCGTCGATAAGCGTTTCCATCCAACCGTAGAGGAACGCCCAGAACCTGCCGTATGCCGCGCCGATGTAGTTATACGCCCCTCCGGAGCGCGGCATTAGGGTGCTCAATTCCGCATAGATAAACGCGCCCGCCATTACAAACAGGCCGGCTGCTGCATACGCCAACAGCACCATCTCGGGTGTCCCGACATTGCAGATCATGACTCGAGCTTTAAGGAATACGCCCGTCCCAATCGCACTTGTGACGCCCAACGCTATTGCCGCTACGAGGCCAATGCCCCTTTTAAGATGGGGCGCACCGTTCGAGTGATTGTGTTTAGCCACGGTGAATCTCCCCATAGATAAATATGCGGGCCAGGGAGGCAGACCCCATCATCTTGTTCTCAACGTGACATCGCAATTATTGTTGATGGGGAGCAATTCCTCGGCAATTGTGGATAGGAAGTATAAACCACCTTTTTCGCAATTCAGCCAGGTATCAGTGACTGCAAACTGATCCGTTTATACCCTTTATTGGAATGTCCGCTATTGGCCGAAAGCGGACCTTTTATTTTGGCCCGAAATCGGCCTTGGGGTATCTATTCTCAAGACTATGGAATTAGGGTTGTGGCTCGTTTGTTTTATTATTTCAGTGCGCCAAAAGTGCGCCATTTTTATGATCTTAAACAAGAAAAGCACCAGAAAGGTGCTTAACTTGTTGATGATACTGGTGGTGATGGGTGGACTTGAACCACCGACCTCAGCATTATGAATGCCGCGCTCTAACCAGCTGAGCTACATCACCAATTTTGTTTGCCAAATACCCGGACCATTGCAGTCGGGGGCGCAAATTCTCACTGCAAGCGCCGCAAATGTCAACCGCCAATGGACTGAATCGGGTCAGGTTTTTCAAGTTTCAGTCAGTAAAAGAGTATCCAAAGGCTTTTTCGAAGCGCTCCTCGATCTCGTCCATGGATGGGGCATGGTTCTGTGGGCCCTGTACGGCTATTTTGAATGCACCCATTACCGAACCGATCCTACAGGCTGTTACCAGGTCCAGATTGTTCTGTAGCCCATAGATCAGACCGGATCGGTAGGCATCTCCGCAGCCAGTTGGATCCAGGATCCCATCGGCATCCACGGTCTTTATGGTTTCCTCGCCGGCTTCGGTAATCAGACTTGATCCTTCGCTGCCATGGGTAATGATCAACGCCTCAAGTTGTTCTGCTACCTGTTCTTTGGTCAGACCCGTACGGTCCTGGATTAACTGGAATTCATAGTCGTTGGCGACCAGCCAGTTGGCCTGGCTGATAAATGTTCTGAGGTCATTGCCGTCAAACAGCGTCATGGCCTGACCGGGGTCAAAAATGTGGGGTATACCCAGTCGCTCAAAATCCCGGCTGTGCTGCAGCATGGCCTTTCTGCCGTCCGGTGCCACAATACCCAATGTCATGCCCCTGGTCTCGTCGACCTTGTTGAGATAGCTCTCCTGCATTGCCCCCGGGTGGAAGGCGGTGATCTGGTTGTCATCCAGATCAGTGGTAATAAAAGCCTGAGGTGTGAATTCTCCTTCCAGGTGACGCACGTAACGGGTGGAGATGCCCAGCGATTCCAAACGTCTCTGGTAAGGTCCGAAATCATCACCAACCGTTGCCATCGGGTAGGGGTCACCACCGAGCAGTTTCAGGTTGTAGGCAATATTGCCCGCCACGCCCCCAAACTGCCGACGCATTTCCGGTACCAGGAAGGAAACGTTCAGGATATGCACCTGCTCCGGAAGGATATGATCTTTGAATCGTTCCGGGAACACCATGATGGTGTCAAAGGCCAGGGAACCACAAATTAATGCCGACATGCTTTGATCCGTTTTTTCAGAGAAATTGCGTTTACATAAACGGCATTCTAGCGGATTTTGCGGCTATGACCTGAAGTTTGTTGTTTTCACAGAAAAGTCGGGCGATTTTGAGCCGGTTATGCTTGCTGAAAAGCGGGTTGACTGATACATTAGCCAGCCTGATCCTGGTATCTCCCCCGGAATATAACAAGATGGTTTTTAAGAGTCTCCGCGGTCTGTTTTCCAATGACCTTTCTATAGATTTAGGCACGGCAAATACGCTGGTTTATGTACGTGGCCAGGGCATCGTTCTGAATGAACCCTCGGTGGTCGCGGTTCGCATGGACCGGGGGCCGGGTGGGCCACAATCGGTGGCGGCAGTGGGTGGCGAGGCCAAGCGCATGCTGGGACGTACACCGGGAAATATACGCACGGTCAGACCGCTCAAAGATGGTGTCATCGCGGACTTCAACATGACCGAGGCGATGTTGCAGCATTTTATCAAGAAAGTGCACGAATCCCGCTTTCTTCGTCCGAGTCCACGGGTACTGGTCTGTGTTCCCTGTAGTTCGACCCAGGTGGAACGCAAAGCCATCAAGGAATCCGCCGAAGGTGCCGGTGCCCGAGAAGTATTTTTGGTTGAAGAACCGATGGCTGCAGCGATCGGTGCCGGTATCCCGGTGCACGAAGCACGTGGAGCAATGGTGCTCGATGTCGGTGGCGGTACCTCGGAAGTGGCCGTGATATCACTCAACGGCCTGGTGTATTCACACTCCGTGCGTGTGGGCGGGGACCAGTTCGATGAGGCCATCGTCAATTTCGTACGGCGCAATTACGGCACCCTGATCGGGGAATCAACCGCGGAACAGATCAAGATCAAAATCGGACGTGCCTGGCCGGATGACGAGGCAGAAGAGTTGTCGGTTTCCGGCCGCAACCTGGCCGAAGGCGTGCCGCGTCGGATTACCATCAACAGCAACGAGGTACTCGAGGCGTTGACCGAGAGTCTTGCCAGTATTCTCGATGCGGTGAAGGCCGCTTTGGAACAGACTCCGCCGGAATTGTGTGCCGATGTGGTGGAAACCGGCATTGTGCTGACCGGCGGTGGTGCCCTGTTAAGGGGACTGGACAGATTGATCAGTGAAGAAACCGGTCTGCCGGTTTTCGTCGCCGATGATCCGTTGACCTGTGTCGCCCGGGGTGGTGGAAGGGCGCTGGAATTGATGGATGAAAACCACGGTGATTTTTTCAATTATAATTAAAGGACAACCCCCATCGGGCGTATCTGCCTGATCAATAGACTCACGATAAGAATTTGGCAAATACCCCATCATCAGGCTCAAGCCGCTGGTTCGGCGGAGAAGGCGCCAGGACCGCGCGACTGATGGTGTATATTTTGCTGTCCGTCGTACTGATGTCGATGGATCAGCGTGGTGGTTACGTTCCCCGTATACGCAATGCCATGGAGTCCGTTTTTGAACCGGTGTTTCACCTGGCCGGTTGGCCGTCAAGGGCAATTCGCTCGGTCGCCGAACACACCCGCGCAAGACAGGATTTGATCGACCAGAACCGGCAACTGTTGGAGCAATTGCTAAAAGTCGGGGGGTCGGTACAAACACAATCTGCCCTGAGACAGGAAAATCAGCGTCTTCGAAGCCTGCTGGAGTCCACCCAGGGCAGGGCCTACGAATTCAGGTTTGCGGAAATGATCCGTGTGGACCTGGATCCGTTTTCACATAAGGTCTGGATTGATCGCGGCAGCGAACAGGGCGTGACAGAAGGCCAGGCCGTAATCGACGGACGCGGTATCGTCGGGCAGGTGGAGAATGTACACCGGTATGCGTCGACCGTTCGCCTGATTTCCGACCCGGATCATGCTCTGCCGGTGCAAATCAACAGGACCGGATTACGTACAGTCGCCTTTGGCACCGGCGACACCTCTCATTTGCTAATGCCAAACGTACCACTACAGGCAGATGTGGGTGAGGGAGACATGATCGTTACCTCGGGTCTTGGTGACCGTTTTCCACCGGGTTTTCCTGCCGGTGAGGTGGCTCGGGTGGAACGCAACAGTGGTGATACTTTTGCAATTGTCTATGTCAGGCCATATGCAGCGCTGGACCGCGGTCGCGAAGTGTTGTTGATAGAGGCAAAAACTGAGATGCAAGTCGAGCCTCAAATTGAGACCTCCTCCGCAGTACCACCTGTTTTACCGCAACCGGTGGATGAGTCATGAGACGGGCGGGGGAAAGTCGCACTCTGGTTTTACTCACCATCATAGCGGCCATGTTGTTGTCATTGATACCGATGCCGGAACCATTGTCGGAATTCAAACCTTACTGGGTCGCGTTGGTGATGATTTACTGGACGCTGGAGACCCGCGGGATGATCGGCCTGGGGCTGGCTTTCCTGATCGGTCTCACCCTCGATGTTTTAAGTGGCAGCTTGATGGGATTACACGCACTGAGCCTGGTGGTGATGGTGTTCCTGGTACAACGATTCAGACCTCGTCTGCGTTTTTTCCCACCCTGGCAGCAGGTACTGGGTGTGCTGGGTTTACTGGTCAATGACAAGATCATCCTGATCTGGATCCTGGCACTGCTGGGCGAACCGATGCCCACCTGGGAATACTGGTTGGCACCGGTGGTCGGTATGGCATTGTGGCCATGGATATTTCTGTTGCTTGATCGTATTCGTGCACGCCAGCGTCAACACAAGTCGTGATCAATTACGCCAACGAACAAGCCATGAAGGACCCTCGCGAAGAGCAATTGCTTTTTGAAAGCAGGGCCAGGGCAGGGTTCTTTGTGGTTGTGATCTGTATGCTGGGCTTGCTCGGACGCTACTTTTGGCTGCAGGTAACTGCACATCAACAGTTTTCCACGCGCTCTGAAAGCAACCGGGTAAGTGTGCGTCCAGTGGTTCCCAACCGGGGATTGATCTATGACCGGAGAGGCCGGGTAATAGCGGAGAACCTTCCCGCCTACCGGTTGGAAATAGTAGCCGAGAAAGTGCAGCAGCTTGAGCCCCTGCTGGACGAATTGGCGACGCTTATAGAGCTCAACGATGAGCATCGGAACAGCTTCAACAAGTCCCGGCGTCATTACCGCGTGTTTGACCCCATCCCTCTGAAACTCAATCTCAGTGAACAGGAGGTTGCCCGGTTTGCGGTGAACCGGCATCGTTTTAAAGGCGCGGATGTCGTGCCTTACCTGTCCAGGAATTATCCCTATGGTGAGCTGCTGACCCACGTGCTGGGTTATGTCGGGCGTCTGGATGAACGGGATATCGCCAGGGTGGATCAGGGCAATTACCGTGGTACACGCATCATCGGAAAAATTGGTATTGAGCAGTTCAGGGAAACCGAATTGCATGGAACCAGTGGGTATGAGCAGGTGGAAACCAACGTCAGCGGTCGGGTGCTGCGGGTGCTCGATCGCCAGGACGCAATCCCGGGTACGGATCTGGTGCTGTCGATAGACGTGGCCGTCCAGCGTGCGGCCTGGGACGGACTGGGTGAGCGGCCCGGTTCGGTGGTGGCGATTGATCCCACCGATGGCAGTATCATCGCGCTGGTCAGCAAGCCGGCCTATGATCCCAATGCCTTTGTACACGGTATCAGCCAGCAGGCCTACCAGGCCATCCTGGACACACCCGGTCGGCCCCTGTTCAACCGGGCGCTCAAAGGGGGTTATGAACCGGGTTCCACGCTCAAGCCTTTTGTCGGTCTGGCAGGTCTGGAGCTGGATCTGATAAATACGCAAACCCGGGTGTATTCGAGTGGTTCATTTTATATCGATGGCTACAGCCGACCCTACCGGGATTGGAAGGAGGAAGGCCACGGATGGGTGACCCTGGAATCCGCGTTGGAACAGTCCGTGAATACCTATTTCTACCAGTTGGCCATGGAAATGGGCATAGATCGGATGCACGACTACCTGTCCCAGTTTGGATTTGGTTCATTGACCGGTGTTGATGTCCCGGGGGAAGGGGCAGGTCTGTTGCCTTCGCGGCAATGGAAGCGTGCTGCCCGGGATGAGCCCTGGTATCCCGGCGAAACCGTGATCGCCGGTATCGGACAAGGGTTCAACGTGGTGACACCCCTGCAGTTGGCCAATGCACTTGCGGTGCTGATCAATGGTGGCAAGCGTTATGAACCCAGGTTGTTGTATGCAACCAAAGCCGCGGGGATTGAACGTGCGCAGCGGGTCAGGGCACCGCTTGCAATGCAGATACCGGTAAAGGAGGCAGGGGACTGGCAGGCGGTACTTGAAGGCATGGACCGGGTGGTCAACGGTGTACGTGGCACCGCGACGGGGATTGCCGTGGACGCACGTTACAGGACGGCAGGCAAGACCGGTACGGCCCAGGTCTACCAGTTGAATGAAGATGGGGAATACAACGAAGCTGATGTGGCGCAACATCTGCGTGATCATGCCTTGTTCATCGCCTTTGCTCCGGTAGAAGTGCCCAGGATCGCGATCGCGGTGATCGTGGAACATGGTGGCACAGGATCAAAGGCCGCCGCACCGGTGGCACGCGCCACCCTCGATGCCTGGCTGGATCAGGAGACGGGCATGGAGGTGCAACCGTGAAGATTCGTGTTCCGCCCTGGTTGGGTACACCACGGCTGGATCCGGTATTGCTGGGCTTATTGCTACTGGTCATGGGTTTCGGTCTGGTCGTGATGTACAGCGCATCAGGTCAGGATATGGCGACGGTAAACCGCCAGGCCATACGTCTTGGTGTTGGTTTATTGGTCATGTTGGTGATCAGCCAGGTGCCACCACATATCCTCAGCATATGGACACCCTGGATCTATGTTTTTGGTGTGGTTCTGCTGTTGGCAACCTGGGTGTTCGGTGTGGGCCGCGGTGCACAACGCTGGCTTGACCTTGGCATCATCCGTTTTCAGCCATCGGAAGTGATGAAGCTTGCGGTGCCGATGATGATTGCCTGGTATTTACACCCGCGTGTGCTGCCTCCGGCACTCAAATCGGTATTCGTGAGTCTGGCGATACTGATGGTGCCCAGCGTGCTGGTCGCTCGCCAACCTGATCTGGGCACCGCACTCCTGGTGGCTGCCAGTGGCGGATTCACCCTGTTCCTGGCGGGACTACGCTGGCGTACCCTGGTGGTTTTTGCCGGGACCCTGATGGCTGCAATACCGTTGGTTTGGCCATTTCTGAAAGAATACCAGCGTGACCGCCTACGTATTTTTCTGAATCCCGAAGTTGATCCACTTGGAGATGGCTGGAACATCATCCAGTCCAAGATTGCCGTGGGTTCGGGTGGCGTGACCGGTAAGGGTTGGTTGAACGGGACACAGTCGCACCTGGAATTTATCCCCGAACACCACACCGATTTCGTGCTTGCGGTGATATCCGAGGAATTTGGCTTGATAGGAGTGGCATTGCTGTTAATGGTTTACGTCCTGTTGATCGGACGTGGATTGTTTATTGCCAGCCTGGTGCGTGATACGGGTTCGAGGTTACTTGTGGGTAGTCTGAGCCTGACCCTGTTTGTATATGTGCTGGTCAATGGCGCCATGGTGGCAGGAATATTACCGGTGGTCGGTGTACCCTTGCCACTGATCAGCTACGGTGGCACATCGGCCGTGACGTTGCTGGCAGGATTCGGCATGATGATGTCCATATATGGCCACCGGAAATTCATAAGTTGATGTTTAACTCACGGCCATGAATCACCCGGCGGTTTTTATTTCCCGTTCGGTTAAACTCAATGCGCGCTTTGAGTGTCTGTAAGATGGTGATTCAAAACAAATGTGGTCAAACCACAAAAAAGGACAAATGAATTCGATGCAAAAATTTCTCTTTCTGGTTTTATTCTCTGCTTTGCTCAGTACCCCGGCGCTCGCCGTTGACCATCCCGGTGCCGATGAGTTTGTCGCACTTGCTGTGTCCGAACATGGATTACAGGCAGACGAAGTCCGGGCATTGCTCAGCCAGGCTGAATACAAGCAATCAATCGTCGATGCCATTTCCCGTCCGGCTGAAGGCAAACCATGGCATGAGTACCGGCCAATATTCCTGACCGACAGACGTGTCAGTGAAGGAATAGATTTCTGGAACGACAACCGTGAACTGATTGCATCCGCCTCGAAACAATACGGTGTGGACGAGGAAATTATCGTAGCAATCATTGGTGTTGAGACCTTTTATGGTCGAATTACGGGCTCATACCGCACCATTGACGCGTTGGTGACATTGGGGTTTTATTATCCGCAGGGACTCTCTTCAGACCGGTCCGGGTTTTTTTCCAGCGAACTGATGCACTATATCAAGCTGACCAGTGAAGAAGGATTGCCCGCCAGCGAAGTCAGCGGTTCCTATGCCGGGGCCATGGGCATGGGCCAGTTCATGCCGAGCAGCTATCGCGAGTATTCGGTCGATTTCGACCAGGACGGCAGCCGCGACCTGTGGCGGTCCACAGCCGACGTGGTGGGTAGTGTGGCCAACTATCTCCATCGCCATGGCTGGCAATCCGGGCAGCCGGTTACACGCCGGGCACGGGCTACCCAGGATGCTGCATTCGCAAAGATTTCCACACGGGACTTCAGCCCCACACTGACAGTTGCCGAATGGCGGGAGCAGGGTTTCAGGAGTGCAGATGAACTACGCCCTGACCTGGCTGCGGCCGTGCTGAAGCTGGTTGAAAAAGACCGCAATACCTACTGGCTGACCTTCAAGAATTTCTACGTTATCACACGCTACAACCGCAGTCCCCGGTATGCGATGGCGGTGTATGAACTGAGCCAGGAAATCAGCCGGGGTATGGACGGGTCCTGATGAGAAACGTGGTACTGCCATGGCTGGTCGTTGCCCTTTTGCTGGCGGGCTGTGCCAGGGACAAGTCCAAAGATGTATCCACGCGTGACGGTCCGTCCAGCCGGAAAATTACCGCCGCGGATGTAGACGATGCCGTACCGGAGGTACAACCGCTGGCACGTTATGGCAATCACTCGCCGTATACGGTTCTGGGCAAGACCTATACGGTTTTGCCGTCCGCCAGGGGTTACCACGAGCGGGGTATTGCATCATGGTACGGCAGCAAGTTTCATGGCCGGCGGACATCCAGCGGTGAACCCTATGATATGCACCTGGCAACGGCGGCACACAAGAGCCTGCCTTTACCTGCGTTTGCTGAAGTCACCAACCTCGAGAATGGCCGGAAAATGGTAGTCAAGATCAACGACCGCGGCCCATTTCACGACGACCGTATCATTGACCTGTCGTACGCAGCCGCAGTGAAACTGGGTATCGATAAAACCGGCACGGCACAAGTGGACGTACGTGCCATTGATGTCGAAACACCCGGGCGCCAGGCAATCAAGGCAGCAGATGGTAGCTTTCTCCAGGTGGGGGCGTTCAGCCAACGCAGCTCCGCCGATCACCTGGCAGGTAAAATGATGGCTGCTCAGCTCAAACCGGTCTCGATACAAAAGAGCCGCGGATTGTATAAAGTATGGATAGGGCCGTATGCTTCAGATATTGAAATCGAAGCCAGTATCCAGCGGGTTGTTGAACTGGGCTTTGATCGCCCGCATAAAGTAAGTCGCTGACAAATGACGGCCATATTGACGGGATAATATTGCTCATGAAGAAATTTTTGCTACTGGTTGTTCTGGTATTGGCGCTGGCCGTCGATGCCCTGGCCCAACGACCGCCACCACCACCCAGGGGTATGCCAACGCCGGCGGCACCCGAACTGGGTGCCAACAGTTATATCCTGGTGGATTTCAACAGTGAACGCGTGCTGGTAGAGAATAGCCCGGACACACGGGTTGAACCCGCCAGCATTACCAAGTTGATGACCAGTTACGTCGTCTTCAATGAACTGGTTGAAGGCAATATCAATCTGGAGGATCCGGTGGTCGTCAGCGAAATAGCCTGGCGAACGGGTGGTTCACGCATGTTCATTGAGCCGGGTATGGAAGTGACGGTTGAACAACTGCTCAAGGGGATGGTGATCCAGTCCGGCAATGACGCCAGTGTTGCCCTGGCGGAACACCTGGCTGGAACGGAAGACGCCTTCGCCGGCCTGATGAACCACTACGCAACGCAACTGGGGATGAGCGCAAGTCATTTTGTCAATGCCACCGGTCTGCCGCACGAAGACCACTACACAACGGCACGTGATGTTGCCACCCTCAGCATCGCTTTGATCGCCCACTTTCCGGATTTTTACCGCTGGTATTCAGAGAAGGAATACAGTTTCAACAATATCCGCCAGCACAACCGCAACAATCTGTTATGGCGTGACCCGGCCGTCGACGGTTTGAAAACCGGTCATACACAGGCCGCCGGTTATTGCCTGGCCTCGTCAGCCAAACGTGATGGTATGCGTTTGGTCAGCGTGGTCATGGGCTCTTCATCTGAAACATCCCGAGTCAGCGAGAGCCAGAGTTTGCTCAACTATGGTTTCCGGTTTTTTGAAACGGTCCAATTGTATCGGGCTGGCCAGCAACTGGCACAGGGCCAGGTTTGGAAAGGCGAGACCGAGCAGGTAACACTGGGCATACGCGACGAGCTCTTTGTCACCATTCCACGTGGTCGTTACGATGATCTCGATGCCCAGGTCACCATGCGTCCGGAGCTGATCGCACCATTGCTGGAAGGCGAAAACGTAGGTCGCATTTCGATCCGTCTTGAAAATGAAGAAATAGCCGGTCGTGGTCTGATAACACTTGGAGCGGTGCAGGAGGCAGGATTTTTCGGCCGTACCTGGGATGGAATCAGCATGTGGGTCGGTGGATTGTTTGGTGATGACTGATGGTTAGCGGCAAGCCTGAACCCACATCCTCCAGTGGCGATGATACCTTATTGGAGTTCCCCTGCAGCTTTCCTGTCAAGGCCATGGGCCGCAACGTGGAGGGCTTCGAAACCCTGGTGAAAGAGATTGTTCTGCGGCACGCCGAAATCAGTGAAGAGGAAGCGATTAGTACAAATGCCAGCGGTGGGGGGAAATACATTGCGGTAACAATTACCATTCACGCCAGCTCAAAAGCACAGCTTGATTCTATCTACCAGGACCTGACCCATTGTGATCAGGTGCTGGTTGCCCTGTAATGATGGCCATTAAAGCTGGCATCGGAAAGCGGGTCAAGACATCTGTTGATGCCCTACAACCCGGTGTCAGGCGGCTCGGCATGATGGAGTATGGAGTGGTCTGGCGGGCCATGCAGGATTTCACCGACCAGCGTAGTGAGGACACCCCTGATGAACTCTGGTTGGTCGAGCATTTGCCGGTGTTTACCCAGGGCCAGACCGGTCGTGCAGAGCACCTGTTGTCACCCGGGGACATACCGGTAATCCAGGTTGACCGCGGCGGACAGGTTACCTATCACGGTCCGGGCCAGGTGGTGGTGTATCCACTGATTGATATCCGTAGACTCGGTATGGGTGTACGTGAAATGGTCAATGGTATTGAGCAGGTGATCATTGATGTGTTAAACGGTTTCGACGTGCATGCAGCGAGGCTTGCGGGAGCACCCGGTGTCTACATCGAAGGTGTAAAAATTGCTTCGCTCGGTTTGCGCGTGCGCAGAGGTAAAACCTTTCACGGTCTTGCCGTAAACCATTGCATGGATCTTGAACCATTTCAGCGTATCAACACCTGTGGCTTCAAGGATTTGCAGGTTACTGAATTGTCGGCGTTTGTAAAAGTACCCAGGGCTGAATTGGAAAACCGCCTTGTGTCCGGTCTGTGCACCATGCTGGGATACCATGACCACTTTAGGCCAATGAATAGCCGTTTGCCATTAAGAACCGGGATAACCAGGTGAGCGAGCAGACAAAAATTCCAATCCTGGTTAAAGACATTGATCGTCCTGGATCCAGGCAACCGGGATCGAAACAGGCAGGATCAAATCAGGCAGGGGTCAAACAACTGGGTGCTGCCAAGATGACCCGTAATACGGCGCAATTTGATCAGCACGCACCGGTACTGCGCAAACCACCCTGGATCAGGGTGAGGCTCCCCTCGGGTAATGCTGTGGCGGAGTTGAAGTCGCGATTGCGTGACAACCGGCTGGTGACGGTGTGTGAAGAGGCCAGTTGCCCGAACATTCATGAGTGTTTTAATAAGGGCACAGCCACCTTCATGATCCTGGGTGAGATTTGTACCCGGCGCTGCTCGTTTTGCGACGTCGCCCATGGCCGTCCCAACGCTCCGGATGAAGAAGAGCCGGACAACCTGGCTCGGACCATCAGGGACATGAAACTGCGCTATGTAGTGATTACCTCGGTAGACCGCGATGACTTGCGCGATGGCGGGGCGCAACACTACGCAAACTGCCTTGACCGTATCCGTGAGCTGAATCCTGCCATCAGGCTCGAAATACTGGTTCCGGATTTCCGCGGTAAGGGCCGGATGGAGCGAGCACTGGACATTCTGGCTAACTCACCACCGGATGTGTTCAATCACAACCTCGAAACGGTCAGGCCCCTGTATCGTGATGTCAGGCCGGGGGCAGATTACGCGTGGTCACTTGACCTGTTGCAGCGATTCAAGAACCGTCACCCGGATATTCCCACCAAGTCCGGGATCATGCTTGGATTGGGTGAGACCTTCGACCAGGTGCGGGTTGTATTACAGGATCTGCGCTCACACGACGTGGACATGGTCACTCTGGGACAATACCTTCAGCCTACTTCACACCACCACCCGGTGTTGCGATACTGGACACCGGATGAATTTGAACGCCTGGAGAAACTGGGCTATGAACTGGGTTTTACCCACGTTGCATCGGGCCCATTGGTGCGGTCTTCATACCACGCGGATCTGATGGCGCAAGAGTCCGGATTGGTTGATTAAATTTCAGCCCTTTCTGGTCGCAGAATCAAGGCAACTAAACTTTTGGCCCTTGTGTGATTGGTCCTCCCACGGCCTAATGTCTGCTATTCTGTACCAGTCAAGCAACTCTGAGTTGTGACTGTGGTCAACTTACTGAGTTCATAGTGGATGATAAAATCCGATTATTTGTGGAGAAGTTAGTTTGAGAGCGATTAAATTATTATTGGTAATTGTCATCAGCACGTCGGTTTGGGCCACCAGCCAACCGCAGGAAAATGTGCTATTCAAACCCAGCCTGGAGCAGCGTCTGCGCAGTAACCTGGCGACCAAGTTCCTGGCCAATTGGCACTATAAAGACACCCGCCTGGATGATGAATTATCTGCTCAGATATTTGACCGTTACCTGGATTTACTGGATCCGAATTTCAGCTTTTTCATGGCATCAGATATTGCAACATTTCAACCATACCGCCTGAATCTTGATGATGCGCTGCAACATTCTAATCCGGCACCAGCCTATGAAATGTTCAATATTTACGTTGAACGTGTGCGTGAACGGGTCAGTTTTGCCAGGGCTCAGCTTGAAAATCCGATGGATTTTACCGTCGATGAAGATTACTACTGGGACCGCGAAGACATAGGGTGGGCAAATACAAAAGAAGAGATCGATGAATTCTGGCGTCATCGTGTCAAGAATGACTTTCTGCGTCTGCGTCTGGCAGGAAAGGAAGATGAAGCCATTATCGAGACGCTTGATTCGCGTTACAAGAACCTGGACCGTCGCATTTCCGAGTTGAATTCTGATGATGTATTTCAATACTTCATGAATGCATACGCACAATCCATCGAGCCGCATACAGCCTACATGTCCCCGCGGAGTTCTGAAAATTTTGAAATTTCCATGAAGTTGTCCCTGGAAGGCATCGGTGCCCTGCTTGGTCGTGAAAATGAATACACCAGTATCGCCAGCGTGGTACCGGGTGGGCCGGCCGACCAGGATGGCCGCCTCAAATCCGGAGACCGGGTCATTTCAGTCGGTCAGGGGAATGATGGCAAGCTACAGGACGTTATTGGTTGGCGGGTTGATGACGTAGTTGACCTGATACGTGGACCCAAGCACACGATTGTACGTCTCGAGGTGCTCCATGAGGATATCGCCATTGACGGTCCCAGCACCGTGATCGATATTGTGCGTGGTGAAGTCAAACTTGAAGAACAGGCCGCACAGAGCCGGATAATCGAAGTTCCCGGTGAGGATGACAAAACGGTCAAAATTGGTGTCATTGATTTGCCGGTTTTCTACCTTGATTTTAACGGCAGGGCCAAGAACCTGCCCGATTACCGCTCCAGCACCCGCGATGTGAGGCGCTTGATCAATGAATTGAAGGCCGAGGGTATTGAAGGGCTGATCGTCGATCTTCGTGATAATGGTGGCGGCTCATTACTGGAAGCGACCACACTCACGGGATTGTTTATTGATGAGGGTCCGGTGGTACAGGTACGTAATTCCAGCGGGCGAATCAGCACCGAGGAGGATATTGATCCCGGTATGGCTTGGACCGGTCCCTTTGCGGTGCTGGTAAATCGTTACAGTGCGTCTGCCTCTGAAATTTTCGCGGCTGCAATACAGGACTATGGACGGGGTGTGATTATTGGAGAAACCACCTTTGGTAAGGGTACCGTTCAGAACCTGGTGGATCTTGACGACTACGCACCCTCTTCAGAAGCGGGGAAAATGGGTCAGCTGAAAATCACCATGGCACAGTTTTTCCGGGTCAATGGCGGATCAACACAAAACCGGGGTGTGGTACCCGACATACGGTTTCCATCGGCCGGTGACCCGCAGGAATATGGTGAGCGTTCATTCGATAATGCCCTGCCGTGGACCAGTATTGAATCCGCCGATTTTGCCAGTGAGGGCAATATGGATCGTCTGGTAGCCGTGGCTGATTCCCGTTACCAGAAGCGCATTGCCGATGACCAGGAGTTTGGCTGGTTGCTGAGTGATGTAGAAGAATACAATGTCAACAGGAATAAGAAACAGCTAAGCCTGTTGGAATCCGTCCGCCGTGGCGAGATGGACAAGGACAAGGCCAAACGTGAGGCCAGGAAGGCAGCCCAGGACAACACGGGCCCATTGTTGGAGGAGGGGGATACACTTGCAATTGCTTCCGAGCCACCGGAAGTAGTTGAGGATCAGGACAACCCCGCTGCGGAGGAAGAGGAAGAGGATGATCGTCCTGACCTGCTGCTCCGGGAATCAGCCAGGATAGTAGGAGATATGATTGAACTCGGTGGTGATGAGCCGCTGCTGTCCAGGCAGTTCTCCCTGTTGGTCAAGGAACGCGAAGCGGGTAACTTGTAGTCCACCTGACGGGTGAATCCGCCGATCCGGGTCAAACAAATGGCCACGGACCGTCGCTGCATCTACCATTTGAAATACAACTGCTGTTAAACACAGGTTTTTGACAATGGCGGCATTATCCCGATTGCGATTACGGCAATCTGCGGGCTAGAATTCCCTGTTATGCAAGCGCCAATTTCACAGCCGGTATTGCGAGTCGCCCTGCCGGTTCCCCTGAGACAGCTCTTCGACTATCTGCCCTGTGTGAATCAACCTTTCCCGTTACCGGGTTCTCGTGTATTGGTGCCGTTTGGCCCAAGAAAGCTGGTGGGAATTGTAATCGAGGTGGCGAGCGAAAGTGCGTATCCGATGGAGAAACTCGCGGCAGTTGAGAAATATCCCGATGAGGGACAGGCGGTATTGAGCCCCGAAACTCTTGGATTGTTGCAATGGTGCTGGAACTATTACAAACACGCCCCCGGTGAAGTGGTATACAGCGCGTTACCACCACGTCTGAGGAAGGCGGGTGGGACCATCCCGCCCCCACCGGTGGTGTATTACCTGACATCCGGCGGAAATCAGCGATTGCTTCAACCCGCAGGGCATATCAAGGCTCAATTCCGATTGCTCAGGGCCATTGGCGAAGGCGCTTCCACTGCGCCGCTGTTGCGGGCGGTGTCTTCCTCATGGAAACCCCAGTTGGCGCGATTGATTGAGCAGGACTGGGTGCAATCTGAAACACAATCGTGTGCTCGACTGGATCCGTCTGCCGGCCCCATGCTGAACAAGGAGCAACAGGCCGCGGTTGATGCAGCCTCCGCCAGCCTGGGTGAATTCCACTGCCATTTGCTCGATGGTGTGACCGGTAGCGGTAAGACGGAAGTTTATCTGCAGTTACTGGAACGGGTTTTGTCCGGTGGTGGCCGGGCATTGTTGCTGGTGCCTGAAATTGGACTGACACCACAATTGGTCAAGCGATTTGAGAAGCGGTTGGGGTTTGAGCCCGTTGTCACTCATTCCGGTCTCAGTGAAGGCATGCGTATGCAGGCCTGGGCAACGGCAAGGAGTGGACGGGCAAGCCTGGTCATTGGCACCCGTTCTGCACTGTTTTTACCGATACCCGATTTGAAATTAATCATTCTCGATGAGGAACACGATGCGTCTTTTAAACAACAGGACGGGTTTCGTTACTCCACCCGCGATGTGGCAGTCAAACGTGCTGCCGGTCTGGGAATACCAGTCATACTGGGTACCGCCACACCTTCACTGGAAACATTTAACAACGCCTCATGCGGTCGTTACAGCTGGAACCGTCTAAGGCAACGGGCAACCGGTGCGGCTGCACCGACCTGGCGCGTACTGGATTTGCGCCAGCAGAACATGCGTGGCGGAATAGCTGTTACGGCCATGACAGCAATTGGTGAAACCCTTGAGCAGGGTCACCAGGCCTTGATATTTCTGAATCGCAGGGGATACGCGCCGGTCATTCTCTGTCACCAGTGTGGTTGGTATGCAAGCTGCCGGCGTTGTGACGCCAACCTGACGTGGCACAGGGCGAGCAAGCGATTGCTGTGTCATCACTGTGACAACACCGCCCGGGTTCCTGCGATCTGTCCACATTGCAGTGCCGATGCATTACAGGGTGCAGGCGAGGGAACGGAACAACTGGAGCAGGTGCTGGGCAACGCTTTCCCGCAAACGCCATTGCTGCGTTTTGATCGTGACACGGTTCGCAGAAAAGGCGAATTTGAAAGATTGTCCGACCAGGTCAAGGAAGGTCAGTCCTGTCTGTTGGTTGGGACCCAGATGCTCGCCAAGGGACACCATTTTCCAAAAGTTACCCTGGTGGTCATTGTGAACCTGGACCAGGCCCTGCACAGTGCGGATTTCCGTGCGCTGGAACGCATGGGTCAGTTGATGGTGCAGGTTGCTGGTCGTTCGGGCCGGGATCAGTTCCCCGGCGAAGTCATCCTGCAGACCCATTATCCGGAGCATGAATCGCTGTTGAATTTGCTCAGATCGGGATATGAGTCCTTCGCAGCTGAGCTGAGTGTCGAACGCCGTGCAGCCTGTCTGCCCCCGTTCAGCCACCAGGCCCTGTTGCGCTCTGACGCCCATGACAAGGACGAGGTTATCGGTTTTCTTAACCGTGCCCGAGATTGCTTCCCTGCAGGCGAAGCACTGTTGTATGGACCGTTCCCGGCCATGATGGAGCGTCGCAGCGGTCGGTTCAGGTGGTACCTGCTGGTGCAGGCGGCTGAACGGCGCTGGTTGCACCGGCAACTGGATGACTGGGTAGAAAAACTCAGGACACTCCCTGCTGCCCGGCGTGTGCGCTGGGCGGTGGATGTTGACCCCCAGGATTACTAAATTTTCCAAGCTGTATTTGTTGGTTTTCACCAGCATTGGTGTTCATTACAGTGCCTGGGTTTATAGGCTGCGATACAATGCGGTCCGCTTTGTGCCCCGGGAAATACGGTCCCGTACAGGTGATAATGCAACAAATTGTACAAATCGTGACCAATGACACTGATGTAATACCCCGGATTTGTTGGACGATAGGCGGTTGAAAAAAGGCCGTGTCATACTTATTAAATGAATCAGCTCCGTGATTGGAGAGTCAAAAGCAGGGTTACCAATGGAATCAGTCGAAACAAGAACACCTACAGACCTACAAACCCATGTGGAACGGGCAGCGTTTAAAAAGCTCAGCACGATCGTAAACCAGTTGATCATCGGCCAGGAACGGCTCATGGAGCGCCTGGTCATGGCCTTGCTCTGCAACGGACATTTGCTGGTCGAAGGTGCACCGGGTCTTGCCAAAACCACCGCCATCAAGGTACTGGCGGAGCGTATTGAGGGGGATTTTCATCGTATCCAGTTCACCCCTGACTTGCTTCCGGCTGATCTGACCGGTACGGAGATTTATCGTCCCCAGGAAGGTACGTTCGAGTTTCAACAGGGGCCGATTTTTCACAATATGATACTGGCCGATGAGGTCAACCGTGCACCGGCAAAAGTCCAGTCTGCCATGCTCGAGGCGATGGGTGAACACCAGGTGACCGTGGGCAGGGTTACCTATCCCATGCCGCCGTTGTTCCTGGTAATGGCAACCCAGAACCCCATCGAGCAGGAAGGCACTTACCCATTGCCAGAAGCCCAGTTGGATCGTTTCCTGATGCACGTTTCTATCGGCTATCCCGATGCGCAGGCCGAACAGGACATTCTCGAACTGGCCCGTGGCCAGGCCCGGGATGAGCTGGGTGAAGCACCCAAACCCGAAATGATTGTCACCCAGGAGCAGGTGTTCGCAGCTCAACGGCAGGTTTTGGACCTGCATATGGCGCCTACCCTGCAGGAATATATCGTCCAGCTTGTTCTGGCTACCCGCGAGGCGGCCAAGTGGGACAAGGACCTGGGTCACCTGGTCAGCTATGGTGCAAGCCCTCGTGCAACCATCGGTATGGACCGCTGTGCCCGGGCACGTGCCTGGCTGGATGGGCGTGAATTTGTATCACCGGATGATATACACGCGGTCATCCATGAAGTAATGCGTCACCGCGTATTGTTGTCCTACGAGGCGGAAGCAGACGGTGTGAGCGTGGATGAACTCGTCAACCGGCTGCTGGACCTGGTTCCTGTTCCATGACCGATTTTCGACCAGGGGATGGCATCCATCTTAGCGCCCCCGAGTTGATCGCTTTGAAGCCCCGATGTAATGCGCTCAGCCTGCCTATGCACCGGCCTGCAGCCTCGTCACTGGCGGGTGCCTACCGGTCACGTTTCCGTGGTCGTGGTGTGGATTTTGTCGAGTCCCGGAATTATCTGCCCGGGGATGATATCCGAAACATGGATTGGCGTGTGACCGCACGCACGGGCAAAGCGCATACCAAGATTTTCCAGGAGGAGCGAGAACGACCGGTACTGGTCGTTGTGGACGCCAGTTCCAGTCTGTATTTCGGTACCCGCACACGTCTGAAATCTGTAGCTGCAGGGCATTTGGCAGCGGCCATTTCCTGGGCGGCAGTGCGACGTGGCGACCGCATTGGTGCTTTCATGTTTGCTCCGGGTGGTCATCGGGAACTGCGCCCGGCCGGTGGTCGCAGGGGTGCCATGCGGGTTATCCAGGGATTGGTGGAGTGGCTGAATCCGGGGCCGGCTGTCGAAGGTCAGGTGGCATTGTCGGTGGCGCTGGAACGGGTCAGACATACGGTACGTCCGGGTAGCCTGGTGTTGATCATCAGCGATTTTTTCAATCTGGACGACCAGTGTCATCGTCACCTGTCGCGTTTGAGACAACACAATGACGTCATTGGATGCCAGATCATGGATCCTGCGGAACAACATCTTCCTGCAGGAAGATTCCCCATAACTGACGGCAATCACAGTGCCATGCTGGATACCCACATGTCGCAGTCCCGACGTGATTTCGAGCAAATGAGTGAACAACACGGCGAGCTGCCAAGACGCATGTTCCAGCGTCATAAATGTGGCTGGGTGCTGTTGAGTACCACCGATGACCCGGTTGAAGTGCTGGGTCGGGAACTGCGTATCCTGTTGGGGCGGGTTGCATGAATCCGGATCTGATGGCGCAACTGCGTGATATTCATGAAACCCAGGCGGTTCCCTGGTGGCCACCGGCGCCGGGGTGGTGGGTATTGGCCCTGCTTGTGCTGGTGTTGCTGGCCTGGGCAGGCAAGCGACTGTTCAGCCTGTACCGGGATTACAAACGACGCAAAAATATGCTGGTCTGGATCGATAATTTGAATTCCACGGTCGATCCGCAGAAGGATCCACAGATGTACCTGTCCACCTTGAATCGCATATTCAAGGTGGTCGCGTTAAGGGCCTTTCCGGGTCAGCACTGTGCCTTGATGGCGGGACAGGAGTGGGAAGAATTCCTGCGTGGGAAGTTCAACGATAAGCAGAATACCGAACCGCTCCGGATCCTTGCCACGGGCCCCTACGACCCGGCGCCGCAATACGATCCGGCGGATATCACTGAATTGGCCCGCACCTGGGTGAGGACTCATGGCTGAAGACTTCCTCACCACCGGTTTCGCCATCGCCTGGCCGTGGCTGTTGCTACTGGCGCCTGTGCCGTGGTTGATCCGGAAATTGCTGCCCGCTTCTACATCCAATGATACGCAGTCATTGCGTGTTCCCTGGTTCACGGCCGTGGCAGGAGACAAGTCCGGTTGGATGCGCAGACCCTGGCTCGCAATGGCGGCAGCACTGGTCTGGTTGCTGCTGGTGTTGGCAGCGGCAAGACCGCAGTGGGTCGGAGAGATCGAAAGTATGCCGGTGACCGGTCGTGACCTGCTGCTGGCTGTTGATATTTCCGGCAGCATGGACACACAGGACATGATCCTGAACAAGACCGCGGTAAATCGCCTGAAAATGGTAAAAAAGGTTGCCGGTGAATTCATCCAAAGACGCCATGGTGACCGCGTAGGTCTGATCCTGTTCGGCAGTCGGGCCTATTTGCAGACACCACTTACCTTCGATACGCAAACCACAGCGACCCTGCTGGACGAATCGGAGATCGGATTGGCGGGGCGCGAAACGGCCATTGGCGATGCCATCGGACTGGCAGTAAAACGTCTTCGTGATGATTCGGCGGCGGATCGTGTTCTGGTGCTGCTGACCGATGGTGCCAACACCTCCGGTGAGGTTCAGCCCCTGCAGGCAGCGGAGTTTGCCGCCCGCGAGGGTCTTACCGTTTATACGGTTGGTGTGGGCGCAGATGAAATGATGGTGCAGGACTTTTTTGGTTCCCGCGTAGTCAACCCATCAGCCGATCTGGATGAAGATACCCTGCGCACAATTGCAGATCGAACCGGTGGCCGATACTTCAGGGCCCGCGATGTCGAAGGCCTGGAAAGAATTTACGAGATACTGGATGAACTGGAACCGGTTGAAAGCGATGTAGAAATTATTCGTCCGGTAGATGAACTGTTTTACTGGCCGATGGGTCTGGCGTATGGGCTTGCGCTGCTTGCCGCGCTGCTCTCAATTCGTCCGCTGTCCCTGCGCAGCGTGACCTCCTGAGGATGCGTTGATGGATTCCTGGCCAATACATTTTATCCGGCCCGCCTGGCTGATGTTGATACCGGTCGCGGTGTTCATCCCCATCATGTGGCGGCGGCTCCGTCGTCCCTCTGGCGATTGGGGCAAGGTATGTGACGCACATTTATTGCGCTGGCTCAGTGTTGGAGATACTGCTGCCCGACCGGGTTTACTTGGTCCGTGGCTGGCCGGACTGGTATGGCTGATGGCTGCCGTGGCCCTGGCAGGACCGAGTTGGGAAAAGTTGCCGGACAGTTCTTTTTCTTCCAGTGATGCACGGGTGCTGGTGGTGGATCTGTCAAGCTCCATGCTGGCTGAAGACCTCAAACCCAACCGGCTGACCCAGGCCCGGTACCGCTTGTCTGACATGCTGGAAAATTTAGTGGAAGGACAGATGGGCGTTATCTCTTTTGCCGGTGATGCCTTTGTTGTTTCTCCGCTGACCAGTGATACCAATACGATCGTGAACATGTTGCCGGCACTGCGCCCGGATGTTATTCCGGTAGCCGGCAGCCGTCCGGACCGCGCTCTGGAAATGGCCGCCGAGTTACTCAATCGATCGGGTATGGCCAAGGGAGAGATTCTGCTGATCGCCGACAGTGGCAGCCAGGCAGCTGTCGAGGTAGCCGCTTTGCTGGCCAAAGAGGGTATATATACCTCGGTGCTGGGTGTTGGAACGATTCAGGGCGCACCGATTCCAAGCGGTGACGGTTTCGTCAGCGACAGCAGGGGTAATATCGTCGTTGCCCGTCTTGACAGGGATGCGTTGCGAGCCATTGCCATTGCCGGCGGGGGACGGTATTCCGAATTGACTGCTGGCAGCGCTGCCCAATCCCCCTGGACCTCGGTCGAAGGTAGCGAATTTGCCCGCCGGGAAGACGCATTGGGGGAACGCTGGAAAGACACCGGTCCCTGGTTGGTGCTGTTGTTGCTTCCGTTGGTTGCATTCAGTTTCCGCCGAGGGCTGTTGTTTGTGTTGCCCATACTGGTATTGCCAGGATTGCTGGTCAGCAATTCGGCTCAGGCAGGTTTTTGGGATGACCTGTGGGCCAGCAGGGATCAACAGGCTCAACTGGCCCTGCGTCAGGAACGACCGGCTGATGCCGCTGTACTCGCAGAGGATCCGGCGATCGCTGGCGAGGCCCTGTACCGCAACTCTGATTATGTTCGTGCCAACCAGTCATGGTCGCAGCTGGACTCGGCCGATACCCATTACAACCGGGGTAACGCCCTGGCACAGGCGGGTGAATTTGATGCCGCCATTGCCGCCTATGATTCAGCCCTTGCGTTGGAACCTGATATGGATGATGCGATATTTAATCGCGACCTGGTTGAGCAGATGAAGCAGGAACAGGAGCAGCAGGAGCAGGAAGACTCGGACAGCGAGTCTTCCGATGAAGAGTCCCAGGACGGGGAAGAGGGTGAAGAACAGGACTCTGATGAGCAACAGGAATCGGACCAGCAAAAAGAGTCTGATGAAGAAAGCGAAAGCGAAGAGAGTGAGCAACCCTCGCAATCAGAAATGGCACAAAACTGGTCTGAAGAAGACGAACAGGCCATGGAGCAATGGCTGCGACGTATACCGGATGATCCGGGTGGCTTGTTGAGACGTAAATTCCGCAATCAGCATCAGCGCCGTGGCGCACCTGCTGATGAATCCGAGACGTGGTAACAATATGAAGATTGGTTCCTGGGTATATCCCACCGCCAAACCGGGTCTGGCCGGTTTACAGTTGGCCGTATTACTGCTGTTGATAAGCAGCCGGGTACTGGCTGCCCCCGTGAGCGCCCAGTTGGATCGCAACAGTGCCATCGTTGGGGAGACGGTAACACTGACCTTGCAGACCGTTGACACAGACCAGAGCCTGGAGACCGATCTATCCGTACTGCAAAACGATTTTGACGTACTGAACCGCCGGTCGGAGACCCAGATGTCTTTTGTGAATGGCCGCCAGACCGCCAGTGTCCGGGTTGTCATTACACTTGAGCCAAAACGAGAGGGGATTTTGAACATACCCGCCTTGAAATTTCCAGGTGCGACATCCGCCCCGTTGACACTGAAAGTCTCGCCGCCCCCCGAGACCGCGCCCGGTGAGCCGGAGCCGGTATTTATCGAGGTAACCGTGCAACCGGAAAGCGGACCCTACTACGTTCATTCACAGGTCGGGTTGATGGTGCGGATTTTTTACCAGGCCAACCTGACTGAAGCTGCGATTAATCCACCTGCACCAGAGCAGGCTTCGGTCCGTCTGTTGGATGAGGTTCCCTATCAGGCCGATCGTAACGGTGCACATTACCGGGTACTGGAAAGACGCTATGCCATTTTTCCTGAGCGCTCCGGTTCCCTTGACATTCCACCCATGCAATTGAGCGGGCGCCTGATTGAGCGTCCATCCGACCGTCTGTGGCAACCGACGGTCCGTGGTCGTCGATTGAGGGTTGAGAGTGAACCACTGACGCTCGAAATCAAGCCGCGTCCGGCAGGATTCAGCGGCGAGTTCTGGCTACCTGCACGTCGGATCACACTCTCACAAAAAATTTCCGACAACGAAAAGCTACACGTCGGTGAACCGGTAACCCGGACCATCATCATGGATGCGGTTGGCCTGGAAGAAAATATGCTGGAAGAACCGGTGTGGCCGGAATTGGCCGGTACCCGTATTTATCCCGACCAGCCCCAGGGTATCAGTCGCGATGATGGTGAATGGGTGTTGGGCCACAAAGAATTCCGCTATGCCATCGTTCCGGAAAACCCAGGTGAACTGGTGCTTCCCGAGATTCGGCTGGACTGGTGGGATACCGTATCCGATCGTCAGCGTACCGCCATTTTACCGGAACACCGCGTAAACGTATTGCCATCCCTGTTGGTACCGGAGGTCAGACCACCGATAACAGCAGCAGCCATCACCCCGGACACAACAAGCTCTGCAAATGGGGTGCGTGCGTATTCAGGAGATGGCAATACCCGGGTCTGGAAGATCACCAGCGCAGTTCTTGCGGTTTTGTGGCTTGCCACGCTGTATCTGTATTACAGGAGACCGCGGGCTGCAAATAATTCGTCAAAAGCCGGGGCACCGGTCTCAATCGATGAGCAAAGCCTGTTGAATGGAATTCAGCGCGCCTGTCAAAAGGGTGATGCACCGGCTGCCCGCAAAGACCTGTCACAATGGATCAGGAATTATGCACCGGACAACATGCGTGGCAGTATGCGGGATTTTGGAATTTCCTGTGGTCATCCCGGGCTACAGCAGGCCATCAGTGAACTGGACAGCAGCGGATTTTCTGGCGATTCGGTATCCGGCTGGGATGGCGATTCGCTGTGGGCAGCCTTCAAAAAGTGGCAAAAACAGTTAGCCAGACCTCCGGTCAGGCGTGAGGCCATACCTCATTTATACTGACACAGGGGCGGAGTAATTTGTCCTGGAAGCCGTTCTACTGCTCTACTTTGCGACTTTCATCACCAGCGTTTCTATTCGGTTGTCAGCCAACATGCGACGCATCTCATCCGCGTTACGGGCGCCCTCTATCGGCCCAACCCTGACACGATGCCATGTTTCGCCATTGACGGTTACGGTTTGTATGGTGGCCATGGAGCCGAGCAGAGCCAGCCTGGCTTTCATCTGGTCAGCATCAGAGGTGTTACGAAACGATCCAACCTGGAGTACATATTGTTCCACTTGATGACCCGGTGGAGTATCTGCCGTAGGCTTGGCATCGCGACTCAGTTCCTGTTCCGGGACAATGACTTCCATTTCCGGTAGTACCGTAAAAAAGTCGTATCTTGGCTGTTCTTTTGTCCCCGTCTTGTCTTCCTTGTCTTCAACCAGTGCGGATTCGGGTTTCTGACTGGTCTGGTTGTTTGTGGTCGGAAGATGTTGTTTTATGTCGGGAAGATATCCTTTGAGCATCAGGAAAAACGCGATCCCAAGACCGATCAGGATTCCGCCCAACAGCCAGAACCATGCGGGAATTCCTGCCGAGGCCCGTTTGGAAGCACCTCTTCTCTTGGCTGCCATCACATGGACTCGGGTGCTGAAATTCCCAGTATACCAAGACCGCTACTGAGCACGATGCGGGTTGCCAGAATCAGGTTGAGACGCGCGTTTCGGATGTTTTCATCATCGACCAGGAACTGGTGCGAGTTGTAGTAGGCATGGAAATCGGTGGCCAGTGTCTGCAGGTAGTGAGCCAGCAGGTGGGGTGCACGCATACGTGCCGTCGATTCGATGACCTCCGGAAAACGGCTCAGGGCTCTCAACAACTTAATTTCGTTTTCTTCCACCAGCAAGTTCAATGCCGCTTCACCGATGGCCTGGTTGTGCACTTCATCGATCTGGTCAAGGTTTCTGAAGACGCTGCAAATCCTCGCATGCGCGTACTGGATGTAATACACCGGGTTTTCATTGGATTGGGATTTGGCCAGGTCAAGATCAAAATCCAGGTGCTGCTCGTGGGAACGCAAGACATAAAAGAACCGGGCAGCATCACTACCGACCTCTTCGCGTAACTGGCGGAGGGTTATGAATTGGCCCGAGCGTGTGGACATGGCAACTTTTTTACCATTGCGGAACAGGATGGCAAATTGAACCAACAGGATTTCAAGTTTTTTGGGGTCCTCTCCCAAGCCCAGTGCCGCGGCTTGCAAGCGGGCGATGTAGCCATGATGGTCGGCGCCGAGTACATAAATGGCACGATCAAACCCGCGTTCCAATTTGTTGAGGAAATAGGCAATATCAGAGGCAAAATAAGTTGCCCTGCCATTCTCACGAACAACTACCCGGTCTTTCTTGTCACCGAGATCCGACGCACGGAACCATATTGCACCATCTTTCTTAAACAGGTGACCGTTTTCTTCCAGACGCGCAATGGCATGATCGATGGCACCTTTGTGTTCAAGATCCCGTTCTGAAAACCATTCGTTAAAATGAACACCAAAGTCAGCAAGGTCGTGCTGTATGTCATCCAGGATACTGTTGAGTGCGGCATCAAAGAAGGTCAGATACCCGGTGTTGCCCAGCATGTCACGTGCTCTTTGAATCACTGCATCTATATAGAGTTCACGGTCGCCACCCCGGGCTTCGTCGTCCGGTAATTCGTCGAGGACATCCTGTCCTTTTTTCCGCCACTTGTCACCGACCTCGTTGCGTATCTCCCGGGCTATGTCATATATGTAGTCGCCCTGGTAGCCGTTTTCTGGAAACTGGAGCTGTTCTCCACAAAGTTCCAGATAGCGCAACCAGACACTTGCGGCAAGTATATCCATTTGCCGACCATTGTCGTTTACGTAGTATTCACGTTGTACCGAGTAGCCTGCAGCCTGCAAAATACTGGCGAGGCTGGCGCCGTAGGCCGCCCCCCGGCCGTGCCCGACATGCAGTGGACCAGTGGGGTTGGCGGATACAAACTCTACTGTTATTTCGCGGTTTTCGTCGGTTGGAACATGTCCATAACGATCACCATGGTAGAGTACGTCCTTGACGATGCCGGTCAGGGCAATTCTGTTCATGTAGAAGTTGATAAATCCGGGTCCGGCGATTTCTGCACGGTCGAGTTGGCGTGATCGTGGCAGCTTCCTGATAATTTTCTGTGCCAGTTGCAGGGGTGGTATACCCGCGCGTTTGGAGAGTACCATGGCAACATTGGAAGCGAATTCACCATGTTCAGGCGAACGTGTCCGTTCCAGTTGAGGCACGATATCGCAATCCGCAGTCAACACCCCCTCACGGATCAGATGCAGGAGAGCCTGAATCAATAATTCTTCTATGTGTGCTTTCAAGAAATCAGATCCTGTAAACAAATGCGCAAAGGCAATGACAAAGCGGGCTATTGTAAACCTTTGAACACACGCTGAAAATGGCTAACCGGGACAACATGTTCCAGCGGCCCGGGCCTGATGTGAATCAAGTCTCGTGGATTAGTGGCTATGGTAACTGATTTATCACAAGGATCCCCCATCACGGTTTGTTGTAAAAGTCGTCCGACAGGTGCTATGGCTCAGCCGGAAACCTGTGGATAACTCTGTGAATAAAACTGGATAGTCCGCATGGGTGGCCGGCCATGTTAAAATTGATTGGAACTTACACTGAAGGATTTTGATATAAAAACCTTTAAAAAACATATAAATACAGAGAGTTTTGCATGATTTCACATCAACATGCTTATTAAGTCCATGTTTCTCCGTCCAACGACCCTGTCTGTGCATAAAATATGGCGGGCTTGATGTCCCTGGGTTTGTTTCTGGCCGCAGGCTTAAGCTTGCTGGCGGGCTTTCCTGTTGCATTCACGCTGGCAGGAGTTGCGTTGATTTTTGCTCTGCTGGGCGTGCTTGGTGGTGTGTTCGATCCTGCATTTCTGAGTGCTTTCCCCAGTCGCGTGTTCGGCATAATGAGTAACCAGACCCTGATCGCCGTACCGGTGTTTGTTTTCATGGGGGTTATGCTGGAACGTTCTAAACTGGCAGACCAGTTATTACAGGCGCTGGCAACGATAATGCGCCGGATACCCGGTGGATTGGGTCTGGCGGTGATGATGGTTGGTGCATTGATGGCCGCGAGCACTGGAATCGTAGGAGCAACCGTCGTGACCATGGGTTTGCTGTCGCTACCCACCATGTTACGCAATAATTACAATCCATCCATTGCCACCGGCACCATTTGCGCTGCCGGGACACTTGGCCAGATTATCCCGCCATCCATAGCGCTGATCCTGTTGGCAGACGTTTTGTCCAACGCCTACCAGCAGGCACAATTGACCATGGGGATTTTCAGCCCCGAGACCATATCTGTTGGTGAGTTATTTGCCGGTGCGCTGTTACCCGGCCTGGCACTGGTTGGTCTGTACATGATCTACCTGATTGGCATGGCTGTTATCAAGCCACAGAAGATGCCGGCAATAGAACACGGTGCAGGGGAAGGTATATCGTTGTGGGAGTTGCTTGGCTTACTTGCCGGGCCGTTGCTGTTGATCCTGGCTGTGCTGGGGTCCATCCTGATGGGTTTGGCCACACCCACAGAGGCGGCAGCGGTGGGTGCAACCGGAGCCATGTTACTGGCCCTGAAACAAGAAATGCTCAGCCTGGAAACACTCCGCACAGTGGTCTACCAATCAGCCCGTATCAGTGCAATGGTATTCATGATCCTCATAGGTGCTTCACTGTTCAGCCTGGTATTTCGTGGTTATGGTGGTGATGAATATGTCCAGTCGTTGTTGCTGAATCTGCCCGGGGGGCAATTTGGGGTGTTGCTGACCGTCATGCTGGTGCTTTTCCTGCTGGGTTTTATCCTGGATTTTATTGAAATTACCTACGTGGTTATACCCATAGTAGGCCCGGTATTGCTCGCTATGGGTATGAATCCCGTCTGGCTGGGTGTAATGATTGCCATCAACCTGCAGACTTCCTTCCTGACACCACCGTTTGGATTTTCATTGTTTTATTTACGCGGAGTTGCGCCGCCGGAAGTGACAACCCCTGAGATTTACCGTGGGGTTATTCCGTTTATCGCTATCCAGTTACTGATGCTTGGCTTGCTGGCCCTGTGGCCCGAACTGGCGACATGGCTGCCAAATGCCATTTATTCATAGCGTGAAACTATTTGATGACTGGGTGTGGCGCTGTGTTGGCCGAGGACCCAAGGCAATCTGAAGGTCAATATGGCAGGGCTTGAAGAATTGCTCAGCCTGAACTGACCTGAGTTTGCCTGTCTGAACAGTACGCCCTGACTACCCCCGGGTTGTTAAAATGTGTCGATCTCAGGGCGCAGGTTAAGCAAGGTCCTGTCGGAAATGGTGGTCCAGGGATTTACCGTTTCATAATAGGCGTTCAGCGATGCAAGGATCCGACCAATCAGCTCATCGTCACTGGCCAGTTCCAGCATTAAGTCGTCACCGATCTGTTTCAATTTGATGAGCACATCATCGGGCAGTCGGCGCAGTTCGACCCCGTGTTCATCCAGCAGGATCCTGAGGGATTTGCCATTTTGATAGGTGAAGTCTGACAGGGTATCGACCACCGATGCCTGGCTGGCAATTTCAATGATGTCCCTGAGGTCTTGTGGCAACGCATCCCAGGCGTCCCTGTTGACCAGACATTCAAGAGCGGTGCCGGGTTCATGCCATCCCGGATAGTAGTAATACTTTGCTGCCCGAAACAGACCAAAGGCGAGGTCGTTGTAGGGCCCAACCCATTCTGTAGCGTCGATGGTTCCCGTTTGCAAGGCGGTGAACAATTCTGCGCCCGGAATCGTCTGGGGTGTGCCACCGGCACGTCTGAGGATTTCACCCCCCAGACCGGGAATTCTCATCTTGAGACCCTGGAGGTCATCCAGACTGTTGATCTCACGGTTGAACCAACCCGCCATCTGGGGCCCGGAGTTTCCGGCCAGAAAAGGGATGATACCAAAGGGTTCGTACACTTCCCGCCACAGTTCCATTCCCCCTCCAAAGTAGAACCAGCCGTGTAATTCCTGTGCGCTGAGACCGAACGGTATACCGGCAAAAAACTGTGCAGCCGGGGCCTTGCCCTTCCAGTAGTATGCTGCACTGTGGCCCATTTCTGCGGTGCCCTGGGACACGGCATCAAATACTTCAAACGGCGGTACCAATTCGTTGCCGCCATAGACTTTTACTTTTAGACGCCCGTTGCTGAGACGTCCGATCTTTTCGGCCAGGCGGTTGGCGTTGGTACCGAGTCCGGGGAAATCCCGTGGCCAGGACGTAACCATTTTCCATTCAAAGGTCTGCTGTGAAGATTGCCCTGAACATTCGACTTGAGAACCCTGCTGTTTCGTGCAGGCAGCCAGTACACCTGCGGCACCAGCGGCGGTCACAAATTTTCTTCTATCCATCGGATCATTCTCCCCAAACAACTCAAAAGTATTGGTCTTAATGCTATAGTTGAAAGCAGTCTATATCAGTTCAGGAAGTCATGAAATCAGAAGATACTGCGGAGATCACCAGGTTGCTCGCAGAATTGCGTGAAGAACACCGGGACCTTGACCTGGCCATCAATCGAATGGCACAGGATCCATGGCAGGATCAGTTACGCATGAGACGACTGAAGAAACGCAAATTGAAACTGAAGGACTGGATAGCCCGTCTGGAATCACAACTGATTCCTGACATGGACGCCTGAACTACACTCGGTCAGACACTCTGCCCGGCTCCAATAACTCAGTATCTGCTTCTGGCTTTTCTGTTGCCGGGGTCTGACGATCAATTTCCTGCCGGATAGCTTCTCCCAGTATGAATCTGGCGTCCGTGCTGATTTGCTCCAGTCGCTGGTCGTACATCAACTTGTTCTCAGGGGTGGTCGTCAGGATGCCGTATTTGCGCAGTTGTGCGATAAATTTCCTGAACAGCGCCCGGTCGTAAAATTCAGGTGCATTGAATTCATGCAACATGGAAATACGCTGTGCCGTGTCAATGCACACACGTTCCAATTCGGCACGGCTTAATTTGCCCGGGCCATTCCTGGCCAGCACGGATACTGTGATCAGGTATCGATGCAATGTTTGCAGCAGGCTGTGGGCAAGGATTTTTAGTTGCATTGTTGCTTCTGGGCTATCCGGTGAACGGCTCAAAGTCTGTCCGTCTTCGGACCTGTTCAGCAGACCCAGTGTGAGCAATTGTTCGACACTCTGATCCAGGGCCCTGGTAAATTCACGCTGTTTCCAGGGTAGGAAGAACTCAGCCTGAAGAAAGGGTTGCAGGGCTATGGCCATCCGGCGCATGTCGTTGTACGGGAATTCCCGGTGCTCCAGGAAGCAACAGGCAACCAGAGAAGGCAACACCATCAGGTGTGCGGAATTGTTTCGAAAATAGGTCAGACCGACGGCCCGTTCGGGATCGATGGATATGATATCGCCCAGTGTGTGCGATTGACGCTGCAGAACATTCATCTCAAGACCGTATTTAACAATTTCCTCGGCACTTTTTTCGGTGATGGTCACACGTTGTGGCGTAGGGGGATTTTTTAGCAATATCTGGAATAGTTTGATCTGCCGTTGAAGCTGTTTTTCACCCAGGGCATGCCGGGGTGTACCCAGCAAAACCAGCGTCAGGAGGTTCACCGGATTGACATCTGCACTGGCATTGACGTGGGTCATGATGGTGTGACCCAACTCTTCAACCACGGCGTTGAACCAGGTGGGTCGCTTGCTTTGCCCCTGAACGGTATCTTTCCAATCGGGGTCGTGCTGTTGCAGTAGTTTGTCCAGAAAAATGGGTTCACCCAGGCTTACGTGTGCCTGGCCATAGTTGTGACGCGCGATACCAAATATCTTGGTCACATCCCACAACCTCTCCGAACGCTTGGCTTTTCCGGACAACTCTGTTGTGTAACTGCTGCCTTCTACCATCCGCTCATAGCCGATGTAAACCGGTTGAAACATGATCGGCCGTACGGGTGCATTGAGGTAACTCCGTACCGACATGGCCAGCATACCGCCCTTGGGTGGCAGCAGGCGGCCGGTGCGGCTGCGGGTACCTTCTATGAAGTACTCGATGGAAACACCCTGGGATTGAATGGTACTGAGGTATTCATAAAAAACGGCCGCGTACAACTTGCGTGAACGGAATGTCCGGCGCAGAAAAAAAGCACCGCCACGTCTCAACAGCGGCCCCAAAATGGGGAGATTCAGATTTATACCAGCGGCAATATGAGGTGGTACAGACCCGTGTTCGTGCACCAGGTAGGACAACAGCACGTAATCAAGATGACTGCGATGGCAGGGAACATAGATGACTTCGTGTCCAATCGCCTGGTGCTGAAGGTGCTCAAAATGATGGACACCGATACCGTTGTAGATGCGATTCCAGAACCATGAAATCATGGCCTCTGCAATAACGATGGTTGCATAGGAATAATTCGCAGCAATTTCCCGGGCATGTTTCGCTGCCTGTCTGCTGGCTTTCTCCGGGCTGATCCCGGTTCTGCGTGCTTTTTCCTCGATGGCCAGCCGGACATTGGGGGATTTGATGATCTTGTCAACGACGGTGCGGCGGTGGGACAGGTCCGGCCCGATTGCAGTCGTTCTTACCCGTTTGAAATGTACCCTGAGTATCCGTGAAACCTTTCTCAAGGCAACCGAAGATTCAATACCATCAGTTGCAAGATCACGTAATGACAGTGGCCGGCTGAACTGAACAAAGGTACGGCGACCATTGACCAGGGTGCTGAAAAACCGTTGGGACCTGCTACCTATTTCCCAATTCTCTGCAAATACAGTGCGTGTGAATCCACTGTCCTTGCTCGGAGCCTGGCCCATCAGCACAGTTACGGGGACCAGTTGGATATCCAGGTCCGGGTTGGCCCAGGTGCTTTCCACCATCAATTGCAGCATGGCCGAGTGTGTGCGTGGATCGGGGTGGCGAAACAGCAGTCCCTTGAGTCTTTTGAGGGCTGCGTGGGATCGCCCGGGGCAATTTTCAACGCCTTGCACCGCAAGCAACGGGCGGGCCAGACCCTGTTGTTCGCAGCATTGATCCAGGATAAGTACCGATGACAGCGCGTAGGAATCAATTACGTAGCAAACAGCTTGTGGGCCACTGACACCGATATTACCATCCGGGTCAGCCTTTATACGGGGTTTGACCCACAGACTCAATATTGCCCTGAGCAACAGCTGCCAACGCACCATCATGCTGGCTTTTAGTGTGCTTGGCTTGTCCTGACTCATCGGTGGTATGGCCTGTCTGCCGTTTGCCGGGTGGTACATATTCTAGCTTAAATGAAAATTGCTTCGCGCATAAAAAATCCGGGCGAGGCACGAGGCCTGCCCGGAAATCCGGCAGAGCCGGAGAGGATCGGTCTATCAAGATAATTTCGTACTTTTGTTTTTCTTTTAATTAGTTACAGCTATATCGTAATGTTATTTATTAACTGTTGTCAACACCCACGTAACAGATTGGGAAGACCTTTTTACGTCCAACCGAAGTAAAAGTAAAGGAATTCAGTGCTTATCGGCGTTTCCGGCCTGGTCCGAAAATGCCCTGGCGATCTCTTGCTGGATGCTTTCGGCCGCAGCATGAGGGTCGGAAGCTGTACGTATGGGTCGCCCGACGACCAGGTAATCCGCACCCTGTGCGATGGCCTGGTACGGACCGATGACGCGCTGCTGGTCATCCTGCTCACTACTGTCATTGTGCACCGGTCGAATACCCGGACATACCGTTATCAGGCGGGAATCGGCGTATTGACGCAAAGCCTTGACTTCCAGTCCCGATGAGACGACTCCATCACACCCCAATGCCAGTGCGCGCTTTGCGCGTGACAACACCAGTGTGCGGGCATCACACTGGAATCCGAGGTCATCAAGGTCACCCTGGTCAAGACTGGTCAACGCGGTCACCGCGAGTATCTGAACCTTGTCCTTGGCATCGGCGGCCGCCCTTAACATGCTGTCATTGCCATGAACCGTACAAAAATCAACCTGGTGGCGGGCCAGTTGCCTTACCGCCGCAGCCACGGTAGCCGGTATATCAAACAACTTCAGGTCAGCAAATATTTTTTTACCCCGGCCTTTGAGCTCTTCGAGCAATTCAAAATAGTGACCGGATAAGAAAACTTCCAAGCCCAGTTTGTAAAATTCTATCGAATCATCCAGTTTGGCGATCAGTGACCTGGCCTCCTCCAACGTGGCTACATCGAGGGCAAATATCAGTCGTTCACGGTTGGCGATATCAAGGTTTTTTGTGGTCATGGTTACGATTCCCGAATGAAAAATTCTTTTACTATGGCAGCGGTTTTCTGAGCTTTGTCCATGTGAAAATGATGATGCCCGTCTTCCTTTACCCGGCGACAGTCGGCAATGGCTGAAAGACGTTGGTTCAAGGCCGGTTCCCCCAGGTAGTCAATGACCGATGGTGATGTAAAGACCAGCGTCGGTGAACGGATTGCTGCCAGCACATCCAACACCTGGTTATCAGAGAACCATTGTGGTGAGCGCCAATTCAGACGCGGATCGGTGCGCCACTGGTAATGGTCACCGGTATGCTCCAGCGAACGTTCACACAGCAAACGTGCCGCGTGATCCGATAGCGGTGATTTGCCTTGGCGTGCACGTATGGCCTCTTCTACGTTGGTGTACGGACGAAGATTACTGAGCTGCTTGCGCACCGATTGTACGGACATGCGCAAGCGCCGGGCCGCTTGTCCTGCAGGTAGTGACAGGATACCCACGGCATCCAGCATGACCAGGCTGTCTACCCGTTCTGGTAACGCCGCAGCGAAACAGCTGGCGATCCCACCACCCAGGGAATGCCCGATGAGATGGCAGCTTTCCCACCCCAGCTTGTCCAGCACCTGATCCAGGTCAAACAGGTTTTCCGTGGCGTGGTAGCGACTGTCGGCGGGCCGGTGTGATGACAGGCCGTGACCGGCAAAATCCAACGCCAACAGGTCAAATTCATCAAGGAAAGTCGCCATTGGCACAAAGGATGCGGCGTTGTCCAGCCAACCATGGAGGCACAGGACCCTGGCCGCACCCGGTCTGGACCAATGCAGTCCGGTGAGCGTACCCCAGGCAAGTGTGATGCTGGCTTCAACGGGATTCATCGGGTCAGGTTGGCGTATGCCAATACAAGCCATTTGGCACCCGCACGGTGAAAATTGACCTGTACCCGTGCGTGTTCTCCGGATCCTTCAAAACTGATGACGGTACCTCCGCCAAATTTTTTGTGGTTTACCGTTTGCCCCAATTGAAAAGGCCAGTCCTGCTTGATATTGGAGTTGGAAGCACGGTAGACCGGTGCCCTGGGACTGGTCCAGGGTCGTTGGACCTGCATCCGCGGGCGAACCTCATTGATCAATTCCGTAGGGATTTCATCCAGGAACCTGGAAGGCCGACAATGGTTTTCCGATCCATACATTCGTCTGATTTCAGCATAACTGAGGCAAAGTTGTTCACGGGCCCGGGTCATCCCGACATAACAAAGCCTGCGCTCTTCCTCTAGACGTCCGCCGGCTTCGGTAACGCTTCGCTGGTGGGGAAACAGACCATCCTCCATCCCGGCGATGAACACCATAGGAAATTCCAGTCCCTTGGCCGAGTGCAGTGTCATCAACTGTACACAGTCATCCCAGGCCTCGCCCTGCGTTTCCCCGGCTTCAAGTGCGGCATGGCTCAGAAATGACTGAAGAGCGGTCAGACCGGCTTCTTCATCCTCAAAAGGCAGCAGGAATGAGTCAGCCGCAGTTGCCAGTTCACGCAGATTTTCCACCCGTGATTCCATCTTTTCACGTGGCTCTTTTTCGTAATGTGTCACCAGTTGGCTGTCTTCGATGACACCCTGGACCTGGTTACCCAGTGTCCAGTCACCCATACGTTCACGCATATCGCCTATGAGTTGCATGAAGCCACCCACGGCAGCAAGGGCCCGGGCGGGCAACATCTTCTGTTGCAGACATTCCTGGGCCGCCTGCCACAGCGGCAGACTGCTCTCACGTGCCTGCATACGCAGGACCGACAGTGTCTTCTGGCCAATGCCCCGGGTGGGTGTGTTGATCACGCGCTCCATCGCTGCGTCATCATTGGGATTCTGTACCAGGCGCAGATAAGCCAGCGTGTCCTTGATTTCTGCACGCTCGAAAAAACGCAGACCACCATAGACCCGATAGGCAATGGACGCCTTGAGCAGATATTCCTCGAACAAACGCGATTGAGCCGTGGTCCGGTACACGATGGCCGTCTCTTCTGCACGCCGGCCCTTGCCCAGCCATTGTTCAATTTGTTCAACGACATAACGGGCTTCGTCCTGCTCATTGAATGCCGAGTAGAGCGTAATGGGGGCGCCTTTCTCGTCTTCGGTCCAGAGTTTTTTGCCCATTCGGTCTTCGTTGTTGGCAATCACCGCATTGGCGGCCTCGAGAATGTTTCCGGTCGAGCGATAGTTCTGTTCCAGTTTGACCGTGATTACTTCGGCAAAGTCACGGGTAAAGTGATTGACGTTTTCCACCTGTGCCCCACGCCAGCCATAGATGGACTGGTCATCGTCACCCACGACCAGCACGCTGCCGCTGTCACCGGCAAGCAGTCGGATCCAGGCATACTGGATTGAGTTGGTGTCCTGGAATTCATCGACCAGCAGGTGGCTCAGTCGATGGCGGTAGTGATCGAGCAAAGACGGATTATTCAACCAGAGTTCATGTGCGTACAACAACAGGTCGGCAAAGTCGACCAGGCCGGCACGTTCACAGTTGGCCTGGTACAGTTCGTAAATACGTACCCACTGTGCCGTTATCGGATGATCCATGTGTTCGATGGAACCGGGGCGCTGACCCTCATCCTTACGCGCGTTGATGTACCACTGCGCCTGTCGTGCGGGCCACTGGGATTCATCCAGTCCCTCCTGTTTGATCAGACGACGCAATACGCGCTTTTGGTCATCCGAGTCCAGGATCTGGAAGTGCTCCAGCAGACCGGCTTCCTGCCAGTGCATACGCAGCAACCGGTGTGCGATACCATGGAACGTACCGATCCACATCGGCCGGGTTGACACCTGTAACAGTTCCTGTGCCCGCTGGCGCATTTCACCTGCTGCCTTGTTGGTGAAGGTGACCGCAAGAATATTCAGTGGTGAGACGTGTTCGACCTGGATCAGCCAGGCCAGTCGGTGGATCAGGACCCGGGTTTTGCCGCTGCCGGCACCTGCCAGAACCAGTGTATTTTGTGACTCGGTGGTTACCGCCTGGCGTTGGGCATCATTCAGATTGCCGAGTAAGTGGGAAACATCCATGCGGGCTAATCTTCCCTGTCAATTGCACGGTAACCTATGTCGCGGCGGAAGTAGACTCCATCCCAATGTATTTTTTCACAATGGTCATAGGCGGTGGCTGCGGCCGTACTGACGTCATCGGCCACGGCGCAGACGCACAATACCCTGCCCCCCGCTGTTGTGACCTGGCCGTCGGACATTTTTGTGCCGGCATGAAATACCCGGACATCACCGTCACCGATGGAATCCAGTCCGGAGATGACATGACCTTTTGAATAGGAAACCGGATACCCACCAGCCGCCAGTACCACGCCCAGTGCCGGTCTTGGATCCCATTGTGCATGATGTTCCTGCAGTCTTCCCTGAACCGCTGCCAGGCACAATTCAGCCAGGTCGGATTGCAGACGCATCATGACGGGTTGGGTTTCAGGGTCACCAAAGCGCACATTGAATTCAAGTACCTTGATGTCACCTGTGGGAGAAATCATCAGCCCTGCATACAGGAATCCGGTGAATGGCATGCCCCGTTCAGCCATTCCCCGAATTACGGGTCTGATGACCTGTTGCATGGCTTTTTGATGCAGTTCATCGTCGATCACGGGTGCGGGCGAATAGGCACCCATGCCACCGGTATTGGGTCCAAGGTCACCGTCTTCGAGTGCCTTGTGGTCCTGGCTGGTCGCCAGCGGAAGAATGTTTTCGCCATCGGCCATGACAATGAAACTGGCTTCCTCACCCTCAAGGAATTCCTCGATTACCACCCGGTGACCGGCCTCACCAAAGCTGTTTCCTGCCAGCATCTCCCTCGCCGCTGTTTCTGCCTCAGTCACTGTTTGGGCGATGATGACCCCCTTGCCTGCGGCCAGCCCATCGGCCTTGACCACGATGGGTGCACCCTGCTCATGGATGAACGCGATGGCTTGTTCCACGTTGCTGAAGTTGCCATATGCAGCCGTGGGTATGCCATTACTGGCCATGAAATCCTTGGCAAAGGCCTTGGAGCCCTCCAGTTGGGCCGCCGCTGCGGTGGGACCAAAACAGGCCAGGCCGGCTTCGGTAAAGCGATCCACCATACCGGCTACCAATGGTGCTTCCGGTCCAACGATGGTCAGTTCTATGTGCCTGTTCATGGCAAAGTTGAGCAGACCGTCAATATCGGTGTCCGCCAAGGCAATATTTTCGATACCGTCTTCGAGTTCGGTACCCGCGTTACCCGGCGCGACGTACACGGTGTCTACCTGGTCAGATTGGGCGATACGCCAGGCCAGGGCGTGTTCACGTCCACCACTTCCAATGACGAGAACGTCCATACTAATTCCTGACCATGCCAATGCCTGACCTTGTTAGTGCCTGAAATGGCGTATTCCGGTGAATACCATCGCCATACCGGACTCATTGGCGGCGTCGATGACCTGGGCATCACGCATCGACCCACCGGGCTGAATAACGGCTCCTATGCCTGCTTCCTGTGCTGTATCAATACCATCGCGGAATGGAAAGAATGCATCGGAAGCCATCGCTGCGCCCTTCAGGCTCAGTCCCGCATCTTCGGCTTTCCACCTTGCGATTCGGGCGGAATCAACACGACTCATCTGACCCGCACCAACACCCAGGGTACGGCCACCCGAGGCATACACGATTGCATTGGACTTGACCATGCGCGCCACCCGCCAGGCAAACAGCAGATCCTGCCACTCCTGTTCGGTGGGTTGGCGGTCAGAGACACATTGACAATCTTCCCGAGCTACCAGCAGATCATCTTTCTGCTGTAACAACAGACCGCCCGAAACCCGCTGGTAATGCTGGGCCTGTGGCCCCTGTTCAGCGGCTGAACTGCGCAGTAGCCGCACATTGGGCTTGGAAGCGAAGCATTCGATCGCACCATCACTGAAGCGTGGTGCAATGACCACCTCGACAAATTGCTTATCGATGATGGCCGCCGCAGTGTCTGCGTTCACCTGTTGATTGAAAGCAATAATTCCGCCGAAACTGGAAACAGGATCTGTGGCAAAGGCATTCAGGTAGGCCTGGGTATTGTCTTCAGCTTCGGCCACCCCACAGGGGTTGGCGTGCTTGACAATGACACAGGCCGGCATCTGCTCAAACTGGCTCACGCACTCCAGGGCCGCATCTGCATCGTTGATATTGTTGTAGGAAAGTTCCTTGCCCTGCAATTGACGGGCGGCAGCGATACCGGAAGGATCTACCGACGATTCAATATAAAACCCGGCCATTTGATGGGGGTTTTCCCCGTAGCGTAATTCCTGCCTGATCTGGAATTGCGGGGTAAAATAAACAGGAAGGTCATCCTGCTGTTGTTGCGTTCCCGAATGACGGCTGAGATATGCTGCTACCAGACCATCATAGCGGGCCGTGTGCGCAAAAGCCCTGGTGGCCAGTCTGAACCGTTCTTCCCTGGACACATTCCCATGCCGGTTCAAATCCCTGGCAATTGCCGTGTAATCCCCGGGATCAACCACGACCGTGACCCGCTGGTGGTTTTTGGCAGCTGCACGGACCATGGCCGGGCCACCAATATCTATATTTTCAATCGCCAGTGAAAGACTGCAGTCTGGATCGGTGGTTACAGCTTCAAAAGGGTAAAGATTGACAACCACGAGGTCGATGGGCGGTATGTCACAATTTTCCATTACCTCCAAATCCTGTGGCCGCCCGAGGATTCCACCATGGATTTTCGGGTGCAGGGTCTTGACCCGCCCGCCCATTATTTCATCAAATCCTGTGTGCTCACTGACTCCGGTCACTTCAAGACCTGCATCGGTCAGTTGTGTCCGGGTACCACCGGTGCTCAGCAAAGTGTAGCCGAGAGAGGTTAATTGGCGGGCAAAATCAATAAGGCCGGTTTTATCAGAAACACTAAGCAGGGCAAATCGTTCTTCGGACTGCTCCGATTGAGTCATCGCCTTAACCGCGTGATCTTGCTCGACCGCGCATTGATGGAATAGCGTTGCATCTTGGTACGCAGGGTATTGCGCGTAATTCCCAGCATGCCTGCTGCTCTGGATTGATTGCCACCGGTGCATCTGAGTATTTCTTCGATCAGCGGCGGTTCTATCTCCGCCAGCAACATCTGGTAAAGGTTTTCAGGCACCGTATTGCCCATGTCCTGAAGGTATCTGCTGATGGTACTTTGTACGTGTTGCCTGAGGGGGATAGGCTGTTCAGAATCTGCGTGCATATTTAAGTTCAATTTGTCTTTTTTATAGTGAGGGATGTTCCAGTTAAACACTAACATATTTGACCCGAGAACCTAAGCAAATTAATACGCTTTAAGCCAAAATTTATAGAAATTGGATTTCGAAGCCAACGGCCTGCTGTCCCGGGTCACCCAGTTCCAGCAAAACGGGCAGGTAGACATCCCTTGCCAGTCCCCGCTCCAGGTCGGCGCCAGGGCGTAAATAGTGTCGGGGCTGGAACTGACGACGGGCAACGGGTTGGCTGGTGGCGTCCATCAATGTTACTTCCAGAACGGGATAATTCTGACTCTGCTGCGCGAGGTTTACAAAGGTCAGGCTTAACACCAGGATCCCCGTGCGTGTCGGGTGGGTGTGCATATCCCGGCTTACCAGCAGAATTTGCCCCGGTTCTTTGCCCAGGCCCTGGGGATCTAGGGGCAACCAGCCATTTTGTTGCAGCCAGCTCCTGATTTCCGGTTCCCGGATCAGGGGTTCCCGGAAGGTCCAGGCCGTATTGGCCAGTGTGATCATCACCATTGCAGCCGCCAGCAGGCCCCAGGCAAGCCTGCCTGGTTTATCCTGCGCTGGTTTGACTTCATTTTTTGCAGCCACCGTGTCACTCGCTGGCAAGGCGGACTTTGAATTGCCGCCAATGACCGGCGGACCAGTGTTGGAGCCCCGTGCTGGCCCATGTGCTCGTCCCGACGGCCACTGGTCAAACAGGAAGGCCAGGGAATCAAAGGTTTTATTGCACTCACCACAGCGGACCGCACCCCTGGCGTAGGCGATTAATGATGCAGTCAGCGGGTGGACCGATTTACATTGTGGGCAACGGGTAAACATGATCAATTATTTCGCATGAATTGTGGGTGCGCGACATGCCGGCGGATAATGATCAGCCCTGATCCGAATCCTGTGTTTTATCCCGGGTCAGATAACGGTAACGCTCGAGAGAGCCTTCAAAACGATCACGGATTTTTTGTTCTTTTATTTCCAGAGCTTCCAGTCTCCTTTTGTCCACGTCCAGGCGCGCATACAGCCTTTTGATCTCCAGCAGTTTATCTTCGTTGACCTCAATACCGGCGCGTTGCTGATCAGCGGCCAGACCGATCTGCTCCCGAATCGCCGTATTTGTACTGGTAAAGGAGTGCCGGATGATTGTTTTATCCGTTTCCTGGTGTGCCAGTTCCTTGTCCAGTAAATCCAGGATCTCCTCCTCGGAATCGTACTGTACGACCAGTAAGCGGTCGGCCTCGAGTTGGCGTTCTTTTTCGGAAATCAGGGGTGCCCTTTTTTTCTCCTCTACTTCCTCCGCCAACTCCATTGCGTGTGCGTCTGCGCTCTGGGTAGGGTCATCGACGTGGTCGATCACAATGCCAGCGTCGTTCAGGACATCATAAGGCAGGTGGGCATACTCCGGTGGTACGATTCGACCATAGTGAGTGTTGCCATCCTTGTCTTTCCAGCGGTACGTATCTGCCGCTGCCGGAACAACTGTCAGGGCGACGAACATGAGAACAATGATCGTAGCGGGGTTTTTCAATTGAAGCGGGCGCCGGCCATGACATCGGGACCATGGTGTTGCACGCAGGAGGCTGGTTTTGGTCATCTTCCGTGATAAGGGTTCCATGTACCAACTATACCCCATAATCACTGCGATATCTGTGCATGGCGTGGATGTCGATGTCCGCAACTGACCGTTTTTCAAGGAACTCGATCAAATCATCCAGACCGGCTATTGAGATAACGGGGATACCGAACTCATTCTCCACTTCCTGGGCTGCAGATTTCTCACCCACCCCTCTTTCCTGGCGATCCAGTGCAATGGCCACACCGCTCACAGTGGCACCCGCCTGATGAATCCAACCGATGGACTCACGCACCGATGTACCGGCTGAAATGACATCATCGGTGATCAGCACGCGACCACTCAGGGCAGCGCCAACCAGCGTGCCGCCTTCGCCATGATCTTTTGCTTCCTTGCGGTTGTAGGCATAGGGAACATTTCGCCGGTGTCGTGTACTGAGCATGATGGCGATACCTGCAGCCAGCGGTATGCCTTTATAGGAAGGACCGAACAGCATATCGAACTCGACCCCCGATGACCGTATGGCACTGGCATAGCAATCACACAACAACGCCAGCGCATCACCGTTGTCGAAGCCACCTGCGTTGAAAAAATAGGGACTGATACGTCCGGATTTCAGCTTGAATTCCCCGAATTTCAGGTTATCGCCGGTCATGGCGAGCTCAAAAAACTGTTTTTTATAATTGTTCATGACGGATATCCAGGACGCCCGGGTACCAGTATCGTATGGCTGTCAACACACTGCAATGCTGTTTATGACATCGGGCTCATGACAAGCAGGGTGCATGCGGTTATGCTGCCTGCTTGTTTTGTGATTGGAACTGCAAGACAACCTAAAATCAAATAAAGCGATCAGACCATGCGAATCATTACAGTGAATACCAATGGCATCCGGGCGGCAGCACGCAAGGGATTTTTCGATTGGATGCAAGAACAGGATGCAGATGTGGTTTGCATCCAGGAGACCAAGGCGCAGGAACACCAGTTGTCAGACCCGGTATTTTCACCACCCGGGTATCATCGTTTTCTGCATGACGCCGAACGCAAGGGCTACAGTGGTGTTGCCGTCTATACCCGGCACAAGCCGGACAAAGTTCATTTTGGACTTGGTTGGGATGTGATGGATTGCGAGGGACGCTGGCTGAGGGCTGACTTCGGTACCTTGAGTGTTATTTCCCTGTACCTGCAATCGGGTTCTGCAAAAGAGGAACGCCAACAGATCAAGTACCGCAGCATGGACTATTTACGGCCACTGCTGGAAGCCATGGCGCAGGACGGTCGTGACTATATCATTTGCGGCGACTGGAATATTGCACACCGGAAAATCGATCTGAAGAACTGGCGGCCCAACCAGAAGAACTCGGGTTTTCTGCCCGAGGAGCGGGCCTGGATGGATGAAGTATTCGGGCCGGTGGGGATGGTGGACGTGTTCCGGCAGGTCGAACCTGGTGAACACCAATATACCTGGTGGTCCAACCGGGGTCAGGCGTGGGCAAATAATACCGGTTGGCGTATTGATTACCAGGTGGCCACTGCGGGTGTAGCGGGCACGGCACATGCGGTGGAGATATACAAAGATGAGCGTTTTTCAGATCATGCGCCTTTGCGTATTGATTATGATTATGATTTTCCGGTAAGCGAAAGTTGAATTCCGCACGACGACCCTGGCGGGAGATACTGCTTACCCGAAAGATGGTGACCTGTGTGTTCCTGGGGTTCACTTCCGGATTACCCTTGTACGTGTTGATCCAGTTGGTACCGGCATGGCTGCGCAGCCATGAAGTGGACCTGGCAACCATCGGGCTGTTCGCCCTGGTGTCATTGCCCTATACATGGAAGTTTGCATGGTCCCCGCTGATAGACCGCTACGCCCTGCCTTTCCTTGGCAGACGCAGGGGTTGGGCGCTGATTACCCAGATTGGTCTGCTGTTTTCCATTGCAGCGCTCGGGCATTTTGATCCTGCCGTCTCACTGCAGGCGATCGTTGCTACGGTGTTCGTGGTCTCCGTTTTTGGCGCCAGCCAGGATATTGTGATCGATGCCTACCGCAGGGAACTGTTGGCTGATGATGAACTCGGTACGGGCAATTCATTTTTCGTCAACGCCTACCGATTGTCTTCCCTGGTGCCGGGCTCGCTGGCATTGATACTGTCTGACCACCTGCCGTGGGCGGTGGTGTACTGGATTACGGCAGGTTTCATGGTTGTGGGAATCGTAACCACGCTGGTCATCAGGGAAGTCAGTGATGACGCGCTGGCACCCGGTACCCTCAAACAGGCGATCATGGACCCGTTTGTTGAGTTCTTTGCCCGCGACGGAATCAAATCCGGACTGGCCATACTGGCATTCATGTTCCTGTATAAACTGGGGGACAACATGGCCACTGCACTGGCGACACCGTTCTACCTTGACATGGGATTCAGCCGTACGGAAATTGGTTCGATCGCCAAGATTGCAGCATTGTGGTCCGTTATCGCCGGGGGCATACTTGGTGGCATTGCAATGTTGAAACTGAGTATCAACCGGGCCCTGTGGATCTTTGGTTTTGTCCAGATGTTTTCGATACTGGGTTATGTCTGGCTCAGCACCGTCGGCCACCACCCGCTGGGCTTGTTCGTGGTGGTGAGTGCCGAATACCTGGGTGTCGGTCTCGGCGCCATTGCACTGACAGCCTATATGGCGAGAGAAACGAGCAAGGCATTCACTGCCACCCAGTTTGCGCTGTTCAGCAGTTTCATCGCGATACCACGAACCTTTGCCAACGCATCAACGGGATTTATTATCGAGGCGATTGGCTATACGCAGTTCTTCATGGTGTGCACACTGGTTGCCATTCCGGGCATGTTGTTGTTGTTCAAGGTTGCACCCTGGCAGGAGGAACGGGCGCAACCGCCGCAATCATAGTCAGGGTTTCCTTGCTGGCGCGGTAACCACATCTCCGAGCAATACCTCGCGGGTCGCACCGGTAATCGGCGCAGTGTTTTGCCTGGAATCGTTCAGCCGTTCACGGGCGAGCCAGGCAAACAGGAGACCCTCCACCCAGTCGGGATGCACCCCGTACCAGTTGGTAGGTTCGACCACGACCCTGGGAATTGCGTCCCTGATCTTGCGCATCAGAAAGGCATTATTGACACCGCCACCACAGACCAGCAAGCGGGCAGGCTCACCGCTGTCAGCCAAACTGCGGGCTATGCTGTGTGCGGTCAGATCCACCAGGGTTGACTGCACATCCACGGCTTCGGTCGCAATACCGCTGGTCATTTCGCTCAGCCAGGTGGAATTGAAATACTCAAGACCAGTGCTTTTAGGGGCCGGACGGCTGAAATATGGATCCTGCAGCATGCGGGTCAGCAAGTGCTGGTCCATGGTGCCCTTTGCGGCCCAATTCCCATTGGTGTCATAACTCTTGTGAAGGTGTCTGTTGGTCCATAAATCCAGCAGGCAGTTTCCGGGTCCGCAATCAAAACCGCCTATCTCACCATTGGCGGGTAACAGGGTTAGGTTGGCAATACCACCGATGTTCAATACCGCCCGGTCTTCTTTATCGCTGCTGAACAGTTGTTGATGTAACAATGGGGCCAGGGGTGCACCCTGGCCATCGGCGCGCATGTCGGCACTTCGAAAATCTCCCACCACGGTGGTATTGGTACCCCTGGCGATCAATCCGGGTTTACCCAGTTGAACGGAAACAGGTGGGGAACCATCGGGGTCATGCCACACGGTTTGTCCATGGCTGCCAATGGCCTTTATGTCACGCATCTCCATTCCGGCCTCCCGTACGAGGTCCTGGGCAACACGTGCAAAAAACCGCCCCAGGTTTTCATCCAGCAACTCCCTCATCTCCTGGTCAGGAGGCGCAGCGGATTCAATGAGTTGATCCAGTGTCAGCTTGATCGCCGTGGGATAGGGCACACATTTGGCATGCATGATGTGCATGGAATCGCCATTGAAGTGAGCCAGCACCGCATCGACACCATCCCTGCTGGTGCCGGACAACATGCCGATATAATGTTCACTTTTCATGCTATTTCCGATCCGGAACCCCGGGCACTACCGGGAATTGGTTCCGGCGTACATGGAAGCCGATTCCAGTCTGCTGAGCTGGGTCAGCATGGGTGCTGCTGTCGTGTGAAAATCGGCCAGCTGTGACCCGCTGAGCGAGTCGGCTTTGGGTAGCGAAACGGTGCGCGGATTCCGGTGTACTCCATTGACAACGAATTCATAATGCAGGTGGGGCCCCTGGGCCAGACCGGTAGCGCCTACGTAACCGATCACCTGTCCCTGTTTCACCCGTTGCCCTTGCTTGACCGTGCGGTTGGTGAAATGCAGGTACTTGGTGACAATACTGTTGGCATGTTGGACGAAGACGTGATGGCCATTGTATTTATCGTACGCCGAGCGGATGACCTTGCCATCACCCGCGGTATATACCGGTGTGCCCTTGGGTGCACGGTAGTCGATGCCGTTGTGAGCCTTGACCCTTTTCAGAATCGGGTGATAGCGTTTGGGATTGAAATTTGAAGAGATATAAGAGAAATTCAACGGGGCGCGAAGGAAGGCCTTGCGCATATTCTTACCGTCAGGTGAAAAATACTGGCTGCCGTTTTCGGTCTCGAATTGTATGGCTTGAAATTTCTCTCCCTGGTTGAAGAAGGTTGCAGCAATAATTTCACCGTCACGCAGAAATTGGCCATCCCGGTATACCTTCTCATACATTAGGCAAAATCGGTCACCCTTGCGGATGTCGAGTACAAAATCGATATCCCAGCCAAACAGGTTGGCCAGTTCCATCACCATGGCGTCTTTCAGGCCTGCCTGTTTTCCTGCCAGGAACAGGGAAGAATCAATGCTGCCACTGGTTTCATGGATCTGTGTTGAGATTGCGCGGGGCAGGGTGCTGGCAAAAGCACGTTTACCGTCGTGGTCAACAACCAGGTAATTGGCTTCATTGACAGCATAACGCATGCGTTTGAGCGAGCCGTCATCCAGACGTTGGAATTCAAACAGGTCACCGGGGCGAATTTTCTTCAGATTGCCGGTTTCCTTGCTCACAGACAAAATGTCGTGCAGCGTTTTGGCACTGAAACCCTGTTGCTGGAAAATGCTGTCCAGTGACTGACCAGGACGCACCGTGACAGTGTCCCAGGGTTCGACCTGGCTGCTTTTGCCGGTCATGGTTTCAGCCATGCTTGCACCTGCTGTTCCGCCACTGTCAGTGGGCTGGAAATCCTGCCGGTCAGGCAGACTCAAATCAACCACTGTGTGGCTTGAATTGCCCTCATCATTGTTTGTGTCCAGACCACCCATTGAGATACCGAATAAAATCAGGGTCAAGGCAAACACCAGCATGCGGGTCCTGGTAATACCGGGGTCGCGAACCAGTTGCACGGCCAGGTCAAAATAGGCAAGCAGCTTGATTGTCAGGATTGAAAACAGGGTTCTAATGTGCATACGGGTAACTGATCATCATGGCTGTTGGGCATTCGGTTGGCAGAGCGCTAGTGCGAACCTTAACGACAGGTGACTGATTGGTCAATATTGACGTCTGAATTTGGTCATGGGGGTGGAGGCCCGGGGAACAAGGCAATACAATGCAAACCATGTTACCCAGGGTATGGGCTGCCACAACAAGCGGACAGAACTATGACAGATGTAAAACAAGCGCTCGGATTGATCAGCCGCGGCACTGAAGAGATCATCAAGGTCGAGGACCTGCAACAAAAGCTTGAATCGGGCCGTACGTTGCGTATCAAGGTCGGCTTTGACCCCACGGCGCCCGATCTGCATATCGGCCATACGGTGGTGATCAACAAGATGCGCCAGTTCCAGGACCTGGGACACGAAGTGACATTTCTGATCGGTGACTTTACCGGCATGATCGGTGACCCCACCGGTAAGAGCGCGACCCGTAAACCACTGACGCCGGAACAGGTCAGGGAAAATGCGGAGACCTATGCAACCCAGGTTTTCAAGGTGCTTGATCGCGACAAGACCCGGGTACGCTTCAACTCTGAATGGATGAGCGCGCTGGGTTCAGAGGGCATGATACGCTTGGCGGCGAAATACACCGTGGCACGTATCCTGGAACGTGATGATTTTGAAAACCGTTACCGCAGTGGGCAACCCATTGGTATACATGAACTGCTTTACCCATTGGCGCAGGGTTACGATTCGGTGATGTTGAAAACCGACGTTGAAATGGGTGGCACCGACCAGAAGTTCAACCTGCTGGTGGGCAGGCATCTGCAACAGCACTATGGACAGAAACCGCAGGTCATCATCACCTTGCCATTGCTTGAAGGTCTCGACGGTGTGCAAAAAATGTCCAAGTCATTGAACAACTATGTGGGAATCACCGAGACACCGGACGAGATGTTCGGCAAGTTGATGTCGATCTCGGATGAAATGATGTGGCGCTATTTTGACCTGCTCAGTTTTCGTGGCAACGATGAACTGGCATCCTTCAGACTACAGGTGGCAGAAGGTAAAAACCCACGTGACATCAAGTTCCTTCTTTGCGAGGAAATCGTAGAGCGATTCCACGACCGCAAGGCGGCGGACGCCGCCCGGGAAACGTTTATTGCCCGTTTTCGTGGTGGCGCCATGCCGGAGGATATTCCTGAAAAGACACTGGATGCCGGTGCACAGGGGATCGGTATTGCTGCCGCCCTGAGCGGATGCAAGTTGACCAGCAGTAACTCCGAGGCCTTTCGCATGATCAAGCAGGGTGGCGTGCGAATTGATGGTGAGAAAATTTCGGACCGGTCGCTGGTGCTTGCCAGAGGGTTCGAGGGAATCCTGCAGGTGGGTAAACGCAAATTCTGTAAAGTTCATGTCAAGTAAGTCGACCCTTTCAGCTGCAGAACTACTTGAGCTGCGTCAGCGGCTGGATGCCATCGACTCCGGAATTGTAGACCTGATCGCAGAACGCCAGGCTGTGGTTACCACCATAGCCGAACACAAGCTCAAGACCGGCTTGCCGTTACGTCATTTCGAGCGTGAACGCGAGGTTATCGAACGAGGTATGGCGCGGGCGGAATCACTGGGTCTTGCCGGTGGTTTGGCGCGGGATATACTCGAAACCCTGATCCATCATTCATTGGGCAACCAGGAGACCCATAAACTGACCCAGTCCGATCACGGCCAGGGCAGACGGGCGCTGGTCATCGGTGGCCTGGGACGGATGGGTGTGTGGATGTCGCGTTACCTGGACATGGTTGGTTATATCGTTGATGTGGCCGACCCTGCCGAAAAGACCACCGGGTTCCATCTGGTCGGTGACTGGGAGGCCGTGGTTCAGGACTACGACCTGGTGGTCGTTGCCGTACCGTTGCGACCCAGCAACGACATCCTGCTGCGTCTGGCAGACCTGAAACCCCGTTGCCTGATTTTCGATATCGGTTCCTTGAAAAGCCCCATGCGTGAGGGTCTGGATGCTTTGCGCAAGGCCGGCTGTCGTGTGTGCTCGGTACACCCGATGTTCGGGCCGGACGAGATCGGTCTGTCCGGTCGTCATATTCTTTTTGTGGACATGGGTGACAGCGAAGCGCTGGCTGAGGCACGCGCGCTGTTTGCACATACAGCAGCCGATTGTGTTGAACTGAGTTTGCAGGAACACGATGAGGTCATGGCCTGGGTGCTGGGTCTGTCCCACCTGGTTAATATAGCCTTTGCCAGTACCCTGGCCGAAAGCGGTGAGGCGGTACCGTTGTTGAAGAAGATATCAAGCTCGACCTTTAACGCCCAGTTGAATGTTGCAACCCAGGTCGTTTGTGAAAATCCACATCTGTATTATGAAATCCAGCAGGGCAATGTAAATACCGCCGAGGTGACGGGACAGTTCCGCAGGATCCTCGATGATCTGGCCAAGGCGGTTGCAGAGAATGACGAGACATCCTTTGCGCGTTATATGGGTGCTGCCAGGGAGCGACTGTCGACACCCAATGGTGACAACGATGATACAACGGAGCGCACCGGGCAGTGAACCGGTTGTCCGATGTTGACTGGAACAACTGGCAGGCCAGGGACCCCGCCACCCTGGTATTTGTAATCCGTGATGGCCAGATCCTGTTGATCAACAAGAAGACCGGTCTGGGAAAGGGCAAGGTCAATGGCCCCGGTGGCAAGGTTGAGAAGGGTGAGAGCCCAGAGACTTGCGCCGTGCGGGAGTGCCAGGAAGAACTTGGCATCACGGTGACCAATTTGAGCTATTGCGGTCAGCACAGGTTCCAGTTTGTGGATGGTTACTCAATCCATGTCTGGGTATACCGTACGTCGGAATTTGAAGGGGTACCCACCGAATCTGCCGAGGCCGAACCATTGTGGGTGGCGCTGGACGAGATACCGTATGACCAGATGTGGGAAGACGACCGCATCTGGTTACCGATGTTGATCCGTGGCGAGCGTTTCCAGGGTCGCTGGATATTTGATGATGATAAGATGCTCGATTACGAGTTGCTGACTGATAACGAAGGTAATTAAGTCGTGAAAATAACCAGCAGAACATTTGTGGTTTTACCCTTGCCACTGTGCCTGACAATGATGTTGAGCTGGGCAGGCGTGGCCGTGTCGGCGGAGTTGGAGGATGTGGACAAGCGGGCCAGGGATCTGGTACAGGCTTACCTGTTAACCGATACACACATTGATGTGCCTTACCGTTTGGAGAAGGCCTGGGTTGATGTCACCGCTGTGGCAACGGATGGCCAGTTCGATTATCCGCGTGCCAAACAGGGTGGTCTGAACCTGCCATTCATGTCCATTTACACACCGGCTGAAATGGAGCAGGGGGGTGGCAGTTTTCAACTGGCGAATCAGTTGATTGATTCCGTAGAGGCACTGGCCGGACGGGCACCGGGCAAGTTCATGATGGTGCACTCGGTCGCGGATGCCGAGGAAGCCATGCGCAGTGGTCGGATTGGTCTGGCCCTGGGTATGGAGAATGGTTCACCGATTGATCACAAGATCGAAAACGTGGCCCATTTTGCTGACCGTGGAATACGTTACATCACGCTGACCCACTCGCTCAGCAACCAGATTTCCGATTCGTCCTACGATGAAAACCGACAGTGGGGCGGGCTCAGTCCCTTCGGCCGCGAGGTGGTAGCGGAAATGAACCGGGCCGGTATCATGGTGGATATCTCTCACGTATCGGATGATGCCTTCTGGCAGACTCTGGAGACCACTGAAGTTCCCGTCATCGCCTCGCATTCGTCGGCACGTCATTTCACCCCCGGTTTTGAACGCAATATGAGTGACGAGATGATCATCGCACTGGCAAAAAATGGCGGTGTTATCCAGATCAACTGGGGTTCATCTTTTCTAACTGCCGTGGCCAATGAATACTCGGTGGCATATTGGCAACTGAGCGAAAACTGGGCAGAAGAAAACGGCTTTGACGAAGACGCGCCCGAGGTCAAACAGTTCGCAAAGGACTACCGGCGTGACAACCCTTATCCGTACGCTACATTGGCCGAAGTCGCTGACCACTTCGACCACGTGATTAAACTCGTGGGTGTTGATTACGTGGGACTGGGTTCCGATTTCGACGGTGTGGGTGACAGTCTTCCAACCGGTCTCAAAGATGTATCCGAATATCCCAACCTGGTGGCCGAATTTCTGCGCAGGGGTTATACCGAAGAGGACATCGCCAAGATTCTGGGCGGTAACCTGTTACGTGTCTGGCGGCAGGTGGAAGCTTTTTCAAAAAGTTCTGAGAGCTGATGACCGCCTACCTCGCCGTTGCGGCTGCAGCTTTGATCGCAGCCGGTCTGACCATGTATTCCGGTTTTGGGCTTGGTACCCTGATGTTGCCCGTATTTGCGCTTTTTTTTCCGGTCGAAATGGCGGTAGTGGCAACGGCCATGGTTCATGGGGCCAATAATGTTTTCAAGATATCCCTGTTGGGTCGTCATGCTGACCGCGAAGTGGTGCTGAAATTTGGTCTTCCGGCGATTGCAGCGGCTGTACTTGGTGCGCTTGCACTGGGATGGTTTGCCCAATCCGGCACCCGGGTGGTGATCACCTCCACCGAAAACATGGTGTTTGAGATCACACCGGTCAAACTGACCATTGGTCTGCTGATGATCGGTTTTGCCCTGTTTGAATTGATACCGCGTTTTCGCCGGCTGGAGTTTGACCGGCGCTACCTGCCACTGGGAGGATTGCTTTCCGGGTTTTTCGGTGGGCTGTCCGGGCACCAGGGTGCCTTGAGGTCGGCATTCCTCGCCAAGTCCGGTCTGACCTCCGAGCGATTTGTCGGCAGCAATGCCGTGATCGGATTCCTGGTCGATCTGACCCGGGTATCAGTATATGTGGCCCTGTTCGCCTACGCTGGTGGCAGTGCAGATGAATTCAATGCCTGGCCGCTGGTGATAACCGGTGCGGTATCTGCGTTTTGTGGTGTCCTGATCGGTAAGAAATTTCTGCACAAGGTTAAGATGACCAGTGTTCGGACTCTGGTGGGGGTACTTCTTTTTGGTGTGGGTATTTCACTTGTTACGGGTGTGCTTTGAAACTTTGGGCTCTGCCTGCGTCATAGCGTTTCGGGAGTCTCTTGGCGATTTGTTATTGCTTCGCGAGTTACTTTTGTTTGCTTGCACAAACAAAAGTAACCAAAAAAAAGTGCACCCCGGGGCGGGTGGTCGCTGCGCGACGAACCTCGTCTCTCGTTACTTGGTGGCAGCGGTTCGACGGATCATCCTGATCCGTGCGGCGCTTGAATGGCCATCCATGGCCATTCATGCCAGTCGCGCCTCCTTCCTCGGCACCCTTGAACGGGGAGAGCAAGAGCAAGACCAAGACCAAGACCAAGACCAAGACCAAGACCAAGACCAAGACCAAGAGCAAGGGCGGGTCCCGGGTTCCGTTATTCCTTGCCCTGGGATGACGGTTCGTTATGAACTTTTGGGTTTAATGTTGTTACTTAGCCAGCAACTTGCGTTCATCAAGACCAATACTGCGGGCGATGATTTCTTTCATGATTTCCGAGCTGCCGGCATAGATACGTGAAACCCGGGCGTCGGTGAACATATGTGATATCCGGTATTCGCTCATGTACCCTGCGCCACCGTGTAACTGCACGCAGTTGTCCATCACGTCCGATTCCAGTTCACTTGCAATCAGCTTTGCTTCGGCAGCGATCTCCGCGGTTAACTCACCCTGGTTGTGCAGCAGCACGCACTGGTCGATAAAAGTCTGGGTGATATCCAGTGCAGCACGCATCTCGGCCATCTTGAAGCGGCTGTTCTGGAAGGCTGCTATGGGCTTTCCAAAGGCTTTTCGCTCCAGGATATAGTCCAGTGTCAGATCGAAGGCTACCTGGGCGTGGGAGACCTCCTGGGCGGCGCTGATCAGGCGTTCTTCTGCCAGGTGGTGCATCAGGCTGTAAAAACCTCTTTCAGGGTCACCCAGCACGTTTCGGGCCGGTACCCGCACGTTATCGAAGAACAGTTCAGCAGTGTCCTGGGTTTTCAGACCCATTTTCTTCAGGTTGCGGCCCCGCTCGAAACCCTTCATACCCGCCTCGACCACGAACAGGCCGATCCCGTGGGGCCGATCCGCCACGGTTCGCGCGGCAACAATAAAGGCACCACCATTGATGCCGTTGGAGATAAAGGTCTTGGAACCACTGATTAGCCAGTCATCACCATCACGGGTGGCGCGGGTCTTGATACCGGCGAGATCGCTGCCTGCTCCGGGTTCGGTCATGGCGATTCCGAGTATGGTTTCGCCGCTGATACATTTTGGCAGCAGCCGGGCTTTCAATTCTTCGCTGCCCAGCCGACCGATATACGGACCAACCAGACGGCTGTGCAGGGTCAGGAACAGACCGATGTCACCGTGACGGATGGTTTCCTCAATGATGATCTGCTCGAAACGGAAGTCTTCAATTCCGGCACCACCGTATTTTTCATCTGCCCACATACACAGCAGACCCATTTCGCCGGCCTTTACAAAGGCAGATGGATCACAGGCCCCGTCTTCACGCCATTGATCCACATGCGGTGCGATCTCGGACTGCATAAAGCGCCGCACGGAGTCGCGAAACATTTCGTGATCTTCATCAAATATGAGGCGTTTCATCGGTTTGTTTTCCAGTAGTGCAAGTGGCTGTCAGAGGATCGTTTGACTTGGCCATATTTTATCATGCGTGCGGTCAACATACGGAACTGGAAAACCTGATGCCGGCGGGCACGATTCAAAGTTCAGGTTCTTCGAAGCCATCCTC